>JBLNBN010000068.1:0-125396 GCA_050260015.1 Chloroflexota bacterium | reverse complement strand
TTGCGCGTTATTGCAAGCTTTTTGCGTAATTAAAATGTCCTTTAGATTCCCGAACGGGGTCGGGAATGACGGGCGCTGTTTATTTCCAAGCGCCTGCGCGCTATTTTCAGCTACTCTATCTTGTATTAATCAAATTAATCAGATTAATCAAAGGTTCAGACTATATGGATCCTCGCGTGCGCGAGGATGACTAATACCTTCAGTTGCAAGCGCTTGCGCATCTTTTAACGAATATCTAATCTGATAAATGATCAATGATAAATGTTAAATGAAAAAAGGACGCCCCTAATTAAGGAACGTCCTTTGGCATAGCGCTTCACTACCAGAGTAAAGCTTTATTTATTATAACTTCTGTTTCCTTTTTTAGGTCCGCCGCCGGTCTTGGGCTTGAAGTTATGGCTGCGCCTATTAGCGAGATTGGAGTAGCCGAATCTTTCGAAGTCATGGCTACGGAATTCTTCCCTGCCTTCGCTTCTACCTTCGCCGCGGTTGTCGCTTCTGCCTGCTCCACGATCGTCTCTTCTTCCGCTATCGCGGCGTTCGCCGCGGTTGTCGGAGTATCTACCGCCGCCCTGGCGTCTATCGTCCGAGTAAGGCTTGCGTTGGGGTCTATCGTACGGTTTGCTTTCCTGGTAACTTTTTTCGTTATATTTAATATCGTTGTAGTTACGCTCGCCGCCTTCGGGTTCAGCGGATCTGTTAAATCCCCTATTTCCGCCGCGACTATCCCTGCGCTCGCCGCCTTCGCGTTTGTCGCCGTAGCTCCTGCGTTCGCCGCCTTCGCGCTTGTCGCCGTAGCTCCTGCGTTCGCCGCCCTCGCGTTTGTCGCCGTAGTTCCTGCGCTCGCCGCCTTCGCGGTTATCGCCGTAGCTTCTGCGCTCGCCGCCCTCGCGTTTATCGCCGTAGCGATTGGCGCCCTGGCGTCTATCCCCGCCGCGGTTGTCCCGGCGCTCGCCGCCCTCGCGCTTGTCGCCGTAGCTCCTGCGTTCGCCGCCTTCTCTTCTATCCCCGCCGCGGTTATAGTTTCTTCTATCGCCTTCGCGGTGTTCCCTGCCCGGAGCGCGTTCGCGTTCCGGTTTGTTCTCCTCGCCTTCGGCTTCGAAGTCGGCGAACCTCTTCCCGGTTTCCGTAGTTTCGGCGGAATCGATTTCGGAGAATATATCGTCGCCTTCTATCGCGTCTAACGCGTACTTCCTGGTCTGGGCTATTTCGCCAAATTCTTCATCTCTTCCAATAACGGCGGATGTTCTCGTATCAGCGTATGCGTCGACTGTTTCGCCAAAAGCGCCTTCAAAGCAAATAACGAATTCGGCTTTTAATTTCTTTTCAGCGAAACGCTCTGCAAGCTCGGCGAACGTGCCGTAATGGTGAGTTTCGAAGGGCATGGTTAAGTTCAACCCCAGGTAAGCCCGCCTGTCGGGCATTATTTGCGCGGCGGTGCGAAGCAATGTGTTTAGCCTGTAGGGAGTGTCCAACATAATAACTGTGTCGGGAACCTTAGCTAATTTTTCAAGCTCTTCGCTGCGTTCGCTGGGCTTCCTGCTTAAGAAACCGGCGAACAAGAATCTTTTTGTGCTAAAGCCGCTTCTAACGAGAGCGGTCATCATGCTTGTCGTTCCAGGAACGACTTCGATATCGATATCGGCCGCAAGGGCGGCGCGAACCAGAGTAAGCCCGGGGTCTGCGATGACGGGCGTTCCGGCGTCGGAGATAACGGCGATGCTCGTGCCTTCGCGAAGCATTTCGACGTACATTCCGGCTTTTTGTTCTTCATTTTGCTCGTTTAGATTGTCGAGCTCTTTAGAGATGTTAATAGTGCGCAAAATTTTTGCGCCCTCTTTGATTTCTTCGCAGACGACGAGGTCGCATTCTTCGAGCGTTCTGATAGCTCGTAATGTGATGTCTTCTTTGTTTCCGATGGGTGTGGAAACGATAAAGAGCTTTCCTCCGCTCTTTTCCTTAGATTTTGCCATAAATTTATGATTTAGTTTAAACTAACTATTCCCCGCGCTTATAGCGGCAGGGAGCGTATCCGATACGCTTTAATAAGAATCAATTCATATTGATAACGCTTAGAACAAATACAATAAGCATTGCGACGCAGAGCGCAACCTTGATCATAACGCCGGCCATCATGCCGAGCGCGGAGCCTGCGGCGGCCTTGAACGCGGCGGACGCATTCTTTCCGCTGGATAGTTCTCCTAATGCCGCCCCTGTAAACGTTAATATTAGCGCGCCAAAAGGAGGATATATGAATAGTCCGAGGAATAATCCTATTATTGATCCAATTTGGCCGCGTTTCGTCGAGCCAGTAAATTTCGCGCCTATAATTGGAATAATGTAATCCAGCGCGGCTACGACTACGGTTAGTATGCCAAATATCCACAATTGGCTTGCGCTCAATGGATAGTCCGAGATAAAGTACCCGACTAACAGTCCAATAAACGATAGCGGCGGACCGGGTATAGCGGGCATAAAGCACCCTACTATCCCCAGGATTAAAAACAATAACGCTAGTATTATTAGTATTAAGTCCATATCCGCTTTCCCTATGCGCTAACCAATATGACTTAACTAATACATTTTTATTATTAAAGAACTATCGATTACCTAAAAAAAAGGATTCTTTTCCGCCCGGGAGCGATAAAGAATCCGCTTTTGTAGCGGGGGCAGGACTTGAACCTACAACCTTCGGGTTATGAGCCCGACGAGCTACCAGTTGCTCTACCCCGCGATTTAATTGAATACAAAATTAAGGAATTTTCTTGGAATAAAAAAACGTTTTTTTAACTTTATTGGAATTATTTTCCTTTTTTTATGTTCCCCAATATAATGAACGGCAAATGGCGGCAAGTTTTACGCATGAACAAAAAGTTTCGATCTACATCGATCGTCACGCTTCCGTAACGGCGAACGCAGGCTCGGGTAAAACCAGGGTTCTCGTTGAAAGATATTTAAATCTACTTCTTAACGATCCGGCCGTACGCCAGGACCCCCAGAGAATCGTCGCCATTACTTTCACGCGTAAAGCGGCGGCCGAAATGAAGGCCAGGATAGTACGGGAAATTAGCGATATGATGCAATCGCCCGAGTACTCGGACTTGCGCGCTATACTTCCCGACGTCCGCGAGAAACTAAGCTTCGCGAAGATCTCGACCATCCATTCATTTTGCAGCAGCCTGCTGCGCGAATTTCCTATTGAGGCGGGCGTTAATCCGAACTTCACGGACGCGCCCGAAACCGATTATGCCATTCTTAAAAAGAACTCCGTCATTGACGTTTTAGAGAATATGCTCGCCAGCGACGATGCAAATATACGGAAAAATGTGAATTTCGCCATACGACGCCTTACATTAAAGAAAGTAAAGGATTTCCTCGAGGAGATGCTGAAGGATTTAGAGACTTTCCACCAAATAAAGAAATACTATGAAACATTTACCGACGAGGAAATATTTCAAAGGAATCTAAGATTATGGTTTGAAAATATACGGGAAATGTGGCTGCTCGAAGAAATACACCTTAAAATGTATGGCGAATATCTCGACGCGCTGCTGAACTTTGGCGAGGATAAAAAAAAGAAAAAAAACGAATACTACGAAGTCCGCGAATCTCTTAATAGGTTGATCGCGACCCTGGAGGTCTGGAACGGTTCTTACGATAATGATTTGATAGACGCTCTGCTCCAGGAAGGCGACAAGTTAGCTACATTAAAAGCCGGTCGCGGGTTCGCGGTTAAGCAGGCCGGCAAAGACTCGGGCTATGACGACGTCCGGCATTCCGACTTGCTGCATAAATGGATAATCTCCCTTACCGAGGCGGTCCAAAAATACTCCCATTTAAAACGTGAAAAGGAGCTAATCCGGGCCGGCCGCATACTTTTCGAGATTGCCGGAAAAGTTGTCGAGGATATGGACGAGACGAAAGATATAGAGGGAATGCTGAACTTCAGCGATATGTTGCTCAAGACCGATAAGCTTTTAGATAATCCGGACGTGCTTAGGATCTTCCGAAGAAAGGTTACAAGGGTGCTCGTCGACGAATTCCAGGATACCAACGAGCTTCAGTATTCGATTATTAGAAAGCTCGTCGAGGACCTTAATCCCATGCCTGCGGAAGCCGTCCCCGCAAGGCCTTTGCCGTCGACGCAACTTTTTATCGTCGGCGACGCCAAGCAGAGCATCTATCGTTTCCGCGGAGCGGACGTCCGCGTATTCCTGCAGGCGATCCGGGATATAATGCGGATAAACGAGGGAAAAATCCAAAAAGGCGAGCTCCCCGACGCTATTAACGCTATAACGGACACTCCCTACCTTTTGCCAAACGAGCGCAAAGGAAAAATTGAATTACTTGAAACGTTCCGTTTGCAGCCAGTCGTGGCATCGTTCTGCAACGTTTTGTTTGGTAACGTAATGAAATCCGAATACAGCGAATACGAGACGGACTACGAGCCTTTGATAGTCGGACGGAGCACGGAACTTATCGACGGGCTGATCAACGACGACAGCTCGCCGGCGAGCTTAAATAGCGCCTTTGGAAGCATTTCCTTCCTCATGAACGCTAAGTCGAAGAACGGTTCCAACGGAGGCGACGAGATCGCGAACGGCTTCGATGATGGAAATGGCGACGACGACGAGGATAAATCGACAAAAGGGAATAAAATGCTCGAGGCAACTAATCTTGCCCGGAAAATTAAATCGATGATACTTGGCTCCGGGAATGCAAACTCTGACGAGCCGTACAACTGGAGCGACGTGGCTGTTCTGTCGCGAACGAGAAAGGACGTGCCCTACCTGGCAATAGCGCTCATGCTTGAGAAAATCCCCTACACGCTCCATGCGGGCAAAGGATTCTACGTTTCGCAGGAAGTCCTGGACGTAGTGTCTTACTTAAAGTTCCTTCAAAATCCGAAGAACGACGTATTTCTTTATGCGCTCCTTAAATCCCCTTACTTCGGATTGAGCGACAACGACGTATTCGACATCAACAATCTCGTGATTGGAGGGACTCTTTGGGAGCGAATAGTCTGCCTTGCAGAAGAATGCGAGGAGCGGTTCGGCGACGGTAAGGATTTTCGGGGCGATCTCCGCCTAACAATAGAGAGAACGCACCGTATACTTTCGGAATTACTGCCCCTCGCTTCCCGACTTCCTATCTCGCAACTGATCATACGATTGATCGAGGAGACTGGCTGGATCGGCGCTATAACCAACAACCCGGCCCGCGAGCAAATGTCGGCGAACGTAGATAAATTGATCGAGCTTGCGCGCGCGTTCGAAGCGCGCGGATTTAAGAATCTATACGATTTCATAGCCGAGCTCGATATGCTGATCGAGGAATCCTCCGAGGGCGAAGCGGCCTTCTTGACCGGCGAAAATACTATTAATATAATGACGATACACTCCAGCAAGGGCCTCGAATTCCCTATCGTAGCGATCTACAGCATGGACGTTAAAGCGCCGCCGCCAAGTTCCTTCAACGTCGACGATAAATTCGGACTGACGTTCTCGATTTACGATCAGTCAGCTAACGAGCTAGCAAATACCAGATTCGAATCGATAGCCTACGCGCTTGCTAAGCAGGAGAATGAAAAGGCCGAATACGCCGAATTAAAACGTTTACTTTACGTCGCTTGCACCCGCGCAAAGGACCATTTGATCCTGTCCGCAAAGTTTGGGACGGATAAGAAAAGCGGAGCTTTAACCGGCGCCTCTACCGGATTTTTAGGCTTAATCGCCGAGGGATTGCATATCGATTATACCGAACTATTCATGCGATCGGAGCATCTTATTCAAGATACGCTAATTTTCTTTAACGGCGGAACCAGGGTAACAAAGAAAATTGAATATCCTGTTAAAATTTATGCTCTAACGGAAAAATCCTTCGATGAGGCCCTGGAAGTAAAGCAAGAAACCGAGATCGACGAAAACGTATTGATCAATATTGATCCGCTTGCGAGCGATTTTAGCGCGGAATATTTCTCTGCTACAAAGCTCTCGCTCTATAAAAAAGATAAGGAAGAGTTTTATAAAAAGTATTATTTAGGCCTTATCGAAGAAGATGAAAAGCAAGCGCCGAATATCGAGGACAATTACGAGCAAAAAGACACGACGAGCGGGGCCGCTTTCGGGATCATAGTGCATGCGGCTCTTGAAACGATGAACGAATGGACCGACTTCTCCGGGATAGTATTAGAAAGCGAACTCGAGAAAACGATTAGGGCCTTAATGGAGGATAATTCCATTTCCTCTGAATCTACGTACCAGGAATCCTTCAACCAGTTGAAAGGCCTGATCGAATCGGATTTCATCTCAGATAATTTGTTCGGACTGAAGAACGCCTTCTTCGAATATGAATTGAATATGCCCATTAACGGGGATTACCTAACCGGCAGTATTGATTGCTTAATCCAGAACAAGGACGGCATGTGGGAAATCTGGGACTGGAAGACCAATCGCGTCGATTCTATCGAACGCATCAACGAATTGCGCGACTACTATAGCCTGCAGATGAAAATTTACGCGTATATGCTGTCGCTCCTCTACCCCGATCTAAGGATATATCGCGCCCGGTTAATATTTACCAGGTTAGTTTCTCAAAACGACGAGAGCGGCATAGTAACGTTCGAGTGGAGCAAGGAGGAGCTTGAGGACTTCTTCGAAGAGCTCCGCAAAAGCGCGGAGCTCTCGAAAAGCGTGCATTTGGAGAATGGCGAGGATATACGCGGCTTATATATCCAGTCTTAGCATGAAGTAAGACCACCAACCGAAATCCTTCGGGGAAGGCAGGCCGGGTTTGGTCCATGCTTTCTTCATTATGTCGTCGGCGAAAAAGGCGCTGCCGCCGAGCTCGCCAGTAAAGCCCTTCGTTATGTTGTACCGAACGATAGCGTCTATCTCCGCGCCGTAGTTCGTCGAGGTAGTTCCTTCGCTTATTGTTACCGGCTGGTTGGATTGGAAATAATGCGCGTCCACTTGGGCGCTTGTAGGGACGCCTTCAGCTTTATATTCCATTCTTAGGAAGTAATCGTTTATCCCTGCCGTGAAAGGGCTTACAGTCGCGTTAGTAAAGTAATCCATGTACCCGTAAAAGGTGTGCTTGCTCTGGAAGGAATTATCGTACGTGTTCCATTCGCCGCCTTCCGCGAGTTCTTTTTCTTTTGTGCCGGAGAGAATATCAACGTTCAGCGAGGTTGTAACAGGATCCAACTTCATCCTGAGCGTTCCCGCTATCGTATAGGCCGCTATTTTTCTCGTTGATTTATTGTCCGCCGCCACGCCCCCGTAACCGCCCTGGTAAGCCGCTTCGAACGTCGCGCCCATCCTGCCCATATTCAGATAATACGACAGACCTGCCGTGAAGCGCTCCGCCGTGGGTTCCCCTATCTTGGACTTTTTGTCGTTGTACTCATAATAACCGAATACTTCAGTTCTGTTGCCGGGGAATTTATTAATAGTCGCGTAAAGCCCGACGAGCTGATAACCGCCAAATGGAAGGGCCGGGTAGGGATAAAGAAGCGTATCGGGAAGCGCGCCGCTTGGGGCGGAGGATGAATTAACCTGCGTCATACTAAATCCGTCGATAGAAAATTCATTTGATTTATAGCCGACGCGGAATCCGTCGTAGCTTTTTTGAACGTAGCCCCAACTGCTTACTGTAATGAAGCGCGCCGTTCCGTAGAGCAATTCCATGCGACCGGCCTGGAGGTATACCGGCAGCCCGAACGGCTCGTTCCAATTGACGTAGCCCTGGTGAAGATATGTATTTTGGAAGTTGGCATAAGTAGGGTTATTCTCTTCGCCGAATAACCTGGAATCATTTACCTGAACAAAAAGGTTGACATTTTTTGTCAGGCTTTTTCCTATTAGAAGAGAAGTTCTAAGCGTAGTAAATTGCTTCGGATAAGTGGCGTTGGAAAAGTCCCGTCCGTCCATCTCCGATCGAAGCTGCAATCTTAAGTTGACCGATAAATCCGATAACGGCCCTTTAGCGCTATCCGGTTGCGAATAGCATGCAAAGCCTGATAATACAAAAAATGCAATAAAGAGTTGAAGAGTCCTCATGTATAAACTATACTCCGTAAATATTTAAGAATGTGCGGACGCGCAAAAATAATGAAACGCTCGAAGGAAATCGTTATTTATTTTTTAGGAAGAAAACTTTCGAATCTCCAAAAGTTCTTTCGTCTAATATCATTAATCCAGCGGGCGGTATGACGGAAAAATTCTTTTTCGTTTCGAGCATAATAGTTCCCTGCGGCGAGAGTAGATTTCTCTCGGCTATTTGCAAAAGAATATCTGCATGCAACGGCGCTTCGTAGGGCGGATCGGCAAGTATAAGGTCGAACGGGTTGGCTCCCGCGTCGTATTTCGACAGGAACTTTACAGCTTCGCGGCACACGACGCTTGCGGCGGGCGCCTGGCCTGGTAATTTCTTAAGCAAGGATTTGATTATACCGCATACGCGCGGATTCTTTTCAACAAAGACGCATTCGGAGGCTCCGCGGCTAAGCGCTTCCAGCCCGAGCGCCCCCGTGCCTGCGAAAAGATCGAGCGAGCGGGCGCCCTCGATCTCCATGTAATTATAAAGAATATTAAAGATGGTCTCCCTAAGCGCGTCCTGCGTCGGTCTAACGCCTTCCGGGACGTTTACCGTAATATTTATACCCTTGTATTTTCCGGCAATAATTCTCATTTAATAATCTTTTTCCTATGGTGATAAGTCGGGATCGCCGCGCCGACGCACGGCGGGAACAGATGAAAAACCCTGGCGCAATAGGCCCTCTCGCGGGCTCCGAGCTTAGAGCTCATCATTCGGAACGCGTTAAGCCGCTTCGCCTCTATACCGCGTTCCATGGCGGCCTCCCAGCAATTGAGCATGGACGTACGCGTAATCGCGGAACCGAAGAAATAAGAGGCTACGGGCTGCTTTTTCATCTTTTTAGCGATCCTGTCAAATTCATGGGCCACTTTTTCGGAAATCTCCTCCGGACTATTGTAAGAGAGCAAATTATAGTATTCGGGTTGTTCGCCG
Source organism: Chloroflexota bacterium (assembly GCA_050260015.1). Lineage (GTDB taxonomy): Bacteria > Bacteroidota > Ignavibacteria > Kapaibacteriales > UBA2268 > JBLNBN01. Next base: position 116,366 of record JBLNBN010000068.1, on the reverse strand, counting down.
TTTACTACGCTTATATCTATAAATCGGTCCTGCACGTTGAATATAGCGATCAGTTTGCCGCGGTCCTCGGGGTAGTTAAACAGGAAAGCGGAATGAGCGTTAATCTGGCTTATGTCTATATGCTTGATTGGAATCTCGACTGGCGCGAGTAATTCCTTTACCGTTTTCAACAAAAAGTTCGGGATGAGAACCGCCATCATCCATTCGGACAATCCAAAGGGAATCAATTCAACTGAGAAATCATCGAAATTAAAAAGCGGGTAGACGTTCTTAATTTCCAGTTCCACCAGATAACGAATTTCGATTTCCTTAATCGTTGAACGGTATGGAAACTGGCTTACGATGACGCTTTCAGCCGGCAAAGCTACGTTCGCTTCGTCAACTTCGCCGATTTCTTCAAATATTTGATTCAGTTCCGCTCGTCCGGTCAGCGATTCCTCGCCGTTGATATCTTCCAGGTCAATAAGGGATTCCGTGGAATTTACATAAAGTAATTCCATGCCTTTTTCATTTCTATTGACTACGGTAATATATGCACGATCGTTGCTAAAGAAAGCGGATAAAGCTTTGGACATAGATTTTCCGACTTTAAATTTTTATTTTTCTCTAATATACGCAAGAACTTTTAATATTAGCAAACTTTCATTACGATTTTTTTCTAAAAATTGATTTATTTTGATAATCAATCGAAAGCTATTAATTTTGAAGTCCTTGATTCGTTAATGCTTGTATTGTTAAGAAAATAGCCGGAAATTAAGCGATGCATGAAACCGCCGATAAAATAGAGAAAGCCCTTGCAATTTCAATAAAACCAAAAGGATGCAATCGAGAACTCGCGCTCGAGCATCTCGATGAATTAGAATTTTTAGCTGAAACGGCAGGAGCCGAGATCATTGAGAAAATCTACCAGGAACTTGCCGAGCCCAATCCTTCGACTGTCGTCGGCAAGGGCAAGCTCGAAGAGATCGCCCAGATAGTAAAGGACAACGATATTAATTTAGTCGTTTTCGACGACGATTTAACGCCGGCGCAAACCAGGAATCTCTCCACTAAGCTGGAGATCAAGGTGATAGATCGCTCCGGCTTGATACTCGATATCTTCGCTCGCCGTGCGCAGACGCTCGAAGCGAAAACGCAGGTGGAGCTCGCACAGCTGCAGTACATGCTGCCGAGATTGACAAGGATGTGGACGCACCTTTCAAAGCAATACGGCGGCATTGGAACGAAAGGTCCGGGCGAAACGCAGATAGAGACGGACCGCCGAATGATCCGCACGCGTATACAGAGATTAAAAGAGAAATTAGCTCAAATCGATATGCAGCGCATTCAACAGAGAAAAGGCAGATTAGGCATACCGCGCTTTGCGCTTGTCGGCTATACTAACGCTGGCAAATCAACCCTTATGAACGCGATTACGGACTCTTCCGTTTACGTAGAGAACAAGCTTTTCGCGACGTTGGATACGACTGTGCGCGGGTTTACGCTTCCAAGCGGCGCGAAAGCGTTATTGAGCGATACTGTTGGATTTATTCGAAAACTGCCCACGCACCTGGTCGCTTCATTTCGCTCCACCCTGTCGGAAGCGGCCGAGGCGGACGTTATAGTTCATGTGGTGGATATTTCCTATGAATTCTTCCGGGAGAACATCGCGGCGGTCAACGAGACGCTCGAATCATTAAACATCAAGGAAAAACCGCTTATCATCGCATTTAATAAAATCGACAGGCTTGAGCACCTGTACGGTTTACGCGCTATCGAGGAGGAATTTCCAAAGTCCGTCTTTATTTCCGCCGAGCGCGGGATCAATCTTTCGGCTTTATTGGAAAGAATGCAATTCGAATACGAAAAGCAGAGCAATCAAAAACAATTGCTTCTGCCATATAGCAAGATGGATATACTTTCAAAAATTTACGATACGCTCGAAACGCTCGAACGCGAGGATACCGACGACGGTATTTTACTTAAAGTAAAAGTCCCCGCCGATAAAGTTAGCTTCTACGATAGTTTCTTTAGAGTATTCGAAGCGCCGAACCAAGAGTAATAATCAAGATAAACTATATAATGTAATATATGAAATTTAGCGTTATTTTTTTTACGCGGGACCGACGCGATTACTTAAAGAAGTGCATTGAAAAATTTATTGAGCAGGACTACCCCGATAAAGAAATCATAGTCGTTGACAACGGCTCTACGGACGGCACTGCGCTCATGATAAAAGAACTATTTCCTGACGTTAAGCTTATCGTTTTGAACGAAAACATAGGAACTGAAGCTTTTAATTTAGCGTTGAAAAGCGCCGGGGGAGATATAATATGGCGCACGGACGACGACTCGCATCCTGAAACTCCGTTCGAAATGTCGAAAGTAGCGCAAGTATTCAAATACAATCCAAATATTCACATTGTCGCGATGGAGGATCTTGAGTACTTTAATGATAATAAGCCTTTAGAATACCATCCCTACCCGGTAGATAAAATCAACGTGCCGCCCGAAGGCTACCCGACATATACTTTCATAGGGTGCGGGGCAGCTCTGCGCAAGGAGGTTTTCGAACAAGTCGGGGGATTTTGGGAATTTGGATTCGAGGAACTGGAGCTTTCCACCCGGGCAATTTTGCATGGATTTAATATCAGTTACTTCCCTAATATTCGTTTTATTCATTATACGAATAAAAAGCAGGCAAACTTTGATCGTTTCGTATTAATGGGAAACCAGTTTACAAGGTATAATTGGAAATATTTTCCAATTGAATATGCTGTTGGCAGGCATATTCTTTGTAGTTTTATGCAATTCATATTCGCCCTGGGGGCCGGGTATGGGATCGGAAAAGCTATTATAGTCGTTAGTCAAATGTGCAAAGTATCTTTGCATACGATTAAGACTGAAAGGAAGCCGGTTAAGCGTTCCCAGGTAAGAACTATCACTTTGGGGCAGTTTGAAATAGTCAATTATACCCGCTTGTTTAAACATAAAATTCAGAGAAAAATCCGGTCATGGCGAAACAAATAAACGTCCTAAACCTGTCTCCACGGATCCCCTACCCGGCCGACGACGGGGGGAAGATCGGTATAGCTTCAAGCCTCGCCGCGTTGCGCGACGCCGGCTTCACTTCGGATTTTTTCTTTTTTACGGAAGACGATTCGGAGCTGAAGTATATTCCCAACATACTCGAAGATTATAAATTAGGCGACTCGACAAAGATAATTTACCTTATCCATTCGCTCAAGAATACGCCGTCGCGCATTCTGAAATCTATTGCGACCGGAAAGTCTATATACTTAGAAAAGCACTTCACCGGTAATATCCGGGAGTTCTTTAAAGAATTAGTTAAGGAGAGAAAGTACGACGCAATTCTCTGCCACCATACCTCTATGGCGCCTATCGGGCTCTTTATTAAATCGTTGACCGGAATTCCTGCGACGCTTAGAATGCATAATATAGAGCACAGGATCTGGACCCGCTATGCGGAGAATCTCCCATTTTATTCCCCCAAGCGAGCGTATGTAGCCTTCCAGGGCGCGGCGCTAAAGAAGGAAGAAATTGAGATTTGGAAAAGGATGGACGCGAACTTCCCGATAACTTTGGCGGAGTTAAACGCGGCGAGGGATTTAGCTCCCGGAGCGCATTTCGTGCACAGCCTTTCGGGGGTTGATACCGATCGATGGGATTTGCCTAAAGCAGAAAAAAATCCCCATGAATTATTACTTGCCACTACATACAGGTGGCCGCACAACGTAGACGCTCTAAAGTGGTTCCTGGACGAAGTATTGCCGATAGTCCATGCGGCGGAGCCTCGGGTCAAAGTTACTCTCTTGGGGAAAAACGCTCCGACGTGGCTTGAAAACTATAGGGACTTGGGAGTGAATCCAGTAGGTTACGTCGAGGATATCGATCCGTATTTCGCTAAAGCGGCCATTTACTTCGCGCCGCTCTTCGTCGGGGCGGGCATTCGTATAAAAATACTTGAAGCCATGGCGGCCGGGCTGCCCGTCGTAGCGACTCCCGTTTCCGCCGAGGGCAATTTTGCGAAGGAGGAAGACGGCCTATTAGTCGCGGCAACCGCCGAAGCGTTCGCCGCGAAGCTAATAGCGCTCTTAAAGGATTATAATAGGGTCAGGACGTTAGGCGAAGCGGCCCGGAAGTATATAGTCGCAAATCACGATACCGGGCGGAATATGAAGATCATTACCGATTGCCTGGCGTCACTCGTAAGATGAGCTATCTATAACCGCCCCCGCCACTACGTCGTTCCCTTCGTACACGACTACGGATTGGCCGGGCGTGATCGAATCGCGCGGTTCCATGAACTCAACTTCAAGATCCCCGTCGGAGTTAATTTTACATAGGGCGGGTTTGCCGCTGTCTTTATATCTAATCTTAACGATAAATTCCCTTTCACGTGGTATATCGTCGTATTTTATCATATTTACTTTTTTCGCCAAAAGCCGTTTCTTCCCGAGCCGCTCGGCGACGTCCACCTCTATAATATTCTTCTCCGGGTCAATGCGCGTAACGTAAAGCGGTTCGCTATGCGAAACTCCCAGGCCGCGCCTTTGACCTACGGTGTAGAAAGGATAGCCTCCGTGCTTCCCAATTACGCTGCCCCGATAGACGATATCGCCTTCCGGCAACGTACTAAGCTCGGGCGAATGCTTCTTTAGGAAGCTTCGATAATCGTTCTCCGGGACGAAGCATATCTCCTGCGACTCAAGCTTATCTGCGGTCTCGATACCTCGCTCTTTCAGCAATTCTCTCGTCTGGCTTTTAACCATATCGGATAGAGGAAAAAGCGTTCGTTCAAGCTGATCCTGCGTTAATCGCCAAAGGAAATATGATTGGTCCTTGTGTTGGTCTTCCCCCTTAGAGAGGGTTATTCTTCCCGATTCGCGTCTTAATTTTGCATAATGGCCCGTAGCAATATAGTATGCTCCCAAAGCTTCAGCCTTAGCAAGCATTTCTCCCCATTTAATCGTGGGATTGCAAACCACGCATGGATTGGGCGTGCGCCCGTTCATGTACTCGTCTATAAAATAGTCTATGACGTATGCCTTAAAAGCGCCCGTCCGATCCATTAAATAATGCTCGATGCCGAGCTTATCGCAAAGCTTCGCTGCGTCGATTACGGCCTGGTAATCGCAGCAGCTTCGCTCGTTGATTTTCACTCGGCATTCGTCCTCTATCTTAAACGGGGTGATAGTAACTCCTATCACCTCGTACCCGCTCTCTTTAAGCATTACGGCAACGGCGGAGCTATCGACCCCGCCGGACATGCCTACCAAAACTCTATTTTTATTCAACTAACTAATTCCAAAGAAATTAAAAATCAAATCCAAGGGACCAAACGTACCGGGGTTGCGACCAATTGTACCCGAGATCGATCCATGCTATATCCAGCTTCAACGGGAAACCAAGCACGTACGTTCTTAAGCCGACGCCGGTACTTAACAGTAAATCGTTTACATACCTCTTACCATTGAATTCACGATAAGAGACGAAGGTATTGTCCCATGCTCCGCCAACGTCCAGGAAGAAGGCTCCCATAACGCCCTGCAGGAATACCGGTACGGGGCCTGCCATAATAGCCGCGAATATTGGGAATCGCATCTCCGCGTTCGTTAAGAAGAACTTGGTACCAATCGAGGAGGCAATATCCCAACCTCTTAATGGCATTTCAAATTGCATAAAAGCGTAATCTTCGGGTTCGTCAAACGGCAGGGGGCCGTTTACGCTCGTGCTGTTTATCCAGTTTTCAGTGCCGCCCATAAAGAATCGCGGCGGATTAGGTCCGAAGCTACCGCCGGCAGCGCCGCGACCCGCAATAGTTAAATAGTTCCAAAACGTCGCGTAAAATCTATAGTCGGCCGTCGTAGTAACGAAGCTTCGACCGTCCGCTCCAAGCTTCGGAGAACCCTTTACGTTAACGAACCAACGGGTTCCCTGCGCCGGGGCGTACATCCCCCATAATACGTCGTCGTGCACATAGCCGACGCTCGGCAGTATGAGAAATCTATTAACGCTCGGCTCGGAACGCGGGTCGATAACGTTTTCACGCGACATATAAGCGAAGTCCACCCCAGCCTCGAATCTATTAAAGAGATCCAGCGGGTAGGAAGCGTAAGTACCTAAACCTGAGTTGCTGAACCTGTACCAATCCACGTCGCCAAAATCGTTATAACGGCGGACGTAATTAGCCATGTGGAACCCGGTAAAATGATAATCGATTATCTTAGGCAAGTAGCTGTAAGCAATCAGGAATTGACTGTTCCTTAGGTCAGTTATTATATTGCCCATAAAGTAGATCTGGTGGTCGCCCATTACGTCGCTGAAAAGCATCTGGGTGGAGCCCTGGGCGCCGTAGAACGTGCTGTAGCCGGGGTTGCCTAATATTACGTCCGGCGAGAACTTAACTTTATAGTCGTTCTCAACAAAATTCGTATTGATTGCCGTGGAATCGCCCTTTATAGTCTCTGACTCGAGGGGCTTTCCAACGTCGGGATTCGCTTGCACAAGCTGCTGGCTTTTGAAGCTCACGTCGAAGTTTCCATACCCTTTCAGGGAATTGTCCCCGGAAGCGCTGTTAAGGGAATCCGCGGTCGAGATAATTTCGCGGGCAAGGTCCGTTTCCCTGATCTGCTGCATACGGAAATCAGTCATAGGGAGAGTGTCCTTCGCAGGCGTCCTTTCGAACGGATTGCGCATAACGAACAGGTCGTATCCGCCGTTGGTTTGCGCGCAGAGTATCACTTTGCTGTCGTCGTGCGCCAGCGATATCTGGGATATTCCCGCTATAGAATTCGTCTTCGCCGTAGTGGTTTTGGAATTAACGTCGAGCTGATAAATATTTCCGATACCGTTAGCGTCGGATGTATAGAGGATTTTTGATTCATCCCTTGAAACTGATATTGAGGTTTTGTTGTTTTCAGGGTCGAACGTAAGGCGCTCGATCTCCTTCGTATCGATATCGGCTCTGTAAATATCTTTCGAATTAAAATCAAAATCCCACATCTTAAAATTACCCGAGGTCATGTTGAAATTTAAGTTGTCGCGCCTGTCGGAAATAAAATAGATGTGCTTCGAGTCGTATGACCAAACTGCAAAGAGTTCGGAAAATACGTCGTTGCTGAAGTTCTCGAGCTTTTTTGTTTTTAGGTCGTAGGTAAATATATCGCTTTGCTCGCGCTTGCTGCCGATGAACATCAATTTATTCCCATCGGTAGACCAATTCACCGAGGAGATCGATTTTAAGCCTAGTTCAATCTTTTCATAATCGCCGTCGTCCGCGTCGACTATAAATATTGCGTCCTCCCCGCCCGATTTCGCGGAAATGGCAATTCTTTTGCCCGTCGGATCCCATGAAATGCCTGGCGTCAGGATATTCAAATCCTCAAAGTCTTTTTGGCGGAAACTGCTTGTCAGCTTCGTAATTTCTTCTTTCTTGTTTAAATTCATTACGAAAACGCCAAATGTGCCGTCGCGGTCAGATATAAACGCAATTCGATCGCCCTCGGGAGATATTGCCGGGGAGGAGTTGTAAAAGTAATTTTCCTTTTTATGATTAGTCAGGGCTGTTGCGTAATCCTTTGGATCCTCAAATTTCTGGAGGTCGGGCCAATAGATTTTCTTAATGTCGCGTTCCCACTTTTCGCTGAAATCCTCGAACGACATATTGAACGCCGAACGGAACGCCGCGTCGACGTTTCTCATTATTCTGAGCTTGTTAATTAGCTCGCCTACCTTTTCCTTTCCGTACCTATCGGCGACGTACCAATAAAACGTCTGCCCGCCGCGATAGGCTAAGTAACCGTCCAACCTTTCTAGCGACGGCAAATTCTCCGAGATGGTCAGGTCGCGCATGAACATATCGGTTTCCGTATTCATCCCGCCAATGCTCTCCCACTCGGAAAGTCCCTCGTTCATCCATAGCGGGATCTGGAAGTTTCCGCTTGTGGAGAGGGCCGACTGGAAAGTGCCTCCATAAAACATATCGTTTAAAACGGCATGCGTCAGCTCGTGGTGAACGACGTGTCTTAGCTGGGAGTAATCGCCCATAAAGGGCACCACGACGCGGTTCTTGAACAGCTCCGTAACGCCGCCCACGCCCTCCGGCATAAAGCTGGAGATGACGTTGGTCTGCTGGAATTCATTATGCGTATCGTAAACAACAAGTATTACTCTTTTAGCTAAATTATAGGACAGGGAACTTTGAAGTGATTCCAGGGCCTTTTCCGCTTCTATTGCCGCGAACTCGGCCAAATACTTCGAGCCGGCATTGTAGTATACGTCAAAGTGCTCCGACTGGATATATTTCCAATTGAATTCCTGGTATTGTACCTTGTTTTTCCCAAACTGAGCGTTTGCGGTAGGGCTGATAAATAGGATTGTAAGGCTTGCTAATATAATTGTGATATATATTTTATTAAGCATGAAAACCTCGTTATTCTCGATTATTGTATTTTTAAAGTTTGACGATAATCGTTTGCAATAAGTTTAGAGGCTCAGACTATTCGTACACAAAGCTTTTTCGCGGCTTTCGTTTGTCGCTATCAATACGATCTTCCCGGCCTCGGCGTATTCCTTTACTAAGGAATTGACAAGATTGACGCCAATGTCGTCCAGGTTGCTGCCCGGTTCGTCGAGAAAAAGAACCAACGGGTTAAAGTAAGTTGCGATCATCAGCTTCGCCCTTTGCTTCATGCCGGATGAATACGCTTTTATCGGTTTGTACTTTTGGCCTTCGAGCATGAATTTTTCCAGTATCGGCGATTCGAGAGCGGGGTTGCGCTCCGTCCCGCGTAGCTTCCCTACGACGTCGAGCAGTTCCGGCGCCGTAAATTCCTCGTATAGGTTAATATAGGGCGCGGCGAATCCTACGTATTGCGAGTACTCGTCCCTGGGTAATTCCTTGCAGTCGAGCGAAATTGACGTCTTTCCCTTCTTCAAATGCAACAGGCCAAAAAGGGCCTTCAACATAGTGGATTTGCCAGACCCGTTCTTGCCGTATATTCCAAAAACCTCGCCGCCATTTACTTCGAATGAGACGCTGTCGAAAAGATTGCGGGAGCCGGAAAATCCATGCGTAATCCCGTCGGCTTTAATTTTAATATTCATTCTCTCTACTTCTCTTTAACGGCGAATTTCCCGACGACGCGATTATTGCCGGATTCCACGGAAAACAAGTAAACCCCGACGCCAATCTTATTCTCCAGGGAGCTTGTCTCCACGACTAACGCTTTTTTTCCATCGTAAACGCCGGACTTATAGTTCTGCGTAAAGAGAGTCGCGCCGCTTAGGTCCATAATATTTAAATTACAGACGCTGTATGCGGGCGTATTCTCCGGCGCTGGAAAATATACAATTAAATCCTTTTTTAGTTGCAGGGGGGTTGGATACGCGTTTACTATACTCATTATTTTCACGCCTTTCCCTTCAAATTTAACATAATCCACAAGCCCGTTGCCGGATGAATATGTTAAATAATGCTTCGGGGGATCGTAATCGAATAGCGGGTCGCCTTCCGTTCCCAGGTCCGACGATTTAATTATAAAAGTATAGTCCGTTTGCTTGTCGTATTGTAAATGGCTTGGGGAATACTGGTCGTTGTTAGTATAAAGCAAATCCAGCGTATCGTTGGTATATTCTGCGGATATAGGGAATTGATACCTTATCAGGTAAACCTCGTACGGTTTCATGACGTTCGTGTATGTCGTTTCAGGATACTTGTAAATAATATTCTTGTACGGCTTTAGCGTAGAGTATTCCTTTGCGAGGGGCAAATACCCTTCACGGGCGCGCTCGCCGGTGAAATACAAATACGGGATAAAGTCCATCCATGCTCTTTTCAGGTCTGTCCCCTTCGTCTTGAAAAATGCGTCGTAAGTTTCGTAAGTATCGAAATTATTTTTGCTCATTATCTCCCATATTTGCGGGACGCTCTCCTCGCCGTATTTCAACGTAATGTACTTAACGAAAACGCTGAACGCATAGCCGGAAAGGGCGGAAGGATTCCCAAAGTATATGTCGTTGTTGTCGCCGCCCATCCTCTTGAGCATCGCGTTTACATACTGTACATGGTCCCTCGATTCAGGAAAGAGAGTATACTCCATATAAACGCTCATCATCTCGGAAATAAGTCGACCCGTTATATTTTCAATGCCATACAAAAATTGCACCGCATGAAAATACTCGTGCGCAGCAGTGACCTTCATTCCTAAAATGCCTGTTTCCCGGTAAGCCGGTCTTGGAGCCTTTCCATATTCTCGCGCAGTATCGAGTTCCGAAAAATTATTATCCAGGATTATGTAGGATTCATACTTTTCAGGTTGGCTAGAGTCAATTTGTTTGCCTAATTCAGTAAGTCCATACACGCCGCCAACGTCAATATTGCCGTTTACCGGGACTTTATCTGCGTCGCCTAAATCCTTTAAATAAATATCATAGCAGGAGTCTCCCCCTTTTCCGTCGTCCGGGTAGGGCGACGGCATGCCCAAATCCATATATTTTTGAGCTACAAACTCAAAATAATAAGCCACGGAATCGACGTAATCCGGCACGGAATTCAGGTTGGCGTCCTTCAGGTCGACCGCGTGCACGCCTGTAGTATCGTAATGAATAAAAAATTTGCCGTTTGGGGAATGATAATGGGCCTGGCAAATAGGTCTGCCGGTCGCAGTATCGCTCTCGTAAGTTTTTGCGATTTGATTACGCCTTTCCGGCGAAGCAAACGTTCCGCATTTTATCGGGAAATCGGAGCCGTCGGACTCGACGGGCTTAGCGGACGAAACGCCCGAAACTAAAAAGAGCAAAGCCGCAAAAAAAGCGGCTTTGCTCAATAACTTGCAAATTGAATTTTTCATGTTACTTATATAAGTTATCTGAACATTTCTTTTATCATGCCCCACGTGCGGCGGAAGCTGCTCGTCTTGTGCATAACGTAAACCGCGTCGGAAGTGAAAGTTTTCTTATCGTTGTAAACCGCTTTGATGCGGTACGTATATACTTTATCGCTCTGAAGCTGGCCTTCGCTTACTTCAAACTTTTTCATCAATCCGTCTTCGTCCACATGCTTATAAACGCTTGGGCTTCCCTTCGCCGTTTTGGAGGCTATGGCTTGATAGCTGGTTTTTCCGCTGCCGCGTTCGACGACGAAGTATTTAACGCCGGCTTCGTCGCTAGTGCGCCATTCTATCGTTATAGCTCTTCCGTCGGAGGAGGCCACGACGGATTCGAATAATCCGCTCATCGCGTAGACAACCGCTCCAACAGTTATAAGCGTAAAAATTATCAGTAACTTAAGTTTCATTCGAAAAATGCTCTGACGTTCGTAATGTTCAAAAATAAGAATAATTTCAAACAAAATAAAAATTTATTTTAAATTATTCCCGATCTCACGGGGATAAACGAATATTCCGTGAATTTATTCGATCAATCTATCCTGGGTGTCCTCGAGAGGCGTATCGTCTAAATCGACCGCGTCTTCTTCCGTAGTAACTGTCGTGATGTCCGCGATTGAATCCGCTTCCTTCAGCTTTATAAGGCGCACGCCCTGCGTGTTCCTGCCGATCGTCTTAATGCTCTTGACTGGTTGGCGTATAAGCATGCCCTTTACGGTCATAACGACTAAGTCCTCGGTGTCGACCGCGGCGATAATCGCGACTACCTTTCCCGTTTTATCGGTAATGTTCATCGACTTTACGCCCTTGGCTCCGCGCTTCGTCAAGCGGAAGTCCTCGTAGCGGGTGCGCTTCCCGTAGCCTTTCTCGCCGACGATTATCACCTGCGAATCGGATCGCTTAATGACTATCATCGCCACGACGTAATCTTCCTTTGCAAGCGAGATACCCATCACGCCTTGCGTGGAACGGCCCGTCGGGCGAACGTCGCTTTCGCGGAAGCGGCAGGCAAGGCCAAGGCTCGTGCCGAGAATTATGTCGCAAGTGCCGTCCGTAAGGCGCGCCGAGATCAGCTTATCCTCGCCGACTAAGTTAATGGCGATAATTCCCGTCGTGCGGATATTCGCGAAGGCGGAGAGCTCCGTCTTCTTAATAATGCCGTCGCGGGTGGCCATTATGATATACTCGTTATTAGTAAATTCCTTAATCGGCCGGCAAGCGGTTATACTCTCGTCGGGCTGCATCTGGATGACGTTTGCCACGGATCTGCCCTTGGCCGAGCGCGAGCCTTCCGGCAAGTCGTAGACTTTGACTTTATATACCCTGCCCTTATCCGTGAAGAAGAGCAAGTGATGGTGCGTCGAGGCCGGGAAGATCATGTGAATAAAATCGTCGTCGTACGTATTCATTCCCTGCGCGCCGCGTCCGCCCTTGTTCTGGCGGCGGTAGTTCGCCGCGAGCGTGCGCTTAATGAACCCGCGATGCGTTATCGTGATGATGACGTCCTCGTTCGCGATCATGTCCTCGACCGTAAAGTCGCGCGAATCGTAGACGATCTCGGTCCTGCGGTCGTCGCCGAATTTATTGGAAATTTCAGCCAGTTCGTCGGAGATGATCTGCATCTGGAGTTCTTTGCTTGCAAGTATCGACTTCAAACGTTCGATCGTGCGGATTACTTCGCGGTATTCGTTCTGGATCTTTTCGCGTTCGAGACCGGTTAAGCGTTGCAATCTCATGTCGAGTATCGCTTTCGCCTGTATTTCGCTCAAGCCGAACTTAGATTGTAACTCAATAGAAGCGGTAGGAGTGTCCTTAGCCGCGCGGATAGTCTTGATTACCTCGTCGATATTGTCGAGAGCTATAATAAAGCCCTCTAAGATATGCGCGCGCTTTTCAGCGGCGTCGAGTTCGAACTCCGTGCGGCGGACGATGACTTCGTTCCTGTGATCAATAAAATGACGCATCATATCCCGAAGCGTAAGCACCTTCGGGCGGCCGTGTACGAGCGCGAGCATGTTTGCTCCGAAAGTAACCTGCATGGAGGTGTGCTTGTAGAGGTTGTTCAGCACGACGTCGGGTATAGCGTCTCGTTTCAGGTCTATTACGATACGCATACCGTCGCGATCCGATTCGTCGCGCAGATCGGAAATATCCTCTAATGCCTTTGCGCGGACGAGATCCGCAATTTTTTCTATTAAAGCGGCCTTATTTACCTGGTAAGGAAGCTCGGTAACTATAATAGAAGTCCTGCCGGATTTAGCTTCCTCGAAAGTGACGCGCGCGCGAACGATGATCTTACCCCTTCCTTTGGTATAAGTTTCCTTAACGCCGGAGTATCCGTAGATAATGCCGCCCGTTGGGAAGTCCGGGGCCGGAACGTATTTCAGCAGTTCTTCGCTAGTTACGTCCGGGTTTGATATCATTGCCTGCAGGCCGTTGATAATTTCTGTCAGGTTATGCGGCGGTATGTTCGTAGCCATACCGACCGCGATGCCTGCGGCGCCGTTTACCAACAGGGTCGGCATCGCCGAAGGCAATACTAACGGTTCCTGGAGCGAATCGTCGAAATTCGGTCCAAAATCTACCGTGTCTTTATCTATATCTCTTAGGATAGCCGCCGAAATGGAGGCGAGTCTTGATTCGGTATAACGCATAGCGGCAGCGGAGTCGCCGTCGACGGAGCCGAAGTTGCCCTGCCCGTCTACAAGCGGATAGCGCATAGACCAATCCTGCGCCAAACGAACCATTGCTTCGTAAACGGAGGAATCGCCGTGCGGATGGTACTTGCCCAGCACTTCGCCTACGAGCCTTGCGGACTTTTTATAGGGGCGATTGTGATGAAGCCCCATGTCGTGCATCGCATATAATATTCTTCTGTGCACCGGTTTGAGCCCGTCCCTAACGTCGGGAAGAGCCCTGGAAACGATAACCGACATAGAATAAGCCAGATACGAAGAACGCATCTCCTCTTCCAGCATCGTCGGAACTATTTGCTCCCTTCCTATTATTGACATTTGCATTTTTTCTTGATTTCTCAATTATTTAACCTGCAAAATTAACAAATTTTCCGCAGATTTCCAATTGATTTCGAGGTAGTCTTTATGTTTTGAAAGCGTTTTTTCGTATAAAAACAAAACCAAACGAGCGCTGCAATATTAATATAATTTAATTTACCAAATGTTAATAATTACAAATTAATATATTTTAGCTTCGTCTAAACGTTTAATATAAATCGAAATCCGGATTACTATTTATGAAATCAATCGTACTAATAGCGCTATCAATATCATTTACAATCTTGGCTTTTGCCGCTTCCCCGGTAGCCTACGCTGCAAGAATTTCGGGACGCGTCATATCGAAGGCGACTCAACAGCCTTTGACCGGGGTAACCGTTAGGGTCGTTGGTACCAATTACGGGGCCATCACGAAGCAGGACGGGACTTTCGCTATAGAGAACGTTCCCCCGGGAATTTATTCAATTCAATTTTCCTCAATCGCTTTCGAAACCTATATTGAAGCCAATGCGGCCGTAACTGCGGCAAAGCCTTACGAAATTGAAACCGCGTTGATAGATAGAGTAATCCGGCTCGAGGGCGCAGAGGTCCGTTCCACCTACTTCGAGAAACGCATAGAAACCTCCGCCAGCGCTCAAAGCCTTTCCGCCGAGGACATACGCCGCGCGCCCGGGGTTCAGGAGGACGTCGTACGCGCTACGGCGCTTTTGCCCGGGGTGGGGGTAACGCAGGCCGGGAGAAATGATCTCGTTGTGCGCGGCGGCGCGCCTTTCGAGAATTTGTTTATTGTGGACAACCTCGAAGTTCCAAACATAAATCACTTCGGCACGCAGGGCTCGGGCGGCGGTCCGCTCACCATCGTTAATATTGATTTCGTAAAGAACGTCGATTTCTCGGCGGGCGCGTTCGGAGCCCGCTATGGGGACAAGGTCTCATCGATAACGAATATCCAGCTCCGCAACGGCAACGAAGAGGAATTCGGCGGAAAGCTAAATCTCTCCGCTACGGGTTTCGGGCTTAATCTCGAAGGGCCGATTTCGAATAAAGGCTCCTACCTGATGAGCGTCCGTCGTAGTTACTTGGATTTTATCTTCAAGGCGGCGGGCTTTTCCTTTATCCCCCAGTACTGGGATTTCCAGGGCAAGGTCAATTATAAGCTGAACGAAACGAATACCTTATCTTTCCTTGTAATCGGGGCTATCAACACAGTCTCCCTAAATAACGAGACCGAGGACGACCGCTTCGACAATAGCCGCGTGGCCGTACCGCAGCAAAATCAGTACTTTTCGGGCATTACATGGAGAAATATCTTTAAAAACGGCTTCGTTACAGTGACTTTAGGCGAAACTTACTCGAAATACTCCGTTAGCCAGAGCGATAGCTTATTGGTCGAGATTTTCAAAAATAATTCGAAAGAGAGCGAGACAATACTGCGTGCGGACTTTGACCTGCAATTGCCAAACTCCTGGTACCTGACCTTCGGCAATCAGACTAAATGGACGACAACGCTCGACTACAGCATTCTCATACCCGGCGAGTACCGAAGAGATTTCAAAGGCGACTTACGCCCGCTTAACGTCGACACATCGTTCAGCGCGATAAGGAACGCGACTTACCTGGCGATGAATAAATCTATCGGTAGGTTTAAAATTACTGGCGGCTTGCGCGCGGAGATAGCAAACTTTATATCCAGCGACGCAATTTTCGTTTCCCCAAGGGCCTCCGCCGCCTACCAGGTCAACGAGCTGTCTACTTTAACTATTAGCGGCGGGCGGTATTACCAGTACCCGTCTTACGTTTGGCTGATGGGCGACCCGATGAATGCGCGGCTTAAGCCGATTCGCGCCGACCAGGTAGTCTTATCCTACGAATACATACCTTTACCGGATGTTAAAACCCAGGTAGAGGTTTATAAAAAAATATACCGAGACTACCCCGCAAGGCTATTAAGGCCGTGGGGCATGCTCGCTCCGACCGGATTCGAGGACCTGCAGAGCGATATCCCCTACGGGCTGGAGCCGCTTATGTCGAAAGGCGTTGGGAACTCCATGGGAATTGAATTTTTTATCCAGAAGAAATTGAGCGAGATACCCATTTACGGCTTGATGAGCTTAACGATAAGTAAAACGGAATTTAGGGGGTTAAATTACGAATATGCGCTCAGCGCTTACGATTCGCCGGTTATATTTAACATAGCCGCCGGCTGGAGAATAGACCAGGACTGGGAGGTGAGCTCGAAATTCCGCGCCGCCACGGGAGCTCCTACGACGCCGTTCGACGAAGTTAACAAGAGGTTCGACTACGCTCGGTATAATCAAGGCGAAAGATTACCGACCTTCCACGCTATGGACGTGCGAATAGATAAACGCTGGAATTTCTATAATTCGATCTTGGTAACATACGTCGACGTTCAAAACGTTTACGGTCGTAAGAACGTATCCTCCGTCCGCTATAATCCCAGGACGGAAAACATCGAATACCAGAAATCTATCGGCATCTTGCCGAGCGTCGGAATTAGTTGGGAGTTCTAAACTGCTCCTAATTTAGGATTGATAATAATTTCCTCGACCAATAAATTGCCGGACTCGTGAAGATTCAACAGCGACTTTACCGCCGTTCCAATTTCTTCGGCGCTCATCATTTTATGGCGGTATTCGTCGAGATCCTCCTTGCTCCAGATATTCGTAGCGGTCGCCCCGGGCAGCACGTCTATTATTTTAACGCCCCGTTTGCGGGTTTCCTCGCGAAGCGATCCGCTCATTGCATGCAGCGCGGCCTTGCTCGCCGAGTAAACTGAATTTCCCTGGTAGCTTTTCTTGATGGCGGAGGTGAGGATATTGAGAATAATACCGCTTCCCCGCTCGAGCATATCCGGCAGAACTTTCTTAATGCACAGGAAAGCCCCGCGTAGATTTACGTCTATTATCTCGTCAAACTCCGCGAGCGACAGCTCTTCCAATGGCTTGAATGCGCCGACGCCCGCGTTGTTCACTAATACGTCGGGCGCGCCGAAACGCCTGAATATTTCGTCGTAGCCCTCGTATATCGCGGCTACGTTGCGCAAGTCCATTTTTAGTTCCAACCGTCCCTCGACGAAGTTATTTTCAAAGCTTCTCGCCGATAGGGCTAAGTTATACTCGGGCTCCAGCGCGGACGCGATCGCCGCGCCTATGCCGGACGAAGCCCCCGTGATCCATGCGGTTTTTCTCATAATTCTACGCTTCCGCCTTTATCGTGGAAATAATCATAAACGGTTTGAGCTTGCTTTTGGTTCAGATATTTTTTTAAAACGTCGAGTTCCGCCTGGCGGACATTTTCCACGCTGCCCAATTCAGTAAGCAGTTTTTCCGCGGATTTCTTCCCTACGCCCGCTATTTGAGTGAGCTCCGTCTGTAGCGTGCGCTTCTCGCGCAAAAGCCTGTGGAAGGTAATGGCGAACCGGTGCGCTTCGTCGCGGAGTTGCTGAATTAAACGCAGGCTCGAGCTTGTGCGCGGCAACAGGATCGAATCGCTCATGCCGGGGAAGAAAACTTCCTCCAGGCGCTTTGCAAGGCCTATAACTGCTACTTTCTGCATTAATCCCAGCTCGTCAAGTATCTCCACGGCGCTGGAGAGCTGCCCTTTGCCGCCGTCAATTATTATTAAATCCGGGAGTTGCCCGCCCTCGGCAATTAGCCTGGAGTATCGCCTGCGCACGACTTCCTGCATTGCGGCGAAATCGTCGTTGCCCTTTACGGTGCGCATCTTAAACTTTCGGTAATCGCTCTTTTTCGGTTTGCCGTCCTCGAAAACCACTACCGACGAGACGTAATCAGAGCCTTGTATATGGGAGTTATCAATGCATTCTATTCGTCTCGGCTGCGTTTTTAGGTTCAGGTCCCGCTGTAGCGAGAGCACGCTACGAGGTATCGTTTTTTCTGCGTTCTCAGTAGCCGCGATGAATTCCTTAAGTATGTATTCCGCGTTGGAAGTCGCCATTTCTATCATCTTCTTCTTTTCGCCGATCTGCGGCACGCTTATGGAAATAGACTTATTCCGCTTCTTACCTAAATAGTCGGTTAAATACTCCAACTGATCAGGCTCGCAGCAAAGGAATATCTCGCCGGGCACGAAGTCGCTTTCCAGGTACCAGCGTTCTATCGTGCGCTGCATTATCGACTCGTCGGTTTGCTCTAAAGCGTTTTTAATTATGTAGTGCCGCTTGCCGATCAGCTTACCGTCGCGCACTTTTAGAATAATCGAGCAAGCGAGGTCGCCGTCGCGGGTTAGCGCGAAAATATCCCGGTCGACCGGCTCGCTCGTAACTATCTTTTGCTTGCTCATATATTCGCGAAGTATGTCGAGTCGCCTCTTGATAACGCCAGCGGCCTCGAATTTCATCTCTTCGGCGTATTTTTCCATCTTTTCCTTCAACTGAGCTTCTATCGCGCGGGTTTTACCAAGAAGGATCTGAATTGCGCTCTTTATATTTTCGTTGTACGCTTCCTTCGAGACGAGACCTACGCAAGGCCCTTCGCATTTGTGGATATGGTAGTCGAGGCAGACTCTGTGCTTTTGCTTTTCGATCGATTCGTCGGTTATGATTAAATCGCAGCTACGCAGCATAAAGATCGTACGAATCGTCCTGATAAGCGCTTTTAATTGCCCAACCTCGGTATAAGGGCCGTAGTACTTGGAGCCGTCCCGGATAACTTTCCGGGTAACGAAAAGCCGCGGGAACGGTTCGTTAGTCACGCGGATATACGGATAGCTTTTGTCGTCGCGCAGCAATACGTTGTAGCGCGGCTTGTGCCTTTTTATTAGGGTATCCTCAAGGATGAGCGCTTCGGCTTCGGAATCCACGAGCATAACTTCCAGGTCGGCAATTTTGCTTATTAGGGCTTGAGTTTTAGCGTCCCGCGGCCGATTCTTTTGAAAGTATGAACGCACGCGATTCCGTAGGTTCTTCGCCTTACCTACATAAATGATCTTCCCTTCCGCGTTTTTATATTGGTAAATACCGGGTTTGGCAGGCAAATTGCTTACTTTTTCAAGCACGTTAGGCAATTGCGGGAATTCGCTGATTATCTCCGAGTATTCCGTGTTATCTTCTGATGCGCTCATTAATAATAAAAGATGAAATTAATAATAAAAAGTTTTTTTTGATAAATTAAATAATTATTGAATTTTTGCAATTGTAAAAACTGATAATTAGTTGCAATATTGTTAATCGGACGTTAAAATGAAGACAATTCAACGCATAGCCGTTATAGCGGCGTTAGTTATAGTTTTTTCCGGAGCGCTCTACGCCGCATTCGTTGCGGATTTCGCGCTCGTAGTCGGCTCCTTCCGCTCCCAAAGGAACGCGGAGAGATTCCTCGATAAGCTGAGCAAAAGCGGTTTTGAGACCCGCATGATCCGTTCTCGCACGGCAAGGGGCGAAATGACCCGCGTGCTCGTCGGAAAGTTCGCAACGGTTCGCGACGCTTTAGCGTTCAGGGACGTCAATTTCAAGAGGAATCTTTACCCCGGCGTCTGGGCCATTAATATGTTGGATACCGCGGCGCTCGCGCTCGTTTCGCAACCAATCTACCAGACGTCCGCCGCCAAAAAAGAACTTAAACCGGTTGCGCCGACCGCCGCGAAGTCCGAAGTTACTCAAAAAGCTACCCCGAACGTCAAAAAAAATGATATAAAGGAACAAAAATCCCGCTCCGTAACGGAAAAATCAAGCGCTCCTAAAGTAGAGGATAAATCAAAAGCTTTAGCCAAAGCGGACACAACGAAAACGATCGCCATACCTATAAAGACTGAAAATAATCCGGACAAAAAAGCAATTAAGATAGTAAGGCCTGAAAGCAAAGCTTCAGAGAACGCCTCGAAAGTTAGCGCCCCGCCGTCCAAACCTGCAGAAAGCTTGGTAAAACCGGCGCCCGCTTCCCCGACAGTAGCAAAGGCGTCCGCGGAGAAGCCCGCTACCCCTTCCAGGGAAAAAGTTCCAGCGGCTACGCCTGATAAGCCCAACGCAGCCAATCAGCCGGTTGCGAAGCAGGCTCCCGCAAAGCAAGAAATAAAACCGGAAAATATCCAAACGAAGAACGTAAAAACAGATAAAGCAGTTGCGCCCGCCCCATCCGCGCAACCCAAGCCCGCGCCCAGGGAAACCCTCCCGGCAAAGACCTCGCAAAACGCTAAGGAAGCTGAAACGCTAAAGAGCAAACCCGCTTCGGCTCTCACCAAAAAAAATGATCCAAAGCTATTTGAATCCTTTACGGCGGCGTATCAAAAATTTATCAAAGCGGCTGCGGAATCCGACGCGCGCGAAATATCCCAATTCATTCATCTCAAAAACGGCGTTTTCGTTTATATTAATCCCGGCGGCGGAAGAGTGACGCTACGCACGGACTCCTACTCAAACGTCTTGAGCATAGCGGGCGCGACAATCGCGAACGGGGATAAAGATGCGAAGCAGGCGTTCGGAGATTATTACAATAAATCGCTTATTGCCGCCGAACTCCCCTCGCCCGACTGCGCGACGCTCAAATATAAGCAAACGGGTCTCTTCGCCTGCGAGGCGCAGGGCGCCGATTGCAACCTGACGCAGAACTTCAGGGCGTCGAAAGAGACGGTGAATTATCGAATACCCGAAGGAGAGATCGAGCAAATACGCGACGCCGAGCGTACGATACGCTATGCCGTCAGGTCCACCGATTGCAAGACTATTTCGACTCTGTACTTCTCTTACATAGCCGGAAAATGGTATTTGACGCTGGTGGATTTCACTTCGCCATGCCTTAAATAAAAATAATTTTTCTGCTCAACAATTTTGACGTATATTTAAAGCAAACCTATTTACAACTTTGCCGAGAATTTGTCGTGACTAGTATGAAAATAGAATTAAATTTAGACGTCAAATTGATGAGCAATATTTTTGAAAATATATTTCATAATTCCCGGGACTCAATTTTTTTTCTTACGCTGGAAGGCAAAATCGTTATTTGCAACGATACAGCCGTAAAGTTCTTCGGTTTTGCCCCCGAAATTCTTTCCGGATTGCCGCTCTGGGAGGCTATTTTACTGCCCGACTTTCTCGACCAGTTTACTTACGCCTATTCCGATTGGATAAAGAGTCCAAATCTGGTTAACGAAACTAATACTTCCGAGTTATACGTTCGTATTGGGAACAACGGCTACTGTCCTGTAGAATTAACGCTCCATATCATACCGCTTAACGGCGAAAATTACGTTTGCTGCTCTATTCGCGACATAACGGAAAAGATAATCGCCCAGGAAGAAAACGATCGGTTAATTGAGGAAATGGCGCTTAGCAGGGACCTAATCGAGCAGAACGCAAGCGAAGTAGTCATGCTTAATTCTAAGCTGGCAGAATCAGAAATACAATTGCAGGAACTCAACTCGGCCAAGGATAAGTTCTTCTCTATCATCGCTCACGACCTGAAAGGACCGTTCCAATCCCTACTGGGTTATTCCGACGTGCTAAAGGATAATTTGGATTTCCTCGAGCCGGACGAAACGCGCGAGATTGTATTCGACCTAAACACAACCGCGCATAGCCTTTTTAAGCTTCTCGAGAACCTTTTGCAGTGGTCGCGGATTCAACGCGGCGCTATCGAGTACACGCCCGACAACGTGCCGCTCTACCTGCTCGTTCGGCAGAATCACAACCTGATAATCCAAAGACTGAAGGAAAAATCTATCACGTTTAAGGAAGCCGTTTCGGAGGAAACTTACGTTTATGCGGACGTAAATATGCTTAACACAGTAATACGCAACCTGCTTTCCAACGCAATAAAATTCACGCGCGCGGGCGGAGAGATCTCTATCTATACCGACTCCGACGACAAATATATCTTTTTAAGCGTGGCCGACAACGGCGTGGGGATTGATCCAAAAGTAATTCCCGATTTATTCAAGATCGACAAAAATACGACCACGGAAGGCACGGCAAACGAAAAGGGACACGGCCTTGGTCTTGTGCTCTGCAAAGACTTAACCGAGAAAAATAAAGGCGAATTAAAAGTTTCCAGCGAACCCGGCGTCGGCACTACTTTTACAATAGCGCTGCCGAAGGGAGTTAAACCCGAGGACTCTGAGTAGATGATGAAAATAGTATCCTGGAACGTAAACGGCTTGCGTTCCGTGCTTGGACAAACGGCAAAGAAGACCGATCCCCCGAAAGAGAATAAATTATTCAAATTCATTGAAACAGTCCAACCCGACGCGCTTTGCCTGCAAGAGATTAAAGCGTTCGAGGAGCAGATAAATCCCGACCTGCGAGCCCCGGAGGGCTATACGGCATATTATAATTCCTGCCAGGTAAAGGCCGGGTACAGCGGCACCGCCGTGTTTACTAAAATCGAGCCAAAAGAAAATTCCTGCGGCATCGGCATCCCCGAATTCGACGGCGAGGGGCGCATACAACGTCTTCTATACCCGGATTTCGCTCTATATAACATCTATTTCCCCAACGGTTCCCGCGGCATGGAGCGAGTTGACTATAAGCTCCGCTTTTACGACTCGCTATTTAAATCCATCGAAGAAGATAGGAAAAGCGGAATAAATGCGGTAGTATGCGGCGATTTCAACACGGCGCGTACGGAGCTCGATCTCGCCAATCCAAAAAGCAATGAAAAAACCAGCGGATTCCTACCTATCGAACGTGAAAAGCTCGAGGAAATATTCTCGCTGGGCTACGTCGACGCGTTCAGGATATTCAACCATGAGGGCGGCCAATACACCTGGTGGGACGCCCGCTTTAAATCGCGCGAGCGCAACGCCGGCTGGCGAATAGATTACTTCCTCGTCGACAAAGACCTCGCCCCCCGCGTAGTCTCCTGCGCGCACCTAACCCAAGTCTACGGCTCGGACCACTGCCCGATAATGCTGATAATAGAATAATTGTTAATGGTTAATGGTTAATTATTAATGATTGATAACGCGTTAAGCGCTTGGAAATACAGTGTTATGTCATTTCCGCGCAGGCGGAAATCCAAAGGACATTATTGTTGTACAAAATGCATGTAATAACGCAGAAATACTGAGAATGCGATGCCCCCGACGAATCCGAAGGATTCGAATGTTTATAGTAACGCACGGGCGCTCGCCCCGGCGGAATAGTCATTTCCGCGCAGGCGGAAATCCATAGTATCTATAGATTCCGGGTCCGGCGCCTGGAATGACGGACCAAAGAGAAATGACGCACAACTGTTGAAAACTGCAGGCTCGGTCCCTTCTCCCACCGGGAGAAGGTTAGGATGAGGGGCATAATAAAATATCCATTTCTTCACTAAACCTTCGGAATATAAAAATAACGCTTGCTATTAATATGCCTTTTCCGTAAGTTAAGATAGCGAACGAACATTAATATTCATTAATATCGAGCCGGCTATGAAAATCCCTCGCCTCCTTATATTAACATTCATTGCTTTGATGACTCCTTTTATCCCCGCTAATGCCGGCTCCAATCCGGAGTGGTCTTGCGTAGACTCTGTTTCACTAGAATACAAAGCGGAAAAAACTTATTACGAATTAGCATGCGCTGATTCCATGCATTGCGTGGTTCGCGGGAAAGGTTTAAGTCAATGGTACCAGTTTTTGCGAGGTACAACCGATGGCGGCAATACTTGGAAGGATATTTACCTGGATTCTTCCTGGTCAAATGGCAGCGATGGACCTTATCATCTGGCCACTTATATAGAAACTGTCGCTTATCCATCTCCTGACTTAATCATTGCAGCCGGCGATTCGGGAAAGATCATCCGCTCGACTGACCAAGGGCAAACATGGGAGGATAGGAGCCTTGAAAAGAAATATTTCGTAACCACCGTTAAGATGCTTAATAATAATTATGGAATTATTGAAGCTTACGACGTAGAAAAAATAAGGGCGGA
The DNA here is from genome assembly GCA_050260015.1 of Chloroflexota bacterium. Taxonomy (GTDB): domain Bacteria; phylum Bacteroidota; class Ignavibacteria; order Kapaibacteriales; family UBA2268; genus JBLNBN01. Next base: position 92,573 of record JBLNBN010000068.1, on the reverse strand, counting down.
ATTTTTCCAGACTTTTAACGGCGGCATTGATTGGATAAAAATGAAAACTCCCGATGGATTATCAGATAGTACATTATATGAAGACTATTTTATAATTAAAGAGGGTCTGTTCGTTACTCGGTATGTGCACCGTCCAAAAATTCTTTACGATCCGTATAAAGATTTTACTTTTATTCGTATTGAGGGTGATTGGGATAATTATCAAACTTACAATCAGGAAATTTTCGACGTATTCGGATATAAGTTTTATTTTATCAACGAGAACCAAGGCTGGATGGTAGGCGGTCGAAGGCATAAAAGCGAAACCGATCAATTCAGCCGCATGCAGGAGATCTATTACACGAACGACGGCGGAAAATCCTGGATAGCGCAAAGGGACACCTTTTTTACTGGCGATCCTATAAATGGCGTTAACTTTTATAACGACAGATTTGGTATTGCAACCGGCAGCGTTGGATATGCGTATGTGACTCACAATGGTAGTAAAACGTGGGAACAAATAAAAATTGTTGACCCGGACCTATACGACGGCCGTTTTTGGTCTATTCGGAGCCCACAGCTGACTTCCTACTCCTCCGGTTACGTTATCGTCGATTTAGAATACGTATACAAATTCACACGCGACTGGAGCATCCCTCACGACACGTCGGGCAGCCCGGACGATTCAGTGAAATCGTTCTTTCCTTCGCCCCCGCCGGGCATAGTTCGCTTCCTCGGCAACTACCCCAACCCCTTCTCGGAGAAAACGAAGATAGCGTACTACCTCGGCGAGCCGCGGCAGGTATCCCTAAAGATATACGACATGCGCGGCAGGGAACTCGAAACCATTTTGGAAGACTTCCAGAGCGAGGGCTACCACGAAACTGACTACGTCAACAAAACTCTTCCCCCGGGCATATACTACTACCGCCTCCGCGCCGGCGACCGGACGTTTACGAGGAAGATGATAATTATTAATTATTAATGGTTAATGGTTAATGGTTAATGGTGAATGATTAATGAAGAATTGCAGGAGATTACGCGCAAGCGCTTGTAAATAAAATAGTTAATCATTCCGAAGCGTAGCGAGGAATCCATAGGATGTATGGACTCTTCCTCCCTTCGGTCGTCTGAGCGACAGGTTGGAACGACTACTGTAAATATCGCGCAGGCGCTCAACCCAGCAGAGTTTAGTCATACCCGCGCAGGCGGAAATCCATAAAATCACTGCTTTCGCGGGTTTAATTTCCTCTTCACCGCCTCTTCCATCGCAAAGAGCATCAGCTCGGCGGATTTATCCCAGCTGAAAGACTTCGCCCAGCTAATCGAGCCGCGGCAGAGCGTTTCGAATTTTGATTTATCAATATACATTTGGTATATCCTCTCCGCAAGCTCGTCGATATCGCCGTATTCATAAAGCTCGCCGGAAACGCCCTCGGAAACGGAATCCCTCAGGCCCGGGACGTTGCTGGAAATTACAGGCGTGCCGCAGGCGTTCGCCTCGATATTCGTTATCCCCCAGCCCTCCTTCATCGATGTGTTCACCATGCAGTGCGCGCGCGCGAGTAGGCTTACTTTCTCCTCCTCGCTGACGAACCCGAAAAACGTAGTCGCGTCGTCGATTCCCAGTTCAACGGCAAGCCGCTTTAGTCCTTCGGTAAAATCACCGCGCCCCATTATCCAGAGCTTCGCGGGAGGAATTCGTAATCGAGCTTTCGCGAATGCGCGAAGCAAGTGGTCCGGGCTTTTATATTTCTTCAGCCTGCCGAAGTACGCCACGTTGAATTCCCCAGGCGTTTTATTAACGCTAAACGGGAACTGTGGAGCATTTATGGCGTTTGGAACGATAATAAAATTCTCGCGTTTGAATCCCCTCTCCAAAAATTCGTCGAGCGTGCTCTGCGAGACTACCGCGAAAGGGATTCCCTTGTATACGAAATTAACGAGCCATTCGGAAAGGTAAACATAGCTGCCTGCAATAGCGCCGGCCTCCTTGAAAATGCTGTTTCCAAAGAAGTGATGACTAATCCCGATCAGCGGTTCCTTTACGTAGAGCGGGGTGTAAAAAGGAATCTTGTTTATATCGTCGACTACAACGTCGAAGCGTTGCTTTTTAAACAGCTTATAGTAATAATAAGGCACTATATAATTAAATAGGGCGCGGGAGCCCTGCCTGATGATTCGAATACCGTCGACCATTTCCTCGACCGGCGCCCCTTCGAAGCAACAGCTGAAGATCGTCACGTCGTGCCCCAACGCCGCAACGCGCTTAAAGATCTCGTGCATATGCACTTCTGCTCCGCCGCCGCTGGGATTCTTAATGTCCTGCCAATTTATTACGAGTATTTTCATTACCTTTCGCTCTATTGCATTTATTACTAGACTAAAATACAAAACTTTTGGATTTTGCTGATTTAATACAATTGAATTTACAAAAAAAGAGCCGCCAGGTTAATCGACGGCTCTTTAAGTAAGTAATTTCAATTAATTGCCATATTTATTTATAAATGCGTTCCAATCCACGGAGCGCATATCGCCCGTTCTCTCTAATTGGAGATGCATACCGAACGCCGCCGAAAGGCTAAGCGGGGTGTGGCAATCATGCCCGCCGGATAGACGCGCGAATTCGCGGAGCTGGCCGCGGAAGTCGGGATGCACGCAATTGTTGATAATCGCTTCCATCTTCTCCGCGGGCGATTTCGCACGGAGATCGGCAATTCCCTGCTCGGTTATTAATATCTGCACCGAATGCTCGTTGTGGTCCACATGCGTTACGAAGGGCACTATAGCCGAGATCTTTCCTTTCTTAGCGACGGAAGGACACGTAAAGATAGATATATAGGCGTTGCGGGTAAAGTCGCCGCTGCCGCCGATACCGTTCATCATATTCTTTCCAAACGTCTGCGTGGAGTTCACATTTCCAAAGATATCCGCTTCGAGCGCAGTATTTATTGAAACTATACCGATACGGCGCGAGACTTCCGGGTTATTGGATATCTCCTGCGGGCGCAAAACGAGCTTCGGCTTAAAGAAATTTAGGTTGTCGTATATTTCGCGAAGCTTATCGCCGCTAACAGTTAAGGAGCAACCTGAAGCGAAAGTTACGTTGCCCTCCTGCATTAATTTTATAACGGAGTCCTGGATGACCTCCGTATACATCTGGAACGGCGGGATGTTCTTGTCGTCGCCAAGCGCCGCGAGAACGGCGTTCGCTATATTGCCAACGCCCGATTGAATAGGCAGGAAGCTTGAAGGAATTCGCCCGTTGCGAATTTCGCCGGAGAGGAACTGGGCGACGTTTACGCCGATTTGGTTCGTTACGTCGTCGCTTGGCGTGAATGCGCCTACTTCATCGGGCAGATTTGTTTCGACTATTCCAACGATCTTATCCGGATCGACTTTGATAACGTCCGTTCCGCACCTGTCCGAAGGGGAATAAACCGGTATTTCTTTCCTGTACGGGGGATCGGCCGGTTCGTAAATGTCATGGATACCGCGGAGCGATTTCGGATGGTACGCGTTTAATTCAATAATAATCTTTTTCGCGCAGCGCGCGATAGTCGGGGAAATGCCTACGCCGGTAGTGAGCGTGATTTCGCCGCTTTCAGTTACGTCGCAGGCTTCTATAATGGCCCAATCGAGCTCGCCGAGAAAGCCGTAGCGGATATTTTGCGCGACTATTGAAAGGTGGGTGTCGAAGTATCGGGCTTTGCCGTTGTTGATTAAATTGCGGAGGTCTTTGTTTGATTGGTAAGGAGTTCTGAAGTCTACGGCATCCGCTCTTGCAAGGGAGCCGTCGAGCGAGTCGCCTGTAGAGGCCCCCGTAATCATACCAATTTTAAAATCTCTTCCCGCCGCATGCTCTTTTTTTGCTTTTTCGCCGATAGCGACGGGCGCTGCCTTTGCCGCTCCGGCGGGCGTAAAGCCGGAAAATCCGACAATGTCGCCATTATTTATAAACTCGGCGGCTTGTTCTGCCGTCATAAACCTTAAAGACATTTTATTTTTCCTATGATAAGCGTAAAATTAATTTTAACCGTTTAAGGTTTTATCTGTATTGGTCGATATATTTACTCAAAATTAGCAAGAGTATTAGAATTAAAAAAAGTAGTGAATTTTTCAGCGATATAATCTTAAGAGTAGTAATCAATAGTAAATAGTCAATTAGGAGGCAGCAAATGAAAGAAATGTTCAAAGCTTTGGAAATTTTTGAGACGCCCGACGGCAAGTTCGGTCGCCGCGTACGTGATTTCTCTGTAGATGAATTGCCCGCCGGAGACGTATTAATTAAAGTTGATTATTCTTCCCTGAACTTTAAGGACGCTCTTTCCGCCATTGGCAATCGGGGAATTACGAAGCGCTACCCGCACGTGCCGGGCATCGACGCGTCCGGCGTCGTCGCCGAAAGTTCCTCCGATAAATTCAAAGTCGGCGACAAAGTGATCGTTACGGGTAGGGATCTCGGCATGGACACGCACGGCGGATTCTCGCAGTACATTCGCGTGCCCGCCGATTGGGTAGTCGCGCTGCCCGAGAATTTAACCCTTCGCGAGGCCATGATCTTCGGAACTGCCGGCTTTACGGCCGCGGCATGCGTGGAGGAGATTACATCGCACGACATACTGCCCGAGCATGGGAAAGTTCTCGTCACGGGCGCGACCGGGGGCGTGGGCAGCTTTGCCGTTTCCATGCTCGCAAGGTTAGGCTACGAAGTGACTGCCTCCACCACGAAGCCGCAGGAAAAGGAATACCTCAATTCGCTCGGCGCTACTGAAATAATCGCGCATACCGAGCTGAACGGCGATAACGTGCGCGGGCTGCTCCCTCGTCGCTGGGTTGCGGCCGTGGATACCGTGGGCGGGCGCACTTTGAATTCAGTTCTAAAATCCCTAAGCGATCGGGGCGTAGTTGTGAACTGCGGAATGGTCGAGTCGCCGGAGCTTCACACGCACGTCTTCCCGTTCGTTATACGGGCCGTGAAGCTGATCGGCGTCGCCTCGGCGGAAACTCCCTACCCGCAGCGCCTAAAGCTCTGGGATCGCCTCGCAAGCGATTTAAAGCTGGCCGATCTCGAACGCTTTGTCCACGAGACAAATCTTGAGGACTTAAGCGACGAAATAAACAAAATACTTCGGGGCGGGCAACGCGGCCGCGCGCTTGTAAAACTATGGCAATAATTATTAATTATTAATGGTTAATGGGAATTTTTTGTAGGGGCGGACCGGGGTGTCCGCCCTTTTCATTTAACATTTAACATTTAACATTTAACATTGATCATTTATCAGGTTTGGAGCCAGGAACCGAATCGCTAAGCGCTTGTTTTATCATATATTAGTCATACCAGCGCATGCGGATACCCAAAAGCCGGCTGTAGAAAATTTATCGTTCGACTTAACGAATCAATATTAATATCTCCCCCCTCACGACGAATCCGAAGGATCCGAATGTATATAGAAAATGCTTTTCACTCAACATCCACACTGCGGCGGAGCCGCGGGATGAGTTTTTTGGGGAGAAGGTATATTTTCTACAAAGCTGGGAAGCTTTTGGCTTCAAATAAATGTTTATTTTTTGAATCAGCCCCACGGTTAACCGCGGGACTGGGATAATTGAACAAAAATACTCTAAGGGAATATTTAATTACTATATCTCTTTTTCCCAAATATAAACCTTGTTCCCGCAGATTTGTTCCAGCGCGTTGCGTACGCTCCAGTACCAGCTTTCGTCCAAAGGCGTGTCGTCGTCGAAGTAGGTAGTCGTTTTGTTGATAACGGCTCCAAATACGTTTTGGTAAACGTAGACTTCCTTTGCCGAGCCGATTATTTTTCCATCATCCATCTGAAAGACCCAAATTCTTGAGCCGCCGGCGCCCCGCCAGATGCTGTACTTGTTCGTCGCTTCCGCTTGCAAGTATCCCAATGCAACGTCGCTTTCCTTAACGGTAAAGCCCTCGCGCATCAATAGCGAGATGAGAGTTTTGAAAACTTCCTCCGGCTTTCTTTCCGGGCAATCGGAATGTAATTGATACACCGTAGTTCCGCAGGATGCGAGTAGAAGAGATAAAAATATTCCGTAAAGCGCCTTTTTCATCATAATCTCCCGAGTATGTATGTTTCCTGTTAATAAATAGCAAAATTAATAGATTTCGGTCAAATATTGCAATCTTTGCTTCTGTTTAAAATTACGGTGGATGAGAATTGGAAGTTTCGATCAGAAATAATTATTTTCAATCGTCCCCAATCTATTTTCCCCGGCCCCGCCGCATGAAGGAATAAATTTGGGCGTGTGTTTCTATAAACACTCTAATCCTGCGGGATTCGTCGAGGTCGATGTTTTATCTCTTTTTGCGCGTCACTGCAAGCGTTTTCTAATTTAGAAATTCTTTTGGAGTCCCGATCGAGTCGTGCATGACGTAGTCTTTAGTTTCTATGCGCTTACGCACGCATTGCGTTGTTAATTGTTAATTGATATTTGTTATTTGACTCCTGTGGACAACTTCCAATTTACAGTAATTACAAATTTCGTATTTTTGTATTTTGCTAACTTTTCGTATTAAGATAATGTACAAGCTCGAAACAATCATTTCGCTGGCGAAGCGCCGCGGCTTTATTTTCCAATCATCTGAAATCTACGGCGGGCTGAACGGCTGCTGGGACTACGGTCCGTTAGGCGTCGAACTGCTGCTTAACCTAAAGAGCGCCTGGTGGCGGGAAATGACCTACCGCGACAATATAGAGGGAATCGACGCCTCGATCCTGATGCATCCCCGCACATGGGAGGCGAGCGGCCACCTAACGCAATTCAGCGACCCGATGATCGACAACAAAACGAGCAAAGCGCGCCACCGCGCGGATAATCTCATCGAGGATTACATTGAAAAGTTAAGAAAGAAGAATAGAACCGATAAAGCCGCCGCTATCGAAGAAGCCCTCGAGAAAGCTTCCGAACCAGCGGACTACTATAAAATAATTATGGATAACGAGATCCCCGATCCCGTTTCCGGCACGACCGATTGGACGGAAGTGCGCAACTTCAATTTAATGTTCAAGACGTTCGTCGGCCCGATCGAGGACGCGAGTTCGGTGGTTTATCTGCGCCCGGAATCCGCCCAGGGCATATTCGTTAACTTCAAGAACGTAATGGACAGCGCGCGACTCAAGCCGCCGTTCGGCATAGCGCAGATCGGCAAGGCGTTCCGCAACGAGATAAATACTAAGAACTTCCTCTTCCGCACGCGCGAATTTGAGCAAATGGAGATGCAATTCTTCATAAAACCCGGCTCTGAGAAGGATTGGTTCGAGTACTGGAAGGAGCAACGTCGCAATTGGTATATAGAGTTAGGCATGAAGCCTGAAAAACTCCGCTGGAAAATACACGAAAAGTTGGCGCATTACGCCAATTATGCAGTGGATATAGAATTTGAATTTCCGTTCGGTTTCGGCGAGATCGAGGGAATACACTCCCGCACCGATTTCGACCTGAAGAGCCACCAGGAATTTTCCGGGAAGAAGATGGAATACGTCGACAGCGTGGCGGGCGAAAGGTATGTCCCCTACGTTATAGAGACGTCCGGCGGCGTATCGCGCTCGCTTATGGCGTTCCTCTGCAACGCTTATGACGAGGAGACGGTAGTCGGCGAAAACGGCAAGAGTGAAACGCGCACTGTTCTCCGGTTCAACCCGAAGCTTGCCCCGGTTACCTGCGCCGTATTCCCGTTGGTTAACAAAGACGGCATGCCGGAGCGCGCGACGGAAATTTATAAAGATCTGCAGAAGAGCTTTAAAGTACAATACGACACCAGCGGCGCCATCGGCAGACGCTATCGCAGGCAGGACGAGATCGGAACTCCCTTCTGCGTTACGATCGACGGCGACACGCTCGCCGACGGCACGGTAACCATTCGCGAACGCGACAGCATGAAGCAGGATAGAATCGAAGCTACATTGATAAAAAATTATATAAACGAAAGAATCTAAAAAAGCGGATTAATCCCGCAAAGCAATGAAAAGATATAAAAAGGGGCTGATCTTAACCGTAATAGTCGTCTCCGGGCTAGGTTTACTCGGGGCCGGCGGCGATCTGTACAAGATCAATAAATCGTTCGATATTTTCGGCGCAGTCTTCCGCGAAGTATCGGCGAATTATGTATTGGATATCGATCCGGAAACGCTTGTTACATACGGCATTGACGGAATGCTTTCCTCGCTCGACCCCTACACGGAATTCTATAACGAAGACGACGTCGACGAATTAGATTACCTGACGAACGGCACATATACCGGCTTAGGCTTTACTCTAGCTTCTATCGACAGCCAATTGACCGTCGTGGACGTCCGCGAAGGCTATGCCGCCCAGGAAAGCGGAATTCGCCGCGGAGACCGCATCTATAGCATTGACGGCGTCGTTACGCTTTACGATTCGCCCGACGAGCTTAAGTACCTAACCAGCGGCCCTGCAGGCGAAGCGGTAAAGGTAGCCGCCCTTCGCGAAGGCAGGAGCGACACTCTTTTCTTCGTGCTCAGCAGGAACTTAATAAAGATAAACGACGTTCCCTATTACGACATAATGCCAAACGGCATTGGCTACATCAAGCTGGAACGTTTTTCGCGCTCCTCGCTGGAGGAATTCCGAAACGCGTTGGCTAACTTGAAGAGCCGCGGCAAGCTAAACGGTTTAATTATAGACCTGCAGGATAATCCTGGCGGACTGCTGGACGCGGCGGTGTCTATCGCCGAGATATTCGTGCCCAAGGACAGCCCGATCGTGTCGACTCGCGGTAAGAATCCCGACGACGCTTTTATCTATAGGTCCGACGTCGAGCCGACGGAGCCGAATATCCCGCTCGTTACCCTAATCAACGAGAATTCCGCTTCCGCTTCCGAGATACTTGCCGGCGCGTTGCAAGACCTCGATAGATCGCTTATACTCGGCAATCGCTCCTTCGGCAAAGGGCTTGTGCAAACCGTGATTGCGCTGCCCTATCGGAATAATTTGAAGATCACTACGGCAAAGTACTATACTCCTTCGGGAAGGTGCATTCAAAAGCTTGAATTTGCCCAGAATTACGATAAGAGGCAGGTGAAGCCATCCACTGACACGACCGTATTCTATACGCGTAAAGGTAGAAAGGTATACGAGTTAACTGGTATCTTACCGGACTCCATAGTTCTGGAGAATGAGAATTATTCGGAGTTGCTCGAAGACCTGGCGTCCAAGAACATGTTTATGAAATTTGCAGCGTATTATTTCGCAAGTAAGCGCGAGTTGCCGGCCAATTTCAAAGTAACCCCGGCAATTTACTCGGACTTCGTCGATTATCTGAAGACGAAGAACTATACGTTCAAATCGTCGCCGAAATACGTCGCAAATTACCTCGATAGTTTATTAACGAATAAGTCGTACTATAAGAATATATCCGGCTCCATGAAGAAGGTTAAAAGCGCGATCGACAAGGAAGATCGGGAGATGTACGCCAATCGCCGCGAGGAGATTTCACAATTTCTGGAATTTGAGATTAAATCCTTGTTTTTATCTAATAAGCAGCTTAGCAAGGAAGCCACGGCGCACAGCCGCGTAGTTACTTCTGCTGTAAGTATATTAGTGCAACGATCAATTTACGATAGGATACTCGCTATCAAGCCCGGTAAAAACGATAATTAATTTTTCTATTTCAATATAATAATTAACATTACGTCTTCCAACCATCTAAAAAATTTTGGAAAACGTTTAAATCCGCAAGGTCGCTTTAATGAGAATAACCAAGCAATATACAAACCGCGAAAGCCAATCATTAGACAAATACTTACAGGAAATCGGAAGGGTCGAGCTACTTACCCCGGAGGATGAGATACATCTCGCCCGCGCCATTAAGAAAGGCGGATTCGAGGGGAATTTAGCATTAGAGCGATTAGTTAAAGCTAATTTGAGATTTGTCGTATCAGTAGCTAAGCAATACCAAAACCAAGGACTTTCGCTTGGCGATCTAATAAATGAAGGGAATTTGGGTTTGATTAAAGCGGCGAAAAGGTTCGACGAAACCCGCGGCTTTAAATTCATTTCCTACGCAGTATGGTGGATCCGACAATCGATTTTGCAGGCTCTCGCCGAGCAATCCCGTATCGTCCGTCTTCCGCTCAATCGCGTCGGAGCGTTAAATAAAATTGGTAAGATGTTCAGCAAGATGGAGCAGGAATTCGAGCGCGAGCCTACCGCCGCCGAATTGGCCGACCAGCTGAATATGAGCGTCGCCGAGATCTCGGAAACGATCAAGATCTCCGGGCGTCACCTCTCCGTAGACGCGCCTTTCGTACAGGGCGAGGACAACCGCTTGCTCGACGTGCTACCGAACGACCTTCAGCCCCCGCCCGATTCCGAGCTCATTCGCGAGTCGCTTCGAGTCGAGGTTCAACAGGTCCTGACTACGCTCTCGCAACGCGAGGCGGAGGTAATTAAGCTTTACTTCGGGCTCGAGGGCCAGGCGCTCACCTTAGAGGAAATTGGAGAAAAGTTCAACCTGACCCGCGAACGCGTACGCCAGATCAAGGAAAAAGCAATCCGCAGGCTGCGCCATGCTTCGCGCTCCAAGTCCCTTCGCACGTACTTAGGCTAATGAGATTTACTGTTTTAGGCAGCGGCACTTCATCCGGCGTTCCGACTATCGGATGCAAGTGCCGTACTTGTCTTTCAGCGGATTCCCGGGATAAAAGACTTCGCTCTTCCCTGCTAGTGCAATCGAATTCCACAACCGCCCTTATAGATACGTCCCCCGATTTTCGCCAGCAAATGCTTAGTAATCGCGTCGATAAGCTCGACGGGATCATTTTTACGCATCACCACTTCGATCATATTGGCGGATTCGACGACATCCGCGCATACAATTTTATTCTCGGCAGGCCAATGCCGATACACTTAAACAATTCGACGTTAAAAGCCTTAAAGCGCGTCTTTTCCTATGCGTTCGGCGACGTAGAGCAACTCGGCGGAGGCGTCCCCTTAATTGACTTGAATATAATTGACGGAGAGGCATTTTCCGTTGGGGACATAAAGTTCGAGCCGGTTAAGCTGATGCACGGTAAGCTGGAGGTGCTGGGGTTCCGAATTGAAAATTTCGCATACCTAACCGACGTAAACTACATCCCGCCCGAATCGTTTGAAAAGCTTCGCGGGCTTGACGCCTTAATAATTGATTGCCTAAGGCCCCAACCGCACTCCACCCATTTTAATCTCTCCCAGGCGCTGGAAGCGATTGATATAATTAAACCTAAACGCGCTTACTTCACTCATATAGCCCACCAAATAAAGCACGAAGAATTCGAGAGCAAGCTCCCGCAGGGCGTGCAACTTGCCTACGACGGCATGATAATTGATGTTTAGTTTGCGTAATTTATTATATTTGTATTATTTTAGAATTAAAAAATCGAGTATAAAATGGAAAATTATCAAGTTTCCATGGACGTCGAATATGCAGGCGAGCTAAACACTCGCGCCATACACGGACCGTCCGGGCAAATTCTTTTTACTGACGCTCCCGTGGACAACCAAGGCAAGGGAGCGTACTTTTCGCCGACCGATTTAATGGCCGCTTCTGTGGGCAGCTGCATTACGACCACTTTTGCTATCGTCGCGCGACGCGACGGGCTGGATTTAACCGGCCTTAAGGTGCGCGTTCGCAAGGAAATGACGCAAACGGCTCCAAGGAGAATTGCGAAGCTCTACCTGGACTTCACTATTCCGACAGGCTTTTCCGAAGAAGACCTAATAAAGCTGAAGAACACGGTAAGGGCTTGCCCTGCCGTGAGAAGTTTACATCCCGATGTCGAACTAATCTCAAATTACAGGTCGGAATAAAATGAAAACGAAATGGAGCCGCCTGGCCCTTTTTTTTGCTGGCGGCGCTTCCCTTACGGCGGCTGTTCCGAATCAGGAGCTGACCGAGTTATTTAACAAAGCCGTAATGGAGTACAACGACGGGAACTACCAATCCGCCGCAAAGACCATCGACGCTTATTTAGCGTTAGACTCTACAAATTACAAAGCCTGGGAAATTCAAGGACAAGCGCTGTCGCATTTAAACGATTTCGACCGCGCGCTTACCGCGTATACCAAAGCTATCGCCCTCGGCGCGAACGATACGGCTATTAGCTCCGACGGCGCAAGCCTTTGGAACGTATACTATAATCGCGCAGTACTATTTGCGGAAACGGACCAACCGGACAACGCAATTAAGGACTATACGAACGCGATATCGCTAAATCCCGGCAATAACTTAGCTTACCATGGCCGCGCCACCGTTTTCTACAAGTTAAACCAAACGGACATGGCTCTAGTTGATTTAAATAAAAGTCTGACCCTGAATAATAACTTCGCCCCGGCGCTTAACTTACGCGGAGTCATCCTACAATCCGCCGGGCAGCATAGCGAAGCGATCGCCGACTTCAGCGCGGCGATCAAAATTGAGAAAAAGGAAATTTCAAATTATATGAATCGCGCCGCTTCCTACGACGCCCTCGGGAAGACGAAAGAGGCTTTACAGGACTACACGACCGCCATCTCGCTTGCGCCTAATAACGCGGATCTATACTACAGCAGGGGCGTCGTGGCATACAACGGCGGAGATTGCGAGGCCGCTGTAAGGGATTTTTCAAAAGCGATCGAGATAAATCCCGCATCCGCCGACTACTATTCGGCAAGGGGAAATTGTATGTATTTCCTCAATAAATTTGCCGAGGCCGTCAAAGACTTGTCTCATTACCTCGAATCCAAACCCAAGGACGATCGTTCGCTCTCCACTCGCGGAAGCGCGCTGTTCAATCTTGGAAAATACGCCGAGGCGGAACGCGATTTCACCGCTTCTATAGCGTTGAACCCTACGGACGCGCCGCTTTATCTTAATCGCGGCCAGGCCTACTTAAAGTTGGACGCTCGCGAGAAAGCTATTGCGGACCTTTCGAAATTTATAACCTTAGCAAAGGATAACCCGGAACTGAAGGCGCAGATAGAAACGGCAAAAAAGCAAATAGAGTATTTAAAGAATAAATGAAATTGCTCTTTACTAAGTAAAAAGGCGAATCTATTAGATTCGCCTTTTTTGTTATCTCTTTGATTTCTTTTTCTTAGCGGGACGATTTACCGGGGTTGCGGCAGATTCGGTCGTCGCCGGATGCCTTCGCAATTCCTCGAGCACGTAATCGACGTTAGTATACTGCCAGGCGGGCCTATCGGCTTTATCGGGAGCTTTAATTTTAAGCTTTTGCTCTACGGTCGAGAAATAATGCATTGGCACCTGCTTTTCCTTGCTTATGGTTATCATGCCGGAGGAATTTAGCACCGAGGTTACGGCCATTTTCACTCTCTCGTCGACTATATATACCGCGCCCTGTCCCGTTCGAACGAAACGCATTCGCGAGCATCTCTCCCCTAACGTATCTACCTCGGCCATAGCGCGGAAGAGCGTGCTCTGCTGCACTACGGATACTGGCACGCCGTTCTCCGGGTAGTAGTCCTTGCTGCTCTCTATCCAGCTCTCGTCCACCGCTTTGCAGGATTCCTTGAACGGGAATATCAAAACTGGCTCGAATGCGCCGCCCGGAGTTAACGCGGCGTTTGTGGAGTCGTCAACCCACCAGTTGTAGCGCGTTCCAACCGAATCGATAACGAAATGTACTTTCCTATTAAGCCAAGGCGTATCGTCGCGCTTTACGCCTTTTATATATGATTTATTTTCGGTGGAGGTGAATGTTACGAGCGATTGAGTCATATACATTTTGCCATCGCGAACGGAATCGCATATAAGCATTATCCTCGAATACCTGACTTTGGTCAACGCGGGTTCGTAATCGTAAATAATGGAATCCATGCCGCCCACTCTATAGAAGAGAGTGTCTTTGGGCTGAAACCCAAATTTGAAGCATACCGTGTCGGGCTTCGCCGGCGCGGCTGGGGGCGGAGCCGGGATGGTGTCCTGCGCTTCTTCCTGCGCAAACGCCGCGCTTAAAGTAAATAAAGCGATTAATGCGATTGTGTAAAGTAAATTTGCCGGTTTTATTATTTTCATAGCTCTGGTTTACATCGAAATCAATTGAACACATTTGAATATTATGGCAATATATGAAAAATATCAATCAAATGAAAGAAAAGTGGAATAATCATGAAGGAATGCGGGATAGCTTTTCCCAATGCAATCCTGGTCGTCGGTCCTTACCATGCCGGAAGTTCGTAATCCGGCTACGAGCGCGGCCATAGCGATACGGTGATCGCCGCGAACGTTTATTTGTCCGCCGGTTAGCTTTACGCCGCCCCGGATAACCAGGTTGTCGCCGACTAACTCGAGATCCCCGCCCAGCTTTGTGAATTCCTCCACTAACGCCGCGGCCCTGTCGGATTCTTTATTTTTCAGCCTGCGAGCGCCCTTTAGTACGGTGGTTCCATTGCAATAAAGCGCTAAAGCGGCGACCGGCGGGAATAGGTCCGGCGCCCCCGCGAGATCCGTCTCGAAGCTCCGCAAAGCCCGGGAGGGACGAACGCATACCGCGTTGCGATCAAAATAAACGTTTGCGCCTGCCTTATGCAGGATTTCAACAATCGAGCGATCAGGTTGTGAAGAGTCCGCATTTAATCCGCTAATCATTACCGGTTTAAAGAATGCTCCGGACACGAGAAAAAAAGCCGCGGAGGACCAATCGCCCTCGATACTGATCGATCGTTTACCATGAATTGGAATTCTTTCTTTGTGGATATAGGTTTGGGCGTCGCTGAATTCTATTTTGAAGCCGTACTCGCGCAGGGCGTCGCATGTCATCCGTAAGTAGCCGACGCTTGCCAGCCGCGGATGGCTAAGCCTGCAGGAAGCGCCCCGGGCGGCTGCCCCAAAGGCGATCGCGGAAATCATTTGATTGGATTCTTCAGATTCGAAAGTATAATCGACGGGAGTAAACTCCCCGGAAAATTCGATTTCATCGCCTCGGCGCGCGCACGATATGCCAAATCGGCTCAATACGTCCCCGCTATCGAATTTTCTTCGGGCGAGCGACCCGTTTAAGGTTATCGAACGATTCGCGGCGTAAAACGATGCAATAACCGCGAAGAGATTTAGCGCCAGCGCGGACTCGCCGGCGTTCAACTGTATTAGCGCATTGGTGCGAATTTTTGGAGGCGGCTCAATATTTATTAAACCGTCGTTGATTTTGATTTTTGCCCCTATCGCTTCCGCCATGCTAAGAGCCGCTCGTACGTCGGCGGATAGAGGAATCGCGGAATATAGGTCGGCGGGGCCGAACAGGCATGCGGCCGCTACTCTTCGGATGGCGTCGCTTTTTGACGGCGGCGCGGTAAGTTTAAAGATCTTATCGCTACTTAAATTCATTGCCAAGCTCGAGCGTCCGGCGCTCGAAGTCCGAGGCCGAAAAGAGTATCAGGTCGGAGCTTTCGAAGTAGAGCGGTTTCCGATGATTGTACAGCGCGAAAAGTTCCTCTTTATTACGGGTCATCGCGACGGGCCTTCGCGCTACCTCCATCATGCGCATCATATCATCAAAAGGACGATATACCCACACGCAATATCCGTTTTGATGGAGGAGACGCCGATTTCGTTCGTTTTCCATTATCCCGCCGCCGCAGCTAATAACCGCTTTCTGCCGGGATTTAGTTAGGTTCGCGCATATTCTATTTAGCGTCTCGTTCTCTTTAGTACGGAAATAATTTTCGCCATAGTTCTCGAATATATTTACGACGCTTAGCCCCGCGTCCTTCTCAACTTCGTTGTCTACGTCGATAAAGTTGCGACCAAGTTTTTTCGCTAATATTTTCCCAACGGTAGATTTCCCGGAATTCATAAAGCCGAACAGGAAGATGTTGGAGTTTTTATGGGCGTTCACGTCCCACTTAATCACTTCGTCCAGGTCCGATTCAAAATTTTCCCGCGGCAAGGTCCTGCCTTCAATAATATCAGCCGTAAAGTAGGCTTGCGATAAAAGCCATTCCTCCGGGTGAATAACTTTAGAGTTGAATTGATCGATACCGTTTTCGCCGAAGTATTTCGCGTGCAGGAAGTACTCAGCGCGCGGGAAGTCCGACGGCTTGAAGATATTTTCGGAGACGGTGTCGACGACTATCTGGAAGACGTCCGTATTCATATTGCCCCATTCAAGGCAATGCAGCTTTCTCTTTTGAGCGTAATCTATCGCTCTTTGGTAAGTTCTGTTGGCCAGGGTAACCCTGAAGCCCAATTCCTTTAGCGCGACCGCCGCGGCGCGACCGCTCGAGCCGCAACCAAGCACAAGAGCCCTTTTATAAGGCAGCTTCCCGTTATTTGCCCCTAAATCGGTTTTGGCGTACCTTCTGTAAAAAATATCTTTTACGGCTAAGTAATCGGTGTTATATGTTAGATCCTGCTCCCCGAAGATAACAGTGTTGATGGCTTCTATCTGCTGGGTGGCTTCGTCCTGGCTGCCCAGTTTATTAAATATCTCGGTCTTGAAAGGAGTGGTTACATTTGCGGCGTAAAGATTTAAATCTTCCTGAATAATGAACAGCTCATTTAGTTTGCTAAGCCACAACCGTGAATATATATTAATCGGTTTTTGCTTGTTGATTAACTTGTTAAATATTGCCGGGCTCTTGCTGTGGGCTATTGGGGAGCCTGCGACGACGATGTATTTGTTAATCTTGTTTTGCATTTTATCTTCATTCTTTTATACCAAAATTATATTAATTTTTTAACAATACCAAGTATATTTTTTAAGATAAAACCGCCTTCCCCGCTCATAAATGTGAGGCTTCCACGGTTGCGGAACCACGTCATTTGCCTTTTTGCATAACGGCGCGTATTGCGTTTCATTTGCTCGAGCGCATCCCCGCCGTTATTCCTACCTTTAATATAATCAACGGCCTCTTTGTAGCCTACTGTATTCAGCGCATTCGTCCCCTCTTCGACACCCATCGCAAGCAGCCGTTCCGTTTCTTCAATAAGCCCGCCGCTCCACATAGCTTCGGCGCGGGCGTTTATTCGCTCGTAGAGAGTCTCCCTGGGGATATCGGGGCCGAACATTAGGAAGTTAAAATCGCCTTCCTTCCTGCGTTCGCCAATTCCCTCGGAGAATTTTCTCCCTGTTGACAGGCAATATTCCAAAGCCCTGATTAATCTCGCCGGGTTTCTATCCGGGTACATCTCCAGGGCTTGTGCGTCGCGCTCCGCGAGGTATTCGACCAACCCTTCTTTCCCCCGCTCCGCGTATAAATTATTTAAGAAAGCGCGTATACCGGGATCGGGATCCTCGCTCTCCCTTAATCCTTCCGTCAATGCTTCAATATAGAGACCGGTGCCGCCGCACACTATAGGAAAAGCCCCCCGGTTGAGTATTTCTTTTATCTTTGCGACGGCGTCCTTGGCGAATTGACCCGCCGAGTAATTTTCCTTCGGCTCAAGGAAGTCAACCAGGTGGTGGAAAGCCTCCGCGCGTTCCTCCGCAGTCGCCTTGGCGGTACCAATATCCATGTACTTATAAATTTGGCGGCTGTCCGCGGACACAATCTCCCCGCCCAGCGATTTAGCGAGCTCGATTGCCAAGCGGGTTTTGCCCGAGGCTGTCGGCCCGCCGATTACAAGCACGTGCGGTTTAGAGTTCATCTTCATGCCAGCCTTCTTCGCCTACGAGGGGAACAAATTTAAAAGAATCATATTTTTCCGCGCGGTAATGCGTCTCAGATATTTTATTGAGGGCATGCATCCTCTGTATTTTTTTGCCGCCTATCGGGATTACCATCCTTCCGCCGATCTTAAGCTGCCGGAACAGCGAGGGCGGAGGGCCTGGTGCGGCTGCAGTAACTATTATTTTATCGTACGGAGCGTTTTCTTCCCATCCAAGCGTCCCATCTCCAAGTTTTACTTCGACGTCTAAGCCGAAACTTTTCAGAAATTCGGAAGTTTTTTTATATAGCCGCTCGAATCTTTCCACGGAATACACTTTCGCGCCGAGAGCCGAAAGCACTGCCGCCTGGTAACCGCTGCCGGTGCCTATTTCAAGCGCCTTTTCGCCCTCCTTTACGTTCAGCAACTGGGTCATATAGGCGACGGTAAAAGGCTGAGAGATAGTTTGCCTGCAATCGATCGGCAATGCGTTGTCTACGTATGCATGGGGCTTCATCTCTTCTTCGAGGAATAGTTCTCTTGGCACGCTCTCAATAGCGCGAAGCGTACGGGTGTGCCAAATGCCCTTCGACCGTAGACTTTTGCAGAGCGCTTCCCGCTCCTCGCGCCGGCGCTCAATTTGTTCCTCTGTAAATGCGCTCATTTATTCCTCGAGCTTGCTCTTTAGGACTGTAGGCAATTGATCGTGAGATATGTTAAGCATCAAGTCGCCGCCGTCCGCGATTGAAATCCACCCCGTCTCCTCTGAAACTATCAGCGCTAAAGCGTCCACTTGCTCGGAAAGTCCTAATGCGGCGCGATGGCGCGTGCCCAAGTTCTTGCCCTTAATTTTCGATATGCCCGTTAGCGGCAATACGCAACGGGCGGCGAGTATCATTTGATTGTCGATTATTACAGCCCCGTCGTGCAACGGAGATTTCGGATTGAATATCGAGAGAAGCAGTTCGCGCGAGACTGCGGCTTGCATCCTGATACCCGTGTCAATTCGCATCTGTACGTTCTGCGATCGCGTAAATACGATTAACGCTCCTATATGCTTTTCGCTCATTTCCAAAGCCGCGTCAATCACTTCGTCCAATGTCTGCGCAATTCTCGATTTAACGAATACGCGGAAAATCGAGCTGCGGGTTAACATCAATAGCATCTTCCGCAATTCGGGCTGGAATAGGATAATAAACGCCAGCAGCCAGATGTCGGATATTGTTCTCAGTATCCAGTTCATGGACCTCATATTCACCGCTTCCGTTATAAAGGAAAGCCCGATGATGATCACTAAACCGAATAAAATTTGTAAGGCTACCGTGTTCTTCAATGCGCGGTAGACCCAATAGAAGAGCACGGACGAGAGCGCTATGTCAAATACGTCAATTATTGAAATATGCAGGAATCCTATCCTGAAAATATCTGTCATTTTTTATCGCTCTTTCTGTGTTCTTCCGTTTCACGTTCGTAAGCGCGGATAATGTCCGCCACAAGTTTGTGCCTGACGACGTCCTTGTTGTCGAAATAAATAAAGCCGATGCCCGGAACTCCTTCCAATATTCTTCGGGCGTTTATCAGCCCGGAATCGCGTTTATTCGGCAGGTCTATTTGCGTTACGTCCCCGGTGATAATCGCCTTCGAGCCTGTTCCCAACCTGGTCAGGAACATCTTCATCTGCGTAATTGTAGCGTTTTGCGCCTCGTCCAGTATTATAAACGCATTGCTCAGGGTTCTGCCGCGCATATATGCAAGGGGATTTATCTCGATGGTCTCTTTTTCCATAAGAGACTTCAGCTTCTCGCCGCTTAGCATATAGTGCAACGCATCCTTTAGAGGGCGCAAGTAGGGGTCGATCTTTTCCCGGAGATCCCCGGGAAGGAATCCCAAGGATTCGCCCGCCTCGACTGCCGGCCTCGAAAGAATTATCCTCGCAACTTCGTTCCTTCGGAGCGCGGCAAGCGCTATAGCAACCGAGAGGAACGTTTTGCCGGTTCCGGCAGGGCCTATCGCGAACACTAAATCGTTCTCGAGGGTCTTTTGGTAGTACTCCAACTGCTTCGGCGTTCGAGCGCGAATCACGTCCTTAGCGCCGTGGAATATTACGTTCCCCTGGGGGTGGGCCGCGCGCTGTTCGAGCGTTTCAAAGTCCAGCTTCGAGTTGACGTCGAGCAGCTCGACTACCTTTATGACGTCGTTCATGCCGAGCGTTCCGCCGCGTTGCAGTACGAAATTCAATTCCTTGAAGATCTTTTCCAAGGCGGATATTTCATCCTGTTGCCCCCGCAAAATCAATGTCGTTCCGCGAAGAATAATCGCCGTTTTGAAACGGTTTTCAATAAAACTCATAAAGTCTTGATTCATCGACATTACCGCGAGCAAGTCGGAATCTTCAAATTTAATTTTTTTCTCGATTAATTCCATTTTTCCCCGAAAAAGAACATTCAATTACATTCATAAAGACAATTATATACATTTTTATTTTATTTTTTTATTTGGATATTGGCTTTCTCGTTCAATTTTAGTTTCGGCATACGGCTTGCATTATTAATTCGAAAAATAATGATAAAAGAAATATCGAGGTAATTATGCAAAAATCAAGCTCTATCAATTTCAGCTCCTTTTCCGGTAGGTTAATAATCGCCGTTTGCATAATATTAATCTCCTCGTTGCTCTCTTCATGCGGAAGGGCGCACTACGTTCGCGGCAGCAAGATCGGCGGCTACGATAAAAGAGCTAAAGCCGCGCCGGCGCCGCAGGAAAGCGAATTCGCCGCCGAGCTTGAAAAATTTGAACATAATCTAAAGAAACCCGGGATCGATCCAATAGATACCGTCGAGGATATTAACGACACGGAAGAAAAAGTAATTGAGGAAGAGCGCGCCGCAACCCGCCCCGATATGCAAAGCGCAGTCGCATTGCAGGAGGAGCGTAAGCTCCCGACGCTGCGTAAGCAAATGCAGGACATTGGCCAAAAGCAATCGGAGTTAAAAAATAGGGTCGATAAGATGCAGGACGACGTCGAGGAAATTAAAGCGACGGTGGGAGAAATCCATAACGCGATCAAATACATTGCTAAGCCCGACGGCCGCGCGTATCCCGGCGATGCTCCGCGCGAAACCGCGAAGCCAGCCAATACGGACGGCGATCTAATACTGCCGGACAACGAACCGGCCGAGAAGCCGGTAAAAAAGCCCGCGCCAGCGGTAAAAAAGATTAAGATTCTCGACAAGGAAGCGTCGAGGCCCACCTCCCGCGTCCCCAAACCAATTCGCGTGAAGCCGCGCAAAGCTACTGCGCCAGCCGACAACGACAGCGCGGAAGAACAAAACAGGATTGCGGAGCAGCGTCTGCGCTCCGGCAATCTGCAGGAAGCGAAAGCCGCCTACAGGGCTATAATTGAGAAATACCCGAATAGCCGCCTCGTGCCAAAGGCTAAGAAAATGCTCCAGCAGCTTTAACGCGGGCGTACTCGGCTTCTATCAGCGCCTGCTCCGCCGGGTGCATCGCCCGGTTGCGCCGCGACATTACGATTTTTGCGGTCTGAAGCGCGTATTCAACCCGATAGAGCTTAGCTCGATCGGTCAACCACGTAAACGAGGGCATAAATTTTGGTAAAAAGCCCGGCGAAGCGGCCATATTGAATATACCGATAGTAGATCCGGTGTTGAACATCGAATTTATCGCCGTTTTCGTATGGTCGCCGATAATCGCCCCAAGCATTAGCCTGCCGGTCGAAACGTCCTTACCGTCCAGGTCCGCCATAATATTTGCGTAATTGTTTTTCAGATCGCTCGTGTTAGTATCCGCGCCGAGATTAACCCATTCGCAGAGGTAGGAATGCCCAAGGAAGCCTTCGTGCTGCTTATTTGAATACGCATGAATTATCGAATTCTCCACTTCGCCGCCAATTTTACATACCTCGCCGATAGAGGTCCCGCCGTAAATCTTCGCCCCGGCTTTGATCATGCTGTACGATCCGATAAAGCATGGACCTTCGATAAAGGTATTGGGCATTATCTTTACGTTGGATTCGACTATAACTGCCCCAGCGCTCGCGTCGATAACGCAACCTGGCGATATATTAACCCCTGAACCGACGTAAATATTCCCCTGCGA
Source organism: Chloroflexota bacterium (assembly GCA_050260015.1). Taxonomy (GTDB): domain Bacteria; phylum Bacteroidota; class Ignavibacteria; order Kapaibacteriales; family UBA2268; genus JBLNBN01. The sequence goes on along the minus strand of JBLNBN010000068.1, from coordinate 70,852 downwards.
GACGAAGTGCGCGCCAGGATAGAAAGCGGGCTCCTTTATGCTTTCTATGTCGAGCAATTCCGCGTCTCGGTTAATTTCCGCCGGAGTCGCGTCCAGGCAGTCCCATACGTAATCCAGCGCCGTCGAGCGGGCTATGTCGATCCTTTGATACTTCTTAAAAATATCGAGCGTTAGGTCTGTCAATAGCTCCGGGGAGATCGATTCCACTAATTGCAATTCTTCCGCAGGGAAATAAGCTGCGACCGGCTTGCCTTCCAAATAAAATACTGCGGGACCGCGGGAAGCTTTCTTACGCTCGGCATATCCCTTTTTTATCTCGTCAAAGAATATTTTGTTCGGCACGACGGTCGCGTCCACTGCAAGGAGATCTTCGTACTCGAACTCGCCGTTAATAATTGAGAATCGCTCTAAAAATGATTTTAAACGTTTTTCCTTCGCGTAGAAAATGAGCTTACTATGCGGAAACTGGAAGTTGATCTTCTCATAAAGCCGAAGAGCGCCGCAGCGAAGTTCCCAAAGGCAGTGCAATACCGAAAAAGGGTAGAAATCCTCTACCCTTTTCGGCTCAAAAATTAGTATGCTTTCGAGGTTCATTTACCTTTCCTGACGTCCACTAATTCTACGTCGAAATGCAAGGTCGAATTAGCCGGGATCTTACCCATTGGGGAGTTGCCGTATGCGAGGTGCGGAGGGATAATCAGCCTGCGCTTGCCGCCGACTTTCATACCAACCAATCCTTCATTCCAGCCTTTAATAATTCTGCTATCTCCCAACACGAAATTAAAGGGTTTATTTCGTTCCTTAGAGCTGTCGAATTGAGTGCCGTCGTCGAGCGTTCCCACGTAGTGCACGAATACTTCGTCGCCTTTTTCAGCTTCGACTCCGTGGCCGACAAGTATGTCCTGCATTTGTAAGCCCGAAGAAGTTTTCATCGTGCCGTCGCTTTCCTTCGAGGTCTTGTGGCTCGAGCAGGAACCGAGGGTTATAGTTAAGAGTATAACCGCCATTAATCCAAATACTTTCATCAATCCTCCGATTAAAATTAAATTGATTTTAATTTACATAGATTACTTATTTTTTATGACGATTATTATTTTAATGCATTATATTCGAATTTTATCTATTTATTCAATAAGCGGACTTTGATAAGAATTTCGGATGGATCGATACCGTTCATGCAATTAAAATGCTTTAGCGGGCACTTGTCGCGGCCTATGTGCGTGCAGGGCTGGCATTCGACTTTGTTAATTACGGCTTCGTAAGGAGCCTTATAAGGAGTAAACCCGAACTCCGGAACGGTCGATCCATATACCACTACGGAAGGCAACTTGCAGGCGGCGGCTATATGCGCTGCGGCGGAATCGTTCGTAACTGCGACGTCGCACTCCGAAAACAACTGCGCCATTTCGAGTATTGAATTCGTCAGCCTGACTGTCGGGGTCGAACGAGTTTTATCCGTTATCGATTTTACTGCTTCTGATTCAAATTCAGCCGCGTTTATTGTTACTTCATATCCCTCTTCGGCGAGCATATCGATCGCTTTAGCGTATTTTTCAGGCGGGTAGCTCTTAGTAAAATGCTTCGCGCCGGGGCATATAACTATTTTCCTACCCGGGCCGCTTTGCTGCCGAACTATCCTTCCCCGCTCGCCGTAGAGTTCGAGCCCGTCGTCCTCGCCAGGTACGTTTAATTTACTCAGCGCCGTCCTATAGAGCTCCACGACGTGCCTTTGACGCTTCTTTAACGCCCTTTTAGTTAGAACAAGACAGAGCTTGAATAGCCTGTTTTTGTCGTATTCGTAAGTATTGACTGCTAAATTTTCTCTAAGCTCGCGGCTTCTACGGTTGTTTTGAAGATCGATGAAGTAATCAAATCGTTTTACGTTCGCAGTTTGAAGAATTTCTTTCTTGAATAATTTCAGCTGCCAGGGGGTGAAATCCCTTTTATATGAAAAGACCCCTCTCACATGCGGGTGGAACCGATATATTTCAGTAAAATTTTCTCCCGTAACGAAATAAATTTTCGAGTTTGGATAAGCGTTTGAAATCTGCCGGGTTATTGCGGTAGTAAGGGCGACGTCGCCGAGAGATGACAGCCTGCATATTAAAAAAGTAGGATTATCATTTGTTTTTGTTGATAATTTCATATAAATTAGATTATGATTATGAAATAACTTTTAGAAAACAGAATATATCATCAATTAAATAGAAGAAAAAATGCACTTTACACTGGAAAATCGCGACAACATAGCCGTTTTCTCGCTTCTCAACGAGAACATTGGCGATAATATTTCATCGCAACTTAAAGCAAAGATACTTATAGTCGCTCAGCCCGATATCGACGCGTTAATCGTAGATCTATCGCGAGTGGCTTCTATAGATAGCTCCGGCTTAGGGGCGCTATTGCTCGCTCATCGCCAGCTGCAAGAGAACGCAATACCCGTGATATTAGTCGGCGTCCAATCGTTTGTTCGCTCGCTAATGAACATGACGCGCATCGAAGAGCTCTTTGAATTTTACGACACGGTGCAGGAAGCCCTTGAAGCTTTGGAGGAAACCGAAGCCGGCGACGATTAAATTCCTGAAATATATTCGACTGACAGCCAACGAGCAGCTTGCTCGGAACTCTTACGGGAACCGAGCAGGTCGCGCAGTTGCAGGCTGAAAGTCATCTCGCGCGTAAAGGACCACCTGGCGGCTAAGTTCAGTAGCCCTTTTTCCTTTACGAACGCAGAATTCTCGTCGCGGTTGAAGTTATACTCCATATTTAAGGCGAAGGAGCTGCCGAGCGCTTGCTCTAACCCGAGATAATAATTAAGCGATCCCTGCTTGGGCTCCAGGGAGTAGTTTAGCCCGCCGTGAACGGCTAATGCGCCGAGAGCCCAGCGAAAATTCTTGCTGGCGGCTAAGTATGCTCCGGGCGACATAAATTCGTATCGGTCCGACTTATCGTCGTAAGCGCCGTACCCCTGCGTTGAGAAGCCGACAGTTATAGCCGGAATATTATAGGTCTCTTCGATAGGGCGCGCTTTTATCGAGAGCCCGGGGTATTTCTGCCAGTCTACCGTTTCCTCCCCTATCACTTTCGAGCCGCCAAAGCTGACCCCGATATTTATCCTGCGGAATATCCCGTAGCTAGCCTCGGCGAGAAGCCCGCCGCCTGTTGAAATTGTAGTATTGACGTAGAGGCCCTTCTTCGGCAAAACTCCGGCCGTAGGCATGTCTATTATTTTCTGGCTCTCGTAGCTATAGGCCTCGCCCGCAGTGCCGTCGGCCCGGAGACAGGGGATAGTCGCTAAAAATAAGACAAGGCCGATAGCGCAATTCTTTACCTTCATTTTTTTCCTCCTTTCGCTTCCGCGATCAGTTCGGCAAGCAAGCCGAGCGCCTGCACCGGGGTCATCGTTTCGATCCTTAATTCCCTTAATCTATCGCGCAGGCTGTCGTCGCGCAATTCGAATATAGCAAGCTGATTCTCCGAAACGGCTTTTTTCGCCGATTTGATTTTTGCCGTGTCGGCTTTATTAATTTCAATTTCTTCTTCGCCGCCCTCTATCGAGCGCATTATGCCTCGCGCGCGTTCGATAACGTCGTACGGGAGGCCGGCCATCTGCGCCACGTGGATGCCGAAGGAGTGGTCGCTCGCGCCCCGGGAGAGCTTATGCGAAAAAATAATATTCGATCCCGTTTCGATTACTTCCACGCGGTAGTTCTTTATTCCTTCCGCCTTCTCCTCGAGGGCTGTCAACTCGTGGTAATGCGTCGCGAATAGCGTCTTTGCGCGGATCTTATCGTGGATATATTCAGCTATCGACCAGGCGATCGATATGCCGTCGTATGTGGCGGTGCCTCGCCCCACTTCGTCAAGAAGAATTAAGCTGCGGTTCGTAGCGTTGTTCATGATGTTAGCCGCTTCCTGCATTTCGACGAGAAACGTGCTCTCGCCCCTCGAGATGTTGTCCTGCGCGCCGACGCGGGTGAATATTCTATCGACTATGCCAAACTTCGCGTAATCGGCGGGCACGTAGCAGCCAATTTGCCCCAAAAGAACTATCAATCCTACCTGCCTGAGGTAGCTCGATTTACCGGACATGTTCGGACCGGTTATAATATGAATGAAGCCGCTCACCGCATAATCGAATTTTGAATCGTTGGGAGTATATTTTTCGCCCTGCTGCAAAAGCCTTTCAACGACGGGATGACGGCCGCCCTTAATCTCTAATTCGAACGATTCGTCGATGATAGGCTTGGAGTAGCCATATTCGCGCGCCGCACTTTCGAAGCATACCAGGCAATCCACAATCGCTAATCCCTGGGACAGCGCGTAGATAGGCTCGACGTATTGCAGCAGCTTAATTCTCAATTCCGCGAAGAGCGCGTTTTCCAATTCGGATATTTTCGACTCCGCGTTAAGTATCTTGTCCTCGAGTTCTTTTAATTCGGGAGTAATGAACCGCTCCGCGTTGACTAGCGTTTGCTTGCGCGTATAGCGTTCGGGAACCTTTTGCGCGTGCGCATGGGTGATTTCTATGTAATAACCGAAAACGCTATTGAAATTTACCTTTAGCGAATTAATTCCCGTAGCTGCGCGCTCGCTCTCCTGGTATTCCGCGAGCAGAGCCCGGGCGTTGTCCTTTACGTTGCAGTATTCGTCCAGCTCGGGGTTAAAGCCGCAGCGGAAGACCCTTCCCGTGCCGAGTTGCACGGTGGGTTCGCCGGCGATCGCGTCGTTAATTAGCTCGTAAACTTCCGCGGGTGGATTTATACCGTTAGCCAGAGCGTCGAGCGTTTTATCGCCGCATTCCAGCAGCGAAGCTTTAATGTCTTTAGTCAGGCTGATCGTTATCTTAAGCGCTTCGAGCTCGCGCGGATTGACCTTGGCGGCGGATATCTTGCCGCAGACGCGCTCTATGTCGCTCGTCTGGGAAAGGGTCGACCTGATTTGCCCAGTTATTTCACGGTTTTTTATTAAGCCTTCGACGGCGTCCAATCTTGATTGAATTGTCTTAAGCTTTTTCGACGGCATAGTCACCCAGCGCTTTAGCAGGCGGCCGCCTGAAGCGGTCGAGGTTTTATCGATTATACCGATTAACGAATCGTTTGCGCCGCCGCTCGAGTATACTATTTCCAAATTGCGCCTGGTCGCGTAGTCGAGCGTCATGTTGTCGCCGAGCTCGAACTTTCTAATCGATTGTATATGGCGCGGCGAGTCGTTGCGCAATTCCGAAATATAATGCAGGCATGCGCCGGCTGCGGCTACGGCGAGGGGCGAATCCTCCAGGCCGAAGCCGGCTAGGCTCTTAGTCTTGAGATTTCTTAGCAGGATGTCGCGCACGAAGCTCTCTTCGAAGAACCAATCCTCGATCTTTGTAATCGACGGCTTTTCCGCGAGCCGCTCGAACGCTTCGGCGAACTCCCCTTTTTGGTCCTTGCTGATTAATATTTCGCTCGGCGCGATTAATTCAATTATTTGCGGAATTTGACTAAATGGAAATTCGCCCGCCTGGAATTCCCCGGTCGAGACGTCGGCGAAGGCTATCCCTGCGTGGATAAATCCATTCCTTTCCACCCTTAACCTGATAGCCGCCAGGAAATTGTTCGTTTTGCTGTCTAAAAGCCTGTCGTAGAGAGCGACACCCGGCGTTACGACCTCGACGACTCCACGCTTAACTATTCCCTGGGCTAATTTCGGATCCTCGAGTTGCTCGCATACCGCGACGCGATAGCCGGCTTGAACAAATTTAGGCAGGTACGAGTCGAGCTGGTGATGCGGAAAGCCGGCCAATTCAGTTTCACCGGCGCCGCCGTTATTTCGTTTAGTAAGAGTCAATCCGGCCACTTTTGAGGCGATGACCGCGTCCTCGCCGAACGTCTCGAAAAAATCGCCCATACGGAACAGCAGCACCGTATCGGGGTACTTTTCCTTTATCTGCGCGTACTGCCGCATGAGCGGCGTTTCTTTAGATTCTTTTCCTTTTGCCATATTAATAAAGCCTCGGGAGCTGATATTCAATTAGGAGCGAATTAATCTTTGGGTAGCGGCATGGAATTCATCCTGCCCTGGATGAACCGTACGCGCCTGTTTATATACTTTGTAGGGACGTTAGGAGCCCATCTGCGCGGGTTTGGCAGCACGGCCGCCAGTAGGGCCGCTTCTCTTTTCGAGAGCGCGCTTGCGCTTTTACCGAAGTATTTTTGCGAGGCTGCTTCAGCGCCGTAGACGCCGTCGCCCCATTCGATAACGTTAACGTAGACTTCGAGTATTCTCTTCTTGCCCCAAATGTACTCGATTAAATAAGTAAAGTACGCCTCCAGGCCCTTACGGACGTAATTACGACCGTGCCAGAGAAACGTGTTCTTGGCAGTCTGCATAGAAATTGTGGACGCCCCGCGGAGCTTTTTGCCTTTCTTCGCTTCATTATACTTTTTAGCGGCTTCAACCGCTTTCCAATCGATACCGTTGTGGCGCATGAACCTGCCGTCCTCGGCCGAGGTGACTGCCCGAAAGAGATTAGGTGAAATTTCGTCGTAGCTTACCCAATCTTTTTCGATCCCTACCCAGCGCCCTTCAATACCGCCCTCCAGCATCCTAATTACCATCAACGGCGTTATGGGCGGCGGCACGAATTTATAAACTACGACCGTTAAGATCGAAAACGCGAAGAACGCGGCGATCGACCAGAGTATAAATTTAATTATTTTCCAAAACATTCGAATAGCCTTTTTAATGAAATTGTCATTCCGCGGGATTCAAGTTAATCAATCGGCGCAGAATGACAATTTTATTTTTCAGAGGATTAAGCTCAGCCTTTTTTGTGCTTAATTTTCTCGGTTAAGCGTGGAAGAACCGTAAATAAATCGCCGACTACGCCATAATCGCAGATCTTGAAGATCGGGGCTTCTTTGTCTTTATTGATTGCGACGATAATCTTCGAGGAAGACATGCCGGCCAGGTGCTGAACGGCGCCGGAGATGCCGACCGCTACGTACATTGTCGGGCTAACAGTTTTACCGGTTTGGCCGACCTGCTCCGCATGGGGACGAATGCCGGCGTCGACTACTGCGCGAGAAGCGCCGACCGCGCCGCCAAGAGCGTCCGCCAAATCTTCAATTAACTTGAAGTTTGCTGCTTCCTTGAGTCCCCTTCCGCCGGAAACTACTACGTCGGCTTCGAGAACGTCGAGCTTGCCCTTGTTCTTGTTTACGGAGGTAACTTTCGCTTTTAAAGCGTCGGCCGGAACGTTAACGTTCGTTTCAGTAACGACCGCTTGAGCCGAGCTTTTTACTGCCGTGAATACGTTCGGACGCAGCGAGAATACTTTAACCGGGGTTTTGATCTTTTGCGTAATTAAAGCCTTGCCGGCAAAGACGGGCTTTTTGGCTTCGATGTCGCCGCCGGAGCTTGCTAACGCAACGCAATCGGCGATATAACCTGCGCCGAGCTTAATGGCTACGCGCGGAGCTATTTCCAAGCCGACGGAGTTAGCGGCGAACAGGACTACGTCCGCGCCCTGGTCCTTTGCGAAGGAAGCGATAGCTTCCGCGGCGCCGGTCGAAGAATAGCTCGAAAGGGCGTCGCTCTTTAAATTAAATACCTGGGTAAGTCCGTACTCGCCGGCCGTCTTCAAAGCGGCTTCGGAGCAATTGATCGCCGCGCCGATTATTTCGCCGCCAAGCGCTTTCGCGGCGGTAGCTAATTCGTATGAGGATCTTTTAAGGACGTCGCCGTTTTGCTCGATATATATTAGTATTTTGCTCATTATTATCGCTTCCTTATATTACTTTTGCTTCTTCGTGTAAAATGCGAACCAATTCGTCGATGTCGGCGTCGCTGTCGCCAAGTATCTTGCCTGCGCGGGACTTGGATGGAATTTCCATTTTAATCGTTTCAACGCGGCTGTCCGCTGCGACTGCTTCGCGCTGCTCGATCGGTTTGGATTTAGCTTTCATGATGTCGGGAAGCTTGGGATAGCGGGGATCGTTAAGTCCCTTTTGCGCGGAGATAATGCAGGGAAGCGTAGTTTCGACTGTTTCCTTTCCGCCTTCGATGTCGCGCTCGGCAGTTACTTTCGTTCCGTCGATCGTCAATTTAGCTACCACCGATACGGAAGGCATACCAAGCGCTTCGCCGACGAGGGCGGGCATTTGAAGAGAATCGAAATCGACGCTCTGGCGGCCCATAAGGATAATGTCGGGATTGATTTCGCGGGCGTACGCGGCGATGTTCTCAGCGACGTAATAGGAGTCGCGACCTTCGGCGTCCGCTTTGACTAAAACTGCTTTATCGACGCCCATAGCGAGCGCGGTGCGGAGGTTTTCAACGGCTTGCTCGCCGCCGACTACCAAAGCCGTTACCGTTCCCCCGTTCTTTTCGCGAAGGCGCAAGCCCTCTTCAAGCGCGAATTCGTCGTAGGGATTGACGATAAATTTGATGCCCGTTTTGTCGTAGCTCTTGCCGTCCGACGCAATATTAATGCGCGAAGCGGTATCGGGCACTCTCGAAACGCAAACTAATATGTTCATTTATTCTCCAATTGTATTTTAAAGTTAAATGTATCAAAATTATCTGTGGATGCCGCGAGTGGAGCTCTCGATAAAATCGATGCACTGCTGCACTTCGGGTATGATATTCCCGCGGCGGCGGATCTCCTCTATCCCGTCCTTATTGTTCAAGCCGGAAAATAGGATCGTATCGTAGAACTTTTCAATTTCCTGGATCGCTTCCATTGAAAAGCCACGCCGGCGCAAACCAACCTTATTAACGCCCTCGACCTGCGGCGGCATGCGACCGATCAAGGTAAAAGGAGGAACGTCCTTAACTATTTTGCAATCCGCCCCGATCATCGCGTGGGCGCCGATCTTGCAGAATTGATGCACCTTAACGACGCCGCCGAGCACGACCCAATCCTTGATCGTGACGTGGCCGCCAAGCTGCGTTACGTTGGACATTATAACGTTATCGCCCACCTGGCAATCGTGCGCTACATGGCAATAGGCCATTATCATACAATTCGCGCCGACGCGGCTTTCGCCCGTCTCGTGGGTGCCACGGTTGATCGTTACGTACTCGCGCACGAGCGTATTCTCGCCAACGTAAGCGTACGTCGATTCGCCCTGGAATTTAAGGTCCTGCGGTTCCGTCCCGATCACTGCCCCGGCGCAGATGCGGCATTTCGCGCCGATCCTCGCGCCGCCGGCTAACACTACGGAGGAACGAATTTCAGTTCCGTCGCCAACTTCTACGTCGTCTTCAATTATAGTAAATGCGCCAATCTTTACGTCTTCGCCAAGCTTAGCTTTCGGCGAGACAATCGCTGAAGGATGAATAGTTACGCCCATGTTTACCTATCAACTATTGCGGCCTGGAGTTCAGCCTCGGCAACCACCGAGCCGTTAACGTAGGCCGTCGCTTTAAACATAAATATATTAAGCCTGCTGCCGACCTTTTTAAGTTCGAAAACCACCTGGTCTCCGGGCAGCACGGGGTTTTTAAATTTCGCGTTATTGATTCTTGTGAAGAAAGCGAGCTTCTTTACCGGGTCCGCTATCTTGTGGAACATCATGATCCCGCCGGTTTGAGCCATCGCTTCGAGTATCAGCACGCCCGGCATTATCGGTTTGCCCGGGAAATGCCCGTTGAAGAAGGGCTCGTTGATCGTTACGTTCTTGTAGCCGATAATCGTTTCGTTCTCTTCGTCGTAATCAATTATCCTATCGACTAAGAGGAATGGATAGCGATGAGGAAGCATTTCAAATATCTTCTGGATATCCATTACGATTTCGGTATGCTTGCCCGGTTTATATTTGCGGGTGCGCTTCTGCTCTAAATAGAGAGCGCGAATTTTTTTTGCAAATTCGAAATTGGAAGCGTGACCGGGGCGAGCGGCAAGGATTTGGGCCTTTATCGGCACGCCGATTAAAGTTAGATCGCCGATCATGTCCAGCAACTTATGGCGAGCGGGCTCATTCTTAAATCTAAGCTTAGTATTATTAAGGAACCCGTTTTCGCCCAGCTCCGGGGCTTCGTTCAATCTAAAGAGTTCTTTTATAGAATTAAGCTCGCCGTCGTTCATTTCCTTGTCGACTATGACGAGCGCGCTCTCGAGGCTGCCGCCTTTAATTAAGCCCTGCTGGTGCAGCATTTCCACTTCCGTTAGGAAGCAAAAAGTGCGGGCCGGGGCAAATTCGTTAACAAATTCTTTTTCAAGATCAAAAAGCCCGGTGTGCTGGCTGCCCAACGCCGGGTTGAAGTAGTCGATCATTACCGTAATGCGGAAATCGTCGGTAGGGAGCGCCACTATGTCTACTTGCTTGGCTTCGTTGGTGTAGCGAACTGTTTCCTCGACGACGAAATATTCGCGCTCGGCGTCCTGCTCGCGGAAGCCGGCCTGGAGCAAAGCCTCTACGTACGGCATAGAGCTGCCGTCAACCACAGGGGGTTCGTTAGCTGAGAGCTCGATTTTGCAATTATCTATTTTTAATCCGGCGAGAGAGGCTAAGACGTGCTCGACGGTGTGGACGCATATTCCATCCTTGCCGAGAGTCGTGCCCCGAGACAAATCGACGACGTACTCGGTCAATGCCGGTATTTCAACGATGTTTTCAAGGTCTGTACGGACAAATCTGTACCCGTAATTTTCCGGGGCCGGATGAAACGTTATAACGGAAGGGTTCCCTGTGTGGAGACCAATACCGGAAAACGATACAGATTTTTCAATTGTCCTTTGTTTTTCCATGCACTCTTCTGATTGTTAGTAAAAAATTCAGCCGCGCAATTAGCAAAGCGACAAAACTACGAACTGCAAATTTACTAAAGTTTCTTTGATTTATGAACGATTTTTATCGCATTAAAAAAGCTCCGCAAGTTTGATTTGCGGAGCTTTATTTTCTTCTCTTCTGCGATTAGCGTTCGTAAACTTATATAGTTTAATTACATTAACGCAGTTTGCTATATACCGCTTTACTTGACGAATTGCATCGCATAGTACTTAGCGGTTAATTTTTCGCCGGTAGCTTTTTCTATCATGTCGTTCCAGTAGTAACGGGCGCCGACGCCAAAGACGTTCTTCTTAAGGAAATCGCCGACCTCTTTTCTGCCTACCCAGGAATTACTCTTTGCAGGGTCTTGCTTTAATACGTTCTTGTTAATTGCGTAATAGAGCTGCGAGGCGAAGAGTTCGCCCAAGTGATAGTTATGGTAGTAGCAGGGGCTGGTTGCAATATGGATCTTCGTAGCCCAGTCCGGGGACGTTCTGCCCGCGGGGCGCTTGATCATCTGGTACTTCTCTACGAGGTCCCACCAGAGCTTGTTCAAGTCCTGGTCGGGATTCTCGTACATCGATTTCTCGAACCTGTACATTACCTGCGACCAGCGGCTGAAAACGAGCTGCTGAAGGCGTAGTATTTTCGAGGGCACGTCGCCGATAGTTCCCATTTGGTTCTGATCGATTACCTTCATATCGAGCATCCATTGGGGGCTGCTGGGCATTCTTCCGAACATCATCGCGATTGCTTCGGTAGTGAAGATGTGCGCGGGCGTCTTTAGAGCCCAGGGAAGGTTCTCGTCGTAATATTTCTCGTAAATGCCATGGCCAAACTCGTGGAGCATGGTTTCAGCCCATTTGGAGTCGTCCTTTACGTTGCAGAGCACGCGGATATCCTTAGCGTCGCGATCTATATTAATGCAATAGGCATGCTGATTCTTGTTAGGCTTCTCGAAAAGGTCGCTGCGGGCTATGATGTCGTCGCAGGGCACGTCCAACCCGGCGTAGTATTGGCTGGTAAGCTTAACGAGGTCCTTGCCTTTGTAATATTGATCAAGATCAAGCGAATAGATCTGCGGAGCTTCCTGGAAATATCTATTCTGATAGTGCCAGGGCATTAATTCTTCGGGTTTGATCTTTAAGCGGGCGGCCAATTTGGAATCCATGTCCGCCTTAAGGTTCTTGAACGCGTCGCGGGTTAAATTGTCCAATTCGTCGAAGAGCTTGCTAATCTCTTCGGGGTCCTGGTCGCTTAGGCGAAGGCTCATGTCATGATAATTCTTGAAACCAAGCTCGCGAGCGGCTTCGTTGCGCTTCTTTACGAGATTGATAATATCCTGGGCGACGAGCGGACCTATTGATTTATGGGCAAGCCATGTCTTTTCTAACTGTTTGCTGTCGATCGAAGTCTTTAATACCGTTTCAACGTCGTTATCGCTCAGCTTTTTGCCATCGACAACGGCGCGGAAATTAGAGTATTTCAGCTCGATTTGGCTGCTCATTTTAGTCATTTCGTTTAGCTTGTTGGTGTCGATCTGCTTGGCCATAAATTCGTTGTAAATTACTTTTAACTGGCGCGAAAGCATTTCGTCGCCGACGGCCTTGGAATCGTAAATCTTTTTAAGCCTTGCAAACCTGGCTTTGTCGGAGAGGAAGGAATTGACCTGCATTTCGTATGCGGCAACCTTATCCCAATTTTCCGGCGTAGAGTTTATCGACGCGTTAAAGTAAGCCAATTGCCAATCGCGATAGAGCGGCTTGGCAGTTTTCTCGTATTCCTGGATAAATTCCTTTAGCTGCTTTTCCATCTGGGGATCGTTTCCTTTCTTCCCGCAAGCCGTAAACGGCAGGGAGAGTACGGCAAGCGCAAAAGCCGCCGTCGCAAATTTTGCAATCTGCTTTTTCATCATGCTTTTTCCAAAATTGATTTTAGTAAGCGTTAATTATTCAAACGATAAAAATAAGAATATTCCGGTAAATTATTCCTTACTTTCGTCGTTAGCGTCTTTCTCCGTCGTTTCGTCGGGCATATTTCCGAGTTCGCCGGCGTTGGTAGCTTCGACGTTCTCAGCGGCTTCCGGGGCGGCGCCTTCGGGAGCGTTTTCGGCGCGGCGAGCGTTGGCTTCCTGCTCTTCCCAAATAATTTCAGCGTCGATGTCCTCGAGCCTTTTTATGGTCTCCGCTATTTTTTCTTGCTTTTCGCGGAGTCTTGCTTCTATCTCGGCGATCTTAGCCTGAATTTCCGCTTTAATTTCTTCTTGCTTTTCGCCTTCGCGGACCTGGTCCAACTTTCCGAGCTGGAACGCGAGCGAATCGCGGTCGCGCGAGAGCGATTCTTCCAAGCGGGCGAGCTTGCTTTCGAGAGTTTCTTTTATACCGCCGAGCTTATTCTTCTTCATCTCGCGACGATTGGCGAAGTAATTATCCTTAACTTCGTCGAACTTGGCAAAGGAACGGCGCAGCTTGGCAAAGAGCTCGTTGCGCTGCTCGCGCTTTAATTTTGCGATCTTCACTTCGCTCTGTACTGCGATCAGGTTATCGCGGATTATCTTAAACTCGGATTTATCGCTGATGCTTTCGTGGATTTCTTCAATTCGCGCGAGCAATCTTGCATAATTTTCGGAGGTTTCCTGTTCGAATCCTTCTTTTTCTGCAGTCTGACGGCGATTCAGATCCTCGAATACGGCGCGGATACGGCCATAGAGCTCGTCGCGATGCTCGTTGCGCAATCTCAAGCCTTTTATCTGGCCCTGAGCTGCAATGAGAGCTTCGCGCGCGTCCTTGTACATTGGGGATTTTTGAGCGAAATCAATTGCTTCGTCCACGACTACTTTTATCTTTTCATAATTATCGGTAGTCTCTTTATCAAATTCTTTCCTTTCCTTCGATTGGCGTTCGTTTATCCCTTCGAACGCGGTGCGGATAATCTGGTAAAGTTCCTCGCGGTTGCCGGGCATTAGCTTTAGGGATTTTATTTCTCCCTGCAGCGCGATGAGTCTTTCGCGGGCTTTGCCGTAATTCGTGGCGGCTTCGGCGGCCCGCACTCCCTCCTCGATCTTCGCTTTCATCGCGTGGTAGTTTTCTATGCACTCCATCTCGTAGTTTTCGCGATCGGCGCGCTGCCGTTCGTTTAGTTCTTCGAGCGCTTTTTGGATGATCGCGTTGAATTCGTCGCGGCGTTTGCGTGCGAGCGTCGCGTCCTTATAGAGGGCCTGCGCGTTCATTAGCGTCTGGCGCGCCTCTTTGAAGCTTTCCATGGAGCGCGCAGTCTCGATTGCTTCGTTTATCTTGCCGACAAGCTGGTCATAATTCTCGGCGGATTCGCGCTCAAATTTATCTTTTTCTTCGTTTTGTTTCTGATTTATTTTGTCCAGGCCTGCGTTAAGCGCATCGCGCAATTCGTCGTTCGCTTCCCCGCGTGGCGCAAGCGAGCCGACAGTTTGTTGGGCTTCGCGAAGCAGCGTCCTGGCGTCGTTGTAACGGTCCATCGATTCGGCTTTTTGCAGGGCGGATTCGGTCAATTCGCGGGCGTCGCGGAGTCGTTCTTCCTCGGAATATTCGCTAAAGCCGGCATAAGGAAAATTATATTTCCGCGCTTTACGAACCCCGGATTCCAATTCCGCGAGTTCGTCGGCGCTTTTCCAAACCATCACTATGTTGTCGCCAGCCGGTTCGCCGCTCTCGTCGAGTTGTAAGTATATCCTGTCGGAAGCGTCCGTTTCATTTTCAAATTTTTTCCCAGTCAGAGCGCACATTCCTTTTTGTCTCTGCCAGAGTTCGCGTGTCCTGTCTAATGAGATCTGTACAGTCTTCAAGTTATACCCTTTCGTCTTGTAAAAGATACGTAATTTTTTGTTTGAGAAATAAAATTCAATAAATATATACATGTATTAAAAATAAACGAAACGCCGCGCATATATTTTAAATACGCGGCGCTTCATTCTATTTATTACATTTGCTTTTCAGCTTGATCTTTATTTAAATCCATAGAACGCATAGCGTTGAGCTGCTGCTTCGTAAGCGGGGGCAATTCGCCGCCTGCCAGTATAATGTCGAGCTCTTCGCCGTCGAGTATTTCGCGTTCGAGCAAGATACGCGACGTCTTATGCAGCATGTCTATATTTTCCGATAAAATCTTTATCGCATTGTCGTGCGCGGCGATAAGGATCGAACGCACCTCGGTGTCGATTATTATTTGCGTCTCTTCCGAGTGATCCTTTGGCTGCGAGATTTCGCGTCCCAGGAACACTTCTTCCTGCTGCGTGTTGTACGTTACGGGACCGATTGCCGCGCTCATACCCCAATCGCATACCATCCTCCGGGCTAATTTAGTTGCTCGCTGGATATCGTTAGCGGCTCCGGTCGTCAAGTTGTTGAAAATTATCCTTTCCGCCGCGCGGCCTGCCATAAGCATAACGAGCTGCGCTTCGATGTATTCGCGCGAGAAGGAGTGGTAATCCTCTTTCGGTAAGTACGAAGTTACGCCAAGCGCCCTGCCGCGGGGAATGATAGTAACCTTATGCACGGGATCGGCGTTGGGCAGGTACTTGCCTACTAGGGCGTGGCCCATTTCGTGGTAAGCGGTCATTTCTTTTTCTTTGTCGGAAATGACGAGGCTCTTGCGCTCGATGCCCATTATTACTTTATCTTTAGCGTTCTCGAAGTCGAACATAGTTACGCGGTCGCTATTGCGGCGAGCGGCGAAGAGAGCGGCTTCGTTAACGATATTGGCAATGTCGGCGCCAGAAAGTCCGGGCGTGCCTTTCGCTAGAATTTGCAGGTTTACGTCGGGGCTAAGAGGGATTCTCTTCGTATGCACCTTGAAGATACCTTCGCGCCCGCGAACGTCCGGCATATCGACTACGACCTGCCTGTCGAATCGACCCGGGCGAAGAAGCGCGGGGTCCAGCACGTCTGGGCGGTTCGTCGCGGCTATAACTATTATTCCATTATTCTGTTCGAAGCCGTCCATCTCCACGAGCAATTGGTTTAAAGTTTGCTCGCGCTCGTCGTGGCCGCCGCCGAGACCGGCTCCGCGCTGACGTCCGACGGCGTCGATTTCGTCGATAAATATTATACAGGGAGAATTCTTTATAGCTTGCTCGAACAAGTCGCGCACGCGGCTTGCGCCCACGCCCACGAACATTTCGACGAAGTCCGCGCCGGAGATCGAAAGGAAAGGCACGCCGGCCTCCCCTGCCACGGCGCGAGCCAATAGCGTCTTGCCAGTTCCGGGAGGTCCTAAAAGGAGCACTCCGCGGGGTATCTTGCCGCCGAGCTTTTGGAACTTGCCGGGCTCCTTTAAGAATTCAATAACTTCCTGCAATTCATACTTAGCTTCGTCGGCGCCCGCTACGTCGTTAAAAGTAATTTTCGTAGCGCTTTCGCTCATAAGCTTAGCCTTGGACTTGCCAAAGGAAAATATTCCCTTGTTGTTCGCTCCGCCGCCCTGCATCCTACGTAGGAAGAAGACGTAAGCGCCGATCAGGAGCAACCATGGCAGCAGCGATACGATAGCGCCCCACCAGGGGTTGTCCCCTTCCTCGTACTTAAAGTAAATCCCTTTAGATTGCCAAATCTCTTCAGTTTTTGAGTCGATGAAGCCTAATTTAGTCCTGAAGCTCGTTATTTCCCGAGGCCTTCCGTCTATATTTACTGTAACTTTTTGTTTTAATTGCCCTTTAAATTCGAAATCGTTCAATTGCGATTTAGTGATTACAGCCGATTTGATCAAGTCCTGATCTAAAAAGGCCTGGTATTCAGTGTAGGAAACCGGCCATTCCTGCTTGGCTCCGCCTTGCATAAAGATATAAACTGTTAATACGCCTGCGCCGATAATCAACCAAAGAAGCAAATTACGCATCATATTTTGCGGCGTTTTGTTTTCGCCCGGTTTTTTGAATTCATTAAAAGGGTTCTGTCTCTTGTTATCCGAGGGATTCCCCATCTCCGATAGCCTCCGATTGCTCTTTTTGTGTCTTTAATATTGCAAAAAGAGACGTACTAATATTTTCTTAATTTTTATTAAATTATTTTTAACTTAACGTTTCTATAAGCGAATAAATACAAGGCAAATTCCTGCCTTTTTCCATGTAATCCAGTCCGAAACCAACGACAAACTTAGGCTCGATCTCCAGCCCAATATATTTTACCGGAACGCTGACCTGGCGCATAGCGGGCTTCGAGAGAAGCGTAGCGGCTTCCAGGCTGGCGGGGCGGTTGGGAAGGAGCGTCTCATAAATAGATTGAAGAGTTAACCCGGTGTCGACAATGTCTTCGATGATGATTACGTCTCGACCTTCGATGTTCAAATCCGAGAGCGCAAGGTTTACGCGGCCGGACGTTTCCAATCCGCCGCCGTAGCTCTTGGCGCGAACGGCTTCGATCTCGCAATCTATGTCGAGCTCGCGGGCCAGGTCCGCGGCAAATATTATCGCTCCCTTAAGCGTTACGACTAATAGCGGCTGTTTGTTGCGATAATCTTCGTTTATGCGTTTTGCAAGATTCTTTATCGATTCCGCTATTTGCTCGGCGGGAATCATCACTTCAAATTCAAGCTCTCCAATGCGTATTTTTGGTCTCATTCGATTACCGTTAGTTTTTCTTGTCATTTAGTATTGTCACTTCCGCCCGAAGGAAGTTCTTCGTTCTGTTGGTAACTCTGAAAGCGTTGCTGATTCGCTTGCCAATTACCCAGATCACTTGCGTGCGCGAGCTCATTAAGTATACGTACGGCTTCTCGGTGATGGGCGTTTTTGTATTGATCAGGAAATCGCTGATCTTCATCGCGCCCTCCATGCCAAGCGGATTGAACGTGTCGCCCTCGCGCCAGTTTCGAACGTAGAGTATCTTCGGAACTAGGTCGTAATCCAAAAATTCAATATTGGTATCTTCGGAAAACTTCGCTTCTTTTTTGGTGACTTTCTTTAGCGAAAGCCTAATTCCTCCGATCTTGTACTCGCCCTCCGAGAGGATCATCCGGTCGATTTCCACCCTCTTGCTTTTGCGCATAAAGATTAGGGCTTCACGATCGCGCGCGACCATAAAATTCTTTGAAACGTCGGCGATTGCCCCCGTGTCCGAATTCATTAAATTCAGGATGGCGTCGATAGACTTTAGAGGCAGGGAAAGCGAGCGGAAATACTTCCGAAGCGCGTATTGAATTATTTCGCCTCGGATAAATTTTCCGTATGCCATCAGCGAACCGATAGAGATTGAAAAGCTCTCCGGCTTAACGTCAATTACGCATTCGTCCAAACGCTCCTGCACGTAGTTCTTTACGAACTCGTTCGCCCCGGAGATCAAGCCGGCTGCGCGGTTAATCAACTCGACAATTGCCGGGGAAAACCTCTCCTTCATAAATGGGAGCAATTCGTGACGCACTTTATTGCGCGTATATTTTACAAGTGTGTTCGTAAGGTCTTCGCGCCAATTTAAATCTCTTCGGTCGGCGTATTCGATTATATTTGATTTTGTCGTATCGATCAAAGGTCGAACGATCATAATGTTCTTTACGAACCGGCGAACGGGAGTGATTCCTGAGAGCCCGGCGAGCCCCGAGCCCCTGATGAGGTTAATCATAAACGTTTCGGCGGCGTCGTCGTAGGTATGGGCCATTACGACAAAGTCCGCTTTAATGCTTCTCGACGTTCTCTCAAAGAAGTTATAGCGAAGGGCCCTGGCAGCGCTTTCTACGCTCAATGAATTCTTCTTTGCGTAACCGGCTACGTTGCCGGCGCCGGATATAAATTGAAGATTATAATCGGCCGCCAGCTTGCGCACGAACGCCTCGTCGGCGTCGGCGTCGGCGCCGCGGAGTTTATGATTAAAGTGGCAAACCACCAAGGAAAATTCAATTTTGCTTTTCAGTTGCGCCAACACGTCGAGCAGTACTACGGAGTCCACGCCGCCGGAGACTGCGCAAAGCAGTTTATGTTCGCTATTGATCTGAATTTTTGATATAAGGAACTTCTCAACGGAGCGATATATCTTGGTAATATTCTCGTCCTCGATCTCGAGTTTCGAATACAATCGTTCCCGCATTTTATTCTTTACGGCATATTCTTTAGGCGCCTCGAGTCTCAGCCTCGCGCCTCTCTTGCGAGGGGCTTTGAGGTCGATATCTTCCTCTTCCGGCTCCTCAGGTTCCAGCTCCGGTTCCGCCGCGATTTCTTCCTTTACCTGCGCAGCGGCCGCAGCTTCAGTGGCGGCTCTCTTTTCGGCTTGCTTCCTGCGCCTCTGGCTTGAGCTACGTCTATTTCTGGAATTAGACTTTTTCTGTTCCTCCGGCTGGGAGCTCTCGCCTTCTTGGGGTTCCCTCGGTTGAATTTCCTTAATTTCAGACGCCTCGGCTCTCTTCTCGGATAACCTGGGAGTTATTTCCTCGGCGCTGTTTTCATTTCTTGATAAATCTTCAGCCTGTTCGCGGGCCAGGGCTTCGGCTTTACGTTGTCTCTGGCGAACGCCTCCTCTGCCGCCACGGCGGGAGCTTCTCTTTGATTTCAGAGGAATTTCTTTCCCCGTTTCGAGAGGAACGTTTAGTATAACTTCAGCCTGCGGGACTCCAACTATTGCAGTCCATCCGACAACCGTTTGAGGCTCGGCGACCGAACTGCGTTGCGTTTCTGTCTTTGCGTTAGCTTGCGACTTAGCTTCAACATGCGGTTTCCTTCCATCGGGAGCCTTTTTGTCGCCTTTTTTCATAGGCGATGTTTGCGGCTTGGTAGCTGACGGTTCCTGCGTTATAGCGCGCTGCTTTGTTACAATTTCTGACGACGCTTCAGCTTTCGGCGCTTTATCTTTTTTTGGTCCGGCAACGGCGACAGGCGCTTTATCCTGCTTTGGAGCAACTTCAGATTTCGGAGTCGACGCGCTTTTACCGCGCGGCGCCTTCGACGCGGGTTTAGCCACTCGATTCGAATCAGGCTTCCTGGCCGGTTGAGCGGCGACGGGAGCTTGGATTGATTTTTCTTCCTGCGATGCGGGCGATTCCGCGATTGTATTATCTTTTGGTTTTCTTCTTCGTCCGGGCATCCCTTATCCTCGGAAATTAAACAAAAAGAGGACTATAAACTCAGTCCTCAAGTATCTTACAAACTGCGGGAAGCCCGTTTTCAACGGACCTCCCGCTGGTTTTTATTTTTTATTTAGCGATAACGAAAGGCGTGGCGCGAGTCTCGCCGTCGACTGTTAAACGAACGTAGTAAACGCCGTCGGCATAATTTGCCGCGTTAAACGAGTAGGTATAGCTGCCGGGCATAATACCGCCATTGGCAAGCTCGGCTAACATTCTACCCATCGAATCGTAAACGCCCATTACGACGTTCGCGGAGTTATTAATGCTAAGCGATATGGTCGACGCTTCGTGGGCAGGATTCGGGTAAAGCGATACGCTGGCCTTAAGCTGCGGTGAGCTAACCTCGCTAATTCCCGCTACGGATCCGTCAAATTTAATATCGTCGATGTACCAGCCGTCGTCGTTCGAAAGGCTATTAGAGTACAAGCCAATGCGCACCAATACTGTGTCGCCCATAAAGTCCTTCGAGAGGTCCTGGTCGAGCATCACCCATTGGCTTGCGGCAGCGTTGCCCTTTACGAATTTATCGGAGAAGCGGATATCGACGCCGCGAACAGGCTTGAACGTCTTGCCGAAATCGTTGGAGACTTCAATTAAACCGTAATCCGACGAATGTATAAGCGCGATTTGATTGAACGACAACGTTTTAGTTAATGGACTGATTACGACGGGAGGAAGCATGAACCAATTGGATGCGTTGTTATTATAATTCCCGGTAGGCGAATCAGTAAATGAGCTGCTGCCGGAAGCTTTAACGGCGCTGGTCGGAGCCCAGTTCCCATTTGTATAAAGTTGTTTTTGACTGTTTGAATTGTCAAAGTTCTCTTCATACGCTTCAAACGCCGGGCCGGAGTAAACAATAATTTCTTCGGATGAAATGGATTCCGTTTCGACGCCGCCGCGGAGGCCGACCGCTTTAAGAGTAATCTTATAGAATTTCTCCGTCGGAAGCGGAACGGTAGTCGCCGTGTAAGCTACGCCGCTTATCTGTTCTTTATTAACGGACGCTACGAAAACGCCGTTCTGATAAACGTTAATTTTCTCTAAGTCCTTCAATTGCGAATTATCGACAGCCGTAGTCGGGTTCTTCCAGGAAAGGATAAGTCCGTTGGAAGCCGGGCGCCATGAAAGTTCCGTGGGAGGATTTGGCTGGCGCGCTCCGCCGGCGGCGATAGTCGTTTCGATTAGTATGCTCTCCTGGCCGGATGGGAGAACTGTCTTAAGAGCGTATTTGTATAGCTGACCGTCGGCAACGCTAGCGTCGGTATACTCGGCGGCGGCTGATTTATCTACTTCGCCTATCTTCTGATTGTCCCTATAAACGTAGATCTTAAAGTCGGGCAATGCCTCGCCGAGCATATCCGTAGCAGGATGCGTCCACGTTAGCTTTACTTTTGCCTGACCGCCGTCGACGTTATCGGCCACAAGATTAGTGGGAGGCAATGGATTAGTCGAGATGAGAGCGGTAAATAAATCGAGCGAACCAAAGTTATACGGATCGGGAGAATTTTTATCGCCCATCCAAAAGAGAGGATAAATTTTACCGTTGTAGGCGTCGATGCCGGTGTAATCTCCCCAGTAATAGTTGCCCGCTTCGCCCTGGTACGCGACGTCGCCTTCTGAATCTATATAGTGCGTTTCAGGAGTCAACCTGATTTGCTTCCAGGTGTCGCCGCCGTCTTTGGAAAAGGCAAGGTAACCGTCGTAGCCACGATTGTTGGGATCGTTCTGCGAGCTGTAGTAGAACACGACTACCATGCCGGTAATAGGATCTACTGCTATCGAGGGGAAGAACATATCGTTGCGTATCTCGCTATTGTCAATGCGTATATTCGACTTCCATGTTTTGCCTTTGTCGGTAGTGCGTGAAACATAAATACCGTATTTACCGCCGGCGGTTTCGCGTCCCGCCTGCACGACGTACGCATAGCCGCGAGTAGACTTATTTGAACGATCTACCGCGATCTGGGGCGGCGAGGAAACGCGCATACTTTGCTTTGCGGTCAACACGAATCTACCGGAAGATGCATTTCGATCGCCTATTGAATAAACGCTTTGAGCGGTAGAAGTATTACCGAAGGTTTTCCCTCCGTTAAACGACACGCGTACGTCCGCCGCAGCTTTGTTGTTTTGGTAGTCGCTACGGATCCAGGCGACGTAGACTTCGCCGTCGGGTCCCACGGCGGGAACGGGAGCTTGCGTGCCGCCGGAGCCAAGATTCTGTTCGCTAGACCATGTAACGCCGAAATCATTAGAGCTTCTAAACGCTATGCCGTCTTTATATTTAAAGCGTTGCCATGCAATATAGTAATTGTTTTTGTAGGGTGAATTTTCATTATTGTCGCACGCGATCGTATACCTGTCGTGGAACACGAGATTGCTTTCGCTTTTCGAAAGCGCGACAGGTAGAATTTTAGGAGTTTCGGCTTCAGTTCCCCAGCCTTCCCACGTTTCTCCGCCGTTGGTTGTCGCGGCAACGAAGACGCCGTTTTCATCTTTATTCTGCGGGGCTTCTGTCTGGGTGAAGCCGTATGAGTATAGGGCGTTGCCGTCCGCGTTGAATGCAACGCCGGGATCGAATATAGTCATACCGCCTGTGGATGCTCTCCCGATGTAAGCGTTCAGGTTCGCCGCCGTAGTGGCGTGAAGCCATGTTTTACCGCCGTCCATGGATCTCCAGGAACTCATCCTGTAGTTCTGATAGCCGCCGATAAACTTATAGTCGTTTGCAGTGGCTATAATATTATTGGGGTTTTTAGGATTAATTGCTATCCAGGTCTCGGATTGCATGTTTTCGCCGGGCGAAATATTGACGAGCTCAAAACCGCCTTCCTGGTTAAGCAACCTGGTAATTGCAGGTTTATATTTTAATACTTCAGGAGGCGCCGCCACATACTTTACCTTACCTATTAGCGGAAATCCGCCTTTCCAGTAACCGGCAGTCTTAGCTGTGACGAAATCCGGATGCATATAGTACGGCGTCTGGTCCTTGATATTGAATTGCGCGAACGATTCAACTACAGAACCGGCGAGAAAGATGAAAAACGCCGCTTTAGTAATACTTTTAAGCATGATAAATCCCTATGAAGATAGTGTTTCCGAACTTATATTAAGACAATTAAGACAATAATTAAGTTACAAATTTAAACATAAAACGTTTAAATCGCGCTGTATTTCCGTAAATTTTTTAGAAGTATCTCGAAATCCTTGGGATAATTGGCAGACAATTCGAGAGGTTCGCCCGTCGAGGGGCTCTCGAACTTTAATGAATAGGCGTGCATAGTGATCCGGGAAATGAGCGGTTTTTCGATCTCGCCCTTCGGAATATTGTATTTTCGCTTGATTGAGGATAGGAAAAATTGCGAGTCCGAACCGTAGATCTCATCGACAAGAAGCGGGGCGCCGACGGCGGCGACATGCACTCGTAATTGATGCTGGCGGCCTGTTATCAAATTACATTCGACTAAGCTGGCAGAACGGAACTTCTCCAGCACTGTAAGAATTGTTAACGATTCTTTTCCTCTTACGCTGGGCATGACCGTTCCCTTTCGCTTTATGCTCGGAGCGAGCGGTATGTCGATTTCCATGTAATCGCGAGGGGGCTTACCCCGCAATGCGGCATGATAAATACGTTGAACTTTACGTTCCTGGAATTGAGTGTTAAGATTTTTATGCGCTTCGGCCGTCTTGGCGAACAGCAAAATGCCCGAGGTTTCTCTATCGAGGCGATGCACTACGTATACCTTGCCGCGCTCGCGATTCAATATGGCGGACAGGTTCGGCGCTTCGCGATCGAACCTGTCCGGTATCGTTAATATGTTTGCCGGTTTGTAAACCGCTAAGAAATTTTCGTCTTCAAAAATAATCTTTATTTCTTCTATCTGAGCCATTTTTTATCCAAAAAGTACAGTGCACCAAGCGACGGACGCCGCTGATTTATAAGTGTTTGACAGCAGCATAGCGATAGTCAACGGGCCTACGCCGCCGGGAACGGGCGTAATAGCCGAGACCTTATCGAATACCCCTTCGTAATCCACGTCGCCGACGATGCGATAGCCCTTTGGCTTCGTTTCGTCCGCCACCCTATTAATTCCAACGTCGATAATGACCGCGCCCTCCTTTACGTCGTCCGCTTTAATTGCATTCGGCTTCCCGACTGCCGCAATTATTACGTCCGCGTCGCGGGTGTAGCGCGATAAGTCCTGCGCCCCTGTGTGGCAAATCGTGACGATGGCGTTCGCTTCCGGTTTCTTTTGGTAGAGTAAATTCGCGATAGGTTTCCCGACGATATTGCTCCTACCGACTACAACGACGTGCTTTCCGCTCAGGGAAATTCCCGAGCGTTTGATCATTTCAAGTATGCCCAACGGAGTGCAGGGCACGAAGCTATCCAACCCGATAACGAGCCTGCCGATGTTTTCCGGGTGGAAGCCGTCTACGTCCTTTGCCGGCGAAATAGCGCGGATAACTTTTTGCTCGTTGATATGCTTAGGCAATGGCATTTGAACTAAAATACCGTGGACGTTCTCGTCCTTGTTCCAATGATCGATCTGGGCAAGAACCTCTTCCTCGGTAGCCGTGTCGGACATTACATGGTTAAATGAATTAAAACCTGCCTCTTCGCAAGCCTTGATCTTGCTGCGAACGTAAATTTCCGAAGCGGGGTTGGTCCCGACGAGCAGTAGCGCCAGCCCGGGCGTAACTCCCTTGGTCAACTTTAAGTCGAGGGCTTTTTGCTTTATTTCTTCGCGAATTTCCGCGGCTATCTTTTTGCCGTCAATTATTTTTGCCATTTTTTACCGTATTATTAATTGTTCGAAATCATTGTGCTAAAACTTATATGCAAGCCCGAACGTGAAAATGCTAAACTTGCTGATGTTGTAATCCAGGAATATCGAGACGTTATAAAACGTAGTCGAAAGGCCGACGACGCCTTTTATGCTTGATTCCTTCAGGTTTATGCTAGTCGTTTGGGGCTGCGTGTCTCCCTGATTATACGGATCGCCCGGGATAGGTTTCGTTTCATATCGTTGAAGCATTCCTAGAGACCACTGCATGTCCACCGGCAAATAGTATCGGTATCTGGATTTAATTTCCACGCTCTCGTACGCTAATCCGCCATACGCTTCGAAGTATTCCCCGAACTTTTTGCTGCCTATTAAACTAGCGCTAAACATTGTCGCGTTCGCTCCTAGACTTGCGTTAGTAACCCCGATAGTATTTTTCAATTCCGTCCCCTGCATTACAACCTGCGCCGCAAGGTCGAAGGGGCGTTCTACCGGTTGATTAATATCCTCGTCAATAAAGTCGTCATAAAAGTATTGGCTTAAAGAATGCTTTAATCCAACGCCCCAGAAGGAAAAGTCGCCGATAGTAGACCCCATATCAATACTGGGTATGTATCGAAATAATAATTCAGTTCCGAGAAGCGAGCCAATTTCCAACTGCGGAACTGCCGCTAACACAGTATTTATATTACCGCCTTCCGCTAATGAAAACTCCCCGGGAAATTGTTTTAAAACGCTATTGAGCGAATCCTTCAGATGATCCGGTAATAGGTTGTAAACATTAACGTTACCAAAAGGAGTTGTTACTGTAGTCCCAGCGGCAATCGCTTTTAAAGAATCATTATTTAAAAAGAGCTTTTGCTTGCTTTTTCCTAACGCAGTCGGGGCGAAAGGAGGCAATACTATTGATTTACCAGTTGGATCGTTTAAGCCCCGCCTCAAAATATCAAGAAAAATGTAATGCACTAATCCGGCAGTGTCCGAAATATTTAACTTCCCTGTAAAAAAATCAATTTGCGCATATTTAGCGGCTCCCTGCATGCTAATAGAATCCGCTGGTATTTTTGGGTCGAATGTCTTCATATTTTCAGGAACAAATCCCAGCATACCGTTGACGCTCAATCGGAAATATGGCCTCTTAACCTTCGAAGGCACATAAGCGGAGTGGTAAAACCTCGAGTTAGACGTAGCGTTAACTACTTTAACGACGGGTTGCAAATACGGAACTCCGTTCAGTTCGAAAAGATCCTTACTCAACATTCTTGCCAGTTGGATCGTGTAAGGACTAGCAATCGGCTGAGGTTCCTGCGCGTTCAGTGATAATGAAAAGCCCGTCGAAGCGATAGCTATTAAAGCTATCGCGTAAATTCTACTTTTCGCAGCAATCATTTGTTAAAGAGCCTTTTTTTGATGATTATATAAATTGGGATCGCCATTAACGCAACTATGAGCAAAAAGACAATGTTAGTAAATATCGTCGCAATAGTCAAAGTAACCTTCAGGGCAAGCATCATAACTTTGAAGAAGATAAAGGCTACCCCAAGGGCGATAACGATAGAAAGCGCGGTGCGCATCATTTTCTTGCTCCTTAATATTTGTAAGAATTATTAAATTTACACGTTTTAAATACGCTTTAAGTGTGATAAAATTGACTCGAACGCTTTAATTTATCATGCTTTTTTATAATATTTCCGCTCTTTCTTAAAATATGGAAGTTCCTTTACGGAATATGCCAGCGTTCCGTTCTTTCCAAGGGCCTGCTCCAGCTTTTTATAGCAATCGTTTGAACGGGAAAGCGGCAACTGATCCGCTATATATGTTCTTTTGTACCCCCGGGATTCGTCACGCACGAAGAAGTAAAGCCTCAGCTTTTCCTCCGGCGAGTCGCAGGCGCTCGCTTTAATGTTTTTAAGAGCAGTCTCGTCGAAGTTATTTAAATCAATCCAGATCTTATAGCCGTCGATTAAACCTTGAACGGCCTTCTCCATTGGCATTGCGTCGTAAACGGAGAGCTTCAGGTCCGACCCCATGAATTGAGTAGCCTTTCCGGTAATGTATATGATTTCGTCCTTCTTAAGGAATTCCCTGCAGCGGCCGAAGGTATCGCTCCAAAAAGCGCATTCCGCCTTCCCGTAGTAATCCTCTATCTGGACGAACGCTATTTCCTGGTCGTCCTTGCCCATGCGCGTACGAACCTCGCGGATCAGCCCGCAAATGTGGATATTATCCCTTTCCCCCGTATTGTCCGTGCCTTCCTCGACCTCGCTGTCCTCGTCGGAGAGCTTTCCAAGTAGCTTAAAGTCCGTCAATTGATTAATCGCGGCCTGGTACTTATCTAATGGATGCCCCGATACGTAAAAGTTTAGAAATTCGCTCTCCTTTTCAAGTCTGTACGCCGGGTCCCATTCCGGCGCCTCAATTAAAGCGGGCTCAGGTATCTCGTAGGCGCCCTCCCCGCCCCCGAAAAGGCTGTCCATACCCATGTTGTCAGAACTGTTCTTGCGCTTGGAGTACTCCAGCCCAACGTCGATCGACGCCATAAGCGACGAGCGTCTGTTGGGGTGAATCGTGTCGAACGCGCCTGCGCAAATCAGGGCTTCAAGTGTTCGCCTGTTCAGGGCCTTGCTGTCCAATCGAACGCAAAAGTCATAGAAGGACTTAAACTCGCCGTCGGCTTCCCTGGCGCGAACTATGGCCTCGACGGCGGAAGCGCCGACGTTCTTAACCCCGGACATACCAAAATTGATCTTCCCGTCGCGCGCGACGAACTCTACGGAAGGGTTGTTAATATCCGGCGGCAGGAGCTTTATACCGAATTTCTTCGCTTCTTCCTTGAGCTCGACTATCTTCTTCTGATCGTTTCGCTCGTTCGTCATGTTCGCGGCGAAGAATTCCGTTGGGTAATGCGCTTTTAGCCATGCGGTTTGATAGGCTAAGTAGGAGTAAACGAGGGCGTGCGATTTATTGAAGCCGTAGTCGGCGAACTTAAACAGCAAGTCCCAGATCTCCTGCGCGCACTTTGCGTCTATGCCCTTCTTTAAGGCGCCGTTGAAGAAATCGGGCTTCATCTCGTTCATTCCCGCCATGTTCTTCTTTCCCATAGCGCGGCGGAGCAGATCCGCTTGCCCGAGAGTAAAATCGGCGATGTGCTGCACGAGCTGCATTACCTGCTCCTGGTAGACTATAATGCCGAACGTGTTCTTGAGCGATTTTTCCATGATCGGGTGAAGATACGTAACTTTTTCGCGACCGAGCTTGCGCGCTATGTAGTGCGGTATCTGGTCCATCGGTCCCGGGCGGTAGAGCGCGTTCATTGCCGTTATTTCTTCGAGATTGCCGGGCCGCAATTGTTTCAGGTACTCTCGCATGCCGGAGGATTCGAATTGGAACACGGCGTAAGTGTCCCCGCAGGACAGCATTTCGTAAGTTCTTTCGTCGTTGAAATCGATCTTGTCTATATCGATCTTCTCGCCGTGGTTCGCCTCGATCATAGCCAAAGTATTGCTGATTACGGTTAGTGTACGAAGCCCGAGGAAGTCCATCTTAAGCAGGCCGCCGTCCTCGAGGTACTTCATGCTGTATTGCGTAGCTATCTCAACGCTCTGTCCTTTTGTCTTCGATGGCTGGAATATTGGCACGTAGTCCGTAATGTCGCCCGGAGCTATTACTACGCCGGCTGCGTGGATGCCCGTATTCCTGTTGCGATTCTCCAGGCAGACCGCAAAGTCCGCCAACTGCTTTAGTTTCGGATCATCAGAATCCTTCCACCAGGAGAGTTCGGGGCTGGCGAGAGCTTCCTTAACGCTGCGAACCTTTCCAAGTATCACGGGAATTTTTGACGTAATATTTTTTACCGTCGTTAGGTCTACGCCCAACACGCGACCCACGTCGGTGATCACCGCGCGGCTGGAGAGCTTTCCGAACGTGACGATTTGCGCCACCGCGTCGGCGCCGTATTTATCCTTTACGTAATTTATAACCCGATCGCGTTTATCGTCCGCGAAATCGATGTCGATATCGGGCATGGAGACGCGTTCCGGGTTCAGGAAGCGTTCAAATAGCAGCGCGTAAGGGAGCGGATCGACGTTCGTAATTCCGAGCGCGTACGCCACGAGGCTTCCCGCGGCCGAACCGCGGCCGGGGCCGACTCGCACGCCCATCTCGCGGGCCGCCCGGATAAAGTCCCACACAATGAGAAAGTACCCCGCGAAACCCATCGTATTGATAACGTTCAGCTCGTACTCGGCGCGGGTTTCAATTTCTTCGGTTATATTTCCGTCGAAGCGCTCCTTCAACCCGTCGTAAACCAAGCCTTTTAAATAATCTTCCGGCGTGGAGTATTTCGGTGGGACCGGAAACGCGGGCATCGAGATTTGAAAATCGAGCTTAAGATCGCATTTGTCCGCTATCTCAAGCGTGTTTTCCAGGGCTTCCGGCACGTCCGCGAATAATTCCGCCATCTCGGCGCCAGAACGGAAATACATTTCCGGGGAACCGTAGCGAAGATCGTTTATATTGTTCTGCCCGGCTGTAGCGGCCGTAGCGTCCCGTATCAAAAGCAGCACGTTGTGCGCCACGGCGTCTTTTTTATCGATATAGTGAACGTCGTTCGTCGCGATCAACTTTACGCCAAGGCGCCGTGAAATCTCTATCGTCTTCTCGATGAGCATTGGATCGTTAGCCAGGTGATGGTTCTGCAGCTCCAGGTAGAAATCGTCGCCGAAGAGGTCGCGATAGTATTCAGTCTCCGCGACCGCCTTATCAAAATCGCCCGCAGTAAGGAACCTATTAATTACGCCGCCCATACAGGCGCTCGTCGCAACGAGGCCGTCCTTAAAGCGTTCTAGCAATTCCTTGTCTATTCTCGGCTTGTAGTAAAATCCCTCGATATGGGCCAGCGAGGTCAGCTTCATTAGATTTTTGTAGCCGGCCTGGTCCTTTGCAAGCAGTACGAGGTGCGCGTAATGCTTTTTCTTTATTTTCCCGGGCGCGTTCTCACGTTCGCCGCGATGCCCAAAGGCGACGTAGGCTTCCATACCGATAATTGGCTTAACCTTCGGCAGGCCCTCTTTAGCGAGGTCCCCAGCGGATTTATAGAATTCGAATGCGCCGTACATGACGCCGTGATCGGTCAACGCGCAGGCGGGCTGCTCGTCGCGCGCGGCCGCCCGGAGCAATTCGATCGGCTTCGGAAGCGCGTCGAGCAACGAATAATGGGTGTGATTATGCAGGTGAACAAATCGCGTCATGGTCCTGTCCTTCAATTCAAAAATGGCGCTAAATCGGAATACTAAAATAAAAAATTTGCCGCCCGCCGATTCTTTTTTATTATTTTTGCTTGCTTGATTTTTGCGAATGGATAATGTACAAGATAATTCTGCCAAATTTTGAAGGTCCTTTTGATCTGCTGCTTTATTTTATCAAAAGGGACGAACTCAACATTTACGATATACCGATTGCCAGGCTGGCAAACGAGTTCTTGAACTACGTGCGGCTAATGCAGTACTTCGACCTGGAGCTTGCCGGCGAGTTCCTCGTTATGGCGGCAAACTTGATGTACATCAAAACGCAACTCCTGCTGCCGCGCGAAGCGGAGGACGGCGAGCCAATCCCCGAGGACCCGCGCACCCAGCTTGTGGAGCGGCTGCTCGAATATAAAAAATATAAGGAAGGCGCGCGCAACCTCGCGTTCGCGGCTGAAGAGCAACGCTTTACCTATTACAGAAACCTCTTCGATGCCGAACGCCAGGCCGTCAGCGAAACCGAAACTTACCGGAACACATCCGTAATCGACCTTCTATCCGCTTTCGCCAAGATGATGAAGCGGCTTGAAAAAGCTCCAACTATTGAGCACATTGTTTCGCTTGAACCTGTCTCTACCGAGGAAAAAAAGGAATTCATACTGGAGAAACTGGCCAGCAAGAAACGCATCAGTTTCTTCGAATTGACCGACGGCCTTCCGAAAAGCCACTTAGTAGCGACCTTTTTAGCGATCTTAGAATTGATGAAGCAGCGCTTTATCTATATTTTCCAGGACGCCGGCTTCGAGGACATAACTATAGCCGCAGCGCCCCAGGAATCGATCGCATCATAGCTCACATCGCGTTTACCAGGTGATTAATATTTGGCGGATCCGTCATCATATCGACGACGATTACGTCGAACCTAACGGGAACGTCCTCTATTTTATTGATGTAGAGGTATCCTTCGGCGGCTCGCCGGATTTTTTTGATCTTAGCCCAGGTTATGGATTCCAGCGGATCGCCGTATGCGGTGTTGGAGCGGGTTTTAACTTCCACAAAAATTATTTCGCCCTTTAGCCTGGCGATAATGTCGATCTCCCCGTACTTTCCGAAGATAAAGTTTGTCTTTACTATCTCGAAGCCTTCGCTTTCGAGGTAGCGCGCGGCAATTTGCTCGCCGCGGCTACCTTTAATTCT
Source organism: Chloroflexota bacterium (assembly GCA_050260015.1). Taxonomy (GTDB): domain Bacteria; phylum Bacteroidota; class Ignavibacteria; order Kapaibacteriales; family UBA2268; genus JBLNBN01. The sequence goes on along the minus strand of JBLNBN010000068.1, from coordinate 39,787 downwards.
CGTTGAAACGTTCAAATCTTTCACTTTTCAACTCCGCGATATATATTGGAAAATTAGTCCGCTTTGGGAGGATCCTTTTCCTGCGTCTTTTCCACTTCTACGGGGTAATTGCCCGTAAAGCAAGCCGTGCAATAGCCCACTCCTTCGTCGTGGGGCACCGATTCCATTAGCTTCTCTACCGATAGATAATGCAACGAATCCACGCCGATGGCCTCGCCTATCTGCTCTTCGTTGTCGTAGTGGTTTGCGATTAGTTCTTCCTTGCTTGGGAAGTCCATACCGTAGTAGCAGGGCGAGATAATCGGCGGAGAAGTAATTCTCATGTGAACTTGGTTCGGATTCGCTTCGCGTATTAGCTTGATCAAGGATTTCGAGGTAGTGCCGCGAACCAGCGAATCGTCCACGACTACGATATTTCTTCCCTCTAATATACCCTTCACCGTATTAAACTTTGTCTTTACTTTAAATTCCCTGTTGTCCTGCCCCGGGGCGATAAACGTGCGTCCAACGTAGTGACTGCGGATGAGGCCGAGCTCGAACACGGTCGGATCCGAAAACTTATTGTTTACTCTCGCATAGCCCAGGGTCGCGGTATTGCCGCTGTCCGGAACTGGTATGCAAGTGACCTTACCGTCCTTAATAACCACCGGACTTTCCTCGGCGAGGTTTTTACCGAGCTTGCGGCGGACTTTATCTACGTTATGACCGAATATCTTGCTGTCCGGGCGCGAGAAATATATATACTCGAAAATGCAATGGCGAGCCTCGGGGGTTTCCTCGATTATCTTATATGATTTTATCTCGCCGGTAGCGAGCGTATCGTTGTCTATAACGACTAATTCGTTATGATCTATCGAACGGATGTACTCGGCGCCGAGTATATCGAATGCCGCCGTTTCGGAGGCGACGATATAAGCCCATTTATCGCCGGCTTTAAGCTTACCAATGCTTAGCGGACGGAATCCGTGCGGATCGCGTGCCGCGTACAGAGCTTCCTCGGTCAGAATCGTAAGCGAGTAGGCCCCGCGCGCAATGCGTAGAGCTTCCTGTATCTGGTCTATCTTTTCCGACTGGCGGCTGTGAGCGATCAGGTGCAGGAACAGTTCGCTGTCCGTGGTAGTCTGGAAGATCGTTCCCTCGTCCTGCAGCTTCTTCCGAAGCGTGTTCGTATTGGTCAGGTTGCCGTTATGAGCGAGCGATAGGATACCGCTGTGGTAGATCATATTGAACGGCTGGATATTAGAGTGCGAGCTGGAGCCGGTCGTCGAGTAACGATTGTGGCCGATAGCGCCTTCCCCGCGAAGAACATCGGTCAATATTTTATTGTCGGAAAATACGTCGAGCACGAGGCCTTTCCCGCGATGGTAGGCGTACCTGTTCTTCTTCTTTTCTTCGTTATAATAGATTGAGGTAATTCCGGAGGCTTCCTGGCCGCGATGCTGCAGCGCATGAAGCGCGTAATAAACCTGAACGGCCGCTTGCGGATGCCCCCAAACGCCTACTACGGCGCAATTAGGTCTGGCTTTATCCGGATCGAATTTGATTTTATTATCGGTTTTATTGTTCATGTTTTGTCGAAATTAATTAGCGCTAAAATGCAAAATTACGAAATTAATCTATAGACGCGCTCATAGCGGGCGGAAGTCTAACGCCGCTCTCCGCGTATGCGGGCTATTATCTCGCGGGCGGCTTTGTTCCCGCTCCTGGCCGCCGTCTCGATCGTCGCGGGCAGTCCCGCCAAAGTCCAGTCGCCGGTAATGTATAAATTGCTTAATCTTAAGGGAAGATTCTCGCGCATGCTTTCCGTCGCCGGATCGATCAACGCGGTAGCGCGCGGATCGTTGATTACGATGTACCTTTTGAGCTTAACGTTCGGCGAGGAGCCGTATTTCTTTGCCAGCTCCAGGCATATCTCCGCAATGTCTTCGTTCGCCGCGGACGCATACTCGTCGGCGGCGCTCTTAGTGAAGGCAAGCCTCGTCATATCGTTCTGCTTCCCGGTTAAAGCGTCGCGATCGAATAGCCAATCAAATTTTTCGCCGGGCAATGCGAGCGCGGGCTCGAAATGCGTTTCGCCCTCGAGCCACAGGTAAACGGACAGGATCGGGGAGTATTTAATTAAGCCGAGCTTTTCGCGCAGATCCCGCTCGGCGCCGTTCAACGCTTTGGAGAGCGAATGCGGCTCGACTGCGGTTATTATATAATCGTACTCGTAAGTCTCGGCGGACGTTTGAGCTACGTACCGACGGCCATTATGCTCGAGCTTTTGTATAGGCGTAGAGAAATATATCCTGCCGCCCCTGCCCTTGAATTTTTCCGCGAACGGCTTGAACAGATCGGATAAATTTGTCTTAGGGATAATAAGCCCCGGTTCCCCGCTTAAAAAGCCCTCCCTCAACGTATTGACGAAAAGCCTTCCGCTCGCCTTTTCCGGCGGAACGTTAATGGTGGACACGACTAACGGGTCCCAAACGATTTCGGTGAAACGTTGGTCCTGCTCGTATTTATTTAACACGTCCCTGGCGGTCATATCGCTCTCCGGCTCGTAGCCTGAATTAATCGCCGTCGCGAATTTCATTGCGGCGTACTTTGCCGAAAGCGTTACGCCTTTCATCGAGATCAGGCCGGTCAAAAGCCCGGCCTTGCCTTTGAACCTGCCGGCGTCGAGCTTAGCCCGGCCGGTCGGCGTAGCGAACGTGAACGTTTTAATTGAATCTTTTGGCAGCAGGTCGTACGTGCCTATAGCGCGAAGAAAATCGAAGAACTCGGCGTACGCGCCTACCATCAAATGCTGCCCGTTGTCGACTACGTCTTCAGTTTTCGCGTCGTAAAACGAAAACATACGTCCGCCCAACCTGGCCTTTTGCTCAAAGAGAGTTACGTCGACGCCGCTTTCCGCGAGCCGCAGGGCCGCGACCATACCGGCGACGCCTCCGCCGATAACTGCCGCCGTTGCGCTTTTACCGTCATTTATATCCTGCAAGCAGCCTCCAAACATAAATTGAGACATTTAGAATAAATCAATTAATTTTGTAATTCTATTCGTCTCAAAATTCGGAAAAATAGACGATAATAAATAGTTTTAGTTACGAAAAAATCTACTATGAATATATTAGCGATAGAATCTTCTTGCGACGAGACCTCAGCAGCCGTCGTGCAGGAAGGCAAAGCCTTAAGTAATATAATAGCTTCGCAGTATTTCCACTCGAAGTACGGCGGGGTCGTGCCCGAACTCGCTTCGCGCGCGCACATAAAGGCAATTTCCTCGATCGTGGACGAATCCCTTAAAAAGGCTGAGACGGATATGTCCCAAATCGACGCCGTAGCGGTTACCAACGAGCCCGGCTTAATCGGCTCGCTTATCGTCGGCTCGAATTTCGCCAAGGGCTTAGCTCTCCGGTACTCCCTGCCCCTTATCCCGGTGAACCATATCGAAGGGCATATCTTTTCAGGATTCTTGCGCGAAGCGAAGATCGAATTCCCTATAGTAACGCTCGTCGTTAGCGGCGGTCATACCGCAATTTTCCATGTGAAAAGCTATAACGACTACGATATAATGGGACTGACCCGCGACGACGCGGCAGGCGAAGCGTTCGATAAGATCGCAAAATTGCTTGGCTTGACCTATCCCGGCGGACCTTTGATTGATAAGTATGCTCGCGAGGGCAATCCTAAACGATACGACTTCCCGCGGTCAATGATCAATTCCGGCGATCTGGACTTCAGCTTTTCCGGATTAAAGACCTCCGTGCGATATTTTCTGAATAAGAATTTCCCAAACGGCGCGCCTCCTGAAGAATTGCCGGACATCTGCGCTTCGACCCAGGGCGCGATAGTCGACGTCCTGGTTAAAAAGACCTTAGACGCGGCCGAATTAGCCGGTTCCAAAACTATAGTAATCGCCGGCGGCGTCAGCGCGAATTCCGGGCTGCGCAATCAAATGGCCGAAAAAGCGGCCGCGCGCGGCATAGCGACTATCGCACCCGACATGGCATACTGCATGGACAATGCTGCAATGATCGGGTACATTGCCGAAAAGAAGCTGGAAGAAGCCGGTCCGGAAGCATTTCGCGATTTATCCTTCAGGGTAAACGCGACCGCCCTTAGATCCAGGAAACGTAAATAACTAAATAAAAATTCAGCTTAATTCGGCGATACCAGTATATTCAGGAACTCGGTCGATTTCTTGTAGTCCGCTTCAAGCTCGAAGGTGAATTTTTCGACGTCAAGCGTTTGCAGCGTAGGATTTGCGTTCGCGAGCGTCTTCCATGCGTCGTGCTCGGCGACTGAAAGATACTTGACGCCTTCGAAGAATCCTGCTCCCCAAACTTCGCAAAGAAGGTCCGCGAGCCGTACGACGGCGATCAGCTCGTTAAATCTCTCGCTTTCCGAGGGAACCGTATGGCCTGATATAACGGAAGTAAGCTCCTGCGGCAGCTTCCAAAGCTTAGCGATCTCCGCGCCCACTTCGGCATGTGTCGCGCCGAAAATGCGCATTTCCGCTTCTACGTCAAGGAGCCCCTGGTACTCGACTAATTCGACGACCTGGTAGTATTTCCTAACGTCGAATTGAAGCATGGCGAGCTTGCCAATATCGTGCAGTAGACCGCCGATAAATTCATTTTCCTTATACGACCGGTGAATTTTTGTAGCCAGGGATTTCGCGACTATGCCCGTGCAGCTTGCGTGCCACCAAAACGCTTCCATTAATGGTTTCGCCTGGGAATGAGCGTTCATAATAAATTTCGAGAAAATGGAAACGCCGAGAACAATATTCATCAACCTGCTTAATCCCAGCGTCAATATCGCCTGGTGAATCGTGTTCACTTCGTTGCGGGTCGCATACAGCGGGGAATTGGCTACCCTCAGCAGCTTTAAGGTTAATGCAGGATCGGCTTCTATCGCCTTTGAAATGTCTCTGATGTCGGCGTTATCGTCCTCAAGCATGGATAATACTTTAGCCGCTACCGGGGGCAAAGTTGCAAACTCTTGCGTTTCGATTAAAGCGTGTATTCTACTCATCGAGCGTCCCAATATTTTTCGCATTTATTTTCCGACAAAATTAAAACTTTTTTAGTGAGAATGCCAAAAAAAAATTTCAATTTCCTCTCCAATCAAGAATTTTCTTTTTAATTTTGCCGTTATGGAAAATCATCAAACGAGTTTTACGCGCATCGACAGGCGCGAGCAGCGCGCAATTTTAGAGGCGCTTATATTTTCTGCCGACGAGCCCGTTTCGGACGAGTTTTTAGCGAGAATTTTAACCCCAAATCCAGAAAAAGCCGCCAGGGAGGAAATCTCCGCCCTTGCCGCATTTATCCGGGAATTAGTCGAAGAAATAAATTACGAATTGGAAGAAAGCCCGCGGCCCTATCGCATTGTCGATTACGCCGGGGGTTGGCAGTTCGCGACAAAGTCCGAGTATGGTTTTTACCTGCAGAATTTTATTAAAGCCAAGGCTAAAAAGAGGCTCTCGCAGGCGGCCCTCGAAACCCTCGCTATCGTCGCCTATCGCGGCAACGCGACTAAGCCGGAAATAGAGCAGATCCGCGGCGTCGCTTCGAGCGAGGTGGTGAATACCCTGCTCGACAAGGGGTTCCTGGAAATCGCAGGCAGGCGGGAAACTCTCGGGCGGCCCCTTGCCTACGGCGTTACCGCGCGCTTTATGAAGGCGTTCGGCTTGCGTTCGCTCGACGATCTGCCCAAGCTGAGCGAAATTGAAGACCTCGCCGAGATGTCCAATATCGACGCGGAGACTACATTGACGCTCGACTTAACAAAGCCCCGGGAAATCCCCGAAGATATCCTAAAGATCTCGGATTCATATTCTATCGCGGAGGAAGGCGACGCCGACCAGCCGGGACAAACCGGGCGGGATACTGTTGACGCAGAAGAAGGCGGCGCCCATGAAAATGCAGGCGAAACCCCAACCGACGACAACGGGATCGAACGCACCTAATTAATTAAATCTCGGGTTCGGGTCGTGCTGGAACATAGAGCCGAAGGAATAGGATAATCCCACGTTCGTCCAATAAGAATAGCTCGTCGCCAATTGCCGGCGCTTCAGCAGTATGTCGTCCATATCGGATTCCGCCCCTGAAATTGACGTCAGGTCGTGGATAGATGAATACGAGGCGCCGACGTCGAGCGAAAGACCTTTAACGATGCGTACGCTCCCGCCGCAGCTGAATTGAAAACGCCTCTTATCGGCGTCCTCTATCCTTGTAGCCCCGCCAATGGACCCGTAGACCGAACCCCAAGGCTCGATAAATTTAACGTAAACCTGCGCGCTCGTTTCCGTGAACATTTCCTGCTCTTTGCCGTAAATAGTCTTTTCATAGTAATCCCTGAAATGCGGAATAAACTTCATCCATAAGCGCAGCTGCCTGCGATTATAATCCGAATAAGGGAAAAAGCTATACTCCAGGCCGCCCGCAACAGATGCGCTGAGATTTATATTTTCATAGAGAGACGAGTACACGTCCGAGGAAGCTCCCCATGACCAGTTTTTCCAGATCGGGGCTATGTAATAAACGTTCCCGTAATAGCTCCGCGAAATGCTTTTTATAGTCGTCTCTTCAGGGGGATTTGGAGGCAGCGAATTAATTTTGTACTTGCTTTCGCTGTAGTTTACATTAAACTCTACGCCTGTCTTTATCTCTTCCGTTATCTTTCCGGCATAAATCCCGTTGTAAACGCTAAAATTTTGGCTTGTCGACTCGCCGGAAGCGTAATAGCTGCTGCTTAGCGAGACGATCCACCGGTCCCAAGGGTCGTTTTCAACTGCGGAGACAGGGTCGTTATTGGTAAGCTCCAATTCGATTTCGTCGCAGTTTTGCGTTAACGCTAAATATCTCAGGAGCCCGATATTCATATATTTCAGAGTTTTCGCGCGAGCTTCGTCCTCCGTGGAGCCTTGCGCCACGCCAAACCGCAAAGTGTCGCATTTTCCCTGAAAGCGCTTTAGCCCGTCGAAGTCTATAACGATCGCTTGCGCTCCCTCCGTCAGGTAAGATGTAAACACCTTAACATAGACGTCGGCGTCCTCTATATCCCGCACAAACTCGACATAGCTTAAATTTTTCTGAAGATAGCTTAAATCGCAGCTTTCGCACTCCATGCGTACTTTAATAGGCGCGGAATATGCTGTTCCGAAAGATAATAATATAACCGACAAAATTCCGCAAAAGGTCATTTTTGCGGCGAAGGTTCCTTTTACCGGCATAAAAAAGCCTAAAATTGTAATGAAAATTTTTGAAATGAATAAGGTAAAAAATTGCGACTGCAAAGTTATGGAAAAGTTATGATATCGCTCTTATCTTTTTAATTAATAAGCTATAGAATCTCAAAAATCGCAGGCGGTAGCGTCAAAATAAAAAAAGCCCGGGACGTAAGCCCCGGGCTAATTTTCTCTTTTCTTTTTTTTTAAGTGACCCCGACGGGACTCGAACCCATGGCCCTTTGATTAAAAGTCAAATGCTCTACCAGCTGAGCTACGGGGTCGTCATCAAAAGAGAATTCAAAATTACGGATTTTTTATGAACTGGCAAAGCAAAATTTGCATGGAAAGGCATTTTCTAATGATTTTTTATTCGTCATGCCCCAATTTATATCCCTTCCTTTCCTTTGCCTCGTCAAGCGAATGGGTCGAGAAGATATCTTTGTCCTCTTTCGCTTTCTTTGAAAGGGCTATATAGAATTTTTTTAAGATCTCTAATTCTTCGGACGTTAGGTCCTCGATGTCAATTAACCGATTACTTGCCGACTTATGCGAAGCGATCAATTCGTTCAGCTTGAGCTGGATCGCCATCGTGTCTTTGTTTTGCGACTGCTGGATAACGAATACCATTAAGAAGGTGATTATAGTGGTGCTGGTATTTATTATTAGCTGCCAGGTGTCGGAAAAACTAAATATCGGTCCCGTCGCTCCCCAAATTATTATGAGGGCAAACGCCGAAATGAAGACTTGCGGGCTGCCAGCGAAGTAGGTTACTTTAGTCGCAAAACTATCGAACTTTACGCTGAAGCCCTTACCTTTTTTTGCCATTTTAACGCTCTGAACATTTTATTACAAGTTGCTCATCGTTAAAACGGTTTCTCGGAGAGTTTCTTTTATTATTTTTATTATACCTGCGGCGTCCAACCCCAACTCGCTATGCAGCTCGGCCTGTAAACCATGTTCAATAAATTTATCCGGAATGCCCATCATGACTATTTTTGGAATTTCTATCCCGAGCGCGGAAAGGCTCTCCAATACGGCGGAACCGAACCCGCCCTGCAGCTGTCCGTCCTCGATCGTTAGGATTATCTTATGCCTTTTAGCGAGATCGGCGAACAGCTCTTCGTCCAGCGGCTTAACGAATCTTGCATTGACAACTTCCGCGGATATTCCTTCAGCTTCGAGTAATTCAGCTGCCTTCAGGCATTGGTTCGTCATAGTCCCGATTCCTACCAGGGCTATGTCCGTTCCTTCGCGTAGGATTTCGCCTTTTCCCTGGGGGATGTATTTCATTTCCCCGATCGGAACGCCTATGCCCCGACCTTTGGGATACCTGATTGCAGACGGGCCTTCCTTGTAGAAGTTAAGCGCCGAGTAAAGCATGTCGCGCAGTTCCTGCTCGTGGCGCGGAGCCATAACCGTCATGCCAGGAAGAGAGCGCAAATAGCATAGGTCTAAAGTTCCATGATGCGTCGGGCCGTCGGAGCCTACAAGTCCTGCGCGATCGATAGCGAAAACGATAGGCAGCTTCTGCAGGCAGCAGTCGTGCATTATATTGTCGTACGCTCGTTGAAGGAAAGTAGAATATATAGCCACAACTGGCTTTACGCCTTGCATTGCAAGCCCGGAGGCGAACGTTACGGCATGCCCTTCGGCTATTCCAACGTCGAAGAGCCTATCGGAGTACTTTTCCTGCAAAGCGTCCAGGCCGGTGCCCTCGCCCATAGCTGCAGTAATGCCGACTATCTTGTCGTCCTTCTCGCATAGCTCCAGCATAGCGCCGCCCAGGGCCTGGTCGTAACGCGGCGGCTTCGCCGAGTCATTCTCAATTACCGTCGATTTGCCGGTTAGTTTATCGATAGTTCCAATTGCATGCAGCTTATGGCTATCCTCCTCCGCGGGAAGATATCCTTTGCCCTTTTGAGTGATAACGTGTAGGAAGATCGGCCCTTGAATCTCCTTGATCAAGCGAAGCATGCGCACTAATTTAGGTACATTGTGCCCGTTGATGGGGCCGAAGTACTTAAATCCCAACACTTCGAAAAGAGCGCCGGGAGTAATGATCGCTTTTACGCCGTCCTCCAACCTGGATGCGAACAGCCTGATCCTGTCGCCTATCGTCTCGAATTTACCGGCAGCGTCCCAAATCTTGTTTCTTAGGGTTTGGACTGTCTGCGAAGCGAAAAGCTCATTAAAGTAATTTGAAAAAGCCGAAACGTTCGGATCTATCGAGATATTATTATCGTTCAATATTACTATAACGTTCCTCTTTTGCACGCCGGCATTATTTAATGCTTCGTAGGCCAGGCCCCCTGTCATTGAACCGTCGCCTATTATCGAGACGACGCTGTAGTCCTCGCCTAGGAGATCTCTTGCGGCCGCCATACCGAGCGCGGCGGAGATGCTGGTGGAAGCGTGGCCGGCCCCGAACGCGTCGTATTCGCTTTCGGAGGGCTTTAAGAAGCCGGAGAGCCCGCCCTTCTTGCGAATAGTGTGCAGCTGATCCTTGCGGCCCGTAAGTATCTTATGAGGATATCCCTGGTGCCCTACGTCGAATATTAATTTATCGGCGGGAGTATTAAATACATAGTGCAGCGCCACGGTAAGCTCGACAACGCCCAGCCCGGCTCCAAAATGGCCGCCGACGCGAGTAATTACGTCGATCATATAGTCGCGCACTTCTTCGCTTATCGCCGGAAGCTCGCTTACGGGATATTTTCTTAAATCTTCCGGTAAGTTTATATTATTTAAATACTTATATTTCAATTTCTCTTCCAGGTTATATCCGTCCTCTTAAGACGAAAATATTCAAGTTTATGGCATATAAATTTACGCAAATTAACACTTTTAGTCGTATTTTTTGTAACCAAGATATTTTATTTTATAATATAAAGCCTGCGAACAAGCGACGTATTTCCTGAACTTAGTCTTAAGAAATATACCCCGGAGGCGACTCCCCGAACGGAGTAACCGCGCTTATAAATTCCGCGTGGGAACGTTCCGCGCTCTAATAATGCGATCCTGGATCCGAGTAAATCGACTACTTCCAGCTCTATTTCCGAGGCCTTCGGGACGAAATACTGGATATTGAAATCTCCCCGGTTTGGATTTGCATAAATATGGGAAAGGGCGATCCTGCCCGAAGTGTCAATTAAGGTGATGGTTGTGTCCACGGGTAGCGGCTTTACGGATTCGCCCCTAAAATGCAAAACGACGCTTTCGCCGCATGGCAATTCCACTATAGCCGAGTCAAGATATTCCCTGTCCGGTGCCGCCGGGCGGAATTCGACCCTGGCTTCGACGGCGCCGCCTGGAGCGATTGTTATTTGCGATGGTTCCAATATTGCGAAACTTTCGCCCGGAGGCCTGAGTATTGCCTTTAAGTAAATCTCGCCAAGATTGCTTATAGTAAACGTAAGTGTGTCCGTAGTTCCTGACGGGGCTTTGCCAAATTCCAATTCTTTGTTATTGATTGCAAAGTTATAGGGCAAATATATAGAGTTCAACTGGGCGGAAAATTTCCCTTCCGGCACGTTCACGGCATTCGAGTGAATAGTCGCAATGGCGGCTGTAACTCCTTCCGCCGCCGGTAGGTACCTAAAGATGATTTCCGCCGTGGAATCCGGCTTTATCGCACCGGGGAGACTAACGACGCTGAATGAATTTTGATTTTCCGGCGTAAACGTCAGCGAATCGATCTTTAGCAATGTAGTCCCGGAATTTTTTACCTTGTAGAAGATGTCCGTTGCTTCAGGGCATGAGATAGTATCCGTGCCCAATGGCTCCACCTCCGTAATTCGAGCGTCCGGCTCGCCGATGGAAGCCGTGAAGAGTATCTCGCGCGCGTTCCCGCAGCTATCGATAAATCGAGCCTTAGCTTCGTAAAATCCCGATGGCGCGCCTTTAAAAGCGAACTGGACGTCGATACTATCGCCCAGCCCGATTAAGATAGGCTCCGCGGGGCTCTTAATTTCAAATTTATCCGAGTCGATCGTATAGTCTAACCGAAGAGCAGCGTCCCCGTCATTTTTGATGCTGAACGCGCCTGATTGTTCCTTCCCCGCTTCCACCTTGACTAAATCGATCCTATCGGAATTAAGCTTAAAGGAGGGAATAACTCTTTTTGCCCTTAAAATGACGGAGGTTATGTATTTCGGACGCTTATTCGCGTATATTTCCAACCTGGCGGAGAATGATCCGCTCTGCGCGCTGATAAATGCAACTTCGATGGGCGCTTGTTGCCCTTGCTCAATCTTTACCCCGGAATAATTGCCAATGGCGGAAAAGGCCGAGTTTTCGTTGGGAATACGGACGCTGTCGATTTCTATCGTCTCGCTTCCCGTATTTCTCAAAATCACCCTACCGCCGATGCTGTCCCCGCATACGGCTAATCCCAGATCAAATTCCGAGGGAGCCGACAGGCTAGCCTCGCCTGAATTTCCTTTGAATAGCGCGTAAGCCTTTACCGGGCTGCCCTTAAAAGATATTTCCATAGTTTGCGAATAATCCCCGTATTGGAGAGGAGCAAACTTGACATCCATGCTCAAATCCGGATTGTCCTGATTTAATATCTTATCGTAATCGCCGTAAGTAAATGCCGTCTCCGACGGATTAAGCAGCTTTATGCCGGATATTTCCAGGTCGGACTGGTACCTTTTTTTAAGGAGGAAGACCGTACTATCCCGGAATTTGCCCGGCAATACGTTCCCGAAATCAATAACGCTCGTCAACGAATCAAAGAATTGATTTGAGCCCTGGGCAAATATTTCCGCAGAGAACGTACCGGCTTCCGTATAAGCCACTAACGTGTCGAGGTAAAGGAGCGACGCCGTAGGAGTAAACCTGATAACGGCGGAGGCGATCTCGTTGGGATTCATTGTAATTGGGCTATCGGAAACTATTTGAAACGCATTCTTTGTGTCGCCGGTTACCGCTATAGAATCAATTCTTAGAGCTACTTCGGACAAATTTCTCAATGCGTCCGCCTTAACGAAAGATGCAGTTTCCCCGACTGCGACGACGGGGATATAAATCCTTTCCACTTTCAAATTCGCGGGCAATATAGCGAACGTAGTGTCGCTCTCGTCGCTCTCCAGCGTTTTCTTTTCGAACGGCGCGTCGTATGGCGACCAAATGTGCGCTTCGGCGCCGGGTTCCACCGAAGCGATCCTGCTGCCGTTCTTATTAAATTTTATCAGGTTTGGCTGATTTTTATGCAGGGGATAAGAATACCATGAAGACCCTGAACCAACTTCCCAGAGCTTTACCGTTTTATCGGAGGAAATCGTTGCGATATTATCCCTATCGGAACTCCAATCGACGTCTACGACCGGTTGCACAAAATCGAATAACGATACGACTTTCGCCCCGTTCGAGACGTCATAAACAGACGTCTCGCTCGATCCGTTCGCAATGGCGATATTATTGCCCATAGGGCTGAATGCAATCCCGTTTATCGGCAATGCGCTCTGGTACAGCGTCTTTTTGAAGGCCCCGGTTTGGTAATCAACTATGTTGACCTTTCCGTCGGCCCCGGCCGTAGCGATATTCTCGCCGCTGGGATTTATCTCGAAATCTTTTATTTCGCCGTCGTGGATCTTTTCCGCATACCGCGGCTCGCTAGCCAGGTTGGTCCAACGATACAGAACGCCCGAGTAATCCGTGGCAAAAACGTCCGCTCCCCACGGGCTCCAACGAATTAAAGATATATCGGCAGCCCCCCCGGTTAGCTCCGTCTCCTGATAATCCAACTCTACGTTCCAAATCTTTATTGAATTTGAAAGGGCTACTAAGGCCATGTACTTACCGTCCGGGCTCCAGGCTATGCTTTGGATCGGTTTTTTAATAGATGGGAAAAGCGAATCTATATTCTTCCCCGTTTCGGCGTCCCAAATTAGGATAGAGCCGTCCAGGCCGGCTGTAGCTATTTGCTTCGAATCGGCTCTCCAGGCTACTGAAGTGATCTTTTCTTTATGCTTATTAAGCACGAGTATCTTGCTCATATCCGGCTTTTCGGATAGCTTTTTAACTCGGATCAGGCAATTTCGGCTTTCTACGCGGGGAGTTTTCCACTTCCTTGAGCCGCCGGCTACCCCCGGCAATAACGGGATCCAATGAGCTCCGCCGTCGATTGAATATTCAAGGTGAATAGAATCCGCCTCCGATACGCCGAGCCATGTTAAATCAATAACTGAACCTGCAAGGAATTTCTCGCCTTCGTTGGGATGCGTTACTTTTAAATTCTTCTTTACAATTGCTTCCCGTCCTCCGCCCGCGCAGTAATATTCAGCTTTCTCGCATAAATTTGCGTAAATGCTGACAGTAGCAAATTCGAAATTAGTATCGGTCGGGATATACCGCGTAGTTATTTCCAGCTTGTCGCCCTCCTTTAGTAGATAGCCGGGCTGGAAGTCGATAACGCGGAACTTTGGATTGCTCGATACGACGCTATCGATAAATATATCGCCGCCGCGCGCAATGATTTCTATCGGCTTCTCGGAAGGCGCGGAGACAACTCCAAAATCAACGGTTTGCCCCGTCCCATAGCCGATTGTCGGAACGACATTTTGCGGAACTGAAGCCAGTAGCGAAGCGCTCGCGCCGTTAGTATGCTTTATCGTTATGCCGGGATTTCTCTCGCAATCCAGGGCTAGGAATTGGATAATATTTGGCGCGATAGAGTTTGAGCGCGCCCTGATTGCGAATAGGGCGTTAGTTAATTCATTTTCGCTCTTAAGGTCGAAGAAATGCAAACCTCCCGAGCTATCCGCAAGCTCGTTTAGCTTTTTGCTGTAGACCCCGCTCAGGTTAATAACGTTTATCTCGATACCTAGCGCGCGCGCTTTTTTATAGATCTCGTTGACTTTAGAATCGAGCAGGGTTAGCCCGTTTGTAATTAAGATTGCGGAGGATTTTCTCGATGCGTCGAGGGCAAACGCTCCAGCGTCCACGTCGTAAAACGCGTCGCTTACCGAGCTGACGGAGTAGCCTTCGCCAAGCTTCAGCGCCCGGAATAGTCCCTGCTTGTCTTTTGCAAATCCGCTCAGCCGAGCGACGAATCGGCCGAAGGACAGCGCCGCTATCTCGGACTCAGCGCTCTTCGCTTCTATAAATTTTTGCAGCGACGACTTTACGATTGGCAGAACGGGATTCATCGACTCCGAATTATCTATTGCTATCAGAATAGGCCGGTTAAATTCTCCCGCGCCGCCTTTGACGAATTGGAAATTGGGATTATCGATGGAATTATAAATCAGCGAAAGGTCGCCGCCGTTAATATCAGCGGGAGCGCCGGAGTCGTCGAAATAATAGAAACGAGCCTCCAGCGCAGGATATTTATCGTAAGTTACCCCGGTAATGATTAAATCCTCGCCGCGTACGATGGATACGCCGGCGAAAATTAGTAATATTATGTAATATTTGAAAAAATCATACATTTTTGTACAAAATCGGGTAACACAATAGCTTATAAATATACGGATAAAAATCGAATAATAAAACTAATACGATAAAATCGACGCCAACCTCCTTTCCGCCTGCTCAAGCGTTATACCGCGCCGTTTCGCATAGTCCCGGGCTTGATCGACGCCAATTTTACCCACGGCAAAATACTTCGACTCCGGGTTGGCGAACATTAGCCCGCTAACGCTTGCGCCGGGCGTCATCATTCCGCTCTCCGTGAGCTCGATTCCAATTCTTTCCTTGACTTTTAAAAGCTCGAATAATTCGAAATTCATAGATTGGTCCGGGATCGACGGGTAACCGATCGCAGGCCTTATGCCTTCGTATTTTCCCGCGAAGAGCTCTTCCTCGTCGCGAGCCGCTTCCGGGGCATAGCCCCAAATCTTTTGCCGCGTTAGCTCGTGCGCCCGCTCGGCGAACGCTTCCGCCAACCTGTCCGCAAGGATCTTTATCATTAGAGCTTCGTAATCGTCGTTCGCTTTTCGCGCTGTCTCCGCCGCTTCCTCCGCGCCAAATCCCGCTGAAAGAGCGAAAGCACCCACGTAATCAATTTTACCGCCGCTCAATGGAGCAATGTAGTCGGCCAGGCAGTAATTTGGCGCGTTCTGCTTTTGTCCCTGCTCGCGCAGGAAATGGATTTTCCGTATCGCATCTCTTCCCGATTCGTCCGAGTATATCTCGATTGAATCGCCTTCGATCGAGTTAGCGGGAAATATTCCAATGATTCCGCGGGCAGTTATTAATTTCCTGTTTATTATCTTGTCGAGAATTTTATTTGCGTCGTCGAAGAGTCTCCTCGCCTCCTCCCCTTTGTCCGGCTTGGAAAAGATCAACGGATAGCGCGCGCCCTTTATGTCCCAGGTCAGGAAGAATTGCGTCCAATTTATATAGTTTCTAAGCTCCTCCAGCGGGAAGTCGTCGTAGACAGTTATTCCGGGGTTCAGAGGTTTGTATGGTTCGAAATTCTCCCAGGCAATTGGAACCTTGTTCGCTCGCGCCGTTTCCAACGATACCACGCTCTTCTGCGATTTGGATTTCTCGTGGCTCGCCCTTACTTCCTCGTATTCCTTCGCAAGTTTTATCGCGTACTCCTCCTTCGCGTCGTGCGACAGAAGCGACGAGACGACCCCGACCGCTTTGCTGGCGTCCAGCACGTGCACTACGGGCGCGGAGTACTTCGGCGCTATCTTTACGGCTGTATGCGCGCGCGAAGTTGTCGCCCCGCCTATTAACAGCGGGATCTTATACCCGGCGGCTTCCAGCTCGGAAGCGACGAAAGACATTTCCTCCAAAGATGGGGTGATTAGTCCGCTCAAACCGATAATGTCCACGTTATTCTTTTTAGCCTCGTCCAGGATTCGCTCGGCAGGAACCATTACGCCGAGATCGATTATTTCATAGTTGTTGCAACCGAGGGCTACGCCTACTATGTTCTTACCTATATCGTGAACGTCCCCTTTAACCGTAGCCAGTAGTATCCTCCCGGCGTTCGTCTTTTCTCCCGCCCGCTTGCGCTCCTCGATCTTCGGAGTTATTATAGCGACAGCCTTTTTCATTACCCGCGCCGCTTTCACCACCTGCGGCAGGAACATTCTTCCCGAGCCGAAGAGCTCTCCTACTTCGTCCATACCCTTCATCAGGGGTCCCTCTATGATATCAAGCGGATCTTCGTAGGATTCAATTGCTTCCCTGGCATCCCCCTCAATAAATTCGTCGATACCTTTCACAAGGGAGTAGGATAGTCTCTCGTCGAGAGGCAAATTCCTCCAGCTGAGCTGAAGAGGAGAATCTTTCTCGGCCGATTCGGAATGCTTAGCCGCATAATCGAGCATCCTCTCCGTAGCGTCGGCTCGGCGGTTAAAGATTAAATCTTCGCAGAGAGTTCGCAATTCTGCGTCGACCTCGTCGTAAACTCCTAGTTGCCCGGCATTTACAATGCCCATATCCAATCCCGCCTGGACCGCGTAGTAAAGAAATACGGTATGCAGGGCCTCGCGAACAAGATTATTTCCCCTAAACGCGAACGATAAGTTGCTAACGCCCCCGCTCGTTCTCGCCAGCGGCAAGTTTTCCTTTATCCATCGGACGGCGTCGAGATAAGCAATAGCGTAATTCGCATGCTCCTCTATGCCGGTTCCTATCGTTAGAATATTCGCGTCGAATATAATGTCCTCGGGGGGGAACTTGGCTTTATTAACTAAGACATCGTAAGCTCTTTTACATATATCAATTTTGCGTTCGAGATCTACCGCCTGTCCTTCTTCGTCGAATGCCATAATAACGGCTGCCGCGCCGTACTCGCGAACTAATTTAGCCTTGCTAATGAAGTCCTCTTCGCCCTCTTTCAACGAAATCGAGTTAACTATTGACTTTCCTTGATTTCGCTTAAGACCTTCCTCGATTATTTTAAAGTTGGAGGAATCTATCATAAACGGAACTTTACAAATTTCAGGATCGGTCGCAGCCATATTGAGGAATTTGGACATTGCCGCAGCTCCGTCAATCATAGCGTCGTCCATGCTTATGTCCAGTATTTGCGCCCCGTTCTCAACCTGGCTGCGCGCTATATTCAACGCGATCGAGTAATCCTCGGATTCAATCGAACGCTTAAATTTAATCGAACCGGCTAAGTTCGTTCGTTCTCCAATATTAACGAAATTTAAGCCCTCGCGGAACGCGAGCGGCTCCAACCCCGAGAGACGGAGCGTAGGTATAATTTCAGGAATTTCCCTCGGCGCCGCTTCGCCCAATTCCTGCCTGAAACGCGCAATGTATTCGGGGGTCGTTCCGCAGCACCCGCCGACTATGTTCACATATCTTTCATTTGCGTAATTTCTCAGTTCCCGGGCCATCATGTCCGGGGTCTCGTCGTACCCGCCGAACGCGTTCGGCAGTCCTGCGTTGGGATAAACGCTAAGGTAACAATCGGCTAATCTCGCCAATTCGCCGACGTACGGCCGCATTTGAGTCGCGCCGAGCGCGCAGTTCAATCCTACGGCCAAAAGATTTGGCGCGTGCTTAACGGAAATCCAAAAGGCTTCGAGGGTTTGCCCGGAAAGAGTTCTTCCGGCGGCGTCGACAATTGTCCCCGAAATAATAACCGGGGCTTGCAAATTCCTATCGTCGAAAGCTCTTCGTGCGGCTGATATAGCGGCTTTGCAGTTGAGCGTATCGAATACCGTCTCGATTAGGATAATATCGACCCCGCCGTCAATGAGTCCGCATATTTGCTCGAAATATCCGTCCGCCATCTGTTCGAAGGTATACCGGCGCATTTCGGGTCTTAATATATCCGGCGAAATTGAAAGCGTCGCGTTAGTCGGTCCAACAGCACCGGCCACGTATTTTCTACCTTTTTCGGGATGGGCGAACATATGCTTCTCGGCTGCGGCCCGCGCCAGCTTTGCGCCTTCGATATTTAATCGATACGTCAGGTAGGACATATCGTAATCCGACAACGAAATGGGGTTTGAATTAAACGTATTCGTTTCAATTATGTCCGCGCCCGCGTCGAGGTAGGTCGAATGGATTGATTCGATCAATCCAGGCTTCGTTATGTTCAATAAATCGTTATTGCCCTTTAGGTTCTTTGGAAAATTAGCAAACTCAGTCCCGCGAAAGTCCTCCTCCTGGAGTCCTTCCCGCTGTATCATAGTTCCCATTGCCCCGTCAAGGAACAAAATCCGGCTCTTAAGCTCTCTCTGTATTTCATTAACAATATTCATAGTTGCGTTCTCACTTTAATAGTTCCGTCACGGTCGCGATTCGTCCAAAGGGCGCCGATATCTGGACCCCGGCAATCATAGGCTTTATTCTTTCCATTAATTCCCGGGCTATATCAATTCCTTCCTTTAGAGAATCCTCTTTCGAATCTTCGTATTTTCTCAACCTGCTCAATATTTCTCCCGGCACGTCGCAACCGGGTATTTCATTATTTAAAAATTCCGCGTTTCTAATCGAGCTCAAAGGCCATAGACCCGCTATTACAGGTAATTTATGGCGCCCGGCCTTTTCTGCGAAGCTTTCAAATTTCCTGTAGTCGAAAACTGGCTGGGTAATAATATACTCCGCGCCTGCTTCCACTTTCCAATAGAGTCTCCTGAGCTCTTCTTCAATATTCAAAGCGGTGGGATTAGCCCCGACCCCTACGAAAAATGCCGTTGGAGAGCCTATTTTATTGCCCGCTATGTCCAACCCGCGATTTAACCTCGAAAGTATATTTACAAGACCAATCGCGTCTACATCAAAGACAGCCGTAGCGTCCGGATAGTTACCGATCTTAGGAGGATCGCCCGTAATCGCTAATATATTTTTCAGGCCGAGCGCGTAAGCTCCTAATAAATCGGATTGCATGCCTATGACGTTCCTGTCGCGGCAGACGTAATGCAGCACGGTTTCAATCCCGACCTCCTTTTGAATCGACACGGCCAGCGCCCATGCCGCCATCCTTGCGCTCGCCCTCGGGCCGTCCGGTATATTTATTGCGTCGATGCCCATATAATAAAGCTCCCGCGCCTTCTCGATCTCCTTTACCGGGTTTGCGCCAAACGGGGAAACTAGTTCCACTATCTGAGCGAACGCTCCAGTCGTTAGTTTACGGGCGAGCCTCGACTTTTTCCCGCTCGGGGTCGTTTCTATGGCCAGCTCTTCTTCCGTTTTCTTAAACTCTATCCTAACTTTCTTTTGCTCCGGCTTTGCCTGGTCGATATATGAACGCATCGATTTGATATGATCCGGCCCGACGCCGCAGCAGCCGCCGATGATCGTCGCGCCCGCCTGCGCGAACCTACGGGCGTATTCGCCTAAGTAATCGGGGGAGCTGAGGTAAATATTCCTCCCCTCTACGTTGCGCGGCTTGCCGGCGTTGGGCATTATAGATATTGGCTTAGACGCGACCTTTAGGGCTATATCCAGCCAATCCAGCATTGTGCGCGGGCCGACGGTGCAATTTATGCCTATGACGTCCGCCCCGGTCTGCTCCAGTTCCAACGCCATTTCCTCGGCAGTAGCGCCCGTCAGGGAGGTAAGGCTCTCGTCGATAGTCAATTGAGCGATTACAGGTTTGTCGGTCAGCTCGCGGGCTGCGCGAACGGCCTGCATTAATTCGTTGGGATAAATAAAAGTTTCAAATATGAGCCCGTCTACACCGCCCTCAAGCAGAGCCGCTATCTGTAACTTGAAATAATCTCTCGCTTCGGCTTCCGATATTGGGCTTAGAGGTTCAATCGTTACCGATAACGGCCCGACCGATCCTATCACGTAGACGTCGTCAAGCGCGGCGTCCCGCGCAAGCGCCGCTCCAACTAAATTTATCTCCCGAAGCTTATCCTCTAAGCCGTACTTTCTAAGTTTAAAGTAATTTGCGCCAAACGTATTTGTTTCAAGCGCTTCGGCTCCGGCTTTAACGTAGTCTTTATGAATTTGCAACACTAATTCAGGAGAGCTAAGGTTAACTTCCTCGAAGCATCGATTAAGGAAAATTCCCCGGTTATATAATTCGGTACCAAAGCCGCCGTCGAAAAGCAGCGGCGGATTCTTCAAGCGCTCGCGTAGGTCGGTTCTCATTAGTCCCCCGATAGACATGCGTGATATTTATTAAATACGGCCAATTATCTAAAGTAAAATTAATTACTTTTGAGCGTCAAGGCGCTTTATTTTATTGGTTTATATTCGCAATATTAAGTAATTTTGTAATCGTGCAAATAAGTTACGCAAAGTAATTATCTCAAAACGTCGCGAATAATTTTCCATAGAATACATTTTTCAAAATTAACGGATGAACTATGAACATATTAGTATTGAATTGCGGGAGTTCCTCGCTAAAATTCCAAATTATTGCAACCGACCTGGAGAAAATCGAGAAAAACGAGGACCACGAACTTGTTCGCGGACTTATCGAACGCGTTGGAAGTCAATCGCTTATTACTTTTTCCGTTCCCGGCAAGCCAAAGTACAAGCAAGCCGTTCCGCTCCGCGACCATAAAGCCGCGCTGCACTATATCATCCAATGGCTTACCTCCCCCGAAACTGATATCCCGGGCATTAAGAGCCTCGAGGATATCCATGCAGTGGGCCACCGCACCGTCCATGGCGGCGAAAGATTCAAGTCGTCGGTTAAGATAGACAACGACGTAATCAGCGGCATCGAGGACAATATCGATTTAGCGCCGCTGCACAATCCCGCGAACCTGAAAGGTATTTACGCCGCCCGCGAAGTGTTCGGGCTCGACATGCCGCAGGTCGGCATATTCGATACGGCGTTCCATTCCACGATGCCGGAAGAAGCTTATCTTTACGGTATCCCGTACCAACTCTATTTGCGTTATAAGATCAGGAAATATGGGTTCCACGGAACTTCGCACCGCTACATCGCGTACCGCTATCGTCTCCTCTCCGGTAAATCCCGCGAGGATACGAATATAATCACGCTTCACCTCGGCAACGGCGCTTCGGCCTGCGCAATTAAGAACGGCAAATCGATAGATACTTCCATGGGCTTTACGCCGCTCGAAGGCTTGATGATGGGAACGCGCTGCGGCGATATCGATCCCACTATCGTCGAATACCTGTCGCTTAAGGAAGGCGCAAAGATCGACGAGGTAATCTCGATCTTGAACAAACGCTCCGGCCTGCTCGGCATTTCCGGCCTAACTAACGACATGCGCGATCTCGAGTCCGAAATAGCCGAACACGGCGACCGCCGCGCCCAGCTTGCTATAGATATGTTCTGCTACAGGATTAAAAAGTACGTCGGCTCCTACCATGCGGCAATCGGCGGGGCGGAAGCTATCTGCTTCACTGGCGGCATCGGCGAAAATGGCGCGGAAGTTCGCGAAAAATGCGTTCAAGGCCTCGAATTCATGGGCGTCAAGATCGACCACAAGCTCAATAATAAAATCGTCCGGGGTAAGGAAGGGATCATCTCCACGAAGGACAGCGCCATGCCCGTTTACGTTATTCCGACGAACGAAGAACTTGTAATCGCCCGCGACACTTGCAGAGTCGTGCTCGGGGCGCCTTTGCACTAATTGTAATTTTTCATAAACGAGGAGAAAAATGGCTATTCAATTTATTGAAAACGTTCGTCGCGACGCGAAGAAAGTAAATAAGCTCGTCGCTTTTCCCGACGCAACGGACAAACGCACGATCCAGGCGTGCCGAATACTCGCGGACGAGGGAATCGCGCGCCCGGCCTTGGTTGGCGCGGAAAAAGAAATTCGCGAAGCCGCCGAAGCCTTTGGCGTTTCAATCGACGGCGTACAGATTTTCGATCCCGCCGCAAGCGCCGATCTGCAGAAATACGCGCAGACGCTCTACGAAAAGCGTAAGAAAAAAGGCATGACGGAGGAAGAAGCGGAAAAAACTATGCGGAATCCGCTGTTTTTTGCCGGCATGTTGCTCGAAAACGCGGTCGTCGACGTAGTAGTCGCAGGCAACGTGTCTTCGACGGGCGACGTGCTTCGAGCCTCGATCTTTACCGTCGGCGTTGCGCCCGGCGTTTCCATCGTTTCAAGCTATTTCATTATGGCGTTCGAGGATAGGATGCTTTGCTTCGCTGATTGCGCGGTTAACCCGAATCCCGATTCAAAACAGCTCGCGGACATCGCGATAACGACGGCGAAGAACTTCCAGGCAGTAACAGGCCAGGAATCCCGCGTCGCGTTGCTTTCCTTCTCGACGAACGGATCCGCCGAGCACGAACTCGTCGATAAAGTTCGCGAAGCCGCGCAAATAGTAAAGGAAAAGGCCCCGGAAATACCCTCCGACGGCGAAATGCAGCTCGACGCCGCTATTATTCCTTCAATCGGCGAGCGTAAGTTCCCGGGCTCGAAGGTTGCCGGTAAAGCGAACGTATTAGTATTCCCCGACCTTAATGCTGGCAATATCGGTTACAAATTGGTTGAAAGGCTCGCGGGCGCTCTCGCCGTCGGTCCTATCATCCAGGGATTGAATAAACCCTACTGCGACCTTTCCAGGGGTTGCTCCGCCGACGATATGGTCAACGTCGCCGCTATCTGCTCTTTAATGGCTTAATCGCGATTATTTCAATTGGCGAAAAGATTAGAAAAGCCGCGCGCGGCATTTGTAATTCTCGCCGAAAGAACTAAAAAAGGGATTCTCGTTTCCGCCGCGACGACGGCGTAAATTGGAATCCCTTTTTTAATATTTAATCAAAAGCCCGCTTGATTATTACCATCGGTACATGTCAAGCAATTCCCATTCTACGTTGGACCTGATCTCCTCCTTAACTATGTCGTTCTTAAGCTTATAGGAGCCATTAATATTGAAATCGCCCACTCCGCGGAGCACTCCGCCCTGGGGATTTAGAGTCAGCGTATAGCTTCCAACTCCTTCCCCGCTCTCGGGTTCGACTGCTAAGGGAACGAGGTATGGGTGCATCATCGCCCTAATTCCCCGAAGGTTTGTCGCCGTTCCTTTAATTACAAATTCGCGGGACGTCGCTTTTTCAAATGTAACGTCTACCGTATCAATTAATCGATAGCCTTCCGTTTGCCAGTAGAAGGGGGCTTTCCACGTCGTATCGGCGGAAGCCGCTACGTCCGGTAATACGTTTTTCTGGACGTCGAAGTAAAACTCCAGCATATCGTTGCCGAGCGCGTTTAGCCAGATAAACT
The DNA here is from genome assembly GCA_050260015.1 of Chloroflexota bacterium. Taxonomy (GTDB): domain Bacteria; phylum Bacteroidota; class Ignavibacteria; order Kapaibacteriales; family UBA2268; genus JBLNBN01. The sequence goes on along the minus strand of JBLNBN010000068.1, from coordinate 16,471 downwards.
TTCGAAGCGAATCCTGCGGGCCCGTCCGCGGATCCGCCAGGCTCGCTCTCTTTTCGAAGAGGCTCTCCCCGCCAAACTCCGTAATTTCCCCGTACGGGGAGTAGGTCATTTCAAAATCTTTCCCAAGCAGCACGCTGCTCTGCTCGTAATCCTGGTACTTTAACGGGGGCCAGGCTTCCTCGTCCTGCGAATTATAGCTGATCTCCCCGGCGTCGTCCTTAAATTTATAGATCAGGGAATCGACGGTTCCCAGAAGCGTAACGAATCCCTTGACGGGAGCGTTCGGGGCTACAAGCGTAAAGTAATACGTCAGTTCGCGGGAATACTTTTTCACGTTCCCATCGGGTAGCGTCCGTTTTACGTCGACCTTTTCAGTCATTTTATAAACGTTGGCAATGTTTAACGGATACTTCCCGATTAATTTGTAGCGCACTTTGGGCTTCTCTTCAGCAGGCTTGGCCGCTTCCTGGGCGAAAGTCCCGGCAACGTTAGCCGCGAGTAATAAAGCGAAAATATAATAAAAATGCTTTTTCATATCGATCCCTTTTTAGATAGGTAATGCGTTAAATATACTGCCCATGACAATAACGACATACCGTCCCAAATTTCATTATTGGTAATCATCTTCGTTATTTGCGAAAGTCGCAATTCAACTATTTCAAATTCTTCAGTAGCTTCGGGCTTTGGTTCCCGTAGAATTAAGCGCTCGGCGAGGTAAACGCCGCATATCTCGTTCGTTACGCCGTTAAAAGGATTAAACTCTCCCAATAGCGTCAATTTCCCCGCTTCGTACCCCGTTTCCTCCAATAACTCCTCCCGGGCGTTTTGCTCGGGAGTGAGCCCTTCTTTAATCCCGCCCCCGGGAAACTCCAGGGACTCCCGCTGATTCAGGTAACGAAATTGCTTCGTCATTACGAATCGATAACCGTCTTCGTCCAATTGCGGTATAACCATAGTGGAGCCGCGCGAGTGAACGTAGTGGTATTCGCCTGTCTCCCCGTTCGGTAGTTCATATTTATCAAGTCGGTAGCTCCAATACGGGTTCGAAGCGACCTCCTTGCTGTCAATCATTTTTAATTTCTTAAGCATACTAATTGCAAAAATAGCTTAAGTTATCGATTAACGCAATAGTCCGACTCAGAAAACATAAGGCCTAGCTCTCGGGCGGCGCTTGCGTCGGAATCCGAACCGTGCACGGCGTTGCGCTCCTTGGACTCTGCGAAAAGCTTCCGGATGGTTCCTTCGGCGGCTTCCGCCGGGTCCGTTTTGCCTATCAGCGTTCTAAAGTCCGCTACCGCGTTCTCCTTTTCGAGCGCCACGAGCGTTACCGGTCCGCTCGTCATATACTTTATCAAATCATCAAAGAACGCTTTACCGCGGTGCTCCGCATAGAATTCGGACGCTTCGGCCCCGGTTATTTTCTTCATTTTCATAGCGATAAGGTTGAACCCGCTTTGGGATATCTTATCGAGTATCGCGCCGATTGCGCGTTTTTCTACTGCGTCAGGCTTAATAATGCAAAGAGTTCTTGACAACATTGGCTCTCCAATCGTTTATTAGACACATGAATAAGTGAATCGTCACAGGATAATTTTAATTAACATGAAAAAAAGCCGTTTATCGCTTGAAAAAATTTTAAAATCTTATCGTTTTCCTTCGTTTATATAATCGGAATTTTTTCTCAATAAATAAACATGATAATTAATTGACTCTATAAACAATAGGAATAATAGAATGGCTGTTTTGGTCAAAAAGCAAACAAAAGTAATGGTCCAGGGCATTACGGGTTCCGAAGGGGCTTTCCATACCGCGCAAATGCTTGAATACGGTACAAACATCGTTGCCGGGGTCGTACCGGGTAAGGGCGGCATTGAATTTACCGGCAAGAACGGTTCTAATTTCATTAAACCTATCCCAGTCTTTAATTCCGTCGCCGACGCAAAGAAGAAAACTAAAGCGACGACGAGCGTTATCTTCGTTCCGGCAAAGTTCGCGGCGTCGGCGATAATAGAAGCTATCGACGCGCAATTGGATCTGATAATCTGCATTACCGAGGGCATACCAGTCGGCGATATGATCCGAGTCTACGATAAATTAAAAAACTCCTCCTCAAGGCTGATAGGCCCCAATTGCCCCGGGATCATCACGCCGGAGGAGTGCAAGATAGGCATTATGCCCGGCTTCATACATAAAAAAGGCAAAATCGGCGTAGTCTCCCGCAGCGGCACATTGACCTACGAAGCGGTAAAGCAGCTTACCGACCTCGGGCTCGGCCAATCCACTTGCATCGGCATCGGCGGCGATCCGATTATCGGGACCCAGTTCGTCGACGCTATCAAGCTGTTCAACGAGGATCCGCGCACGGAGGCTATACTAATGATTGGCGAGATTGGCGGCGCCGCTGAAGAAACTGCCGCCGAATACATTAAGGCGAACGTCTCAAAGCCCGTTATCGGTTTTATAGCCGGCGTTACCGCTCCTCCCGGCAGGAGAATGGGCCATGCCGGGGCTATTATCTCCGGCGGAAAAGGAACTGCCGCCGATAAAATAGCCGCTTTCAAGGACGCCGGCATTTTCGTCGTCGATTCGCCCGCAAACATAGGCTCGACTACGCTTGAAGCCTTAAAGGCGTCCACTAAAGCGGGGAGATCCAAGAGTCGCGCGGCGAACGCCGCCGCCGAAGCGACGACTGAAACAAAGACCAAGCCCGCGCCGAGGAAAAGGAAAGAGGAAACCATAATAGCCGATTGCGCCGAACCGCTTTCCGAAACGGCCCCGGGTAAAAAGTCGCGTTGCAAAACGAAAAAAATTGGAGAAGTTACTGATATCCCTATAGAAGATGGGGATAAAGATATGTAGCATTATGGAGGAACTCGCATGAAAAGCTCGACAAGCCGCAATTTGATAGTGGCCGGCGCGGCCGCCGGAGCGGCGGCCTGCGCGGTTGCTTATTACGTAAGGCGTAAAAGGACGCCGCCGCCGAAGACCGCTCCCTACGTCGATATTGAAAGATATCTCGGTAAATGGTACGAACTCGCCCGTACCCCGAATTGGTTCCAAAGAAATTGTATTTGCTCGACGGCGGAATACTCCCTGAGAGAGGACGGGAGGATTGGCGTGCTAAATAGCTGCCGCAAGGGCTCGCCCACCGGGAAAATCAAGCAAGTCAAGGGTTGGGCGGAAGTTGCCGATGAAGAGACGAATTCGAAATTAAAGGTAAAATTAAAGATGCCTTTCAAGGCCGATTATTGGATACTCGACGTTGCGGAGGATTATTCCTGGGCTATCGTCGGCGATCCGTGCAGGAAACGCCTTTGGATATTGTCCAGGGTCAAGGACTTAGAGGAAGAAAAGCTTGACGGCTTGATTGAAACCGCAGCCCTGAAAGGCTACGACGTATCGCATATAATCAGGTCGATCCAATCATGCGAAGATTATTAAAATTGCATTAATCATATTTTATTAAAAAAGGCGCCTTTTTAAGGCGCTTTTTTACTTATAGGTTCAAAAAATATAGGAGATAATATTTCTATTTTATTAAATTTGCACAAAGGGAAAATTGTTTCGGCATTTTTCAATTACCCGTTTGCGCCACAAATGCAGCATAGTTATGATGAAGAACAAATTCGACAACTTTAAACGTCTTGTCACGCCCCAGGATTTTATCGCCATCTTCGGCGTCATAGTCGGAATCCTAATCGCGATCTTTATGCAGGATATAGCGATGAAGCTTATTGGCCTTTGCGTAACGATCCTTTGCGGGGTTGCGCTCTTTATGCTAATTTCTCAACGCTTAAACGGCATAATCGACACCCGGTTCAAGCGTTCCCCGGCAAGCGAAAGAGAGTTTACCATGACCGTCGTTAAAGAATCCGCGGCCGTCAGGCAGACAGTTGAAGATTTTGATTCCACATTTGGCCCCGACGATACTGGCGGAAAGAAACCGGAGAAAAAAACTGAATTCCATCTCTTCAATCCTGAAAAAAGCGGCTCCTCCAAAACGGCTTCAAACGAGTTCCTCGAAGATTTCTCCGGCGTAAAGATACTAGATCCCAACGCTATGATAGATTATGCGCCCATCGCCGAAAAAGAGCGGTCGACCGCCGCCCCTACTGCGCCGGAAACGGACGCGCCGCTCGAATCGAAAGATAATACTGAAACGGAAGACAATAAACTAAGCTCGAATACAGCTTCCTCAAATGAAAGTAGCGCGTTCGGAGACGAGATTATAGACGACCAAATCGACGTTGCAAACGCCGCGGAAAGCGCTTCCCGCTCCGAATTGAGCATGAACGGTTCTGTCGCTAATGATTCCGAAAGCGAAACCCTCGTCGATAGCGCGGAGCCTGAAGAGATAACTCCCGAGGAAACGCTCGCGAACGTCGTCCTGGTCGAAGAAGGCGAACCGCTGAATGAAGCTATGGCCGAAGATGTAATTCCAGGCCTGCGCCATAAAGAGACCGTCGGGGGTGAAAATATGGAAGCTCCCCTATCTGAACCGATAGAGCAAGAGCCCGCCCATGAAGCCGCTCCTTACAAAGAGCAAATGTTCGACTTCCCCGTCGCTGCGCTGATGGAGGACGAAAGCGCGTTCGGCGACGAACCTAAAAAGGAATTCGAATACTTTATCTCAAGAATAATGATGGTGATTCGCTCGGTTACGAATACGCAAACGTCGGTCTTTCTGCTTCTTAACCGCGAACGCGAAGAGCTTGCGATAGAGGGCTACGTTACGACTAAGCCTCAAGCTATGACCTCCGGCAAAAAAATAAAGCTCGGAGTGGACATAATCAGCCAGATAGCCCAGCACGGCAAGCCTGAAATACTGACGGAAATTAATCCGTCCGCCCTATTGGACCTGATCCCCTACTATGCCGAACCGACTGAAGTTTCGTCCTTTATTGGAGTGCCCGTCTTTTACGATTCTACTGTTATTGGAATTCTCTGCGCGGACTCAGCGGAAAACGACGCTTACGATTCGTTTACAGTAAACTTCCTCGGGCATTTCACTAAGATCATTTCCGCGCTCGTAGCTAACTATACGGAAAAATTCGACCTGATTCAAAGCTCGAAGACCCTGCAGGCCCTAACACATTTCCTTAGCCTTGCCGAGCAAAGCGGCTACGACGTTAAGTCCGTTAGCGCTGCAATCGCGGAAAGCGTGAAATCTCACTTTGATTATTCAACGGTCGGCGTATGCGCGTACGACTCCGCCGAAGGTCGTTGGATAATCGCGGCGCATAGCTCCGATAAGCCTGCGCCTGGAATAGTCGTCGGAAGCGCGGTCGATCTCGAGCAGGCCTACATCGGCCATTCAATAATTTCGAAAAAGACAGTCGTAATCTCCCCCGTTCGCTCTAACGACACAAGGGTTACGCTGGGCGAGCCTGACATCGCGGGCGGGTATTTCATCTCGACCCCTCTAAAATCAATAAATACCACCTACGGCGCCATTTACGTCGAGGGCAAGGACCGCAGCGGCATCACTTCCGGGGATATCGATACCCTGGAAAACCTTGGATCGCAGGCCGGAGCGATGCTTGAAAATCTATATTATATGAACGCCCTGCAATCCTCGGCTATTTACGACGACGTAGCCGGAGCGCACAATTATAGATCGTTCAACATCCGATTGAACGAAGAAATCCGACGCACGGCGCAGTTAGGCTATAACTCCGCGCTCTGCCTTGTGCGGCTTGATTACTACTCCACGCTCGATCCCGCGCAATACCCCGACAGGCACGAACGCGCCCTGCGATTCTTGCTCTCGATGATTAACGAAAGCAAGCGGGAATTCGATATAGTGGGCCAATACGACGAATCCACCTTCGCTATAATACTTCCCCAGATCGACCTCAGCTTCGCGCATATTTGGGCCGAAAAATTGCGTTCCCAGGTTGCCGCGGCGATCATCGAACTATTCGGGCATCGATTCTCGCTCACCGTTTCAATCGGTATGACCCGCTTCGATCGCGACGATTCAATTCAAACGGCTCTCGAAAACGCGCGCAAAGCGCTCGAAATCTCGCTGAAAAAGACGAACGCGCTAAACTTCTTTTCTTAACATTTTGTAAATACATACGTTTTTCTTAATTTGCCAAACTTTTTACGGCAAATTGCCAAAATAAAATTAGCGACTGCCGGGGGACGCCTCCCGGCTTGTCGGTTGTTTAACCATTTATTTGTGTTTTTGGGAGTATTTTTAATGTCCGAAGTTTCCACAACAACCCCGCAAGAAGTAGCCGCGACGGCTCCGGAAGGCGAAATTAAAATTGAAAAGCGTCCTGCGCCGCATGTTAAGAAGGACGCTGTTACGCAGCTTTTAGAAGACGGTTTCCGTAATATGGAAATCAGCGACGATCAATTTGCTCTTCTTTTCGAGAAAAAGATTGCTACGATTAAAGAAGACGAACTCGTTAAAGGTAGAATTATCGCCATAACTAAAGACGAAGTGCACGTCGATATAGGCTTTAAGAGCTTTGGTATCGTTCCGCGCGCAGAACTCTTGAACGCCGAAACTTACCAGATCGGCGATGAAATCGACGTATTTATTGAAAAAATCGAAGATTCCAACGGCAAGCTTCTCCTCTCGCGCCGTCGCGCCGACTTCATGCGTATCTGGGAAGATATTTTAGCTCTCTTTGAAAAACAGGAAATTACCCGGGTTAAAATTCTCCGCAGGATTAAAGGCGGTATGGTTGTCGACCTTATGGGCATCGAAGCGTTCCTGCCCGGTTCGCAAATCGACGTTCGCCCCGTCCGCGATTTCGACGGTTGGGTTGGCAAAGTTATCGAAGTTAAAGTCGTTAAAGTTAACCACCCGAGCGAAAACGTCGTCGTTTCGCATAAAGTTCTCCTCGAGGAGCAACTCAGCGAGCAACGCCAGGCCATCATGAGCAAGCTCGAGAAAGGCCTCGTGCTCGAAGGCACTATCAAAGCTATCTCCGACTTCGGCGTGTTCGTCGATCTCGGCGGCGTAGACGGCCTCGTGCACATTACCGACCTCTCCTGGGGCCGCGTAACCCATCCTTCCGAAATCGTTCAACTCGACCAGGTCGTCAAAGTTGTCGTACTTGATTTCGACGAAGACAAAAAGCGCATCTCGCTCGGCATGAAGCAACTCACGCCGCACCCGTGGGATACCATTGGCGCTAAATATGAAAAAGATACTAAAGTTACCGGTAAAGTCGTTAGCCTCACCGATTACGGCGCATTTATCGAGATCGAAAAAGGTATCGAGGGCTTGATCCACATCAGCGAAATGAGCTGGACGCAACACGTTAAGCATCCTTCGCAGATCGTTTCCATGGGCCAGATCGTCGACGCTATCGTTCTCAATATCGATAAAGACAATAAGAAGCTCGCTCTCGGCATGAAGCAGCTCGAGCCCGATCCGTGGCAAGACTTAATGAAGAAATACCCGGTCGACTCCACTCATAAGGGAATCGTTCGCAACCTGACTAACTTCGGCGTATTCGTCGAGCTTGAGCCAGGCGTAGACGGCCTCGTTCACATCAGCGATCTCTCCTGGACGAAGAAAATCCGTCACCCGGGAGAATTCGTTAAGAAAGGCGACGAACTCGACGTAGTAGTTCTCTCCATCGATCCCGAACAGCGTCGCATCGCTCTCGGCCATAAACAAATACAGGACAATCCCTGGAATCAGTTCGAGACCTTCTATAGAACAGGTTCCGAAACTCAAGCCAGGATCGAACGCATTATCGAAAAAGGCGTTATCGTCGAATTGCCCGAGGGCGTAGACGGTTTCGTTCCCGTTTCGCAACTTTCCTTCGCGCCCGTTAAGAATATCAGCGAATACTTCAAGATAGGCGACGTATTGCCTTTGAAGGTTGTCGAATTCGATAAAGAGTCCAAGAAGATCGTTCTTTCCGTAGTCGAAGCTCTGCGCACTAAGGACAAAGCCGTCATCGAAGCTTACAACGCTCAGCACCCCGTGCCGAACGCCGACAAAGTCTCCGACGACGTAAACTTTGGCAATATCGCCGAGGAAGTCGCTTCGATGGAAATCGAAACAGCTCTTCCCGCTCCGGATAAAGCCTTGGCTAAAAAAGCTCTCGAAGAAGCCGAAGCCGCTAAAAAAGAAGCCGAAGCTGCAAGGAAAGAAGTTCCTGCAACTCCCGCTGAAAAAGAAGCTGGAGCCGCAGTTCCTGAAGAAATGAGCCCTATAACTAACGCGCCTGCAAACGAGCCGCTCGAAACGACCGGCGACGCGCCCGCTAAAGCCGACGTGCCTCAGAACCCGAACCCTAACGCTCCGGGTCAGGAATCCGTTGAATCAACCGGCGACGATAACCAATAATCGCCGCGCGCAATTGTCCCTCCGACTGCCCAAGCTTAACCAGCCGGCAGTCGGAGTTTTTTTAATATAAACATCGGAATTGACTATGTACAGAGTTGCGATACTTACCATCGGCGATGAAATATGCATAGGACAAATCATCAATACTAACGCCGCATGGCTCGCCTCGCGCATTACCGACCTAGGAGCCGAGGTAGTCGCCCACTCCTCCGTTCGGGACGATATAGTTGTCATTAATAAAGAGCTTGCCCGATTGGAGTCCCTTGCCGACGCTATACTTATTACAGGCGGACTCGGCCCGACCCACGACGACGTAACAAAGATAGCCCTCGCGGAGTACTTCGGCTGCAAGCTAGTTATGCACGAACCTACCTTAGCCGTCATTATAAAAAGATATACAAACCGCGGAGTTCAGCTAACCGAACGCAATCAGTCCCAGGCAATAATTCCCGAAAACGCCATCGCTTTAACTAACCCGAAAGGCGCAGCCCCGGGTATGCTGTTCCGGAAGGATAATAAAATTTACGTCTCGATGCCAGGCGTGCCCGCCGAAATGAAAGCGATAACCGAGGATCACGTATTAGATGTCCTAAAGCAAGCTATCCTTAATTCAAAAGAAAGCGTTAAGTCCTACCTTACGCTTCAAACGGCCGGCATTCCTGAATCTATGCTGGCTGACCTAATCGGCGAGCCGGACTCATTCCCCGGTAAAACGAACCTCGCTTTCCTCCCCTCCTACGGAGGCGTTCGGTTGCGTCTAGGCGCCGAAGGCGCGGACTTTATCCAAGCTCAAAGCGCTTTAGAGAACTTTAAGAAATTTATCTACTCGCGCGCCGGCAAATTTATATATGCCGAAGGCAGCGAGGCGGCTCTCGCGGAGACTACCGGGGCGCTGCTGAAGCGAAACCGTTTTATGCTGGCGGTTGCGGAGAGCTGCACCGGCGGGTTGCTCGGCGCCGAATTTACAAACGCTTCAGGAAGCAGCGAATATTTTGCAGGAGGAGTAATTTCCTACTCGAACGAGCTCAAGATAAAGCTATTAGGCGTCTCTCCTAAAACGCTTGAGATCCATGGCGCAGTTAGCGAAGAAACGGCTATAGAAATGGCTATCGGCGCTAAGAAAAATTCAGGCGCCACGCACGCTCTCTCGGTCACAGGCATAGCAGGTCCGGGCGGCGGTTCGGAAGAAAAGCCTGTCGGAACTGTCTGGATTGGTCTTGCGCATCCTGCCGGGGCTTTCGCGAAGCTCTATAACTTTTCCTCGGATCGCGATTACAACAGGAAGCGTTCGGTCGCTTCCGCGATCCTTATGTTGTACAATTTATTAATCACTAAATAGGTTATGTAGTGGATATACTTGCAAATATCGTCACGGCCGACGCATTCTCTTGGCTAAAGCATGCTATAGACATCTTTCTCCACATTGATAAATATCTCGGCGAGATAATTCGCGATTACGGGGTTTGGACCTATGCTTTACTATTCCTGGTCGTATTTATGGAGACCGGGCTGGTAGTTACCCCCTTCCTGCCGGGCGATTCGATGCTCTTCGCAGCGGGAACTTTCGCCGCGCTCGGCTCAATGGATCCTCAGCTTTTATTTATTATCTTAGCAATAGCTGCAGTTCTCGGCGATACGGTTAATTACTGGATCGGCCATTTCTTCGGCCCCAAAGTATTTAAGCGGGACTATAGGTTCCTTAAGCGCGAGCACCTGCAAAAGACCCACAACTTCTACGAGAAGCATGGCGGTAAAACGATCATACTCGCTCGCTTTATTCCTATCGTTCGGACGTTCGCGCCTTTTGTCGCGGGCGTCGGTAAGATGACCTACGGTAAATTCATCACCTATAACATTGTTGGCGGCGTCGCCTGGGTCGGGATTTTCGTTTATTTAGGCTATTTCTTCGGCAATCTCCCCTTTATAAAAAAGAACTTTAGCTTCGTTATCGTCGCTATAATTCTAATCTCCGTCCTACCAATGATCATTGAATGGTTTAGAGGCAAGCTCGCCGCAAAGAGCGCGTAATTAATTATTAATTATTAATGGTTAACAAAAATACTATGAGGCGGACTGAAAGGTCCGCCTTTTTTTTGTCTAAACCAGGATTTAACGGATTATGCGGATTAGCAGGATTAAGTTTCATGGAAATGACGCGCAAAAGCATGGCGATAGATGGGATTGTCATTCCCGACCCGATCGGGAATCAAATCGTCTGAACCTTTGATTAAGCTGATTAATATGATTAATAAATGATGGAATAGCTGAAAATAGCGCGCAAGCGCTTGGAAATTAAAGAAATCGGTCATTCCGAAGCGCAGCGAGGAACCAAAGAACGTTTACAAAATCATTATTGTTCGTACTGACGAATAAATATGTACATGTAACCGCCCTTAACGAATCCGCAGGATTCGAATGTCTATAGATTACGATAACCCACCCCCTTTTCTCTTTCCGCTGCGCCGATACGCGAAGCCGTACCCCGCGCCCCGTCGAAGGGTACGGCAAATGAAAACGCGGGCGCTTCGACAGGCTCAGCGGCCTGCCTCCATCCTTTTCTCCTCGCAATTCCGCCCCCCAAGCCAATTCTACTAATATTCTCATAAATTACATAAAATTAATTGAAATTCTACTGTAACAAAACCCGAGCTCAACTGTTTGTATAGGGAAAGCGAGAGTCGAAAATTCATAAACTTTTCCGATAATTAGCCGTGGCTAATATTGTTTTAAGACAGCAAGCGGGTAGTTGAAAACATTTTTCATTTTATTTTACTCCGCTCTTGACTTTATCTTAGATGTTTTGTATATTAAAAAAGTTCCTAACGGCGAAAGCGATTTTTGTTTATATAAATGCCTTTGCGCGGCAGTCGCGCAGGGTACTGTAATAACAATTATAGGAGTTAATGATGGTTACATCAATTATCCGCTTTAAGAAGCTCGCGCTTCTCTGCGCGACGCTCGTTTTTCTCGCCGTTACGGGGGGGGGGGTAATATAGCCCGCGCCCAGGACGATTGCGAAGCGCCAAATGAAATTAAAACCGTGCCTATTGAGATTAACGGTTGCATGTTTGACGTTACTGTATGCATGGATTGCAGGGTAACGACGCATTATCATGCAACTGTTAAAATTATCGAAGCTAAGCAACGGTATGCATCCTGTGTGACAGGACTCACGCCCCAAGGAGTTATTGATGCGATATACGCAACTATCGAAAACCCGCAATATTTCTTCTTCTTTCTCTGCGAACTCGCCCCTGAGGCGGGACCTTGTCCAAATGGGGGAATAGAAGTGGATTACTACCATCACTATTGCTGGGGAGCCGATTACACGACAGATGAAACTTGGGGCTGGGATATAATTATATGGCGTCCCTGCCAGCCTGGGGCATGCATACAAACAATAAGTTGGTGTTGGGATCAAACAACACAGCAATACATCAAAACGATTGTTGGTCGATCCTATTATGGTCCTCCCCCAACTTGCCCCCGTAATACAAACCCACATGTTCCAACCGGACCTAATGACGATATGCAATGCTCATATATGAATTGGGTATGTACAGAATAATTTTATTCGGAGGTATAGAGCGTTTCGCTCTATACCTCCGAATTCCTGTTATACAACTTTAAGGGAGAGAAGATGAAAAAATTATCCCTCATTATAATAATCGCTATAGCCTCGTTTATAAATGCCAACGCCCAATGGGAAAAGCTTCCCGGCCCATATGGCGGCGCTTTTAATAGCATTGCCGTCGCGAAAGGAAAGATTTGGGCTAAAAGCGGGACTAACTATAGTAAAGGCGGCAGCGTTTTTACTTCGCCGACCGAGAATATCTACTGGACGCAACAGGAAGATTGCCCCCTCCCCCCGATTAATAGCGTCTATTCCTACGGAAATGATTTATATGCATGCACAGCAGAGGGCGTTTACCTTTCGACGGACGTTGGGGTAAACTGGACGCATGTTTATGATAACTTACCTACCGAAAATGTCGAGAGCATAATATTTGGAGATAATTATATAGGCGTCGTAGGAAATTATAACTACGCTTATATTTCATTCGACGCGGGTGAATCGTGGGGAAATTTGAAGTATAATGGCAGGAAATTGCGCGCTTATGGATTAGCCGCATCGATTACCGGCGACACAGTACTTGTAGGCGGTCCTAGCCACGGTTTAAACGTATCTTATGATAAGGGCATAACGTGGAATAGTCATCTTGTTTCTCCCACTTTTAACGAAAATGATCCGCGTATTTCCCAGGTTTATATCCATAACAATGTGTATTATGCATATTCTGTGGATCGTATTTACTATTCGCTCGACTTTGGAAATTCATGGGAAAAAAGCGCTTCAAAGTATTATCTAAAAAAATTGGTTTTTATGGGCGATTTGATAATTGGTCAGGGAGACACCCGAGGCATTTATATTTTTAAAATCAAGGACGGAAAATTAACTGAACATATAAATCCGGTAGATTTAGGAATGAACAATGATCTCGTTGCGGATAATAATACAATTTATGTCTCCACTTACAGCGGCTTCTATCTTTCTAAAGACTCAGGGACAAGTTGGACAAAGTACAACCAAGGCGCAAATTATACTTATACTAATAAAATAATATCTCATAATGATGGCTTACTGGCGAGCGGTTGGGCTACTGGATTGTTTTTTTCAAGCGACGAGGGAATGAATTGGTCGGAGCAGCCCTTTGATCAGTCCATAACTACTTTCCGTGTACTAAAGTCGAAAAGCGGAATTATTTACGGCATACCGGAATTCCAAAATATACTCTTACTCTCCTTCGACGGCGGAGAAAACTGGCATGGGTACCAGAACGAACTGACCAACTTATTGGCGCAGAGCGTTTTACCTTTAGACGACCGCTCGCTGGCCGGTACAAATAAAGGAATATATATAAGCTACGACACTTGCAAAACGTGGCGCCTTGCCGACAGCGCGCTTACTCAGTATTCCTTTACTTGTATTGCAAACACGCCTAAGACGGTAATAGCGGGCTCACCTAAGGGCTTATTTATCAGCGAAGACGCGGGCGAGAGCTGGAAAAAAATTGATTATAAGTTCGAAGACGCTAATATGAGGGGAATAGAGGCCGACGACAGCGTCGTAGTCGCTTATAATACCGATGGATACCTTTACGTATCGAGCGACTACGGGCATTCCTGGAAAACTATCAATCAGCCCTTCGGAAATGTACCAGCCGTAGCCGTTAAAGGAAAATACATCTTCGCCTCCGGGAATAGGTACGAAATATTCCTCTCCACCAACCTTGGGGCTTCGTGGAGCTCGGTGGGCGGTAAAGCATTCGCATATAGCGCTTATGTTTTTGATCTGCTGATAAAGGACGACTATATCTATACGGCTGGGAGCAATGGCGTTCACCGCGCAAGTCTCTCGGACTTTGGCATTCATAACGGCGTTTATGATCGGGAGAACGAGCGATTGGATATAGCTTATAGCATATATCCCAATCCCGCCGCAGATTTTATCGTTATTGCGGGAACAGACGGACCATATACTATCAGTATCTACAATTCTTTCGGGGAGAAAGTTCACTCGGCGGAGAACGTCGATAGGGTAAATATCTCGTCGCTTCCGCAGGGCGCCTATTTCGTAGGCATTTCCGCGAATGGTAAATCGGCGTTTACTAAGTTTGTTAAGATCAAGTAAATTAATGAAGGAAAGGGTTATGAAATATATCTGTATTATCTCAATAGCTGTAATTTCTTGCTTAAGCGCCGCATTTTCCGTAGAAGTAAAGGTCACCCCGCTTTTATTGAATTTCTATAAGATAGAGAACAACGGCGGGGCGCTCGCCGCTCTCGCCGACCACGGCTGCGCCCGTGTCAGCTTCGACGGAGGAGCGTCGTGGAAAGCTTCGCGCCCGTTCGTACGCGGCGTCGTCGTGAAGATGGACTTCCTCAAGGACAGCGTAATTGCGCTCAATTCATTGGGAGACGTTTCTATATCTTTCGATAAAGGGAAGAGCTGGCAGGCGCGGTCTCTCGTACAGGATACGATATTGGACGCTATAAGCTCGCCGGGCGGCTACTACCTGCGGAGCGGGAAAGCGCTGTACCGTTTTTCAAATTCCTTCGATTTGACCGCTCAAATATCGCTAAACTCCGATTATGTGCTAACCAATAAAACTGCGTTTGGGGGTTTTTATCAAAAATCTATGGCGCTTTTCAAAGGCGATTTAATCGTTTCTATAGACTCCGGCGCGTACGCCCGGCTTACCCCGGACCTAAACCCCAAAGATACATTTTCCCTATCGAATTTAGGCGTATATAACGACAGCACGAAATTCTTCAACAACGCCGGCGTTGTTTGCGACACTTCCAAGATATACTTTCTCGTGGATTTAAATATGAATCGAGTTCATTATGCCTGGACGAATACCGCTATAATTACTACTGAAGATTTCAAGAGCATAAAAGAATATACCGAGCTAAAATATCAACAGTCTATTTACAGCGATAAAAATGGCATGCATTTGTTCGATGTCAATAATGCGCTGTTTTATTATAAAGACGATGGAAATAAATACACAGATAATTTAAACTTTGCCAACTTCTATAAAGATTTCACCGTTAGAGACGATCGCATCTTCATCGTTGGATCGAAAAATCTAATAAGGAGCATCAGCCTTAAAGATAGCAGCTTTACTGAAATAAGCGACGCCACATACGCAAATCCTATCGTAGAACCTACGGTGATAAACGACAGCGCTTTTTTTCTGCACAAGTATTCTACGGCCAAAGATTGCTATACCTTAGGCTTGATGAAAACTCAAAATGACGGATTGACGTTCGAGCCGACAATAGTCAGGGACGAGATAAACCAGGGATATGTTTATATCAATGATATTTACTTCAAATATCACGACAGCGAGAAAAAGCAGTTGCACTTTATTTGCCCGGCAATGACGGAGTTTTCCTATGATATTGTCGCCGATTACGAAGGAAAAAGGTTTACGTTTAACCAGTTAAACGACCTAAAGCTGTTCAATAATTTCTTTCCGCCTTACTATGCAAACGCTTTTCTGCCGCCAGAGCTCAAAAAACTCGGCGATAATTTTGTTATTTCCCTCGGCGTGGACAAGACGAAAAAGAAGTACACCAAGCTCGCCCTGTTAGACAGCTCTTTTAATAAAATTAGGGACATAGTCGCTCTCGACGCGGCGGTGGACTATTACTACGCTGTCGACACGCTGACGTACTTCGTGCACTGCGCGAACATGAAGGACAGCACGAGCGAAGTCCGCTACACGACCGACGCGGGCGACAGTTGGACTACGATAGCGAAATACGATCCCTACTACGAGGAGATATTCGTAAAGGACGTTACCAGCAAGGGCAAGACGTACATTATGCTCGCGCACAGGAATATAATCGACAACAAGGAAGAAATAGACATAATCGACGTCGACGCGCGCTACAAGCTGAAATTCGAGGAGTGGTCCAAAGCGGACGACCCCACCTACAAGCCGTCGGAAATCCGATTCCTCTCCGACGAGAATTTCGTTTACGTTACGCGCGGCGATAAGCTCTACGCGTACCCCGATCTTTTGAATAAATCCGGCATGCGATTCCGCACGTTCCCGAACGGCGGTCGAGTCGTGGGACCCATCACCCAGTATGGCAAGAGATTTATCGCGACTTACGAAGACGACTACAACGCTCCGAACCTATGCATTTTGGAACCCATCGTACCCCTTTCCGCAAGCGACGAGGCGCAAGTGGAGCGCGCGAACTACCTTTACTGCTTCCCGGCGTTTCCCAACCCGGCGAAGGACGAAGTGCGCTCATTAATTTACTGGGACACGAGCCTCGACATCGAGAAAGACGACATTTCCGTTTACAGCATCTACGGCAAGGTCGCGGGCCGCGAAGACATAACGATAGAGAAGACCGCTCCCTACAGCGGCTACCTCGTCTGGAACTGCTCCCGCTACGAGCCCGGGGCGTATTTTATCGTCATCAAGCACGGCGACGCGCAGTGGGCGATTAAAATAATGATTAATGATTAGTGGTTAATGGTAAATGGTTGATTTTTGTAGGGGCGGACATGTGTGTCCGCCCTCTTCATTTAACATTTATCATTGATTATTTGTCGGATTAAAACGC
>JBLNBN010000067.1:0-39491 GCA_050260015.1 Chloroflexota bacterium | reverse complement strand
CAACTAAAACCATTGTATCGCCGCATTTTACCATAACGGAGCCGTTCGCAAACTTTGCTAGTTTGCCGGTCTCCAGCGAGTATTCCCTGCCGTCGAAATCAATTGAAACTGTCTGTTTAGCCATTATTGTCTATCTTTATTCTTTTATGAGACAAAAAACGGCGCTTTACCGCCGTCTGAAATTTTGTTATTTACGCAAACCGAGCGAGCTAATAATCGCGCGATATCTGTTGATATCCTTCTTCGATAAATAGCTTAAAAGCTTCTTGCGTTTGCTGACGAGTTTGATCAATCCGCGACGCGTATGGTTGTCTTTCTTGTGAGAATCTAAATGCCCCGTTAAATCGTTTATCCTCAGCGTAAGTAACGCTACCTGCACTTCGGTTTTGCCTGAATCGTTCGGCTGATCGCCGTATTTAGTAACGAGTTCGGCTTTCTGTTCTTTAGTTATCATTCATTTACTCCGATTTCTAAAATATATTTTTTGCTTTTTAATAAACGACAAATATACGAAATTTCATTTTAATATTAAAGATTTTCAATTAGTTGACGGCATTTTCTTTCGTCGTGCTCAATTTGATTTATCAGCGCGTCCACCGATGAAAACTTTTTCTCTTCCCTGAGAAAGGCGAGGAAGATAATGTGAAGAGTCTGGCCGTATAGATCCGTGTCCTCATCCATATCGAAAAAGTACACTTCGAGGGTTGGAGCCGTATCGTTCGTCATGGTCGGCCGTATGCCGATGTTCGCCATTCCGAAATAATCTACGCCTTCGATCTCGCTGCGTATTAGGTAGGCGCCGTAGCCCGGAAGTAGTTTGTATTTGTCCGGCGGCTTAATATTGGCCGTCGGGTAGCCTATTTCCGAACCCATACCGCGTCCGTGAACGACCTGCCCGCGAACGAAATAGTTATAGCTGAGCATCTTATTCGCCTCGCCAAGGTTATGCTCCTCGAGCGCATGTCGTATCTTAGTGCTCGAAACGCGTACGCCGTTGATCATGAAACCGTCGACCCTCTCCACTCCAAAATCAAGCTCTTTAGAAAGCTCAAGCAGAGTGTCGTAATTTCCACCGCGGTTCTTACCGAAGTTATGGTCCTCGCCAAGGATAATTCTCTTCATCCCGATATTCTTTACCAAAGCCCTAACGAAATCTCCCGGGTTGTTTTGGGAAAACTCGTAAGTAAATGGGATAACGAGCGCGCCGTCCAAACCGGTATCTTTTAGAAGATGGAGCCTTTCCTTAATAGAAGTAAGCAATTTAATGCGAGGCTTAGTCGGATTTGGCAAAACGATCTGCGGATGCGGATCGAAAGTGATAAGCAAACTTCGGGCGCCGTCTTCCTTAGCTTTCTCAACGAGCCGGGAGATGATTAATCTATGCCCCAAATGTACGCCGTCGAAAGTGCCGACAGTTATATATGTATTGGGAGTAAAGGGCGTTTCTTCGAGCGAATCGTAAACTATCATTGAACGACCGAAATTATTAAATATATTATTGACATTCGAATTTCTCATTTATTTCAATCAATTCATCGATAGTGAAAGCGTCCTCAACCTGGTACTCGCCTATCGCGGTCCTTCGTAACGCGCTTAAGTATCCTGGTTGTCCCAATCGCTCCGCAAAATCGCGGGCCAATACGCGTATGTAAGCGCCTTTCGAGCACTCGACGTCGATTTCAATGAATGGGAGATTTATTCTTTTTATATCTAATTTGTAGATTTCAATTTCCGAAGGCTTCCGTTCGATCTCAATATTCTTCCTGGCCAATTCGTACAGCTTTTTACCGCCGACTTTCTTGGCTGAATACATTGGAGGCGTTTGGCTTTGAGCTCCTATAAAGCTATTAGCTACTACCCGGATATCTTCCTCGGAAATAATCGGCAGCTCGCGCGCGTCAGTTTCTGGGGTTTCCGGATCCAGGGAAGCCGTGGTAGCCCCTAATTTAACTACCCCGGAGTAACGTTTCGTCCGGGCCATGAATTGGTCGACTCGCTTCGTTGCTTTGCCGAGGCAGAGTATGAGCAAGCCTGTCGCGAACGGGTCAAGCGTGCCGGCATGTCCCACCTTCTTTATTCCAAATAACCTGCGCACCTTCGCTACGGAATAGAATGACGAGTTGCCGGCCGTTTTATCGACCAGTAGAACTCCGCCCTGTTCGGCAAGCCCGGAGCGCCATTCCCCGAATTTGTTTACTTCAGATTTCTTTAAGATCATTCGCTCTCGTTTTCTTTATCTTCCCTGCGAACCGAATCGAGCAGTTTTTGAATATGCTCCATCTGATCCAGCGCGTCGTCCAGGAAGAATTTTAGATCCGGGGTAAATCGCAATCTTAACTCGCGGGAAATAATTTGCTTAAACTCGTGCTTGTTATTATCAAGCAATTGTAACAGCCTACCGGGCGAAACGGATTTACCGTACAGACTGACGTACACCTTAGCGTGCTGTAAATCGTTGGACATCCGCACGCTTGTTACGGTGACCAAGCCGGATATATGCTCTCTTGCGATATCCGAGATCGGGGCCGAGAGCGCGCGCTTAATGACGCTGGCAATTTTTTCAGCTCGTATTGACATAATAAGCCTCCTTAAGTTACTTCCACCTGCGGCGGACTTCAATTAGCTTATATCCCTCGATGATATCGCCTTCCTGCACGTCGTTAAAGCCTTCTACCTGGATGCCGCATTCGTATCCAGTGTCGACTTCCTTCACATCGTCCTTGCCGCGTTTAAGCGAAGAGAGCGATCCGGCGTGCACTGGGAGCCCGTCGCGTAGTACGCGGATCTTATCGTTTCGCGCGATCTTCCCGCTGAGCACGTAGCAACCGGCGATGGTGCCAAGGCGGCTGATCTTGAATATCTGGCGAACCTCGACCGCTGAAGTAATCTCTTCCTTAATTTCAGGAGTCAATAAGCCTTCCAACGCTAACTGTATTTCGTTAATGCAGTCGTAGATAATATCGTAATGACGTATGTCAATATTTTCCGCTTCGGCGAGTTTCTTAGCTTTCGCCGCCGGGGTTACGTTAAAGCCGATGATTACGGCGTTCGACGCGGAGGCAAGCATAACGTCCGTCTCGGAAATTGTTCCGACGCCCTTGTGGAGTATGTTCACGCGCACTTCGTCGCGGGAAAGCTTCATTAACGAATCGCTCAAAGCTTCGACTGAACCGGAAACGTCGCCCTTTATAACAAGGAACAAGTCCTTTACGCCGCCCAATTGAATTTGCTGTGAAATTTCGTCGAGAGTAATGTGACGCTGACGGCGGAGATCCTGCTCGCGGCGGAGCTGCTTGCGCTCGTTTGCGATGTAGCGGGCTTCCGTGTCCGTTTCAACTGTAATAAACCCGTCGCCCGCTTCGGGTAGCCCGTCAAAACCGATTACCATAACCGGCGTCGAGGGGCCCGCAACTTCAACTTTATTGCCGCGCTCGTCGAGCATAGCGCGTACGCGGCCCGAGAAATTACCGGCTACGAACGGTTCGCCGACTGCGAGGGTTCCCTTACGAACTATTACGGTAGCGACCGGACCCCAACCCTTATTCATATTGGCTTCGACGACAATGCCGCGAGCTTTACGATCTGGATTGGCGCGCAGGTCGAGCATTTCCGCTTCGAGAAGTATCTTCTCCAGCAGCAGATCTACGTTAATGCCTTTCTTTGCCGAAATTTCAACGCATTGGTTCTTGCCGCCCCAGTCTTCGGTAAGTATACCGTGGTCGGTAAGTTGTTGCTTTATTCTGTCCGGGTTTGCGTCGGGTTTGTCGATTTTATTTATAGCGACTACTATCGGAACATTCGCGGCTTTAGCATGGCTAATCGCCTCGATTGTTTGAGGCATGACGCTATCGTCGGCGGCGACTACGAGCACTACGATGTCAGTAACCTGGGCTCCGCGGGCGCGCATTGCCGTAAAGGCTTCGTGGCCGGGCGTGTCGAGGAAAGTAATCGATTTCTTTGTTCCGGGCATCTCTACTTTATACGCGCCTATATGCTGCGTTATACCGCCAGCTTCGCCTGCGACGACGTTAGCGTGACGAATAAAGTCGAGCAGCGACGTTTTACCGTGATCGACGTGACCCATGATAGTTACTATTGGCGGACGCGGTACTTTTGTTTCCTGCTCGTCGTCTTCTTCCTCGACAAATTGGATTTCTTTTTGTCCAATGAATTCAACTTCGAATCCGTAATCGTCCGCTATAACCGTTATTGTGTCTTTATCCAATCTCTGGTTAATGGTAACCATCAAGCCGAGCTGCATACATTTAAGTATTATCTCGTTCGGCGATATTCCCATCAGGTTTGCAAGATCGCTTGTTGTAACGTATTCAGTCAGGCGCAACGTATGCGATTCGCGCTCGCGCTCTTCGATTATTTTCTGCTCTTTTTCCTCTCGCTCCATCTTCTTCTTTTGCTTCAACTTGGCGCGAGTGGCCCCCACGTTGGACACTTCCATGCCTGAAAGCGTCTGGCGGATAGCTTTATCCACCTCTTCCTGGCTGATCTGTTCGCGTATAGATTTCTTCCTTTTCTTCTTACGCGTCGCGTCAAATTTATCAGCTTCTTTCGGTTTAGGGGCTCCGCCTGCGATAGGCAATGGGCCGCGACCGGGGGTAGACGCTGTGTCGCGAAGAGAAGCGCTTGCCGGCTGTCTTTGTTGGCCGGCGCCGGGACCGGTATGCCCCTGTCCGGAATGTCCGGGACCTGAATGACCTGGGCCCGTATGTCCTGGGCCGCCTTCCGGCCTGCGGAACGGCCTTTCTTTTGGCCGGGTCGCTAAAGTATCGCTTTCCGGCAGTCGCTCTGGCTTTCCAAATTTACGCTTTTTCTTGTCGCGTTTATCGCCGACGGGTTTATCTTTCTTTTTATTGGCGTCGAGATCTATTTTACCTATAACGGTTAATCCTCTCAACTTTGGAGCTTCGCCGGGGGTAACTTCAAGAATTTTCTTTTTATTCTTTTTCTTTCGGCGGTGTTCCGCTTCCAACTCTTCTTCCGTAGACGCCGCCGGGGCGGATGCAGCTTCCGTGGCAGCCGCGGCCGGGATTATTTCTTCAACGGGCTCCGAAGCTTCGCGGGAAGCGGACTCGCGCTCCTCCTGCAAAGATCGATCGATCTTATCAATTATAATATCCTCCGCCGAAACGATCGTGGCCTCGGAATCGTCCAGCCTGGACATCGTAAGCGCGTCGACGGCGTCTTCATACGCTTCGTCGATCGAGCTTTCAGCGAATTTCTCAAATGTTTTACCATGATTATCGCCGATGATAGGATTCGTTTCCACCGTCCTCTGAATTTCGGCGGCCGCGTCCGTGATAGTCTCTTCGAGCGGAGCCTCGGCTATTTCCATAGCGCTTGGCGGCATCGTTTCGATCTCGATAGTTTGGACGGGTTCCGTTTCGTAGGCTTCCTCGCGTTCAATCTCTTCGATCGACTCCATCGGAACGGTAGGTTCCTGCTTGGGAACAGCCTCCTCGTGCATTAGGGAGGATATTTCCAGCGTTTCCTCGGATTTAAATTTGGTATCCCGCGCTTGTGTAGTCACGCGCAAGTCTTTTTGCTTTTGCAGCTTTTCGCGTTGCTTCTCAGCCGCCGCTTTTTCGCGCTTAAACTTATCGTTGATGGCTTGCAGCATGGCTTCGTCGAGAGTGGCGGTGGGCTTGTTCTCGATCGAGAAGCCCTTGGATTGTAGAAACTCGACAATAGCGTCCTTTCCGATATTTATTTCGGAAGCTATTTTGAAAAGTTTTATTTTATTTGCCGCAGCCATAATCTTTGAATTAATAGTTTTATAACCTTCTGTGAAAAATTTCTTTATCAAGTTTTATTCGTCGTTTAAATCTTACAAAATTTAACTTACGTCGCGCTTTCCGCGCTTTGGGATGCGCGATACGAGCGAATTTTCTCCAAAGTCTCTTCCGTGTCCTCTTCTTCAAATTCATTTAACATAAGAGCCCTAATTTCGATTACTTTCTCCGGAGTCAACGCGTCGAGCGCTAATATGCGTTCCATGGGAGATTCCAGGAAATCGCGAGCGGTTTCAAAGCCGGCCTCGGCCAATGCGTTGTACAGCTCTTCGCCTAACTCCTCGCGGAATTCGACTAATTCGATATCTTCGCCGCCTTCCTTAATTAACGTAATTGAGTATCCGGTTAGTTTGGAGGCTAGTCTTACGTTTTGCCCGCTCTTTCCAATTGCGAGCGAGACCTGGTCCTCGGGAACTATTACGGTACAGGAGCGCGTTTCCGCCTGTATCTGTACTTCTTTCACTTTAGCCGGCGAAAGGGCTCTCTGAATAAAAATAGAGGGCTCGTCGGAGTATTCGATTAGGTCTATGTTCTCGTTGTTAAGCTCGCGAACGATAGAATGAATACGAATGCCTTTCATACCGACGCATGCGCCGACCGGATCCACGCGGTCGTCGAAGCTTTGCACCGCAACCTTGGAGCGATCGCCCGCTTCACGCGCGATTGCGCGTATTTGAATGATGCCGTCGTATATCTCGGGGATTTCTATTTCGAATAGCTTAGCGAGGAATTCTTCGGAGGCGCGGGAAAGAATGATTTCCGGTAAACCGCCGGCGCCGTTGCGACGCACTTCCTTTACGATCGTCTTTAGGGTCTGATTCTTTTTGAATCTATAAGGCTCGTTGGGGATTTGCTCTTCGCGCGGAAGCTTCATTTCAATTTTATTGTGTAAAATTAAGATCTCATGGCGGCGCACCTGGTAGATTTCGCCAATCAGTATCTCGCCTACCTTCGAGGCGTACTCGTTATAGATGTTGTCCTTCTCTATTTCGCGAATACGTTGGTTGAGGTTTTGAGCGGCGAGCGAAACCAGGCGACGGCCGAAACTGTCGCTGATGTTGTCGAGAGTTATCTGCTCGACGAATTCGTCGCCAAGGTCCATGGCTTCGTCGCTATAGCGTTGGGCTTCCTCGAGCGTGATTTGCAAAGTTTCGTCTTCGACTTCTTCTACAATTTCGCGTATGAGGTAAATTTCAATATCGCCCTTGTCCATATTGACAATAATGTCAAAATTCGCCTCCTGACCGTATTTTTTCCGGACGATCATGGAAATCGTCTCCTCGACGACGCCCTGGAGTAAATCGCGATCGATGCTTTTTGATTTTGCCATTTCGGAGAAAGCTTCAATTATAACTTTCTTGTCAATCTTATGTTTTGATTTGCGGCGAGCCATAAATCTTTCTTTAGTTTATCAATAAAATATTAGTAAAATTTACTACAACAAAAAATGGGCTGCTCTGCCCATTCTTCATTTACAAATTTAAGAACTTCCTCGGTGAATTCAAAGCATTATTTGTCTCGTGTTTAAACAATCTTAACGTTTATTCACCCTCCAGCCGTCATAAAATAATAAACGGATTAAATTGTTAATTATTAAAATTTTAATTATGATTTTTAATTTTTGGTTGCATTATGAGCTATCCTGATTACTATAACCTTGACGAACTTTATTCAGACGAAGAGAAATTGGCTCGCGAAACTGTGCGAAGCTTCGTCGACGACGAAGTAATTCCAATAATAGAAAAGCGTTACAACGAAGGCTCCTTCCCTATGGAACTAGTTTCAAAAATGGCGGAGCTCGGCATATTCGGCGTCACGCTTGCCGAGGAGTATGGCGGCGCCGGCATGACGCATACGATGTACGGCCTCGTTATGAGGGAACTCGAGCGCGGGGATTCCGCTATTCGCTCCTTCGCCTCCGTACAAAATTCTTTGGTTATTTTTCCGATTTCTCAGTACGGATCGGACGAACAAAAGAAAAAATGGCTGCCTGAATTGGTCTCAGGCTCCGCGATCGGCTGCTTTGGATTAACTGAACCCGACTTTGGTTCCAACCCTGCAGGCATGATAACGACGGCGCGACGGACCGAAGCCGGCTTCGTATTGAACGGGGCGAAGATGTGGATTACTAACGGTACGATAGCCGACGTCGCGGTAGTGTGGGCCAAGCTGGACGGCGAGATCCACGGTTTTTTGGTAGAGAAAGATACGCCCGGTTTTACTGCGCCCGAGATGAAAGGCAAACGCTCTTTGCGGGCTTCCGTAACAAGCGAATTGATTTTCTCGGATTGCGAAATCCCTAAGGAGAATATATTGAATATTTCCGGGATAAAAGGACCGCTGAGCTGCTTAAATAAAGCTCGATACGGTATCGCCTGGGGCGCTCTCGGCGCGGCGGAAGCAGTTTTGCAGGCTTCGGTGGAATACGCGAAAATGCGCGTTCAGTTTGGCAAACCCATAGGCAGCTTCCAGCTTGTACAGGAAAAACTGGTGTGGATGCTTAACGAATTGACAAAAGGCGAACTGCTGGCCTGGAGACTTGGCAGGTTAATGGACGAAGGCAAAGCCAGGCCCCAGCAGGTTTCGCTCGCCAAAAGGAATAATGTGGCTATTGCACTGGACGCTTGCAGATTGGCCCGCGAGATACACGGCGCCAACGGAATTCTCGACGAATATCCCGTAATGCGGCACGCGGCAAATCTCGAATCCGTTAAAACATACGAAGGAACCCACGACATCCATACCCTTATTCTCGGGCAGGATTTAACGGGATTCTCCGCGTTTGAATGATATGCCGCTAATTCGATGAAGTTTCCGCGCCGAACATAGCGTCCGCTAAGTAAAGCGCGGCACCGGCAAGGATAAACGGCGCGCCGTAAACGAACGCCATAGTGACGCTTGCGGACATTATCAAATGGAAAAGCGACATTAGAAAGCCTCCGCCGATCATTAAAAGACTCCCTGTAGCCCTTTTAAATATGGACGTTAGATAACCAACCACGGTTAGCAGAAGCATAACAATAAACCAACGCGCTTCGCGGGGGAAGCCCGGCTTGAAAAAGTCGGGCAACCCCTCGCCGATTAAAAACGCCATAAAAAATGCGCTCGATACAAATCCTATAAGGTGCCCTATCCAAATCAGGAAACTCCTCATAAAACGGCGATCCATGTAACTTTTCCAGCAATTTTTCGTATTTTATTTATTTACTATTTAATTCACGAAAATGGACCCCGATAATTGAATGGTTCTTAAACTTTTTTCACGGGTCGCGTGTCTATATTTATAGTTCTAAAATTAGTTATATTTGTTGGAGAGGGATTTAAATTTTTAATGGCGTTCGATTTGGGGAGTTGGATATGAAAAGAATAAAGACAAAATTGATAATTGTTGCGCTCCTATTGCTCAGCGGCGGGCTCTTCGCGCAGGAGTTCCGAAATCTCTATGATTATAGAGAATTCTTACAACCCGATAGGGGTATATTCGCTCCTGAGCTTTATAGATATTCGATTTCTCCGCTCTTTAATCCGTCTTTGAGAAATCCCATACCGCTTACGTTGCCGGACGTTTCATTGACGAAAACACAGGCGTCCGTAAAAAAGGATACGATTGCCTCTACCGGAGCGGTAGCTCGCGAGAATGTCGCGTTAGAGGTTTATCCTAATTCCGATGGAAGCGTGCTGGAGGTCCATTTACGATCCGGCAAGCCCGGGTATGTATCTATCGCCGCTTATAATATGCTTGGCAAGCAGGTTGCGGATATAGTTACAAATCAATATTCCGAGAAAAACCTAAGCGCAAGCTATTTTGTCGGTTCGCTGCCCCGCGGTATGTACATTGTGGTAGCTACTAAAAACGGGGAGCGCACTGCGCAAAAGATCGTAATTGACTAATTAAGCGATTAAAGCGATTAAAATGATATATAACGGGCGGTCAAGATTGGCCGCCTGTTTTTTTTATGTTTAGCGTCTTCAGATTATAATACTACTCTAAAACGATTTCTTGCCCGACATTTATTTCATTTAGAAAGTATTCGTCGTGCGAAACTACTATAACCGTTCCCGTATACTCGTTAATCGCAGTAGTTAAAATTTCCGTATTCTGAATATCGAGATTATTCGTCGGTTCGTCCAAAATAAACAAATCGGGAGCTTGGGCTTCGATCATCAGGCAGCAGAGGACTAACCTCATTTTCTCGCCTCCGCTAAGCGCGGAGCAGGATTTATCCCAACTCTCCTTATCAAACAGAAATCTGCTCAATCGAATTTTTATTTCATGCTCCTGCAAAGCGCCGGTATTGCTCGTCTGCGCTTGTTCGTATACGGATAACGCATCGTTTATCAACGAGTAATCCTGATCGATGTAAATTGATTTGGAATTAGCGCGTTTAATATCCCCGATCGCCGGTTCTAATTCCCCCAACATAATCTTTATAAGCGTCGTCTTGCCCGAGCCGTTTTGTCCTTTAATACAAATCCTATCGCCGCTGCGCACCTGGAAATTTAGAGGCAAATCCCAGAGTTGACGTTCTCCAAAACCGAAATTAATATCCTGCGCCTCGATAAGGACGCGTCCGGTGTGTAGGTCTGAGTTCTCAAAATCCAATTTCATCTTTGAAGCGTCTGAAACTTGGCTACGGAACTTGGATATCTCCGATTTAATTTCCGATATTTTTTCGGCGTGGGAGTCTTTTAGTCGTGCGGCGCTGTTCTCCGCTTTATTTCTCAGAGTATTCAACATTATAGTCGGAACGCCGCTTTTGATTTGCTTTTTCTTACCGCGCGCGTCTTGACGTTGTTTTCTTTCACCAGTTTCGCGATTTACAAGCATCGCTTTCCGCAATTCGCTCTCTTTATTTTTAATGCTTTGCATTAGAGCGTTTTGCTGCAGCTCTTTTTGTTCCTTGTAGAATTCGTAATTGCCCCCATAAGCTTTTATACTATGCTTATCCAATTCATAAACCATATTGAGCAAGTTTAGCAGAGTCCTATCGTGACTTACGACTACCAAGCCGTTCGAGCAGGTTTGTACATAATCATAAAGAATATCGCGAGTCGCTCTATCCAAATGATTCGTCGGTTCGTCCATTAGGGTAAATTCGGGATTGTGAATCATCATTCCGGCTAAGAAAACCTTAGTTTTTTCGCCGCCGCTTAAGCTCTCTATCTTTAAATTGATATCTTTGCCGGAAAGCTTCCAATAGGCGAACGCTTCTTCGATCCTCTCCTCGAGCGACCAATCGTCGTTTAAAATGGATAGATTTGATTCATTGGCTTCGCCTGCCAGGATCTCGCGCAATGCGATAAGTTTATCCTCGACGCGCAGAGCCTCGCCTATAGTCATACTATTGAACTGACCGAAGGCTTGCGGAACATAGAACGGCGTAGAATTCGTTCTAACCGTGCCTTGGGAGGGCGTTAATTCGCCGGCCATTATTTTTAATAGCGTGGACTTCCCAATGCCATTCTCACCTATTAAGGCGACTTTATCCTTGTCCTTAAAGGAAATAGATAAGCCGTTAAATAAGACTTCCCTGTTGGGATGCATATATGTAATATTTTGAAGGGTTAACATCGGGGCCTTAAAAGTAGATATAAAAGCGGAATTAAAATCAATTTTGCGTTAAGTCGAAATAAAGTAACGAAATATTGATAGAGATATTATAATGGATCATTCCGAGATTCCATAAAGAGGCTTCGCCTACTTACTCAAAGGACGGATAACGGGCAAAGCGATTCTTATCCAACGCCTACGGCGTAGCGTTGCGTCTTCAAATCGCCTGTTACAGAAGTAAAACGCCTACGGCGTAAATGTTGGAGTTCTTTCCAATTAGCCTTCGACGTGAAAGCATTTATGTATGCATAAACTTTACGTACCGCGTAGCGGAACTGAACCAAAGAAATTACTGAATAATATTAATAGATATGAACTGTTAAAACCTCTCTTCGTAGTCGCCCGGGAAGAGTTCCTCTATAATGCTTTTAATCAAATCCCATCGGAATCCCTGTCTTTGAAGAAAGGCGATCAGGGAGTCGCGTCTTTTATCCGGAGGTTTGCTATGAAGCGAGCGGAGCTTCTTTTCGGCCAGACGCATAGCGGCTTCGCGTTCCCCTTCGTCGGGGAAGTGTTCGGCTATAACCTTCTTCGCCAGGTCTTTATGAACCCCGCGCTTGTAGAGTTCGTTCTCCAGCTTAAACTTAGAAATCCCCTTCAATTGCATTTTCTCGTTGAGAAAATTGATCGCGTAGCGTTCGTCGTCGAGCAAATTGAAGTTTATAAGAAATTCCACGGCTATGTCGGCTATCTCCTCGTCGAATCCCTTCCCAAGCATTTTTTTGCGAACTTCCGCTTTCGTTCTCGGTTTATATGCGGCAAAGAAATGGGCGGCTTGCTTTGCGTCAATTATTCGCTGCTCTTTGTATATTTTCTTGAACTCAACCGGCGTGAGTTCAGCTCCCTGCGCCAATGAATGCTTTAAAACTAAATCGGGCGAAATATTGAATATTTCGCCCGTATGGAATACAGCTCTATAATTAGGAGATTTCCTGAGCGGGATTAATTTAACGATAATCCTGATAATATCAGAATTAAAGTCTAATTCTACCTGGACCGCCTTTTTATCTTGCCATTTCATCCGCAGTCGCTTCTACGGCGGCGCTTTCTTTAGAGCTACCGTCAATGTTCAGCTTAGTACGAACTTCGGCTTCTAATTGCGCCATTAGGTCGGGATTCTCGTTGAGTATCTTTCTCAAGCCGTCCCGCCCCTGCACTCTTTCGTTTTTGTACGAGTACCAGGAACCGCTCTTCGCGATTATACCATGGTCCCCGGCAACATCTATCATGTCGCCGACCTTGGAAATGCCCTCATTGTACATAATGTCGAATTCCACCTCTTTGAACGGCGGAGCGACTTTATTCTTTACGATCTTGACGCGAACGCGATTGCCGACTATCTCCTGTCCGTCCTTGATTACTTCTTTGCGGCGAATATCTATACGTACGGATGCGTAGAATTTTAGCGCGTTGCCGCCGGTCGTAGTTTCGGGATTGCCGTAGATAACGCCGATCTTGCTGCGCAGCTGATTCGTAAAGATAACGGTCGTATTAGTTTTGCCTATAGCGGCGTTTAGCTTGCGCATCGCCTGCGACATTAAACGAGCCTGCGAACCCATCTGGGCGTCGCCCATATCGCCTTCGATTTCCACGCGAGGAGTCAACGCGGCGACGGAGTCTATGACGATAACGTCGATTGCGCCGGAGCGAACGAGAGTCTCGACTATTTCAAGAGCCTGCTCGCCGAATTCAGGTTGCGAAAGGAGCAAATTGTTGAGATCGACTCCAAGCCGCTGCGCATAGTTTATATCTAACGCGTGCTCGGTGTCTACGAAAGCCGCCATGCCGCCCCGCTTTTGCGCTTCTGCGATTACGTGGAGGCAGACCGTCGTTTTACCGGAGCTCTCGGGGCCGTAAATTTCAATAATTCTACCGCGAGGCACGCCGCCAATGCCGATCGCCGCGTCCATGGAAAGGCATCCGGTGGGAATAAACTCGACGTTGTCGACCTTAGTGTCGCTCAAACGCATGATCGATCCCTTGCCATGCTGCTTTTCGATTTGCTCCATGGCAAACTGAACCGCTCTCAATTTTTCTTCCGCCACGTTGCCGGCGGGTCTTTCGGAAATTTTTTCTTTAGCCATTTTTATATATACTTTATAAGTTTTACATTCGCTTTATTTCGGCGACGCGTCGCCAGAAACATTACAAAATTAAAGCGATTGCCGAACGATTATGTCTTCTATCGATAACGTTTGAAAATTTTTTTATTACTTTAAAAAATTATTTTTTCAAGCGTTCCTGGAACTTTTTCCTAAACTTGTCCAGCTTTGGCGCAACCGTAAACTGGCAATATGGTTGCGTGGGATTCTCCTTAAAATATCCCTGGTGGTAATCTTCAGCGGAATAAAATTCTTTAGCGGGCTCCAACTTAGTTACGATCGGCGCTGGAAAAGCTTTCTCCTCATTGAGCAGGGCTATGTATTTTTCTGCGATTTCTTTTTGCTCCTCGTCGTGGTAAAAAATGGCGCTTCGATACTGCGTACCTATGTCCGAGCCCTGTTTGTTTAGCTGGGTCGGGTCGTGTACGGTAAAGAAAACTTCCAGTAGCTCTTCGAAGCTAATTATCGCGGGGTCGAAAGTAATTTCCACCGCTTCCGCGTGCCCTGTAGCTCCAGTGCAGACCTGCTCGTATGTAGAGTTCGGGCGCGTTCCGCCGGTATAGCCGGATATGGCGGTGTCGACGCCCTTTAATTCGTTAAAAGCCGCTTCGACGCACCAAAAGCATCCAGCGGCAAACGTTGCCTTTTTCTTCATTTTATTGTCCAAATTTGCTTTATTTATTTTTATGTTTTTCTTCGTAGTATCGCCTCCGGAGTTATTGCATGCGCTTACAAAAGCGCATATTAATCCCATAAAGGCTAATAGCAATATTTTATTACGAAACGCCATTTGATCGAAGTTGTGCGACTACTGCAAATTGCATATAGCGCGTATCGTTAAAATAACCTAAAGTCAATAGGTTTAAAGGTATGATGTCTTTAGGAGGTAATGAATTAAGCCCTTCCGACGATATAATGTCGTACCCGCTATCAGTAAATAATCTGCATGCGCTCTTTCTAGTAAAAAATCTCAAATGCGTTTTGTCCAATATACCGGAATCAATATATTTCCAATCCTTTTTAAATACCAATTTCATTAGGACAGGGAAATAACGCATATTGGGAATAGAGGCTATAACAACTCCCCCGGGCTTTAACAGCCTGCCGGCTTCTGTTAATGCAGTTTCAGGCTTTGGTAGATGCTCCAATACGTCGTTAAAGAAAATTGCGTCGAATTTCCTGGAGGGCATATTAAGGATTTGCTCATTGAGATCGCCGCAATACACGCTATCGAGCCTTTGTCTTGCAATTTCAGCCGCGTCGGGATTAATCTCGATGCCCCATACTTCGCAACCGCGTTCTTTCTTTATTGTACTTGCAAAAGCTCCTTCGCCGCAACCCGCGTCAAGAATTATTTTAGCGTTTTGTGGTAAGTATTTATGCATTTCGCTTCGCGTCTGCGAGTAATAACTGTCGACCATAATTTAATAATTTTTGTATTTTGCACTTTGATTGTATTATGTACGTAATAAACCGAATACATATTTTAATCGGCTTGAGAATATGACTTTCGAGAAATTAGTTGATTTATTCTACTTCCGCAGGTCCAACGAAAAAGGCGTTGCGACTTATACAACCGGTTCCATACTTTGGGGAACGCTTGTCCGCATTACAATTACGTTTATTTTCTTGTTAGCCGCCGTAGATTTATTCCCAAATTTAAGGCCGCACTGGTGGATAATGCTGTTCGCCGTTTGGTTTTTTATCGCATATCCTGCTTTCAGCGCATATAAAGAGTATAACGCTTCGCTCGAGGAGTTTAAAGTTAATACTCTCTGCGGATCCTGCCGCCACTTCGAGGAAACGGCCAAGCTCTGCAGAATTTACGACGAGCATGTATCCGAGGACTACGTCCCCTGCGAGGGTATGAGCTGGGAACCGAAAAATACTTTCGACGATGAGGAATAGAGCTAAGCTCGCAGCCGCATTATTGTTCTCTTTTAACGTATTTATACAGCCTGTCGCCTTCGCGGACCACTTCATCGACCTTGATAGATATTACAATGCCTTTAACGGCGGTTTCAATCGGGCCTTTATCGTCCCGGATTTCCCCGGCTACTCCTTCAAGAACGCCAGTCGTGCGGCCAATAATCAGGTACTCGTCGTTTGTGGAGATTTCTCCGCTCTCGACAAGAAATTCGGCGACGCCAATCTTAGCATAATAGTTAATTGCCTTCCCGACGTAGGTCTTCTGCCTCGTTCCATGCGAGCCGTACCGGTCGCTCCACTCGCCAAGTCGCTTGCCGAGGTAGTATCCGTCCCAGAAGCCGCGATTATAGACTTTTGATAAATCCTCGATCCATTTTTGTATCTTTTCGTCGCCGTAGGTACCGTCCTTAATTGATTCTACCGCTTCCCGATAGCAACGCGTTACGATTTTTACGTATTCCGGCGAGCGCCCTCTACCTTCGATCTTCAAAACGGAAACGCCCGCGTTAAGTATCTTGTCGAGGAAATCGATCGTTCGTAGATCTTTCGGAGACATAATGAATTCGTTATCAATTTCAAGCTCGCGGTCGGTTTCCTTGTCCTTTACGATATATTTTCTACGGCATATCTGCACGCATTCTCCGCGGTTGGCGGAGAGATCCTTCTCGTGAAGACTCAGATAGCATTTGCCCGATATAGCCATACAGAGCGCTCCGTGAGCGAATATCTCTATTTTCACTAATTCGCCGGAGGGGCCTTTGATCCGTTCTTTCTCGATGGCTTGGCATATTGCCGCTACCTGGTCTAACTTCAATTCCCGCGCAAGGACCAACACGTCGCAGAACTGCGCGAAGAACTTAACCGCGGCCGTATTAGCAATGTTGAGTTGGGTAGACGCGTGAACTCGCATACCCGCTTCGCGGGCGATATTGATCGCGGAAATATCCGAAGCGATTATAGCGTCGACGCCGCTTTCCGCCGCGCCCGCTACTATAGTTCGAACTTTCGGCTCGTCCTCGTCGTAAACTACGGAATTTACGGTTAAGTATGTTTTAACGCCGCTTTCTTTGGCTATCCTAACTATTTCCGGCAAATCCGCTTCGGTGAAATTAAATGAGGACTTCGAGCGCATATTCAGCTCTCCCGCTCCAAAGTAAACGGCGTCGCATCCCGCGTCTATTGCCGCGCGCAAAGACTCCCACGAGCCCGCCGGGGACAGCAGCTCCGCTTTATCAATAATCATTTTCGACATTTCTAAATTAATCCGCTTCTTTTCCTGATAAACCATTCTATTGAGAATAACAATATTGCCGCGCCGAGCAACCAGGGGAAATTCCACAGCGCGATTTCCCTTCTCAGCGTTACGCCCTTTGCCTTGAAGTTCGGTAGGTTCTTTATCTCGTCGACGACTCTCGAGAGGTCTGATGATGCTGCATGGAACTTACCGCCCGATTGCGAGGACAAATCCCGAAGAAGCTTGGCGTTCATTTGCAAATTTTGGAATTCCGGGGACTGCTCGCCTATAGCAAATCTTCCTGATTCGCTACCAAGATTCTTACCGCCATAATTTGCCGTACCCGTAAAGTAATAGTCGCCTTTCGGCAGTCCTTGGACGGAGCCCGCATAGCGGCCGTTGCCAAGCGAAGCAAGAATAATTGACCTTTCCTGCGATCCGGATATTTTGACGTTTACGTTCGCATTGTCAAGAGGAGCGTATGCCTGGTCGTACACTTGGCCAATGAACTCTACCCTTTCGCCGACTGAATAGAATTTCTTGGTAGTGCGTATGGAAACTGTCTTATTTTGGTCGGTTACAGCGAGCCATTTTACTGAATTCGTAATAAATTGATCGAACAAATCGACTGCGTTGTCATCGCCTTTCGCTTGCTCGGCTCCATAACCCAAAAGTTTCCACCTGTAAATCCCGTATCCAATAACTGCTAAAGATTTTTTTCCCTGGAAGTCGCGGGTTATTAATAACGGCTCTTTTAGGGCAACGTTGTTTACCTTAAACGTGGCCAATACCTCGCTCTCAGGCTTTGCCTTTACGAACGTCTCCGTGCGGAATATTGGAGGGAGAGCGTTCCAGAGGGCCGCGTCGCCTTCGTTGCCCTTAACCCTTAATATCTGGTTTACTGCGGCTTCATCCCTGACGTCGGGCGCTGCAAGAAATTCCTGCGGCTTTGTGGACGTTACGGTAAATGGCAAATATGGTTCTAATTTCTTCAGCTTATTGTAATCAAGGTCCTTCGATGCGATAAATAGGATCGATTTGCCGCGTTCCGCCGCCTGGGCGATCATATCTATTGCAGAAGCGGGCGTATACGCGTTAGGGAACCCGATTAGAATTATAGCCTCGCTCTCGTTAACGGCAGCTTGCGAGGGATTTTCGTAAAACTCCGCCTTGCTCTTTTGAATATAGGCTTTAGTTTCAAGTTCCTTTTCTTTGCTTAAATTTTGTCTTATAAACGAAAGATCGGAACTCGGCGCGCCTGCGAAAATTACTATCCTGCGCTTGTTTTTTAGTACTTTAATAAATTCCGAAGCATGGTTGTTCAGAGTCGTCAGCTCGTCGGGAAAAGCGCCGACGGAGGCTGTGAGTTTTCTAATGCCTTCCTGCTTTGGACTATACGTAAAATTAACGGAATAGGAATCTTTATCGGGAGAAATTGCAATCGATTGCTCCGCTATCTTATTCCCGTTATCGGATAAAGTCACACGCAAAGAGCCGGAAGAATAGCCTCCGGTAGATAGGTTAACGTTCACTGGCACGTTGGAGCCGACATAGGAGATTTCGTTCGTTACGACGGATGTTATTGAAATGTCTCTTTGAGCGGAGGAATCGCCTATGCCGATAGTAAAGATAGGCTTCGCGAATGTTTCAGCGTCGTAAAGCGGGTTATTTCCAGCGTTAAATGCGCCGTCTGTTAGGATAATCGCGGCTTGGACGTTCTCCGATTCGGGTTCGTACGAGGCCTGGCGTATTGCCTTCGCAATATCCGTTAGCGCGCCTTTGAAGTTAAGGGAATCTAACGCCGGCTTTGAGTATCGGCGCAGGTTTTCATCGAATCGCCATGTTATCAGGGCTTCATCTCCGAGCTGCGTCAGGGCCAATTGCTCGAGCGCCCTTTTATACTGTTGAAATCTATCTGTTTTAGAATCCTTAGCCGAAGCCGATTGCGAATTGTCGAGCAAAACGACCAGCTTGGGTTGCGCCTTTGTTCCCCCGATAATAGATAAAACAGGTTCAAATATGGCAAATAGCAATAATGAAAGACCAATGCCACGAAGTAACATTAAGGAAATTCGCTTGTTAGACGAGATCGGAGGTACGGTCCTTTTATAAGTCCAGAAAGAAAGTCCGAAGCCAGCAACTATTACCAATACGGCAAGCCAGATCGGAGAGTTTATTAAAAACGAATAGGAATTCATGCGTTTTCGGAATAAAATAAAAACAAACGTTACGTTAGATTGTGCAAATTTACGTAACGTTTGTAGTTCGTTAAAATTTCAGGAACGGTAAAAGTAATAATAAGCGCCCCAGGTCATTACCAAACAATTACTTCGGCATTTGGGCAAGCATTCTTAATTCTTTCAATCTCAGCCTGGTCAAATTGATTCTCCCAGAAGGATATTTTTTTGATGTTCTTTAAATTTGAAAGATCGGACGGCATTTTCTTCAGCTTGTTCTGGTAAATATATAATTCCTCCAATTCAGCCAGTTTAGAAAAACTTTCGGGCAATTCCGTCAGTTCGTTCCTATAAAGTTTTAGAATCTTCAGCTTAGTTAAATTTCCAAAACTTTCCGGTATAGATTTGATTTTATTATTCTGCAGGTATAATATCCTTATGTTGCTTAACTTCCCAAAATCATTTGGCAGCGACGCAATATAGTTATTCGATAGGTCTAACCATGAAAGATGAATTAATTCCGTGAAAGTACCGGGAAGAGCTTTCAGTTTATTATCGCTTATTATTAACTGCTCTAATCCTTTTAATTGATGCAGGCTATCCGGCAATCGTTGAATATTATTAAAAGAAAGGAACAACCAGCCCATATTCTTCAGCCTGCAAAAATCATCAGGCAGCGAATTTAATTGATTGTGCGATAAATTTAGCATGCATATAGTTTCGCAGCCGAGTATTGGCCTTGGAAACTCTTTAAAGTTATTATGCTGATAAAGCATAACTGCCAAGTTATTTAATCCCTCGACGTCCGGGCAAACTTCCGTCAGGCCTAATCCATAGTGCCTTATGTCGGTAACGCTCTCCGGATGCAGTAGGGAGTCCGCTACGTATTCGCAGTCGGATTTGCTTACCTCGTTAATTATTAACGGGTGGTCCGAATCCTTGTCGCAGGAAATCAGCAATAACGCTGTGATAATAGCCGGCCATAAGATTCTAATATGGGAGAACGTCATCGGCGTTTCCTTCGATAGTAATTTCTACAATCGCGTCATTAGTAGTATATGAATCGTCGCTCAGTTGAAAATTCCATTTCCCATTTTGAACGGACCAAGTCACTGAGCCCGGAGTTAACATTTTCACGGAAAGAATTTTCTTTTTTAGCGCTATAACGGAATGCGTTTTATGCCATTCAAGGAAATGAAGATAAATCTTGCTGCCGTTATAAGTACAATATACGCCGTCCTTGGGTTTGTAGGGACCGCCGTTAGTGGAATATATGCTTGCGCCATATTTATTGAGCCAGTTGCCCAACCTTTTCAAAGAGTCGATTTGGCGCGGCTCTATTTCCCCGTTGGGCATAGGGCCAAGTCCAAGAATGCAGCCTCCGCCAAGTCCTGCGCATCTTACAATGAAGCTTACGGTTTCGTCGAGCGATTTGATCCTGTCGTTCGGTTTCCACGACCAGATCGTTCCATAGCCAAATCCCCCAAACCATAAACGGTAATTATCAAATTCAGGAAAATTGCCTTCCGGGGTATAATAATCAGCCGCAAGTCCGCCCAGCCTGTTGTTTATAATTACTTGGGGCTGCTTCGTTTTAATGTTTTGAATAATTCCATAAATGTTGAAATATTCAGGGTCGAAGCTTGAATCAAATGAAAGTAAGTCGAGCTTACCATAATTGCTGATGAGCTCGTCAACCTGATTTTGGAAATACTTAATGTATTCGTAATGATTATTTAAGAAATTGGGATGATGCCAGTCGGAATTTGAATAGTATAGTCCAAACCTCATATTGGCTTTGCGCGCGGCGTCGGCGAAAAGCTTTGTAACGTCCTTGCGGTATGGAGAAAGATTACTGGTGATTTTGTAATCAGTATACTTAGTATCGAAATTACAAAAGCCGTCCGTATGCTTGGTGACGAAAATGCAGAACTTTATGCCCGCATGCTTGAATACTTTGATCCATTCGTCCGGATTATAAGCGGTTGGATTGAATTCTTTATACAGATTATCGTAAATCTCTACAGGAACGTCGCCCTCCGCGGCAATTCCGTCCGGATCAGGCGGCGGATAACCGGGACGCGGGCCTTTTCGGCACCAGCTCATTTCCTTCCCGGTTAAGCTTGCCGGGCCCCAGTGTATGATAACGCCGATTTTATCTTTGCGAAACCAATCGGTTCTTTTTAGGAAATCGCTCCGGCTTTCTTTTAAAAAATCGCTATCCTCCGGCTTGCCAGTATCGTCCTGGCAGGAGACGGCAAGCCCGAGGATAGCAAATAAGAATAATAAATAACGAAGCTTCAAGGTAAATTGCCCCTATTGTAAATAGAAGCGCAAAATAACAAAAATCTTAGTATTTCACCAAATTAATTATTTCATTAAACACTTTAGCTTCGCTTGGCAACACGTCGTTCTCGTATGCGGGGGCATAGGGTATGTGGCTATCCTTCGCGGCGAGCCTGCGAACGGGAGCGTCTAACCAATTGAAGGCGTCCTGCGCAATGTTAGCGGCAATTTCGGCTCCAAATCCGCCGGTAAGAGTATCTTCGTGCACTACTAACGCTCTTCCCGTTTTACGGATCGATTCCATAACAAGTTCCTTGTCCCAAGGGGAGATCGTTCGAAGATCGATTATCTCAATGGTAGCGTCGTTCTCTTTTTCAAATCTCTTCGCTGCGTTAACGGAATCCCTAACGCCCATGCCCCAAGTAATTATGGTCATCGACTTCCCTTCCTTGACTATT
Source organism: Chloroflexota bacterium (assembly GCA_050260015.1). Lineage (GTDB taxonomy): Bacteria > Bacteroidota > Ignavibacteria > Kapaibacteriales > UBA2268 > JBLNBN01. The sequence goes on along the minus strand of JBLNBN010000067.1, from coordinate 17,887 downwards.
TTTCCCTTGCCGAACGGCAATAGATAATCTTCCGTCGGTTCCGGGGAGGTCGAAAATGGCAGGCGGTACATACCCTTATGCTCAAGGAATATTACAGGGTCCTGTAGCCTGCAAGCCGTCTTTAATAGGCCTTTAGCGTCCGCGGCGGTCGAAGGATAGGCTATCAGTAAGCCGGGTATATGCGCGAAGAAAGCCTCAATATTCTGCGAATGGCACAGCCCGCCATGAATATACCCGCCGACGGCTACGCGAACGACTACGGGCGCTGAAAATCCGCCGTTAGACCGATATCTCATAGTAGCAAGTTCGTTTCTAAGCTGCATAAAGGCAGGCCAAATGTAATCGCCAAACTGAATCTCAACGACGGGTTTATACCCCCGCACCGCGAGACCTATGGCGACGCCCACGATAGAGGCCTCCGCCAATGGAGAATTAAATACCCTGTTCGGGCCGTATTTATACGTTAAACCCCTCGTAGCCGTAAATACCCCGCCCTTAGGGTCCGCGACGTCCTCGCCGAAAATAACTATCTTTTCGTTCCGCGCCATTTCTTCGGACAGCGCATGATTAACCGCGTCGACTAATACTACTTTTGGGCCCTCGGTCGGTTCCGACAGCGCGTAGTCCAATTTTCTGGTTTCGGCGGGCGCGTAGAGATTTGTGAGCGAATCCTCCGCTTTTGCGTCGGGCTTAACAATAGCCCATTCCACTGCGTCGTCGATTTCTTTCTTGCACTCGCCCTGGATTTGCTGTATCTCTTCAAAAGTCGCTAACCCGACCTCTATTAAGTAAGAGGAAAGCTTTGCGATAGAGTCTTTTTCAAGCTTTGCTTTTTCCAATTCCTCGGGCGAGCGGTATTTCTTCTGGTCGTCGCTCGAGGAGTGCGGTAATAGTCTTTCAACGAGGGCATGCAGCAGCGCGGGTCCCTTCCCGGCGCGCAAGTATTTGACGGCCTCTTTAGCCGCTTTATAGCTTTCCAGGAAATCCGTGCCGTCGTAAGTCATCATTTTAAGGTTTGAATAGCAGCAGAAAGAGTGCCCCACAGTGTCGCCCATTGATTGGTGCGAACGCGGCACGCTTATCGCGTAGCCGTTGTCCTGGATGTGGAAAAGAGTCGGCAGCTTCTCCCGCGACGCCCAATTCACCGCTTCATAGAATTCGCCCTGGCTTGTTGTGCCTTCGCCGCTGGCGACGTAGGTTATTTCGTCCTGGCCCATTTTACGGGAAGCTAAGGCCGTGCCGACCGCGTTTAGGAATTGCGTGCCGGTTGGCGAGCTTTGAGTCGGTAGGTTCCACTCAGGATGGCCGTAGTGACCGGGCATTTGCTTGCCCCCAGTCGCCGGGTCCTCGGGCTTGCCGAAAGCCAGCAGGAAATAATCCCGCGGGGAAAATCCCATCCCGTAAGCGAACGCCAAATCGCGATAGTAAGTCCATCCCCAGTCTTTTTTCCTGGTTAAATTCATAGCGATGGCGGTTTGCGTCGCTTCGTGGCCGCTGCCGCCGATATGAAAAAACGATTTCCCCTGCTTAACTAACATCAAATGCTTCTCGTCAGTATACCTGGCTTTCATCATATTTTTCAGAGCATAAACTAAATCTTCTTTTGCGAGGCCTAACGTTTCGTGCGCGGGGAGCGAGCTATCCTCGATTTCAACGAACTCCCGGGAGCAATTCGGACCATGCCCATGCACGCAACCCGTTGGATTCTTCGATTGTTCAATAGCGATAGTAATAAAATCCCCTTCCGGTTTCATTTCGTACGTCGAGCCGTTGATTTCAGCAGCCTTCGTCTTTCTTTTTGCCATATCAAACTCTTTTTATGAATTGTTTTAGTAATTTTGTTTATCTTTTTCCTACAACGAATAAGTTTTAAGGTTAGCATATTTTTTTATGAGCTGGAGCAAAATTGTTGGTTTGGAGCGCGAAAAAAGAATTTTAATGCGCGCTATTTTAGAGGATCGCATAGCGGGGGGGTACCTGCTATGGGGCGAGGAAGGCATTGGCAAAGAAGCTTTGGCTATTGAATTTGCCAAAACTGTTAACTGCATAAATCCCATTATTGGCGAGAATACGATTGATTCCTGCGATCAATGTAAGAGTTGCAAAAGGTTCGACGATTTGTCGCACCCGAACTTCTTGTACGTATTCCCTCTTCCCGCCGGGAAAGCCGGCGACAATGGCGCGGACAACCCATTATCGAAACTTTCCGAGGACCAGGTTGAAGCCGTAACGGAGCAAATAGCTTTAAAAGCGGCGGATCCCTATTATAAAATTGATATCCCGGGCGCCAATCAAATCAAAATATCGCAGGCCAGGCATTTAAAGCGGACGCTCTCGCTTTCCGCTCCCGCTTCAGGGAGAAGGGTTGCGCTCGTGTCCCGCGCTGAAGCTCTCACGGCCGAGGCATCGAATTCATTTCTGAAAACGCTCGAGGAGCCGCACGAGAAAATTACTATAATCCTAACGACCTGCAACCGGAACTCGATTATGCAAACTATACTATCCCGTTGCCAGCAAATACGCTGCTCCCCGGCCCCTATAGCGGAAGTGCAGCGCAAGCTAATCGAAGAAACCGGCGCGGAGCCCGCTGCGGCCAGATTGGCGGCTAGCTTTTCGCAGGGCGCGTACGCTATCGCTAAAAGCTATTCCGGCGAGGAGCTACAGTCCTTGCGCGAATTGGCGGTAGTTATGCTGAGAAACGCCTTAACCCCGAAAGTTTATCGCAATAAATTATATACTCAAATTGAAGAGTTTACTAAGGACAAGAATAAGCAAAGAACGGCCAAATACCTTGGGATACTTGAAATGTTGCTCCGGGATTGCTACGCGTTAAACTACGGGGCTCGCCGGGAGTCAATAATAAATACCGATATGCTGCCAACCGTTTCAAAAATTGCCGAAGCCTTCCCTAATGCCGATTATTCCAAGGCATTTGACGCGCTGGACGTCGCCGGCAAGATGCTTAACGCTAATGGCGCGGCCAGCTTAATTTTACTGTCCCTGTTGATAAAAATACGGACGATTTTCCTTGCTAACAAAATATAATTGATTAAATTGCACTTTATATTGCCAGTTCAAAAAAATATCAATAAAAAATCTTGTAAAACATCCGCATTTTATTAAATTGTGGTTGGAATTTAAACGGTTTTTAATTTACCGGTTCTCTTTTACAAAAGATCGATGCTAAATAGATTATTTTTGGGTTTTTTATGCATGAAGAAAATACGACAAATACTATAAATGACGATGACACATTATTATGCGATACCGGATGCGAATTTTTCAGCGAGGATGAAAAAGTAAGCGAAACTGATGAGATCCCGCTTCTGGACGTAATGTTTAAAGGGCACCGTCATGGGGCTTTTCGCAACGAATCACGCTTGCAGGCCAAGCGCCATGATTTTGTTGTCGTCGAATCCGATAATGGAATAGATTTGGGGATAGTTTCGCCCTATGGGTGCCGCAATTCACTTAAGATTAAATTGTTTAATGAAGATAGCGTTTCCTCTCTTCATAAGATAGTCAGGATTGCCGATGAAAATGATATAGCGACCTTTAACAAGAACAGGTTAGAGGAATGCGAGATCATGAAGAAAGCCCGCGATCTTGCAAAGAGCTTTAACCTGGACATGAAGGTCACGGACGCCGAATGGCAACTCGACCATAAAAGACTCACTATTTACTTTACGGCTCCTACCCGAATCGATTTCCGCGAGCTTGTTAAGGAATTGGCGCGTCTTTATCGCACGCGCATCGAGCTGCGCCAGATCAGCGCGCGCGAGGAAACAAAACGCACGGGGCTTGGTATCGGCGCATGCGGCTTAAACCTTTGCTGCACCACATTCCTGGACGATTTCAATCACGTGACGCTCGAACACGCCCGTACCCAGCAACTCTCGAATAACATCAATAAGCTCAGCGGTTCCTGCGGTAGACTAAAGTGTTGCCTGTTATTTGAATATGACAACTATTGCGACGCTTTCGAGGGGTGCCCTCCTGTAAATTCTACAATTGTTTCCAAGGAATTAACAGGAAAAATCATTAAAGCTGATATCTTTTCGCAAACAATGACCCTATACGTCGACCGCGAGAAGAAATATGTAAAATTGAGCTTTGAGGAAGTAAAAAGATTAGCGAAAATGGGCAAGGTGAAACGCCCGGACGATAATGATAAGTCTAATCCAAATAACCAACCAATGACGGACTATTAAGACAATCCGCTAAATTAAGATATCATAAGGCAGTAACGAACGCATGATAACAAAAGAAACGCTAGCTTTGGATTCCGCCGGTATGTATGGCGTAATAAAAGATTTTCCCAAGCAAATAGAAAATGCATTTAATAAGCTTGACGAAGCCCCCGGCTTTGAAATTGAATTGCCGGATCATATAGTAATTTTAGGCATGGGCGGTTCGGCCATCGGCGGCGAATTGCTAAAGAACTTCCTGGAATGCGTCGAGGGCGCGGACAACTTGCACATTGAAGTATGTCGCGATTACTCCTCGCCGCGTTATTTGACGGATAAAAGCTGCGTTATCGCAAGCTCCTATTCTGGAGAAACCGAGGAAACGCTAAGCGCAGTTAAGGAAGCTCTAACGATGACGAACAACGTTATCGCCATAACGACAGGCGGATCGCTCGCCGAACTTGGCTCGACCGCCGGATTCCCCGTCGTAAAGCTGCCCGCCGGCTTCCAACCGCGCGCGGCGCTTCCCTATTCTTTCTTTACGATGCTATCCGTTGCCCTGAATTCCGCATTTATTTCATCGGAAGCCAGGGCGAATATAATTGCGGATTGGAAAGCCGCAATTAAGCATATTTTCGCCAAATCCGAAGCGCTATCCAATATTGAAGGCAACCCCGCCCTAAGCCTGGCAAAGCTGGCCCAAGGAAAGATCCCCGTAATATATTCGCCGGCTAAACGGCTTGCCGCCGTTAATTTGCGTTGGAGGGGGCAAATCCACGAAAATGCAAAGAACTTGGCTTTCGGGTCCTTCTTGCCTGAAATGAACCACAACGAGATAAATAGTTGGTCGAATCCGCTAAATACCATGGAAGATCATTTATTGATCACTCTCTACGACGTCGAGGACCATCCGCGGATCAAACTGCGCCAGCAGGCGTTGGAAACGCTGATCGGTTCGTCCGCAAGCAGGAGCGTGGCTCTCAGCGGCGAGGGCGGCTCGCTGCTCGAACGCTTATTCGATTTAATCTATCTTGGGGATTGGTTTAGCTTCTACCTGGCCCTATTAAATGGAGTCGATCCCACCCCGATACCACTTATATCTAAATTAAAAGATATCATGGCGAAAGGCTGAAAATTTAAATTGAAAAGACCCGCTTTAAGCGGGTCTTTTTTTGCATCCAAATTCCTGGTATTTAGTTCTTAATGAAGTTCAGCATTTTAGCGTTATTGCCCAAATTGATCCTGATACAGTAAGCTCCTGCGGGCAAATCGTTCAAAGAAAGCTCCAGCGAGTTTCGATTGAACGTGAGGCCTTTGATAGCCATTTCTTCGCCCATGAAGCTGTACACCTTAACTTCCAATTTCCTAACTTCCGCATCCGGGAGATTTGTCTCGTAGCCCAGCTTGATTGCATCGCTGGCCGGATTGGGCGTCGGGGCCGAAATTCTAAAGAAGCTTGAAGGTTCGTAATCGAACGGCGTAACGAGAACTTCAATATCGCACGGTCCGTATATTATGTTTGATTCCATGCTGGCGACGCCAGTTAAACGTATATAATGGTCGTCGCATGCGTCGGGTATTAGAACGGAGTCAGAAAGTATGCCCAGGCTATCCGGGGTAAAGCAAATTGTCAGCTCGCGGGCGGCTCCGGCGGGTATTGTTATTGGGTACTGGCTTTGCGGGATAGAGAACGAACGATTGTTAAAGATGTAAGCGTCTCTTATCGTCACGTCGCCGTTTGAAATATTCTTAACGACTATCGTTTTGCACGCGCCTTTAGGAACGACGACGTCGTAGAAATTGAGCTTCCCTTCCAGGTCTTTTACGAAATCTACTTCCAGCCTGTTGGAATCCGGCTTAACGTCGAGGAATATGGCTGCGCTCGCACCTGCGCAACCGAATTCATTGTCGACCTCGAGCGCGTATGAGCCTGTCTCGGTAGCAATTATCGCAGAGTCCGACGAGATAAAAGCGCCGTCGCGGGTCCATCGATAAGAAGAATATGGTCTATCGCTGCGCATAAAAACGGTGTCCCCAACGCAAAGCTTGCCGAAAGCGGTGGAAATTATTTGCGGAGCAGGCCTGGGATTAAATACCGCCTCTATTGTGTCCATCCCGACGCATCCTTCGCCGTTGTGAACCGCTACGATATATTTTCCTCCCCTGGTAACTCGAATGCTTTGAGACGTCTCCCCGGAGCTCCATTTAATGTTTTGGAAATTCACAGCTACGGAGAGCGTCATAGTATCGCCTTCGCAGACCTCTTCCGGGGCTGCAGTTATTTCCGGCTTGGGTTTTGGAATAAAGTTAACCGTCACGGGCGCGCTTGATCCGCTGTCGCATAAGCTATTAAAGGCGTAGACCCAGTATGTCCCGGGTTTCGTCACTTTGATCCGGGCGGAATTTTCCCCGGTGGACCATCTGTAGGCGTTGAAGTTTCTCGTAAGGGAGAGTTCGAGCGTGTCGCCTTCGCACAGGGTTGCTGGGAAGTTCCCGGCTATAGCCGGCAGTTTCGACGGTTCCAGGGTATATTCGTAGACGCCCTGGCCTACCACCCAACCGGTAGTGTCGTTCAGGAACCAAATATCGTCCAGGTCGCCCTCGACGCCGCAATTATCGTCCGACCAATCCCTTCCGCCGTTGGAAGTATAGATTATAGTTCTATCCCAACCTACCGCCCAACCTTGTAATTCATTTTTAAGGAACGAGCCGAACATAGGCTTCCCGGTATAGTGGTCGCGCCAATTCTTTCCCCCGTCTACGGAGATGCGCACGCCGCCTCCGCCGTCGTTTCCGGAGCAGCCCGTCGAATATGGGATCATAAATGAGGAGTTATAGATAGCAAGCTCCTCCTGCCAATCCCGGCTCCCGGTTTGGCTAAATACGCTCCAAGTAATCCCGCCGTCGCGCGTTATCCAAAGCAGACCGCTGCTTGTAGCGTAGCCCAATCCATTTTCCTCGAATATTTGTACGTCGCAAAGAGCTGAATTTAACTGGGAACCATAAAATGTTTTCCAGGTAGCCCCTCCGTCCGTAGTCCTGTGGAACATTTGCGGATCCCTGCAGGCGTTGCCTATAACGAGGCCAGTATTGGGAGTAATGAAGTAATTTCCCCAGAGGTCCGTCGCTTGCGGCGGCGTAACCTCCCGCCAGGTAATTCCGCCGTCCGTCGATTTGAATAATGCCCCGCGAATTCCAACGCCTCCGACATCGTTCAACTGGCCGGAAGTATAACCGACTTTTTCATTAACAAAGTGAATGCTTTCCAACTGGTAATTTCCGTTGATAACGCTCGCTTGCCACGTCTTGCCCCGATCGGTAGATCTTAACGTTACGCCGTTAAATCCGCAGATCCATGCATAATTCTGATTTTGGGGTAAAAAGTAGACCTCCAGGTAGTAATTATTCTCAAAACCGGCGGGAACGCCGGCGCTTTTCTTCCAGCCGGCCTGCGTATCAGAGATAATTACAGCAAAAAGTAAAAACATTACTAAAAATGATAAATATCGTTTTTCATGACTTAGTTTGTTAAAAGGTCGCATTACGAATATTAAACCTCCATTTAGCTTTGAAACGCGCCAATTCGCGCCATTTTATAGACTATTTTTTGGCATTATTATTGAGAATTCTAGCGAACAAATAAAATGTACAGATTATGATTATTATTTAATCGTTTGTAAGCGTCATTTCTGCTTCGATTACAACTAAGTCCGATAATTTTTGTCGTAAGTAACGGCAAAAATACGTAAAACGCTTGATATATAAGACAATACTAAAATAAGTTGCGCGCATATTCTAACTGTAAAAGTATGAAAATATGGTTAAAATATATTAATGCGCTAAGTGTCTGTTTATCAGAACGTTAAAAATTCTTAGAAAAAAAACTGTTTTTTATAAAATTTATCTCTTGATTTTTAAGTTTTTTTATAGGAATTTTACCAAAGCTGAAATGGTTGACGGGGGATTTTGTCATCCATTAGTTCGTATTATCGGCAGCATAAAGAGAAGCGAGAAGATTGCGCGTTTTTTAGGATCTATTTGCTTAGGGTATTTATGGGAAACAAAGCCGATACTACTTACTCACTTTTTCCAGCTCCTGCGAAGGAGAATAGAAAATCGACTCCTGCGAGGGCGAAAGCTCCAATCGCATACGACGAGAAGGCTCGCGCATACTGGGACGAATGCCTCGTCCTTATTAAGGACAACATCAGTTCGCAGGTCTTCAAGACTTGGTTCGAACCTATTCAAGCCGTTAAATTCGATGACGGCCAGCTTACGCTGCATGTGCCTAGCCAATTCTTTTGCGAATGGATAGAGACCCACTACTACGACCTCCTGCAAAAAACGATTCAAAGGATAATCTCTCCCGACGCCAGGCTTCAATATGAAGTTTTGATCGACGAGAGTATCGACAAGTCCTGCGGCACTATGAAGGTCCAGGCGTTTAAGTACCCGCCGCCTCCAGGTTCCGCGCTATCGCTTACCTTCGAGGATTCCGCCCCGGAGCCGTTCGTTACGAACCTGAACCCAAGCTACGCCTTCGAGAACTACATCACCGGCGAAAGCAACCAGCTCGCCAGCTCCGCGGCCCGCGCCATCGCTGAAAACCCGGGCGGGACCCGCTTTAATATTTTATTTATTTACGGCGACACCGGCCTCGGTAAGACTCACCTCGCCCAGGCCATTGGTAATCGAATTGTAAATAAATATCCGAAAAAGAAGGTGCTCTACACGAATAGTGAAAACTTCACCTTTGAATTCGTAAACTCGCTGCAAAACAATAAGCTAAATGATTTTACCCAACGCTATCGCAACGTAGACGTACTTATAATAGACGATATCCAGTTCTTCAGCCGTAAGGAGAAGATACAGGACAACTTTTTCCATACATTTAACGCGTTGCACCAAGCCGGCAAACAAATTATACTTACAAGCGACAAGTCCACGAAGGAGCTTCGCGACGTGGACGAACGCCTCATTTCCCGCTTCCAGTGGGGCCTTACGGTCGATATTCAGCCACCCGAGCTTGAAATGCGTATGGCTATACTTCAAAAGAAAAGCCTGGACGAGGGCATTCAGCTCAGCGGGGATATACTGGCCTACATAGCGGAGAACGTAAAGTTCAGCATCCGCGAGCTCGAAGGCGCGCTAATTGGATTAATCGCCAAGCACACGTTCGAGAACAAGCCCCTTACGCTGGAGACCGCCATGGAAGTCGTTACGGGCTTAACTAAGGTCCGCGACGGAAGGATTACTATCGACGACATCATAGACCAGGTCTGCAGGTACTATGAAGTATCCCGCGAGGAAGTGAGCTCAAAATCGCGTAAACGTGAGTTCGCGCTCGCGCGCCAAATGGCGATGTACCTGGCCAAGCAGCATACCAGCCTGTCGCTAAAAGCGATAGGCGCAAAATTCAGCAATCGCGACCACTCGACTGTGCTGCACTCCTGCGGCGCTATCGCCGACTACCTCCGATTAGATAAAAAAATCGCTTCCGATTACGAAGCCATCTCCCAATCCCTGAAAAGAATATCCTAAAGAAAATAAAAAAGCGATCTGCCCGAAAGGGCGGATCGCTTAAATTTTTACGGCCGCTTTTATTCTATCGGCCCGATTGATTACACCTGGTAAAGATCTTTCATCATAGCGTAGAAGCCCTTCTTGTCAAGAGTCTTTAAAGCTCTTGCAGTGGCTTTTACTGTAATGAAACGTTTCTCTTCCGGCAACCAAATTCTCTTTTTCTGAAGATTCGGTAAAAATCTTCTGCGAGTGCGATTATTAGCGTGCGATACGTTGTTGCCGCTCATCGGCGATACGCCTGTCAGTTCACATCTTCTTGCCATTATATTCCCCGTTTTTGCAAATTTGTCTTTACAGAATTACAAATTTACAAGAATAATATAAATTTACAAAAAATAATTCTAAACGAACGTCAAAAAGATTAAATCCAGCGACATAGCCAGCAGGAAAAATCCATAAACTTTTTTAACTAAAGCGCCTGGCATCGACAATGTAATTTTTGACCCAAACGCCGAGCCGGCCACGATCCCGCCTGCAATTAGCGCGGCGGCTAGAATGTCCAGGACGCCGGCGTCGTAATATACGATTACGCCCGGAAGGCCGACTGGCAGCATTAACGCCGCGAGCGAGGTTCCTATAGCCGTCTTGGTAGGAAATTTCATAATCGAGACCATCATTGGCACCAGCACCAATCCTCCGCCTATGCCGAACATTCCCGAGAGAACGCCGGCGAACAAAGCTAGTCCAATCGTCGGTAGGAAGTGAATTCTTTTAATATCGCCATTTCCCCTTTCGGGTTTTTCGTACCGCTCGCCCCTCTTTTTTGCACGATACTGTTTCCATAGCTCTATAGGCTCGATAAACCTGTAAGCTGGGTAGAGTAAAAACAAGCCGTAAAATTGCTTTAACAGAGGTCCCGGCAGCATTAGCGCCGCTTTAGCACCGAAATAGGATCCGGCGAACAGGCCGAAAGCCATGAGCGACGCCGTTTTTACGTCCAGGAAGCCCTTCCTGTAGTAATCCATTACGGCCAATATTGCCACCGGCAACAGCAGAGCGGCTAGCGAAGTGCCGCTTGCGGATGCGATAGTAAAGCCCCCGATGAAAATTAACGCAGGGACGATAATCACTCCTCCGCCAATGCCAAACATCCCGGCTAAAATACCGGCGACCGTTCCGAGAGCGAAATATAATAAAACTGTAGGATTCACGATATATGTTAATTGCTATAAAACTTCAAAAATACGAAAAATATTTCAGGTTGACATGAATAACGCAGTTAATAAAGATCATTTATATAACGTTTCCGAAGTATTCTATTCCATACAAGGCGAAGGTACGCGCGCCGGGGAGCCGTGCGTATTTATCAGGCTCCAGGGGTGCATGCTGCGATGTTCCTGGTGCGACACTCCCTACGCGCTAGAAGCCAGGCAAATTGAGAGCATGATGACCGAGGCGCAGATCCTCGAAAAGGTTCGCTCTTACGGGTGTAATTTTATTGAATTTACCGGCGGGGAGCCTTTAATGCAGCCCATCGCAGGCATGCTGAAAGACTTCTGCGACCACGGCTTTACCGTGGCTCTGGAAACCAACGGCCATGCCTCGCTCGAAGCCGTAGATAGAAGAGTTATTAAGATTATGGACATTAAATGCCCCGATTCGCGGATGAGCAAGTTCAATAACTATAGAAATATAGAGCTTTTAGATAAGAAAGACGAGGTTAAATTCGTCTTAGCTTCAAGGGAAGATTATAATTTCGCGGTCGACGCAATTCGCAAATACGAATTGGAAGAACGCGTAGCGGCTATTTTGCTGTCCACCGTGTTCGAAACAATTGAGCTAAGAGATCTCGCCGAATGGATATTAAATGATAAGCTTAAGGTACGGCTCCAGGTTCAATTACATAAGCTAATATGGGAGCCCAGCTTACGGGGAGTTTAGAGATGCGATCGAACGCCGCCGTCAAAATTAAATTCAATCAATAAGCTTATTAGATATAAGCAGTTTTAAATATAACAGGAAATTATCGCAGACTATGAAAGAAGGTAAAAAAGTAATACTAATGATACTCGACGGTTGGGGAATTGGCGACGGGACTAAAAGAGACGCAATTTCTCAGGCTAGCACGCCAAACATGGACGCTCTATTGGCAAAATACCCTCACAGCCGCCTATTGACAAGCGGAGAAAACGTCGGCTTGCCGGAGGGGCAGATGGGCAATTCCGAAGTAGGCCATTTAAATATCGGAGCCGGTCGCGTCGTGTACCAGGACCTGGTTAGGATCAATAAAGAAATTCGGGAAAACAAGATAGACCATAACGAAGAATTGCTTAAAGCGTTCGAGTACGTGAAAGCTCATGGCAAAAGGCTGCATTTCTTAGGATTGGTATCGGACGGGGGCGTACATTCATCGGATAAGCATCTTTATAAACTCTGCGATATGGCGAAGGACCATGGGATAAACGACGTATTTATACATGCGCTGACGGACGGTCGCGACACGGACCCCCGCAGCGGCTTGGGCTTCCTCCGCTCGCTTCACGAGCATTTAAATAATTCCGCCGGGCAGATAGCATCTATTACGGGGCGATATTACACTATGGATCGCGATAAGCGTTGGGAGAGGATTAAGATCGGTTACGACGCTATTGTGTCCGGGGTCGGCGCGCCCGCCGGGGATATGCTCGCCGCCGTTCAGACCTCGTACGACGAGGGCATAACCGACGAATTTATTAACCCGATCATCAAAGTAGACGCCGAAGGGCTCCCCGTTGGCAATATCCGGGAGGGCGATTGCGTTATTTGCTTTAACTTCCGGACAGATAGGCTTCGGGAGATTACTGTAGCGCTGACGCAAAAGGACATGCCTGAATTTGGGATGAAGATTATCCCGCTCTACTACCTTACCATGACTCGTTACGACGACACTTTCAAGAACGTTAAGGTAATTTACTCGAAAGATAACGTCGACAATACGCTTGGGGAAGTAATAGAGAAAAACGGCTTGAAGCAAATCAGGATAGCCGAAACGGAAAAGTACGCCCACGTCACTTTCTTTTTTTCCGGGGGACGCGAGGAAGTCTTTTCTAATGAAAAAAGAATACTAATCCCATCGCCTAAAGTCGCCACGTACGACCTGCAGCCCGAAATGAGCGCGCCGCTGGTAACGGACGCGATAGTGTCGGAACTTGAGAATCGGACCGCGGACTTTATTTGCTTAAACTTCGCCAATTGCGATATGGTAGGGCACACCGGGATATACCCCGCCATTACGAAAGCCGTCGAGACAGTCGACGCCTGCGTCGGAAGAGTAATATCCGCCGCGCAAAAGGGCGATTACGAGGCGATTATCATAGCGGACCACGGCAACGCAGACAACGCCGTCAATCCCGACGGATCGCCGAACACCGCTCATTCGCTTAATCCCGTGCCATGCCTTGTCGTGAGCGAAAGAGTTGCGCAGGTGCGTGAAGGGATACTTGCGGACATAGCTCCCACAGTTTTAAGCCTTATGGGAATTGAAATTCCTAAGGAAATGACTGGAAAAGTTTTAACCGAGTTTAAATAAAATTAAAACTGGGCTGCGGCCGACGACAACTTTAGTTGCAACTAAGTACCATAATATAAATAAGAATTAGCGCGATTGAGCCGATAGCCCTGTCGCGCTTTTTTAATAATTGACCCTAACTAAGCCGTTTCGACATAACAGTTTTTAAAATTATTCTTCTAATCAAATGTAACTTTAATCGTCGATGAAAAGTCAATATATATAGTAAATTTTACAATTTTATAAAAAGAGACTAATTTGAAAGCGGTTTTGACTTTTATTATATTATTCGTATCGGTCTTCGATCTTTATGGAGCTCTCAGCATAGAGGTCAGTACTTTTCCCGATATGTCCAATGTGCTTATTGAGCAATACCCCTATTATACTGCATGGGTAAAGGTTTACAAAGATGGCGAGCTTATTAAAGTCAACGCGGAAAATTTAATTATTATTGAAAACAACAAGTCTTCGACGCCTGTCAGGATTGCGGACACTTCGGGCGATTGGCAGGCTATTACCTGGCTGAAAAAAATGCGCACGACCGACGCGCTTTATATGGACTTCAAAATTATCGCAACGGTCGGCAATGAATCCGCCGCTTCTTTCAACCTCGTCTCCCACGAGAAACCTTCCCTTCACGTAACTAACGAAAAAAACTCCCTTATAAATGAAGTTGGATTCTACAACGTACAGCCCGGGCAAGACATACCCGAGCAAGTTCGCATATTCTATTCAAACGACTTTGAAAATGGAACTGAAAAAAAACTTAGAGTAGATTCTATCAGGATGCATTCCCGGTTCTTCAGGGCCGAATGGCTCGGCAGCGACGGCGACGGAATTTCCCTGCCGCCGCGCCTTCCCTATACGCTAATTCCCGGCTTTCGCTACTGGATAAACATATTTTTTAAGCCGGATGATAAATCATTTTACGAAGACTCCCTTACGATTTATTACGATAACGGCGCGCAGCTCCACGTACCAGTGTTTGCCAACGTAAAGCCTATGCCTGCCGGCGGCACGATGCTCAATATCGTTTATCCGAACGGCAAGGAACGAATCGCTCCATGCCAGCAATTGGAGATCAAGTGGAGGGGGCATTCCCCCGCTCTCCCCGTTAAGCTGGAATACAGCCCCGACGGCGGCGCGACCTGGCGGCATGTCGCAACCGTCCAGGATTCAGTTTTTAATTGGACTGCTCCCAACGAGCCGACGGACCTCGCTAAATTTAGAGTGTCGCAGCCCTACTACGAATCAAATACCTTTGCGCTTCGCGACGGAACTGCCGCGATACCCTCTTTAACGTTCAACTCGACGGGCAGCAATATGCTCTCCGCGAACGTGAACGGAGAAATATCCGAATGGAACCTGGTAGTACCTTTAGGCGAAGCCCCTAAAAAATCTTTCAAATATTACGTCGAAGGATCGGAAGCTGCAGCCGGGCTAAGCCCGTTAGGAGTGGAATACATAAATGCCGACACGACGATAGTCGGTCTATACTCCGATTTAAATAAATGGGAATTTGACCGGGTGGATACGCTCGTCTGGTTTAAAACCGGGCAGCAAGCTCCAACGTTAAAAAAGGCCGTCGAATTGGGATTCCAAAACTCGAAAATGATCATAGACTCAAAGCGCGAATTAATAGCGATCGTACCAAAAAACGACACGCGAATCGCAATACTTTCCGCGACCGACGGCAGCTTAATCCGATATGTCGATATGGGAAGCCCCGTACTTAACGCCGTTTTCAATAACGTAAAGCCCCAACTCGCCGTTTCGCTATGGAACGGACAAATAAAGATATTTTCAACGCCCGATTTCAACCTGGTCAAGTCCTTTACTTTCCGGGAAAATACAATTTCAAAGGAAATCGCGCTATCGCCTAACGGAGAAGCATTGCTCGTAAGCGGATTCTCAATTGAAAAGGGCGTTTATCACCTTGTAAACGTGATCGATCTGAATACGATGCAGATAATTCGGAACTACAGGCCGTCGGCCAGCAATCCACAAAAATTGACTTTTAGTCCTAATTCGAGAAATATAATTATCGCATCGGAGTATCCGCAGCAGATCGCCATTTATAACGTCAACGAGTCCGCCCCGCCGAATTACATGAACGGCCACGTAAATCCGCTGATCGATTGTAAAGTCTCGCCCGAAGGGCATTCGTTGGCCTCGTCTTCCTCCGGCATTGATAATTTATTCTTCAGGACGTTTTCATACGCGGAGTCCGACGATTCGGACTTACCGTTCTCTATAGTTGCGCCCGATTTAGATATCAGCGCAAAGAAAATTGAGAATAATTACCTCGGGACATCCACGACGCATCAAATTGTCGCGCTATGCAACCGCGGAGACCTGCCTTTCATAATCTCCAGCGCCTGGATGGAAAATAACGTGCACTTCAAGCTAATAAACGGCGGCAGTAGCGACACAATACCCCCTGGCGGATGTAAAGAGGTAACTATTGAATACGCTCCGTCCGACACGGGGCTGCTCGAGGATAATATAGTTTTCGATTACTGCTTCTCTTCCTATAAAGTAAAAGTTGAAAGCTACTCGATGCCGCGCAATTTAGCGTTTTCGGAAAATCCGTTTGAATTTGGAGAAATTTGCGTCGGCGACACAACTGAACGCGAGTTTACTTTCTTCACGAACGCGGATCCCGCCCCGTTATTAGTCAACGCCTATGGCATAGCCGTGGAATCGCAAAAAGAGTTTTCCTATTCGGTAAGATACAACGATACGCTGCTGCCTCCCGGCGGCTCGATTAAGGCGCGCGTCAGGTTCCACCCGACTCATCTCGGATCAATTACCGGGGAAGCTATAGTATACCACTCCAATCAGACGAAGATAACCTCGACGGCGGCGTTCCATGGTACCGGTATAGGTTCTTTCGCGGAAATGAGCCACGATAAGCTGCTATTTGTGCCGGAGGAACCAATCCGTAAATTTAAGATAAAGAATACCGGCTCCACACCGTTAACTATAGAAAGCTTGCCGGTAATTCCTGCTGGCTCCTTTGCTAATTTAACCCCGCTGCCTTCGACAATCGGGCCGGGCGAGGAATTGGAAATCGACGTTAAGTGGCTGGGCGGAACTCAAACGGAAGCGGCTATGCAGTTAAACGCTACGCCCTGTCTTTTCCGCAGCGAACTGCCTCTTGGATTCTATTCGGGCACGTCGGCTATCGCGCTTCCTAACTTAACGGTCCGATCCACAGACGAGGCAGTAATTCCCATAAATTATGTAAATACCGAGACAGGGGCTTACAAAGGGGTTCGTAGCTTCGATGGAGCGATAGAAGTCGATTCGAAATTGTTTATGCCCAAAAGCATAGAGAGCGCTCTCGGCAAGTCGGAAATAGTTTCCAACGCAGTATCCAACGGAGTTCGGAGAATAGAGTTCCGGGTTGAAGCCGACTTTCCATTAAACGGCGAGTTGTGCAGGATCCACGGCGTCCCGGGTCTCTCCGATAAAACGCAAACGCCGATTAATTTTGTGCCGACGCTTAGAAATTGGTCCGCGAACGTAATTAATACGTATACCGCGGGCTCAATTAAAATTATTCCCATCCGGGACGACCTGGCATTCAAGGGCGCGCCGCAACAATTGCTGATAAAGAGCGTTTCGCCGAATCCTGCTACTGACGTTATCAAAATCGATTATATATCCGAAACCGACGCCGACGTTAGCGTCGAGCTTTACGACGCGCTCGGCAAGCTATCGCTTTCCAGCTCTAACTTCCGCTCGCAGTCGAAAACGGGTTCAGTTTCTATAAATATCAGCGGTCTGGAGACCGGCGTTTATTCGTTAATCTTGCGCTCGGGCTCCTGTTCGGCTAAGGCGCGAATTTCCATAGTGAAATAAAGGTAGTTTTTTAATGAAATTTAAAATTTTGGCGGCGTTCCTCTTTGCCGGTTCTCTTTTTGCGCGCGATACGTTGCTGACTCCATATTCTTTAAAAGCGGGAGCATTCCTAGGGACTAATTTGCACTCGGGCGCTTTTACGGCCCTTCCCGGCGTTCCTGGAAAAATGCCTGATTACGGTTCCGGGTTTGGCCTGGGATTATCCGGCGAATTTGGAGTTGAGTATAATTCTCCCAAAAAGCTCTTCGACAGGAACTTTAAGTTCTTCGCATCGGTTGGGGTTTCCCAGCTTTCGGCAAAGTTTGATAAAGACCAATGGGTAGGCAATTGGATTACCGATGATAATTCGGAAAAGATATTGGTTAACACGGCGTTTACGCCAGGCATTTTAACCGGCGATCTGCGCTTCGGCGTCGGCTGGCAACCGTTCGAGAGCTTGCCTGCGTTTTTAAGGCTTGGAGGCGCGCTTTCGCTGCCCTTAAGTAAAAACTACGATAAATCGGACGAAATCTTAAGCCCGGCAGGCGTTCTTTTTTTGGATAATTCCACTAAAATTGCGTATTCAGGCCAAATTGCGAATTTTGCTCCAATTCTTGCGTTCGTAAATCTTGGCGCGGATTGGGAAGCGGGCCGGGTCGGCGATTTTAGAATTGTTCCCCAGGCGGATTTTAACCTCGGTTTAAATTCAATCGTCGAGAATACCGATTGGAAGGAATCTACGGTTAGGATAGGCGTCGCGGCGGTTTACGATATCGAAAAAAGT
>JBLNBN010000066.1:0-6830 GCA_050260015.1 Chloroflexota bacterium | reverse complement strand
ATCCTGATTCTCGTAGGCCTTGCTTTTATGCCGGTTCGCGTTCTCCTGCCTAATGAAATTCTTCGACGCGGAGTCGATTCCGCCTAAGAAAGCGGGCGTACGAAGAGGTTTTTCCTGCTGCGAAAGCGCGGGAAGGCAGGATATGCAAAGGAAAGCGAGAAATATGTAAGTATTTTTCATAATAATCGAGTCCGAAGTAAAGAACAATGTTAATGCTAAAATTAAGTATTAATAATTATAAATTAAAGTGATTTATGGGATAAATAGATGATAGATTAATTTATATCATTTCCAGGCCACATGTGCTTCTCGCTTGCCCAGGTATAATATTTGTTGAAGTACTGTGCTTTTAACGACGATAAATTGAAAAGAGCGAAGGAAATCCAAATTGCGAAAAAGGCGACTAAATACTTTTTCATCGAAGTAATCCTTTTTTATTGTTTAAGAAACATAACTCTTTCTTCTTTTAATTCCTGTTTAATTACTAAGCCATACCATCCTGGTGATAGGTAAGAAACATTAATAGGCAATATTTTTTGATTTTTACCTTCGTAGGTTTCTATTATTTTTCTACCTAATATGTCATAAATACTAAAAGATTCAATATTATAGTTTTCTGGGATTTGTAGGTATAATATATCATTTACTGGATTGGGGTATATTATTAAGGGAATAATTTTATTTGTATCTAGAGTGTCAGTTGTATCTGAAGGCATAAGAATGTTGAAATGTACCAAATAACTATCGTAAGGTCCGTCGCTATCGTAATATTGAAATGCGTCTTTTGTTACAGGAAAAGTCGGGCTTCCCATCTGTTCACCGGTGATATAAAAATTGTTTTCGGTAATTATATCAATTTTATAGCAAAATCCGCCCCAATAAATTGTAGACCACATAGGATAACCTTTCTCATTAAATTTTGCAGTTAAATTCTGAGCAATACCTCCTATATCAGTATGTGGCTTAAAGAAAGCATCCTCAGAAACAATCAAATCTGGACTAGTCGTAAGTCCGCTTATCCAAAAAGTATCATTATCCGTCATAGCGAGCGAGGCGCCGTATTCTCCTCCTGAAGAACCGCCATAATATGTAGACCAAATTACTTCGTTATTTGGGGAAAACTTTAAAAGCACGGCGTCATAAGAATCATATTTTTCCTTATAAGCGTTCGGAGTAGTAGGGAATAATTTACTATCCGTTTGACCAAGAATTACGGTATTGCCTTTACTATCGAATTTAACGTCGCCTGCTAAATCGTACGCATAATGCGTATCGTCGTCAGGATTTCCTGTTTCTCCGCAGATTATTGTTGAGTATTTAAGAGTTCCGTTTTTATCAAATTTCGCAAAAAATATATCTTCTTTTTGGCATGTGTCCTTTTTGAAAGCGTCCGGTGTAACCGGGAAGGCGGGCGGTTCGGGAGGCAGTTGCGTTTTGGTTTCCCCGACGATAGCTATGTTGTCGTCTTTATCAACGGCTACGGCGTGGGCGGCGTCGTTTTGTTTCCCTCCAAAATAAGTTCCCCAGACGAGCTTCCCGTCGCCCGTGAATTTAGATACGAACGCGTCGGGCAGAGGCGTTTGCCAGTAGCTGGGGCCTTGAGCAAGACTATCCTGGTAGCAACCGGAAGTTACGGGCAGAGGTCGGTTTCCCGAGCCGTCTTTCCGGCTTAGCGTCGAGCCGGTAATTACGAAGTCGCGCTTGTTTGCGCAGAGGGCGATGCCGTCCCCTATCTCGCCGCTCGAGCCGCCGTAGTAGCGAGACCAGATTATCTTTCCCGTTGGGTCAAATTTAACGATTACTACGTCTATGTTCCCGGCGGAACTGTCCTGCTCCGTCCCGCCGGAGGTTGGGAAGTCTATGCTATTGGTTTTTCCAAACAAAATGAGATTATCGTCTTTATCCGTAACGCATTCGGTCGCTACGTCCGTTCCATTTCCGCCGAGGTAGGTAAGCCATACCCTTTCCCCCGTTTTACTAAACTTCCCAACGAACATATCGTGTCCGCCCTTCTTTTCTTTCTGGACGGCGTCGTCCGAAACTGGAAAATTCGTGCTTCCGGTATATCCGACCACATACACGCCGCTGTCCTGAGTTACGGAGAGACTGTTTCCGCAGTCGTAGCCGTTCCCGCCGAGGTAAGTCGAAAAAATTACGCGCGGGTCTTCAATTAAAGTTCCCTGGAGCCTATCCTGATTCTCGTAGGCCTTGCTTTTATGCCGGTTCGCGTTCTCCTGCCTAATGAAATTCTTCGACGCGGAGTCGATTCCGCCTAAGAAAGCGGGTTGGCGAAGGGGTTTATCATTTACTTGCGCATTTGCGCTCAGCGCCGTTAATAAAATAACTGCCAGAACAATGTAAAATCTTCTCATTTTAATCCTCTCCTATTCCCAAGAACATAGACTCCGAGCCAATTCTGAGCTTTATTATAATATTCTAAATTTTCAAAAGCTTAGAGGAAGCGCGCGGCTAATTCAAATAAATTTAACTCTATTTTTACAGGAAAACAAGGGATTTTTGAGTGTTGTTTAGAATATGCTGTAGGAAATATATCCAAATTGGGGTGTTATTGGAATATTTATTAGGGGAAAAGTACGACGATATTCGCCCCTTCAACTGAATTCCATCGAAATCATAAAGAGAAATTTAACTCTTAATAAGCTTGGGATTTACTAAATCAAAATTGAACTTTACCATTACCTCGTCAACTCGTTCGCGATTAGTTCCGCTTGCTGCAGTACGGTTTCGGTGGCGAGCCTTTCCATGTCGGGAGGATAGCCGTATTTCCTCAGTATTCGCTTTATAGCTACCCTAAGTTTTGCCTTTACGCTCTCTTTTATTGTCCAATCGATTGAAGCGGTTTTACGAATCGTCTCGGTTAAAACGACCGCGAGCTCTCGTAATTGATCTTTTTGCATTAGCTCCAGTGCGCTGTCGTTGTTTGCAACGGCGGTATAGAACGCGTACTCGAAATCAGTTAATCCCATGGCTTTCGCCTCGTCGTCCATTTGGACGATGTCTTTGCTTAATAAGATAAGTTCGTCGATTACTTCGGCGGCGGAGATTATCTTGTTGTGGTATTTCTTAATGGAATCCTGGAGCATTTCCATTAAGCTGCGGCTCTTCACAAGATTTTTCATTGCGCGGGATTTAATCTCGTCCTGCAACAGCTTTTTGAGAACTTCCATAGCTACGTTTTTGTGGGGCATCCCCTTTAATTCCAGCAAGAATTCTTCAGAGAGAATGGAAATATCCGGTTTCTTTATTCCTGCTGCGTCGAAAATATCTACTACTTGCTCGGAAATTAAAGCTTGATCTATTACTTGCTTTATAGTAGACTCCATATCGCCGTTAAATCTACCGTTATTACTTCCGTCGAATTTCGCTAAACGCGCCTTAACGGCCTGGAAGAACGCCACCTCGTCCTTGGCTTCCATCGCTTCGTCGTGGGGAATCGCCATAGCGAAGGATTTGCTAAGCGCGGAGACTTCGTCTATGTATCTCTTTTTCCCGTCTTCCAGGTTTAGTATATAGTCTTCAGCCGATAAAATAATTGAGAGTTTCGTCGAGGTGTCGGCGCTAAAATAGCTTTTATACTCGAAGTTGTTATACATTTGGGAAACTACTTCTAGCTTTTCGTGCATTAATTGCACGGCTTGCTCCTGCATTAAAGTCGGATCGCCCTTACCGCCTGCGTCGGAATAAAACGAGAGAGCTTTCTTTAGATCGGCTGCAATCCCCAAGTAATCGACTACGAGACCGGAGGGTTTGTCTTTATAAACCCTGTTTACTCTTGCAATCGCCTGCATTAGGTTGTGGCCATGCATAGGCTTATCTATATAGAGAGTATGTAGGCACGGCACGTCGAAACCCGTTAGCCACATATCCCGAACGATCACTAATTTCAACTCGTCTTTGGGGTTTTTCATTCGATCGGCTAAAATTCTGCGCTCTTCCTTCGTGGTGTGATGCCGAGCTATCTTTTCGCCGTCGGAGGAAGCTGAAGTCATTACAACTTTAATCGCTCCCTTGCCTAATTCGTTGGAATACCACTCGGGCTTAAGCCTAATTATCGCGTCGTGGAGGTCCGCGGCGATTCTTCGGCTCATGGTTACTATCATGGCCTTGCCTTCCATCACGGATTGTCGGCGCTCGAAGTGGGCTATAATATCCTTAGCGACAGTTTCGATTCGGTTAGCGCTGCCGACCAAAGCCTCTAATTGCGTCCATTTTGCCTTAGCTTTTTGAGAATAAGTAAGGTCTTCGCCGTCAAGTTCTTCGTCCAATTCCTCGACTAATTTTTTTCCTTCTTCGCTTAAATTGATCTTTGCCATGCGGCTTTCGTAGTGGATCGGAACGGTGGCGCCGTCTTCAACGGCTTGGGCTATATCGTAAATATCGACGTAGTTCCCGAATACGGCGGGCGTGTTCACGTCGACGCTCTCGATTGGGGTTCCGGTAAATCCAAGATAGGTGGCGTTCGGAAGAGCGTCGCGCATATACTTAGCGAAGCCGTAAACGATTCTCTTCCCAATCTCCACTTTCTCGTTATTTCCGTTCGAAGCGGTTACGCCGATTGTTTTAGCCCTAAATCCGTATTGGGTTCGGTGCGCTTCGTCGGCAATAACTACTATATTGCTCCTGTCGGAAAGCTTTTCGTAAACGTTGCCGTCCGCTGGTTGGAACTTTTGGATAGTGGTAAATACTACTCCGCCGGATGCGACCTTCAGCCTATCTTTTAAGTCGTTTCCGTCGCTCGCCTGCACGGGTTCCTGCCGCAGAAGTTGTTTTGAAGCGGCGAAGGTCGTGAAGAGCTGATCGTCGAGATCGTTGCGATCGGTAATTACTACTATAGTGGGATTATCCATCGCGAGGACAATTTTTCCAGCGTAAAAGACCATAGAAAGCGACTTGCCGCTGCCCTGGGTATGCCAAACGACGCCGCCTTTTCTGTCGCCTATCGGCTGCGCGCTTACGCTCGGGGCGCCGTAGCTCTCTGGGGGTTCCATAACAATTCCCTGACGGCGGATTCCTTTAGCGCGGGTATATCCCGCGGCTCGGAGCGTGGACTCCACCGCTCGGTTAACCGCGTAGTACTGGTGGTAGGCGGCTAGTATCTTTACGTTAGTTACGTAGCTAAAAGGCTCGCCGGAAGCCGTAAAGCGCGTCGTTTCTATCTTTTGGAATACGATGAAATGTCTTATTAAATCAATAAGCGTCTCTTTATTCAGCATGCCCCTGATAAGCGTTTCGATCTCGCCGATGTTATGAGCGGCTTCCGTTTTTCCGTCCGAGGTTTTCCATGCCATGAAACGCTTAAAGTCGGAGGAAATGGTTCCGGCTTTAGCTTCGCAGCCGTCCGAGATAACTACGAACGCGTTATATGTAAATAGAGTTGGAATAATTGCTTTGTATGTGCCGATCTGTTGAAATGCCGCTTCGAGAGTCGCATTTTCGTCGGCGGGATTTTTAAGTTCGAAGACTACGAGCGGAAGACCGTTTACGAATAGGATCAAATCGGGGCGTTTATTGCGTCCGTTTTCGACGACGGTAAATTGATTGACGGCCAGGAAATCGTTATTTTGAGGATTGGAAAAATCGACGAGCCACACCCTATCGCCGCGCTCTTCTCCGTTTACGCGCAGGGAGACGGGAATTCCTTCCGTAAGAAGCTTATGGAAAGCTTCGTTGCAAGCTCCGAGGTCCGAGGAAACGACGCGCCGAATCTCTTTAATCGCTTCTTCTATAGCGTAAGCCGGTATAGTAGGATTGATCCTGGCGGCGGCTCGCTCCAATCTGCCGAGCAGCAGAACTTCGTCGAAGCCGCTTCTTTCGGGAGCTTCGCCGTCCGGGGCTATTTCGGCGCCGTGGCGGTAGTCCCACCCGATTTTCTGTAAATCCTCTATAGCGAGAGTTTCAACGTCGTTTTCAGTGATGGATGCCATATCGATTTTTCAATATATATAACAAATTATTATTTGTAGGGGCGAACCCATGTTTTCCACGCATTCAAAAATTCGTTGCAATTGTAGGGGCGAACCCGTGTGTTCGCCCATTTATGCGATCCGCCGATCGCGTGAATTCGTAAATTCGCCGTCCGAAATTCGTTTTCAATTTTCGGGGCGAACCCGTGTGTTCGCCCGCATTCCAATGCACGAATATTTTAAATTACGGCGATCGTTCCGCGTAAATACGTTGTATTCGTTTTCAAGAGGGCAGACACGTGGGTCTGCCCCTACGGTCGGTATTCGTGCGCGAACCCGCGTCATTTATTTTGTCCATAGGGCAGACACGTGGGTCTGCCCCTACGGTTATGCATTCTTCAATTCCCACGATAACGGATTATTGCGCATATATTCCATTATCTCAATGTTCTCTTTTTCGTTTCTTATTATATGCTCGTAATAATTCCGTTCCCACAATCTATCTTTAAACCTGGGGAAATTGTTTTCTTTAACCCCTTTGATATATGCGGTCGTCGACATGCTCTTAAACCATTGAACGATTTGTGGTAAAGAAACATTATTGGTATTCTGTAGGGACGAATCCACGTTTTCATCTATATTTGTTCCGTTATCTATAGGGCAGACACGTGGGTCTGCCCCTACGATTGCATTATTTTCGTTGTTTGGAGGGCGGACGTATGGGTCCTCCCCTACGGCATCCAAGATGTTTATGATGCCATGTAAATGATCTGGCATAATAATATGTTCTCCTAATTCTATGGATTGGAATTTATCAGGAATTTTCAACCACCAGTTCCTAATCAACAAACCCGCATCATTAAGAATCATTTGGCCATCATGTATTTCTCCGAATAAGTTTTGCCG
>JBLNBN010000065.1:0-54850 GCA_050260015.1 Chloroflexota bacterium | reverse complement strand
TTGACCGTAGCGCTCATCGGCTGCAAATCGCCGCTGGACGTCGACGCCTCGAGGCAGACGGAGTACCCCGAGCAAAACGGCTCGAGGCTCTTCCGGATAGAGCCGTCGCGCATTGAGCTGGGCTTCGTGCACCCCGGGGATACGGCGAGGTTTTCCTTTAAAATAGTTAACGTCGGCTCGAAAAAGCTCGACGTAGAGTATATGGAATGGTCTTATTTCGATTTTCTAAACAAGCTGACGGAATTTAGCGGCAGCTTCAGCTTAGATCCCAAAGGTTCCATTAGTTCGGAGAGAACGATCAACTGCTCTTTCGTGAACGTCGTTTCCGGGAATTACCGCGATACGCTGAGGATTAATAATTATCTTTCGCCTCAGATAGCGCTTTTCGCTGTAGTCCCGGATATTTATCTAAAAGACGTCGCATTTCGAAATACCAACGTCGGGGGGCAAGAATTTGAGCACGTACTTATCTATAACAATTCCCCGCGAGCGGTCGTACTAAAGGCGGCGCAAACGCCTTCAAACGGCCCGTTCTCAGTGACTAATTCATTACCGCTGGAGCTGCCTGCTTTTAATTTTGTTCAGTTGGTGATTGCTTTCGTACCCACGACCCCCGGGAATTACTCCCAAACCCTGAAAATCGTTCTCGAGGGCGCAGAGGGCTTGATAGTAGACGATGCCGCTATACTAACTGGCTCCGCTCTTTAGCTCCTAAAAATTAGGTTCGACAATTCCTATGAAAAATTCATAAGGCTTTAATTTTAATACGAGGCGCGACCCGTCCGACAAAAGCGGGCCAACCCCCAGCTTTGGCGTAATTCCAATCGCTCCTTTCCCAAGATTTATCGTAAACTCCTCCGTATCCTCGCCAGTAAAGTTCCCTATGAATAGAGTCTCGGACTTTTGTCGCGGCTGCCTGCGGATAAACGCGGTAACTCCATACGGAGCCTTTATCCTAACGAGGCATAGGGGAGCGAGCGAATTATCCGGGAGGTGTTTTTTCCGGAATTCCGATATAGTTGAAATGAAATCTATGAGATTCTCTTCGCAATCCCAGCAGAGCTGCCCTTCCGAGAATAGAGGCAATTTCTCCGGCGGAAGGTCGGCAATCTCCTCATCCTCGAAAAGCAAACCGGTGTTTATCGGTAGAGATTCACCAAGTTCGAATCCGCATAGAATAAATGGGAGGCAGGGAAGCATATTTACGAAGGCCCATGTCAGTTTGGAAAACTTTTCGCCGCCCGGGTAGCTTGCCGCGCGATGTGTATTGTGGGATTCAGCCGTGCCGAACATCCTAATCGCGAGCCGTCCCGATTGGAATTGCAAGAGCAGGTCATCCAGCTTCTCGGGATGGTTAAGATCAAAGGGCAAATACCCCAGGGCCGCGTCGTAGCCTTCCTTAAGGGAGCTCTCGGAAATGACGAAGTTTTCTTCCCAGAACATAAAATCGGGATTATTGGCGCGCGCCGTGTGAACTATTGATTGCCGAAGCTTAGAGGGCAACGAATGCCCCATATCGATCATTACGCCGTCTATCTCGAAGCGGTTTTCGTAGTGGGGAACGATCTGTATGATGTTGTCCCACAAGTCGCGCATTTCATACTCCGGTTTGGAGATGCGCTTATCGTACATCCTAACGGTGTTGTAGGCGATATAATTAAATTTTGGATGCTCGTAAAGCTTCAAGTACGTGACGTCGCTCCAGGGCGGCTGATTGTCGTCCGGCGGCCAATCGGCGAACGCGCCGGGGATTACCACCCGCTCGTCGTTATCCAGGAAGCCTACGATCTTCTCGCCTTCGAAATCGACCTTTGAAGGCGTTTCAGTAAACATTTCAATGTGCTCGCCGTGCGGGGAAGGGAGGTCCTGGAGATCGTCGTTCTCAACTTTTTCCTTTATGATTTCAATTTCGTCCTCGTCGAATATAGGCGTCCCATAGGCATTTGGATCGCTTGAACCGGGCTCCCTTATAGGAGTGGATTCTTTGATCCAGTAGAACCATTCGGGGCGCTCCAAAGCGCGGTGCGAATCGCGGGAGGAGGTCCTGAAAACGAATTCCAGTATTACTTTCATACCTAATTTATGCGCGGCTTGCACAAAAGAGGCGAACTGGGTTTCAACGTCAAGCCCGAGAAAAGGCTCGGAGAGGTTCTGATCGATCTCGTAAGGGTCCGCAATCGAGTAGGGCGAGCCCAGGGAGCCCTTTTTTCCATCCTTGCCTATAGAAGTGATTGGGAGTAAGTAAATCGTATTGACTCCCATCCGCATGATATAGGGGAGCATAGCGATGCATTTAAGGAACGTCCCGGTTTCGCGGAAGCCCCCCGGCAGCGGATCGAGCGATATGACGCCGTCCCGGTTGTGATCGTACGCCGAAGCGTATCTTGGAAAAAGATTATATACGACCGCGTCCTCTTTTTTCGTGAGGGTATGCGAGTCGCACCTACGGCTTAATTTCCTGATCTGCGCGATCTTCTCTAAATAAAATTTCGCCGGCTCCACGCTTTGGAATTTATCCGAATCCAGCCACGCCGCGGGCGCATAGTATTCGATTCCCGGGGCGATTTTCGTAGAGATTTCCTTGAGCTTTTTTTCTAATAAGGAGAGAGCGTCGCGCATAAGCATATCTCGAATTATTAATTGTTAATTTATTTAAAACGAAGTTAATTTTGAGATATTTTAAGGAACACGGGTATATTAGTAGAAACGCAATGGCGGATTAATATTATAAATCGCTAAAATTAACATAAATTACTTTTAAATTTATTGTATTTATCGATGAAAAAACGTAATTTATGACGAACTGCGGTTTTAATATTTATTCTGTAAACCTAATTTGGAATATATCTTACCGGAAATAGATATTTAAGAATATTCTAATGGAGTATTGATGAAAAGTCTTGTCAAATTAATTTTAGCGGCCGTACTACTCAGCGTTCAACCTGGCATAGGCCAGGTAATGATTAAGCGCGCGGCTTTATTGGACTATGCTAAGCATTTGCAGCAAAAAGCTCTCGCGGACAAAGCGGAAGCTCTTCGGGCGGCGGGCCGGTACGGCTTGCCTGTACGGATAGACCAGGACGGCAAAACAGCGGAACTGCAATCCGTCTCCGGCGGAAAATTATTCTACTTTCTGACAAACAACGCAACGGCCGCCAAGACGATTTCCACATCGAAAGTGCAGCCGGCTGGCGGCTACTTTAATTTGACTGGTTCGAATCAGACCCTGGGCGAATGGGACGCCGGTCGCGTACGACGCGAACACCAGGAATTCCCTAATTCGCGCGTTACGCAGAAGGACGACGCGTCGTCCAATCACAGCCACTCGACGCACGTCGCCTGCACAATGGTGGGCGCGGGCGTTCAGTCGGCGGCGCTTGGAATGTCTTACGGCGGCAAGCTTGACGCCTATGACTGGAATTCCGATATGTACGAGATGGCGACTGCGGCGGCGAACGGGCTTAAGGTCTCCAATCACTCCTACGGTTACGTTACCGGTTGGTACTGGGGAAATATGGGAGCCGGCTCGGGATGGTACTGGATGGGCGACCCGGACGTTTGCACATACGAGGACGTAAGTTACGGGCGTTACGACGAATACGCGCAAGGCGCGGATAGCGTCGCCTCGCTCGCTCAAAACTATTTAATTTGCTGGGCTGCCGGAAACGATAGGGGCTACGGACCCAACGCCGGCGCTGGCCATTACTATTGGAATTCCTCGGCGAATCAATGGACGTGGTCGACCGCGAGCAGGGACAAATCCGGCGGAGCTGCCGGGTACGACTGCATTTCGCACGTGGGCCTTGGTAAGAATATCGTTACATGCGCGGCTGTGCAAGGCATACCGGGCAGCTGGACGAAGGCTTCCGACGTTGTGATGTCCTCCTTCAGCGGGTGGGGACCGGCCGACGACGGCAGAATTAAGCCCGATATTTCCGCTTGCGGCGTGAACGTTTACTCGGCTGTGGCCGACGGCGATCAAAGCTACGCCTACTCCAACGGAACCTCCATGGCTACGCCCAACGTATCGGGCTCCATTGGTTTGCTCCTGCAGCATCAGGCGAACCTAAACAAGCCCGCAATGCTCTCCTCCACGATGAAGGGGCTTATAATTCACACGGCGGACGAAGCCGGCGCAGCCGACGGTCCTGATTATAGCTTCGGCTGGGGGTTAATGAATACTTTGAAAGCGGCCCAGCTGATGTCGCTAAACGCTTCGCGGAATTCCAATTTCGATATACAGGAACTTACTCTCGTTCAATACGGTACGATTTCTCAGGAGATATACTGCGACGGGACCCAGCCCCTGAAGGCGACAATCGCCTGGATCGATCCGCCCGGCCGTATCGCCTCGTACGCGCTCGATCCTACGGATACGGAGCTGGTGAACGACCTGGATTTGAGAATAATCCGCAAATCGGACAATACTAATTTTTATCCCTGGAAGCTAAATAAAGACAATCCATCCGCAGCCGCTACAAAGGGCGACAACGCAGTCGATAACGTGGAGCAGGCTCTAGTTTCCAATCCCGCAAAGGGCGTGTATATTGTAAAAATTACTCACAAAGGTCAGCTTCGGGACGGGCTTTCCCAGAAGGTATCCCTATTGCTGTCCGGCGCGACAAATTCCTATATCGTTACTCAAAACGCACCCTCGCAGGTATGCGCTGGCGCTTCGTTCAATTTAGCGTATGAAATCGGCGGAACTTTCGCCGAGGGCAATCAATTTATCGCCCAGCTTTCGGATGCGTCCGGTTCATTCGCCTCGCCGACCCAGATCGGCTCCGTAACTTCGACGACCGCCTTATCCGTGACAGCGTCAATTCCCGTTGGTACGCTTGCGGGCGCCGGCTATAAAGTGCGCGTCGTTTCTACAAATCCCGCTCTCGTTGGGGCGGAGTCGGCTGCGACAACGACGGTCAACTCTTTGCCCGTTCCAATGATCAACGGGCCGAGCGCGGCTTGTCAATTCGATCGTATATCTTTTATCTGCGCGACCCAGGCGGGCGCATCTTATAATTGGTCCGCCGCTAACGCCTCCATAGACGGCCCTTCTAACGGCGCCGCCATTTACCTTAGGGTTAATAACGCAGGTATAGCGACCGTTAAGTTAGTACAAACAAACGCCTCAGGATGCGTTGATTCGATAGTTAAAACTATTACGGTAAATCCCCAACCGAGCGTAGCCCTAGCCGGCGAAACTGACGTATGCGGCTCGAAGAGCTATTCATATTCAGCCTCAGGATCGGGCTCCTACGCATGGAGCGTTACTGGCGGCTCTATAAACGGCACGACTACCGGCTCGACAGTAAACGTTACGTGGGCTGGTCAGGGACAAGGCTCGATAAAGGTTATCCTAACGAACTCCAACGGTTGCAAGGATACCGCGGTCGCTAATATAACGATCCACACGATGACGGCTCCTGAAATTACCGGCGCGCTCGTCGCGTGCGAGAAAAAAGAGGAGAAATATTCCTCGAATCTCGCTCAAGGGCTTACTGCCAAATGGACTGTCGAGGGCGGAGTAATCAACGGCCCGGACAACGGCTCTTCGGTCAACGTGATCTGGGGTACGACCGGCTTCGCGATGGTTCAGTTAAAGTATGTCAACGCGTTCGGCTGCGTCGATTCCGTCAGGAAAGGCGTAATCATCAACGAACTGCCTACCCCGACAATTGCCGGGGACGCGAAGATCTGCATAGGTTCGGTAAGGGATTATACGGCTAACGTAATCGAGGAAGGCAAGTACAAATGGGCGGCTTTCGGCGGTACGATCATTGGAAGCGATTCGGCGCAAACCGTTAAAGTTGAATGGACTGAGCCCGGGAATTGCATCGTTCGCCTTATTGAAACTAACAGGCACGGCTGCTCCGTAACGACGGTAAAATCCGTGGAAACGCTCGCCCTGGCCAAAACTACCATTACCGGCGCAGGCGTCGCGTGCGCGAATAAGGAATTCTCTTATGTCGCGGATCTAAAGAATATTAATTCGGCGACCTGGAGCGTGGACGGCGGGTCTATAACCAACGTTTCCGAGGATAAAGCTACGGCGACGGTACTTTGGGGAGCGGCCGGCGTAGGCAAGGTAAAGTTAGCGATAGTTAACTCCGCAGGTTGCGACGGTTCCGTTGAACGCTCTATCGCGATCGAAGGCGTTGCCAACCAAAGTATTGCTGGAAAAACGATTGTCTGCCGCGACGGGGAGGAGGAGTATTCCGCGCCGAAAATGACCGGTTACGCTTACGAATGGATAGCCGAGGGCGGAGAAATCGTTGGACCTAATAATTCCAATAAAGCCAGGATCCATTGGACTGCAAATACAGGTACGCTTACGCTTAGAACTAAGAGCGCGGGCGGCTGCGAAAGCGAAGTAACGATCGATATACAAACCGACCTTAACAGGGACATTAACATAACCGGGCCAGCTACCGTTTGCTCAGGCGCCCCGGTCAATTACAAGCTGGATTCGGCTTTAACCGCTAAATGGAAGGCGACCGGCGGCTCCGTCGTCGGCGCCGACGAAGTTGCCGACGTAAAAGTAGTTTGGACGTCCCCCGCCGGCGGTACGCTCGAGGCAACCTATACGGTAAACGGAAGCTGCTATCATACCTCGACTTACCAGGTCGCCGTCGAACAGAAAGTCGACGTGGCGATAACCGCGATGGACGAGTACTGCGTCAATTCCGGGTCTTACGCTTTAACCGGCTCTCCCGCCGGCGGTAAGTTCCATGGCGAGGCTATAACGAACGGCAAGTTCGACACGGATAATAACCCGGCCGGAAGTTATGAAGTCACGTATGTATACGCTTCAGAGCTAGGCTGCGCGTACTCGGCCACGAAAACCATTACCATCCTTGACCAGCCCGCCAAGCCGACGATAAGCGTGCAGGATAAGATCCTCGTTTGCGACCAGGATGCGGCTCGCTATCAATGGAGCCTGGTTAGCGCCGAGATCCCCGGGGCTACGCAAAAGACTTACGAGCCTGCTAAATCCGGGAATTATACCGTCAAGACGTGGAATGATAAGAATTGCGTTTCTCCCGCGAGCGATACGCTTCACTTCACTTACGTAAGCGCTTCGGATCCGTCGGAGGAAGCCGACCTAAAGGCATACCCGTCGCCCGCCAAGGACGAGCTTTACATCGAGGTAGGGGAGAGCTTCGCCCGCTCCGAGATCGCTTTAACTGATAACCTGGGAAGAACGTTACTGGTAGCTAAAGCGAACGGAAATATGAGGATCAAGCTGGACGTTTCCCCATTCGCTTCGGGAGTTTACTTCGTAAGAATTAACGCCGGGGGAAAGACGATTGCCCGGGCAGTAATCATAGGCGATTAACCGCGTAAGATTAAAGGGCTTCCAACGATTGGAAGCCCTTTTTTTTGTTTTTATAAACCATTACTATATAATATATTTATTGTTAATGTTATATTTAATAAAAATTTTTGTTATTAACTGTAACAAAATTGCGTTATATTTGTTATATATAAAATGAATAGACTACCTTGTACCAAGGCGAATTATGAAAAAAATAATCTTACTAACTCTGCTTTTCGCTTCAATTTTAGGCAGCGATCGCGCAATAGCCCAATTCATCCAGATTTCGGATATCGACACAACTACATTCCCTAAATTATGGGTGACGTTTACGGCGCGCGACGAGAAGGGAAACCCTTACCTCGGCCTAAAGACCAGCGATTTTACGATTTGGGATAATGGCGCGATAGTGCCTGAATCGCGTAAGGAATTAGAATGCGCATATCCTCCCGCTAACGTTGTGCTTTGCATAGACCAAAGCAGTTCCATGCTCGACCCGATACAAGGCGTAGATAAATGGGAATGGGTTAAAACGGGCGTGCAGGAATTTCTGAAGAATATGCAAATGAGCGACAGCGCGAAGGCCGCCTTAATTTCCTTTGGAAACGAAGTCCACCTTAGAACGCCTTTTACCAAGGATAAAAAGGAGATACTCGACTCGCTTGAAATCATCAAGCCATTCGGCGCCACGAACTTTAATTCGCCATTTTTGGATACGATAGGAGCTATCAACCAACTCAAGAAAATGGATCCGCGTTACAGGAGAATAATTATTTTTCTAACGGACGGAGATCACGATTACGGTCACTATGAAGACATTTACAGGGATTCCATCATCAAGCTTCTGAGGAACGCCAATATCCAGCTTTACGCGATTCAGATCATTAATCCAATGAATTCCGATCTTGCCGATATAGTGCAGGGCAGCGGGGGCAAATCGTTTGTCGTTTATTCCCAGGAGGAGCTCAGGCAGAAATATTCTGAAATAGCCTACGGCGAGAAGGGAGTTATGATGTGCTACCTGAAGTGGACGACGGATTATATCTGCATGGAGCACGACGCCCAGCGAACGGCTCAAATATATTTCTCTAAGCTGCCTCAGTACGAGTATGAAACGCGATATAGATTGCCCTGGACCGCGCGGGCCTTCATGGAACCCTACGACACGACTTACGTGTTTGACGATCCTGCTCCCGGCGAATACGTCGATCGCACAATTAGATTAACGGCAAGGCATGCCCAGCAGACGATAAAAAAGATTGCTATCTCGCCCTCGCAGTACTTCCAGATAATCAACTGGAGCGGACCCGGCATACCCGGCAATACGAACATACCGGTGCCTGCGGACCAGTCGTATTACGTTACGGTACGTTTCACGCAGGGCGACGCCCGCGGAGTTAGGCAGGCAATGCTCCAGGTTGATGCCGAACCCTGCGACTTTAATATTCCATTAAAGGGCGGCCTCCCTGAAATTGAAGTGACTAATCCCAAGAGCGGGGACATATTTACCGACTGCCAGGAGATAGACGTTCGCTGGGACCATGTAGCGCCAAATATCGGCGTGCATCTCGATTATTCGAAGGATAAGGGAGTAACCTGGACACGGTTCGCAACTAACGTAAATGGAAACAGCTATAAATGGCTGCCAGGATTTACCTCTGACAACCTCAGGATACGAGCCGAGGTTGCGGATAATCCCGCGCTTGCGTTCCTGAACTCTTTCGGTTCCTCGAAGGATGAATATCCAACGGGACTCGGGGTCAATTCGAGCGGCAGTTACGTATACGTGGCGGGCAATTTTAACGATAAATTGAACCTGGGCGGAACGGACCTTAAAACCTACGGCTCCCGGGATATGTTCCTAATGAAAGCCAATTCCGACGGCGGCGTCGTTTGGGCGACTACCGCGGGCAGCGCGCTGGCAGACTCCTGCGCAGGCATAGTAGTCGACGCCGAAGGCAATATTTTTATGCTCGGCATTGCATACAAGAACACGTACCTCGACTCCTACCTTGCGAATCAAAACGCTTTCGATCGTAAAGCCGCGATCGTGATCGCTAAGTATACTCCTGCCGGGGGGCTTTCAGCGGTCAAGGAAGTAGCCGCTCAGGGCTCTTACCCCGATTTCGAGGTTAAAAATTTAAAGCTTGGAATCAATCAAATAACTTATACCGAGCCGACGCTCTACGTCGAAGGTCTTTATAAGGGAAACCTGATGCTGACAGCGTACATGGGTTTTAAGAACAAAGACACTTCCGCCTGGCATCCCTTCACAACAGTCTTTAACCGCGATCTCGGTATCGATACGATTTACAGCCAGGGCGAAACCAGCTTTGCGAAGTACAGGTATTCCACTATGACGTTAGTGGACGCTTACTTCAACCGGTACGAAACCGGCAGCTATTCCGACACGCTTACCGTATATGGTAAGAAATTACGCTCCAACGGGGCAAGAGATTTCTACCTCGGCAAGAGCGGGCTCCATCCAAAGAGCGTATTTACTACGGGGGACTTTATAATAGCGCACCCGGCTATTACTTTCGGCTTACCGAAGCTGCAGCTTGGGGATTGCCTACTGGGCGACACGTGCGTGATGACCTTGCCGCTTAAGCTTAAGAATACCAGCAAAGCGCCAACTAAAATTACAAAGATCGAACTACCGCAAAACGATTACAACGCGTTTATGGTCGATTCATCGATGATCGGAACTATTATACCCGGATTGGATAGCGTTACGTTCACCATAAAATTCAACCCGATAAGGTCGGGCTACCTGAACGGGATTTTAACTGTTGGAGCGGAATGCGCCTCCGATTTAAACGTCGCTATCACTGCGTTCGGCAGGTGCGAAGTTGATATCTTGAGTTCAATTGACGTAGGCAAAGTATTCGTTAACGATAGCGGAGGCGTTCACGTCGACTGCCTGATCCGGAATAACAATAAGCTGGCCATTACGGTACGAATATCAAAAATTGGGCAGCACCCGGGAGAATTCCTGGTTTCGCCTTCGCCCGACTTCGCCGTCACTATCCCGCCCGGAGAGTGCAAGCCATACGATATATCGTTCTTGCCTAAGTATCTCGGCAAACGTTCGATGACCCTTCAATACAATATAAACCCAAGTTGCGGGAACGCGATTACCGACGTATTCGGGGAGGGCATAGAGGACGGGGTCCACCTTGACCTGGACGGCGTAGTCTGGATAGATCCGCGAAGGGTTCGCTCGCAAAACGACTCCGTAGCGGTTATTCACAACCGTGGCAATCTTGACGCTAATATTACATCGATCAGGTTCGAGAACGCCAACGGGGAGGCGTTTACCGGGAAATTGCCTGAAACGCCGTTCCAGCTAAAAGCAAAAACAGATATCGAAATACCTATCGCGTTTATCCCCGAGCGCGAGGGCGAAACGCGGGGCGCCTTAATCGTCGAATACGACGATATGCCGCAACAGCTTCGCGGCGGGCTGCTAGGGTACGGTTGGCTGCCGGAGATGGTCCTCACGTGGGATTGCGGCGAGGACATTAAGCCGGGCCAGGAGACCACGGCCAAGCTCTTTGTGGCAAATACCGCTAAATTCTCTTCGCTTGCGGTTAATAAGATCGATCTCGACGAATCCACCGGCGAGTTTGCCTGGCCGACGGGCGTCTCGGCAACAAATTTTGTAGTGCCGCCCGACACCGCTTTCGTTTTTGACGTGCGCTTTACGCCTCAAGCATCGCAAACTCATACCGCGCAGTTCAATGCCTTCGCCGATAATTTCGACGCGACGTTCCCCGGAGAGTGGCTGGAAACGCCCTATATAGGAGGCTGCGGAGAGATAAACTTGGCGTTTAAGAACCCGGTCGCGGCGCCTCCAACAGTCGTTTGCGGAACCTCCTTGGCTCAGGCTGAAGTCGTTAATATGAGCGAGGAAAGTTCGCTGATGATCTATGCGGCACAGTCCTCGATAACGGGCCCGGACAGCGACGCATTCGCCATACTGGGGTTAACGGAGGACCTGGCGGTCGCCCCGAAGACTAAAGCTCTAATTAATATAGCGTTTACTCCCGATAGGTTCGGCGCCCACAATGCAACTCTCAACCTTGCGAATTCCTACGGTATTCCAATCCTGATATCTCTTTCGGGCGAATCCGAGAAGATAGCTCTAAGCGCGGAAAAGAAGAACTACCAAACTCTTCCGGGCGATGTGAACGCGCTTAACGTGCGCGCTAATATACCGGCCCTCGGTTCGGGCAAGCTGGATTCATTAGCGATAAACCTGGAAACGAATTTTAAATCTATCGCTTTCGTTAGGAATACTATAAAGAGTTCCGTTCAGAATTGGAGCTGGAGCGAACCCACCTACGTAAACGGAGCTTGGAGAACGGTCGGGCGCGGCTCGCTGAACGTACCTTTCGACGGGGAGCTCTTTACGGTCAAATTCTTAACTCTGCTTGATACGTCGCGCGTTGCAAGGATAACCGGGTCGGTCGATTACGGTTGCGCAATGACGACGGACGAGCTTTCGGATATAGAGATTGGCGAGGTTTGCTTCCAGAACGGACGATTGATAATAATACCCGGCGACCCGTTTGCATTATCCGTCGTTCGAAGCCCAGGCGAAGGTATGTTAGACGTAAATTATAATCTTGGCTTTGATTGCGAAGTGAAATTGGTATTATTCAACTCTATGGGCGAGGAAGCCTACAGGCTTGAGGACGGACCGAGATCGGTAGGCAAGCACCGCGTCGTTAAGGAATTAAGCGCTATTCCGAGCGGGGTGTACTGGCTCAGGATAGTCGCGGGCCCATACGTGGAAACGATCCGGGTGGACGTCGTTAAATAAATACGGCCGATCCGACCGTAAAGCGTAAAAACGCACATACGAAGCTGCCGGCGCGCTATTTAAACCGCGCCAGCAGCTTTTCGTATATTTCTTCCATGGACTGCGAAACGACCTTCGTCTCGGAGACGAGAGGCATAAAATTAGTGTCGCCGTTCCAACGCGGAACTATATGCCAATGCACGTGCCCGGGCAAGCCTGCGCC
This sequence comes from Chloroflexota bacterium, assembly GCA_050260015.1. GTDB lineage: Bacteria > Bacteroidota > Ignavibacteria > Kapaibacteriales > UBA2268 > JBLNBN01. Next base: position 42,505 of record JBLNBN010000065.1, on the reverse strand, counting down.
CGCGACCGAGCCCAAATTAAGCCCTATGTTGAATCCCTGGGGATTCATTTCCGCCTTTAACGCAGCGATAGCTTGCTGCAGCGCGAGATTAATGTCCGTAAGCTCCGCCGGGGTCAATTCCGTAAATTCGCCTACGTGGCGCGCTGGCGCGATAAGTAGATGTCCAGCGTTATAGGGGTATTTATTCAGTAAAGCTATATATGTATCGCTTACGCAAAGCGACATCGCTTTAGAGCTAGGCTCTCCGCGTTTAATCGCGGAGCAGATAAAGCAGGGTTCGGACCCGTTCTCTTCGTTTAGCTCGTCGATATATTGGGAACGCCAGGGCGACCAGAGTTTTTCCATCATGCAATCCTTTAGATTTGAATTTGACAAAATTACAAAAAAAAAGGTCTTGAGACGAATCTCAAGACCTTTAAACGTTTAATAAATCTCTTAGAGGGAGAATCGGAGGTCGACGCCCATTTGAAGAGCGCTGACGCGCCAATCTTCTTTACCGGAGAGATTTGTAATTCCTAAGTTGTAGAAGATATGGGGCACGAGGTAGAAGCGGCCCATTAAGTATTCGTATTGAGCTCCCAGCTTTAAGCCGACTCGGAAAGCCGAAGCGTCGGGGATTTCTCCGTCCGCTACAACGGCGGTGCGATCAAGATCTTCGTAGCGGATGACGCCTTGAAATCTATCAGGATCGTTCTCAACGAAGCCTTCAGGCTTTTTAAATTGAGCGTTCAGGGGAGAGGTTAATATAAACTTTTCCGTATGGTTCATCGTAAGCGCGTAGTCGAACGCAGGGCCTGCGACGAGACCGAAAGTAATTCCTTCGATCGGATTTAATTTATAAAGCGCTTCGAAGGAAACGACTTCGTATTTTACTTCTTCGGAGTGCATGACTTCGCTTCTGACAATTTTTTGACCGCCTGCTTCTATCGAATGGTTGTATGGGACTCCGATTACCTCAGTCAAAGCCGGTAAAGTGCTATATACGGCTTTAAAGATGAGCGAGGAATTCGAATTCTTATAGTCTTCGCCAAGGACGTGTTCGTAAGTCATACCGACGTAAAAGCCGCTATTGGTTCCCCCGTCGAAAACCGGGCAGGGCACAGCGGTTTCGGTCGAACGTGAAAGCGAACGCATATTGTAGCCATGCATGGACTTATTAAAGCCTATCACCGGGCCCAGGAAAATCGGGCGGGTTTCCTGGAAGGGCGTGATAGGATTTTCATTCTCATCTTGTCCATATGCCGTAATACCGTTTAAGAATGCGCCTGCCAAAAAAGCAAGTAAGAGTAATCTAATTTTCATTGGTACACCCTATTTAGAAATTATGAATTTTATATTCCCATTTAAATTTTTAGAGCTGCAATTAAGCACGTATACGCCTGCTGGTAATTCGCGGACGTCTAGCGGATGCTCGTTTGCGCCAACCGTCGATTTTACGTAAAAAGCTGCTACGGCTTCGCGCCCAAGCGCGTCGTAGACCGTAAATCTCACGTCGTCCTTTTCCGGAACAGTGTATTTTATTGTAATTCTGTTATCTGTCGGAATAGGCGCTACATTAATACTTGGTAAATTAGCAATAATTTCAATTTGACGCAAATTAAAAATGCACACTTCCGTAATATTTATTTCAGAATTTGTAGAACTATCCGTGTAACATATAGCGCTATAAGCTTGTAGACGTAAATGTTGCGTTAGTTTTTCAGGAAGTAAAACTAAACATTTTATTGTAATGGAAAAGTCGATCGTTCCGGCGGGTATGTTCGGTATAATCAAGTACATAGTGTCAAGCGTCCTGTTGATCGTAAAGGGAACGTTAACTACGCCTACCGCAGACCTTGCCGCTAGCTTCAAATCTTGATTAAGAACATAAAGAAACTTATGAGATAAATTTATTGCAAGCGTTAATGATTTTTCCCGATCGACAGTATACGGGAACTTACCGTTAATTGATACGTCTATTGTGTCCCCGGGCGTTCCTTCGATATCTTTAGTGAAGGCGGCGTAAACGGGAGCTTCCTTTGGCGTAATCTCGGTCGTTATTTCCCTCGTAATATTCTCCGTAAATATAAATTTAACGCGCAACGCGCCTCCCTCGCCGCGAGCCGCGGCCACGTATATGGGAACTGCGTATTCGGCTCCCCCCTTAAGGTTATAGGGTAGGGCGGCTGCGTCGAGCGCCTTGTGGACGTAATCGCCGCTTTCGCGCGTTATTTCGACGCCGGTCAATGTTAAATCAAAGTCGTTGTTGTTCGTTACTCGCGCGTATATAGTGTCTGCGTTGCATGCGAAGAAGTCCGCTTTGGTAATATCAACCGAGATATTCTGAGTCGCAGGCATTATAGAATTGCCGAAGAGCGTAAGGGTATCCGTAGTACGGGCGAAATTTGGCATTGCGTCGTGAACTACGACTAATTGCAATTGGCTGCGTCCGAACCTGGTCGGCGCATAGGTTATCGCCGCTTTATAGTCCCTGCCAATATCGACGAGCAAATTCTTTAAGGCGGAGTAATCGATAATAAAGTCCGCGTCGTCGCCGGGTCCGGCGTATATAGAATCAATGGTAAGCGCCTCGCTGCCGAGCGAGCTTACTATTCGTTCCAACGTATCGCGTGTATTATTGATCACTACGTCGCCGAAGTCAATGTTATTCGTCTTTATCTTTGGGATTATTCCTATGCCCTGGGCCGCCACGTAGAGCGTATCGTGGAATTTCCAGTCCACACCGTACTTAGCCTGGGCGTAGTAGGAAGCTTCCGCAGGCGGAGTAAAGCTAATGCTGTAATTATAATCTGAATTCTTTTGCACTTCGGCCCCATTTAGCGACGCGAGCGCGTTGAGCGCTTCCTGGTTTATGTCGCTTGCAACGAAGCCTGCAAAGCTTATCTTACCGGCGTAATTGCCAGTATTTTTAATTGTTATGGTCGTGTCCCAACTGCTGCCGACCCTTCGTTTTCCCCAATTGATCGAGGGCATCTCGACGAGGGGAGCAACTCCAACGCCTTTGACTACGATAGGATTATGCGGCAACGAGTACGTGTTGGCGACTGTCGCGGATTGGCTTACAGAGCCTCGTAGGAGCGGGGCGAAGCAAACGTCGATCGGGTAGTCCGCGAACGCGTTGGGAGCCTTTGGGAATTGCCCGACGGTGTCCCAAAGGAACGCCGGCTCCGTTCCGGCGATCAAAAGTGAATCGATGCCAACCGGGACGTTGCCCTGTATCCGGACGCCGACTTTCCCGCAGAGCGTGTCGCCTATCTTAACTTCTCCAAAATCAAATCCCCTGGTCGTAAGGTCGACGCCCAGCACGCTGCCCCGGACGAGCGTCGTTATTTCCAGATCGCAGTTCAGGTCGAGCGTTAAAGTTTGGAACGGCTCGGCGATATTGCCCTTGGGAGCGAAGCAAACCTTAACGTTTATCTTCTCGCCCGGGTGAATTACTATGTTCGGGGTTTTATCGAAGTAAACGCTAAGCCGCGGATCGCTCTTGAACGTATAGGATTCAAAATTAAAATTACGCTTACCGTTATTTGTGACGACGAAATCTACGCACGTGGAATCGTTCCAATTTACGTTGGTAAAGACGACCTCCTTTGGAGCGTCGATCCTAAAGCCGTCGTATTTATACCTAAAATACGTCACGTTGCCGCGCCTGTCCCGCGCTTCGATTAGAAGCCATGCGTCCTCCATCTTATTGATGGGCGTTGCGAGGAATTTTACTTTATCCTCGCCCGGAGCGGCTTGAGTCAATTTAATATCGTAATTGTTTGTAGAATCCCAGATTACTGTCGCGTAACTCATGCCGCTTGCGCCCGCAGCCATGGAATCCCTAAAGAAGCCGTCGAGCGCGCCGCATCGTTCCGTAAATTGATAAACGGGGCGCTGCTCGTCCTGGGTTCCAAGCTCGACGAGCGAGCTTCCTAACGCCATAGCGTACGAATCAAATTCACCGCGACCCCACAGGATGCCCGAAAACCGCCCAACCGGCGCGTAAATCTCGTGTTGCCCTTGCTCTAATTCGATCACGGTATAATAATAAGGCTCGTTCAGCACCTGCGTCCTTGTTATATTTGGAAGCGTGTCTACTAATTCTTCATCCAGCTTAATAAAGGGCTTCGCTGCGGCCTCGTAAATTAACGTTACGTAGTGGTGCGTGTACTGGGTAGGATTGCCGAATACGCCGCCCGGAGTAAAGAATACCACGCGCTGCACGTACTGCTCGACGGGGGGCAAGAGTACAAGCGACGGATCGAAGAACCAATCCGGATCGTACTTGCTTGCGCTCGGCATAAACTGACCGATTTGTATCGGCTTGTCCGCCTGCCAGACCGCGGCTTTAGATATGTCGCTTATAAAGCGCCATTTATCTACGGATGGGATAGTAAATTCAACGGGATTTAAATCAGTTTGGTAAGAAACCTTTGTGTTCGGCTGAATACTAGTTATTTTAAAGAAATCCCCGGTTTCCTTTACGCCAAAGGGGGCGGATATGTATTTTTTCCCCCAGACGTTAGTCGGGAGCAGCATTTCAACCAAGTGGTCCTTACTGTCGTGGCCCTGGGGCTGCCCGACGGGGACCGCGGAGCGCGAATGCCCGCTGAGAACTCCCACCGGCTTCGTGCTTCGCACTGTGGAGCCTGAGAGGTCGCCTGTGCCTACCCCCGTCTTAGCGGACTTTACCAAATAGGTGTCGCCGCTATTTAGGGTAACGTTGAACGGCATGCTTTTGGGCCTGCCCTTCTCCGTTTCATTAGTCGGGATTATTGTAATTTGCGTGTCGTCGTAATCGGCGACTATCATAAACTCGCTCTGGCGGGGTGTAAGGTATTCGATCGAGTCCTGTAGGCTTTCAATCTTATCGTTATATTGGTCGTTGGGCATCGAGATGGCGACGTATTCCTTCCCCCAATTCTCCACTGGAATTGCGGCATAGCTGTCGCTCGTCTTTGGCTGGCTCGAAAAGGCATAAACGAGGATAGGGAAGTCCGCATCGATCTTTATAGCATTCGTAAATTTTTGCTCGGAGAGCGGGTTATAGTATTCCGACGAAACAGGAATGACGAGCACGCTATCCGGGGGGATACGAAAACTCATTGGGGGGCGCTTGGGGAAGGTCACATTGATATTCGAGACCTGCCGAGCGGAGATGAAAATCTTAAGCTCGATGCCGTATGAGATGATTTTATACTCGTTTTCCATGAAACCTAATTGAAAACGTCTACCTTCGTAATTGGAAAGGATATAATTATCCAATTCCTGTGCCGGTAGCCAGCGGGCGAAAATAAAGAGCGCGAACGCCGTAAACAGTAACTTTTTCATCAATATCGAGCCGGATATTTAATACAACTTAAATAATTTCATTCTCTTAATTTATGAAATTTATTCGAATAAATCAACATATATTATAGTAAAAACAAAATCTTTGAAAATCGGCTTGTTTGTGTTACTTGTATGTATTATTTTGCGTGAAATACAATTAGGAATGCAATGTTTATTAGTTTTGAAGGGATAGACGGCTGCGGCAAGAGCACCCAAGCGAGGCTGCTTGGCGAGCGATTGACCGAAAGCGGGCTGCCGACGTTAGCGCTTCGGGAACCCGGGTCTACCCCGTTTTCCGAGTATATTCGCTCGGCCCTTTTAGAGGAGGACTACGATCTCTCCCCGCAGGGACAACTTTTCCTATTCGAGGCGGCGCGCGCGGAATTAACCGACAAAGTTATCCGTCCCGCGTTAGCGGATGGTAAAATAGTTATCGCGGATAGATTCTTCGACTCCACGACCGCATACCAGGGCTACGGCCGCGGATTGCCTATCGAGGAGGTCGAGAAAATGAACCTTTTCGCCACTTCCGGGCTGGAGCCGGACATAACGTTTTACCTGTCGCTGAGCTATGAGGAATCCCTTGCCAGGACTCATAACAAGAAAAAGGACACGATCGAGCAATATGGTGAGGAATTCTTCCGTCGGGTGATCGGCGGATTCGATCAAATCGCGGAGCGTTCCAAGGGCAGGGTAGTGACGATCCGTTCCACGCATGCGGTCGCGGTAACTTTTGAGAAAATCATGAGCATAGTTGAAGAGAGATTGACAGTCAGAAAGTAAGCTATTAACAAAAAGCGGAATTGTACGATGATAAATAAATTAATCGCGCGCGCAGTCCCTATGCTTCCAAAGTCATTCGTCAAGGTTGTCGCCGGTAAATATATCGCCGGGCCCAACCTCTCCGACGCCGTACGGGTCACCCAGGACTTAATGCGCGTCGGGGGGATGTCCACCATAGACGTGCTCGGCGAATTCGTCGAAACGCGCGAAAAGGCGCAGCTCGAGCTTGCCGCCGTAATGAAAGTACTTGAAGCGATCCATGACAATAATTTAAAAAGCTACCTCTCCGTAAAGCCCACGTCGCTCGGGCTGGGCATACAGGCCCAATTTGGGTACGAAAATATTAAAAAAGTTGTTTCAAAGGCCCGCGACTACCACTTATTCGTGCGGCTCGACATGGAAAACTCCCCGTACACAGATCTGACCCTGGATATGTACAGAAAGCTGCGGGAAGAGGGGTTCGATAACGTCGGGATTGTACTGCAGGCCTATATGCGTCGCAGCGAGAGCGACGTGCGGTCGCTTCTGCCGCTAAAGCCGAACGTAAGGCTCTGCAAGGGGATTTACGTGGAATCCGAGCGAATAGCATACAAGGGCCGCGAGGAGATCCGCTCCAATTATAAATTGCTATTGAGGGCCCTGCTCGACGGCGGCTGCTACGTAGGAATCGCCACGCACGACGAGCCGCTCATCCGCGACGCCGAAGGCTTAATCAGGGAGAGAAATCTTGGGAAGAGCGATTACGAATTCCAGATGCTGCTGGGAGTGCGCGAGGACCGTCGCTCGGAGCTGCTTCGCGCAGGGCATCCGTTGCGCGTTTACGTCCCGTTCGGCGAGGATTGGTACGGGTATTCGGTCAGGAGGCTGAACGAGAATCCCCAAATAGCGGGGCACATTGTCAAATCAATTCTAGGCGTCGGCAAATGAGTAGTTATTTAAAGAAGTTAATCGTAGGCGGTATCTTAACCCTCGCGATTGCGGGTTGCGCCAAAAAGGAAGTTTCGCAGGATAGAAAATCAAACGATTCCGAAATAGTCGTCGTAACTTATAACGCCGAATGGCTTGGCGACGGGGTTCGCGACCGTAAGGACCGCTCCGAGGAAGACTATAAATTGATGGCGGAGCAATTGCTTGAAACCGACGGCGACGTCATCGGTATGCAGGAGGTCGAGAGCCAGGAAGCTCTAAACCGATTAATTAAGTATATGCCCGATTATTCAGGCTACGTCGGCGATATGGGCGGGCAACAGAACCTGGCAGTGCTTCACAGGAAGGACGTAACCGTTCAATGGATAGAGGAATACATGCCCGTAGCGATAATTCCAAAGCGCAATCGACCGGGCGCGCTCGCCTACGTTAAAAAGGGCAATTTCGATTTTCTTATGATGGTCGTGCACTTTAAGTCCACATCGCGCTACGACGACACGCAGGCGAAGCAGGATTCCAGCAGGCTGATCCGGGCGATGCAGGCGGAAGCAGTCGCGAAGTGGTGCGACTCCGCGCTTGCGCGGGGCAAAGAAAAGGATTTGATCATATTGGGCGACTTCAACGACACGCCCAAGCGGGAAAAGCTCCCGACGCTTACGGCGTTGCTCGCCGATCGCAATATCGAATTCCTTACGACGGATATAATAAGCTGCAAGAATAAATCATGGGCGGGCATAGACCATATCGTCGTTACAAACAGCGCGAAGAAAAGACTCGTCGAGGGAAGCATAGGAAATTACAATTACTACAACTCGCTGAGCAAGAAGGAAGCCGCAGGGCTATCCGACCATTGCCCGGTATTTGCCCGGTTCGAGATTACCTCGCCGGATAACGATTAAGGCGGCGCACGATGGCTAAAGGCGGAATAGCTCCAAAGAAATCGCTTGGACAGAACTTTTTAATAGATAAGAACGTAGCGCGCAAGATAGTCGAGAGCCTTGACTTGCGCCCCGGCGATTGCGCGCTCGAGATAGGGCCAGGCACGGGCGCCCTTACGGAAACGCTTTTGGAAATGGACGTAAGGCTCGCGGCCGTGGAGATCGACGAGCGAGCAGTGCGCGAGCTAAAGAAGAAATTTAAAGGAATACCCGGAGAAAAATTTCTGCTCGTCCACGACGACTTCCTGCGTACCGACCTCCGGGAAATTGCCCGCCGGCTTGGCGCGCAGGGCAGGATGAAAGCCGTTGGCAATATCCCTTACTATATATCCTCCCAGATAATCTTCAAGATGTTCGATTCGCTCGATGTTTTCGAATCGTTCGTTATTATGATCCAACGCGAGGTGGCGCGCCGCCTCGTAGCGGGGCACGGCGGCAAGGATTATGGCATACTCAGCATAGCTGCGAAGCTAGCCGCGGAGAGCCGCATACTCTTCGACGTGCCTCCAAGCTGCTTTTTTCCTCCTCCCGAGGTTACTTCAAGCGTCGTAAAGCTCGATTTTAAGCCGGAAGCCTACCCGGAACGGGATCGAATTATGGACTTTGTCCGGGCGGCGTTCTCGACGCGGCGCAAGATGCTGAGCAATTCGTTAAAGAGTTACTTTAATCTTCAGGCAATTCCTCGTGAGAAAATAGTTAATTTTGCAAATTCGGAAGAAGGTAAAATTCTGTCGAAGCGCGCCGAGCAGCTATCGCTCGGGGATTTCATCGCATTTTATAATACCGTCAAAGAATTGAAAGAAAAAGATGCCCGCAAAGAATGAACGATCGGATAAAGCTCCTCTCTTAGCATTTAACCTTACGGAAGCTCTGAAGGTATATGAACTTTACACGCTTGTAATATTAACCCTATACACTGCGCTAGCGGTCATATTTTATTCGCATATACCTAACGCGCGCGACCTGATCTTCCTTAACGCAGTAATTATCATTGGATTAATAGCGATCGCGGCGATCACTGAAAAAGTTTATTTGGGGGAATTATTCCTCGTCTTTCGACGTATTTACATCGTACCAATCGTTTTCCTGGCATACAGCCAGGTGCAGTACTACATTCGCGTCGTCAATCCATACCTTTACGACGATATTTTGATCAAGATGGACTACTATTTGCTGGGCTTCCACCCGACATGGATAACCGGCAAGATCGCCTTCCCGGCTTTAACGGAGTACCTCCAGGGCTGCTATATGCTGTTTTACTTCATGCCCATTATTCATTGCGTCGAGCTATTCTTTAAGGGCAGGCAACGCGAGCTAAACGAACTGCAGACGATTATCGTATTCGCGTTCTACGCTTCATATTTGCTCTATGTTTTCATGCCGGCCGTCGGCCCAAGATTTACTCTTCATAACTTTGCGACGACCGACCTGGATCTTCCGGGCCTTGCGTTGGCGGATTTCTTTAGGAATATCGTAAACGTGGGAGGCTCGATAATTCCCGGTTCCGCGCATCCCGAGCTATTGGTAAATCGCGACTGCATGCCGAGCGGGCATACGTGGATAACCCTGGTCAATATAATACTCGCGTTCAGGAACAAATCGAGCTTCCGGTGGGTTATCCTAGTTCTTGGCTCGTCCCTGATCTTTTCAACGGTCTATTTGCGCTACCACTACTTTGTCGACGTCCTGGCCGGCGCGGTTTTCGCGCTTCTTACGCTTGCTGTAGAGCCTAAAGTCAGGGCGTTCGTTCTGCGGAGGGGGCTGGCTCGCCCATAAGCGAAAAGGCATGCATTGGAATTGATAAAAATTCTCGAATATTTTGATTTTTGAAAGGGGCTTTCTTTTCTATTCTGATAAATTTTGTAATTTTGATAAGAGCTTTCAAGAAGTTTTTAAAAAAGGACAAGTAATGTACGATATAGTAAGACAAACTGACGCCGAGTTGGCGGATATTTTAAAGAAAGAATACTCAAGACAGGTAGAAAAGATCGAATTGATCGCCAGCGAGAACTTCACGTCTCCCGCCGTAATGGAAGCGCAGGGCTCCGTATTGACGAATAAGTACGCCGAAGGCTATCCCGGCAACCGTTACTACGGCGGCTGCGAGTACGTCGACATGGCCGAAGACCTCGCCCGCACGCGCCTCAAAAAGCTCTTCGGAGCGGAATACGTCAACGTTCAGCCGCACTCCGGCTCGAGCGCGAACATGGCTGTTTATTTTACTTTTATCAAGCCCGGCGACACCGTAATGGGGCTTAGCCTGGCCCACGGCGGCCATTTAACCCACGGCTCGCCTGTGAATTTTTCCGGCAAATTCTTTAACTTCATTCCCTACGAGCTGGACCCGGCGACTGGCAGGATCGATTACGACCGCGCCGCCGAACTCGCCCTGCAGCACAAGCCGAAGCTCATAACCGTCGGCGCCTCCGCTTACCCGCGCGACATCGACTTTGCACGCTTCCGCGAGATAGCCGACAGCTGCGGCGCGTTCCTCTTCGCGGACATCGCGCATCCCGCCGGCCTCATCGCCAAGGGCAAGCTGACGAACCCCGTGCCGCACTGCGACGTAGTCGCCTCCACGACCCATAAAACTCTTCGCGGCCCGCGCGGCGGCATCATTATGGTCGGCAAGAACGTCGAGAACCCCTGGGGCATCGTTGCTCCGAAGTCCGGCAGGGTTAAGAACATCGGCGAGATCATCGATTCCTGGGTAATGCCGGGCATACAAGGCGGCCCGCTGATGCACGTTATCGCGGCCAAAGCCGTAGCTTTCGGCGAATGCCTCGCCGACGAATTTGAAATATATATTGATCAAGTAATGGCTAACGCAAAAGCTTTGGCCGGCGCGCTTACTTCCAAGGGCTACGAGCTCGTTTCCGGCGGCACGGACAATCACTTAATGCTCGTCGACCTCCGCAATAAAGGCGTCACGGGCAAGCAAGCGCAGCTCGCGCTCGACGAAGCAGGCATCACCTGCAACAAGAACGCAGTCCCCAACGACAACCAACCCCCGCTTATCACCAGCGGTATCCGTCTTGGCACGCCGGCTATGACGACTCGCGGGCTTAAGGAAGACGATATGAAAACGATCGCCGACTTTATCGATAAAGTTATAGCGAACCACGGGAACGTCGACGTTTACAACCAGGTTAAATCCGACGTTACGGCCTTTACTTCCCAATTCCCGCTCTATAAGAAATAAGCCGGGAAACAAATTGTTTTTTGAAAGGCAGTTCGAAAGGGCTGCCTTTCTAGTTTATATTAAACCAAAAAAACATGTAAAGTGTCTAAATTAACAAACGAAAGATGAAATCGCGGAGCAAAATTGCAGTACGAAGAAGACGGCGAACTGATACGTAGATATGTCGAAAGCAAGGACGAGCGAGCAGCCGGAGCCTTTGTGCGCAAGTATCAAAAATTTATCTTCGCCCTGGCATATCGTTACTGCGAGTCCCACGACGAAGCCGAGGAAATAACCCAGGACACGTTTATTAAGGCGTTGGACAACCTGGATAAATTCCAGGGGAAGTCCAGCGTAAAGACCTGGCTCTACCGGATAGCAAAGAATACGGCGATCAATTATACCCGGAAGAAAAAAATATTTTCGCTGTTTAGCGATCGCCCGGTCGACGAATATGAAAATATACCTCACTCGGGCGTGGGGGCCCAGGAAGCTTTGGAGTCGGAAGAATTTGAAAAGTACTTTCAAAAAGTTCTCAGAAAATTGCCGGAGAAGCAACGCGAAACGTTCGCCCTGCGCTACTTCGAGGAAATGAGCTACGAGGAAATCTCCAAGCTTTTGGGAACGAGCGTGGGCGGGCTAAAGGCCAACTATTTCCAGGCGGTGAAAAAGATTTCGGAAATTTTAAAAGAAAGCGATTATTACAAGGATAAATTTTAATGGATGAGCGAAAACTAAGTTACGAGGAAATGCAGCAAGAACTTCCCGATTACCTCTTCGGTAGGCTTTCGGAGGAGCGCAGGCGGGCTTTCGAGGCGACTTTGCCGGACTTTCCCGATCTCCGCGAGGAGATTCAGGGCGTAAGGAAAGTCTTCGCGAAAGTCGACCGAATGGACCTCGACGCAAAAATGGAGTTCCGTTCCCGAAACGTTTCGGTTAAGGTTCTCGACAGATTAGAAGCTCGCCGGAGAAATGCGTGGACCTGGCGAAAAGCAACTGTACCCGGCCTTGGGTTGATCGCTTTGGTAATAATAGTCTTCAATCTTTATAAAACGCCCGAAGATGATAATATTAAACGACAGTCGACGCCCGCAACCGCAAAAACTGAAGAAGTAATTCTAAACGTGATCGATTCCTCCGACGTCGCGAGCCTGCTTGCAACGCCTAAGGATTCGGCCGAAGCGGCGGCGGCAGTGAACGAGATGCTCAGCATGAATTCCGAAGCTCCCGACGATTACGATTCGACGGACGTTACGGAGTACCTGGACATATCCTCCGCGGACGCTCTCGATTTGATGAGTCCATCTGAAATTGAATCAATCGTTTACGATCAAATTAATAATTTAACCGAAGAAGAGTTTCAAAATTATATAATGGAGATGGAAAATGTTCCGCTCGAAATTCAATAATAAATCGAATAAATACATGAAAACGTTATTAGTTGTTCTGGTTCTAAGCTTTTTCCAGTTCGCCGCCCAGGCTCAACCGCAAAGGGCTCGCGAGCGAGTGCAGACCCTTAAGAAAGTCAAGCTAGTGGAAATACTGAACCTCAACGAAGCCGAAGCCGATAAGTTCCTCGCGAAGTATTCCGGGTATGAAAATCGGATAAACGAAAAGCGCCAGGCAATGCAAAACGCAATGAGCGAATTAAACCAATCGCTGAAGGGGGATAAAAGCGGTTTAAAGGCAAAAAGCGAAAACATATTGAAACTGCAGGAGGAGATGCAAAACCTGCAATTGGAGAAGATCCGGGGAATGCGCTCAAGCCTAAACGAGGAGCAATTTGCAAAGTATTTGCTTTTTGAAAGAAGTTTCGCCCGCGAGCTCAAGATGCGAATGGACGGGATGGGCCCGAATGGTAAAGGCAAGGGCAGGGGGCCCGGCCATCGCGAGGACGATTAACCAGCAAAGGGTTTAGAAAACTTCAGCGTTCTCTCGAAGATTTCTCTTAAAGTGACGTCGTCCGGCTGCTCGTCCGCGGTGGGCGCCTCTCCTGCGCGGTAAGCGTAAACGAAAGGCGCGCCGAGGAAAAGCGCCGTCAATCTCGAAATCGTTGAGCTTTGGCCCAGCGTAAATGCGATCAGATCGTAATTCCTATTTGTTAAATCCCTGTAAAGGGAGTGGATAGTCAAAAAGTCAGCCTGCGAGTTCGCCTTGCAGGCTACTTTTATAATATCGGGGGAAAATAGCGCGTCTATGCCTTTGACAAGCTCAATTATTTCCTCCTGCTCGGGAGTTTTGTCGAACTTATGCGTTGAGACTATAACTTTTACGCCTTTTTCGCGGGCGTGATTTATTATCTTGTCCGTAACGTCCCAGGGCAGCGAGATATCGACGTCGACATACTTTGCTCCTGCGTTTAGCGCAATGCATAATTTATCGGCGGAGATGACCGAATCGAGCAAGCCGGATGCGCGGTAAGTTGCGATCAGCTCGCCATGGGATTTAAAAACGGTCTCAATTTCCTCGTTAGTAAAATCGGATAGGTCGAGCCGTATCTCCGTCAAGCCCAGGCTTGGAAGCAACTTCATGCACCTATTAAATTCGATTTTCCCAAGCGACGTACAGATCATACAGACTTGCCTTGAATTTACTTATACTTATGCCAACAATTACGGGATTGCCCGCTTTGCCAAGCGTTATAAAGCTTAATTTACCGGACGCAATTTTTTTATCGTTTATTATTTTGTCAAAAATATCTGCAGGATCGATTTCCGGCCTCTTGATTGGCAGCTTCAGCTCCCGGAAGAGATCCAATATATCATTTACCTGCTCAGTTTTCATCAACCCGTGCTTTTCCGCAAAAAGTAAAGAAAAAGTCATGCCAATTGCAACCGCAAATCCATGAGAAATTTTGGAGATGGATTCTACGGCGTGCCCGAAGGTATGTCCGAAATTAAGAATCCGCCTCAGTCCGCGATCGAAGGGGTCCTTTGCGACGATCCGCATTTTGATATTCGCGCATTGACTAACTAACCTGGCGTTGAGCGCCGCGTTCATTTTCGTGAATTCCCTGGCGGATTTCCTGATCTCGGCGAAAAGTAGGGGCGAGGCGACCAGCGCGGTTTTTACGCATTCAGCTAATCCTTCGCGGTATCTTTCTTCGGGAAGCGAAGAAAGGAAACCCGGCAAAAGTACGATCGATTTCGGCTGGTAAAAAGTACCGACGAGGTTTTTCGCGCCGTCGAAGTTAAGAGCCGTTTTCCCGCCGAGCGCGGCGTCCGCCTGGGCTACTAAGGTAGTCGGCACAAGCGTAAGCGGCGCTCCGCGCTTGTATACCGAAGCGGCGAAGGCTGCCGAATCGCAAACCGCTCCTCCTCCAATCGCGACGATAGGCGTAAGGCGGTCCGCCGAGCAGTTCTTTAAAAACAAGATGTTTCTTTCTAATTGGTTTAAGCTCTTTGCTCGTTCGCCTGCCGGTAAAATAATATTGCGAAAGCCTAATGCTGAAATATTATAAATATCGTCGACATTAGAATCTACAAAAAGAACGCTATCGCGAGAAATTTCTCCAATCGCTTCGTCTAATATTTTCGGACGCTTTATTGCAATTTTGCTTGAATCGACGCTATAAAATTTGATTTTCATAAAATTTAATAATAAATTAAGAGCTCGCTCGCAAACTACGGATTTTTGATCAAAGACTGAAATGTCAGTATTGTAGTAACAATTATGACAATTGCTTTATGAGTTTAGAAATAGAATGTGCCAAAATCGTAAAAATTCGGCATGTCGAAAAGTTTTGATTGATTTATTAACAAGATTAAGCTAAATTTGAACAAGTTATTGATTAATCATAGTATTGTACTGTGATAAGTCGATTGGGACGCGCAACAACACAAAAAATTTATAAACAAAAAATTTTAGGGGATTCACTCAAATGGCTAAAACTAGCTTTTCGTCAAAAACCAAAAAATTAAAGGTTGGCCCTCAACACATCTTAATATGGGTCACTTTGATCGCTATATTCTTCTCGCTGTTCCAATTTAAAGTTATTCCCTGGGGAGTATCGCAGTTCGTCGTTCCGTTATTTAAGCCTAGCGGCGAGCGTCTTCTCAAAACCGGCTTTGTGAAATTCAACGGTCTGGTATGGGCATCTACTACTAAAGAAAGGGAACCCCAATTGATGGGTAGAAACGTAGATGTCGCAAAAGACCTTATAAATAAAGAGTACATTTTCGACTTCACGTTCTCCGCTCGCAACGAAGCACAACACGGCTACGTTAAAAACGCTAACGAATTTTACGCTAAATCCGAGACATTAGGCGAGTTTCCGATTATCCTCGAACCGTGGGTAGCTTTCTGGCTTCTCGCGCTCGTTCTCGCGATAGTAGTTTCGACGGTAATCACGTCGTTCTTGCCTACCAGCGCGGGACTTCTCGCCCTTCTCTTTGACAGGCAGATCGACGAAACGAAAGTTAAAGTCCGCTTACAGACGGGCTTCGCCGACGACATCATCGAACTTCTCATTATGCCCGACGATAAGCTCCGCGAGAAGGACGTAAGCGACGTTCGTGGCGCTTTCAGATTAGTTTGGGACAGAACTATCACTGAAGATATCGCTTCTCCGTTCCAATCCTCCAGGTTCGAGGACGTTTTCGACGACGAAACGGATATCGTTGCGTTCCGTAATGAAGCGCTCTACAACAGGATTAAAGAATTCTTCTCCGACTTCGTTGTTAAAGAAATCGTCGACACGAAGAACGGTCTTCTCTGGAGACGTAACAGGGCTTCCTTCGGCAAGGGCTTGCGCCTTTACATGTCGCATCACGTTACGGAAAAATACGCCAACCTCGTTACGGGTCTCGCATACGGCGGCGCGGCGTTCCTTATCGTTGCGGTAGGCGTACGCGGTCTTAAGTTCATCCCCTCCGCTAAGCCTTCATTCATCCTCCTGGCTATCTTCCTCGAGTTTACCATGCTTTCGCTGCTCGCGTTCACGCTGGTTTACACCGAAGAAGAAGAGCGTATGGACAAGATGCTTAAGAAGATGGAAGACGCTAACCGCAGCCAGCTTGACGCTCTCCGCGGCCAGCAAGCCGACATTCACCAGCTCTCCAATGCTCTCGTTGGTCAAACGGCGGAGATCATTCGCTCGAGAGTCGAGAACGCTATCGAACAATATATGACGGACGGCGATCAGGTACAACAGGCCGTCGCTTCCGAGATCGCTAAAAAGATCATCTTCAGCATGCGCGAAGATAATCCTAACGAAGGAAGAGGCCGCAGGGGTTAATTCCTCGAAGCTTACCTTCGATTTTAAGCTCGATTTAAACAAACCGCGAATAGTAACTTATTCGCGGTTTTTTTGTTATATTACTATATGGTTAAGCATAATTATAAAAAATCTATTTTATTATTGCCCGAGATATGCCAATGTTGCGTAAACTTATATTACTCGCTTACTTAGCCCTGGCGGCTACTCAAATTCAAGCTCAATCGCCGAGTTCTCAAAAGAAGGAAAGCAAAATCTCGGCAAAGCGCCCCGCGGAAAAGCCCCAGGCGGCGAACGCCTGGTACGATCCAGCAATTAAGTACGTGAAACTTGAAACGATTAAGGACGGCGTCGCTAAAGCGGACCTAGCCGAAGTTTTGAAGCTCGCACCGGAATGGCGCGGACAACCGAAAGCCAACATAAAACTGATCAATAGAGGCGTCGAGAAGCCTATCTATATTGATCTTCCCGGCGACGCGCTGGATGACGCCGGCTCCATTTATTTCCTTGGTAGCAGGGCGCGCGGCGATACGACCTGGAACGATAACTACGCCTCGACCGAGCCGTATTATTTATATCTCGACCCGGCGGGTAGCTCGCTGCGGTATACTCTCGCACAATTTAGCGGGGTTCCTTCGCAAACCCTGAATAAGGCCCGGGTGAATCTGCATTTCGAACGCGATTTGCGTTATAATATCAGCGACGACTTCTTAAATCCGGAAACGGGAAGGGAAGAGGGATGGTTCTGGGCTGTCTTAGCTCCCGGGAATACTTTTGAAAAGGATAAATTTACAGCGTTATTAGACGTTGTTCCCACCGGGCAACCGGAGGATAAGATTCGGGCGTCTGCGAGCATATATTCGTTGCTGGATTCGTTGAAGACTATTTTCTCTACTTATTTCCATCCCGAATATGACGTTTCTTTATTGACGAATAATGATACGATAGCCCAAAAGCGCTTTAAGAATATTAGAAGGGAAACGCTTGAGGGAGAATACTCCGGCGACGAGCTTTATTCCGGTCTAAATGAATTTTCTATATATCAGAAAAAGCTCTACGAAAAGGACAACGGTTTCCTTGGAGTGGATTACTTTACGCTCGAGGGAACAGTTCGACCCTGGGCGGGGGTAGATGGCGCTATATACCGCACGGAACCGGCCTCCGACGCTATCCTGGAGGTCGACGGATTTCGCGACGGCTTCGTTATAGCGTTGGACACGCTAAATAAAGAAATCCAATTTCCAGAATCTATAAAAGGCTATGGAGTAAAGTTCGGAGCGCGCAATGGCTCCGCCCCCTTCGTTTACGCTACGTTTGCAGGCGGCTCGTACAGTTCGAATGATTCCGGGTTTCACGTAGTGTTCCTAAAGGACGGCGATGCGACCGGCAAGAATTTTGGCGAAGATTTCGATCAGGCCGCGGATTATATCGAGGGCTATCAAGGGGCCGCTATCGCAATTTATAACGGGGTTGGCCAAATTTCCAGCAGATTAAAATCCTCCCTTAAAAATAGGGGGGCAAAAATCGTCGACGCGCTATCGGCAGGTGAAGCCTACGCAATATTCTACGAAACCGGGGTTCCGGCTTCAACCGTGGAGCGCCGGGGCGGAGAAGGCAAAGTAAGCTACGCAGGAACTATCGGCTCCACGGCCGGCCCTTCCGCCAAAGCCCGGGTGCGTCTTACTGCCGGCAAAGGGGGCGCGTTCGCATTTTCCGACGCCAAATTAATTGAGAAATCGCAAATTAGCGCAGTAAGCCCTTCGTATTTAAGGGAAAAGGGAGCCGATTCCGCCTTGCAGGTAGTGATTACGCATCGCGACTATAAATCGGAAGCCGAAAGGCTCGCTAAGCATAGAATGGACCGGGATCCGGCAATAACTGTACGCGTAGTAGACGTCGAGGATGTTTTTAAAGAATTTTCCTACGGTCGAAAGTCGCCCCACGCTATTAGGGAGTACCTTAAAATTGCTTCAAACAAATCAAATAAATTGAAGTATGTCCTTTTGGTTGGCGACGCCAGCACAGATCCCCGTCGGAACGATCCATTCAGCAAGAGCGTCGATTTCGTTCCTACGTTCGGCAATCCCGCGAGCGACTTTTGGTACGGCTGCTTCGATCCCTCCCGACCGGTCTATTCGGATATGTCTATAGGCAGACTTCCGTTCAAGACAGCAGCCGAGGCGAAGGCGGTGGTAGATAAATTAATCGACTACGACACTATGGCCGCCCAGCCCTGGATGAAGAACTTCCTGTTCCTCTCGGGAGGGGGCACGAGCGGTGAAGAGGAGAAAGAATATTTCTATAGATTTGGTTATGATTTAAGCGCAGAATATATAGAGACGCCCCCGCTTTGCGGGTTTTCAAAATTTGTAAAGAAAGGGACCGGCACTGAAGGCATTGAGAGCCAGGATATAATTGCAAGTATTAATTCCGGAGCAGGTTGGTGGAACTTCTTAGGTCATGGAGCGTTGAATCTTTTCGACATGGATGGTTGGGAGATATCCAAGATAAGCAATTATAGACGTTACGGAGTTCTTTCTACTCTGGCTTGCAACACGGGAGGCTTTGCTGATCCATATTCTCCCGAAAGTAGGAATGAAACGTATCTCTTGCCGCCCAACAGAGGGGTTATAGCTGCATTTGGTTCCACTACAGTAGGATGGAAAGACGTTCATCCCGCTATACTTACTGACATGTATAAATTTATGACCGGGCGACAAGACGGAGAGCAGCAACGGAGGCTGGGCGATCTGTTTTTCTTTGCCAAGGATCAGCTTGCGAGCGATATATCAGACATCGGATACGCCGCCTCAATATCATCGCGCTATTGCTTTAGTTTCCTTGGCGATCCCCTGACGAAATACCGAATTGAGACTGAACCGGATTTATATTTACTTGACGAGGAGTTAAGCATAATTCCTTCATCCGGAAATATTGAGTTTAGCGAAAACGATTCGTTAGCAATCGTTTCGGGAAAGCTTCGTAATGCCGGCATACGCTATAACGGCGAATACGAAACGCTCTGCGTTCATACGTACGAAGGCCATAGGGATTCCCTATATGTATTTCCGTTATCTATCTGTTCAGTGAACGACTTTACCTTTAGAATCAATGTTAAGGATCAGCCGGGCAGGCATCTAATTGAAATTTACGCAGATCCGGGCAATTCTATAGGCGAGGCGGAACGGGACAATAACTATATCGCCAAAGAATTTTATATATACAAACGCGGTTTGCTACCGGTCGAGCCGTTTGCTAACTGGAATGTAAACGCGACCTCGCCGAAGTTTAGAGTGGTCAATCCCGAAGCCGCCAAGGGAAACTTTACTTACGAGTTTAAGATTAGCGATAGAAAAGACGGAAGCACAATTGCAGAATCATCTCCAAGCGAAGTCTTCGTCAGAAAAAATGCTGTCGATTGGACTCCCGGCATCCAGTTGCAGCCCGGCGCCAGATTGATTTTTTCCGCAAGGCTAAAATTTGGCGCCGGCGGAGAACCGAGCGGTTGGATGGAAATACCATTCTACGCTTCTGAAGATACGATTATGAATAACGCTATCATTGAAAAGGCGTTGCCCGTTGATTTTGTTGGAGATAAATTTGATGCGACAACAATTTCAAATGACAGAATGATAAAACTACTTGACGAACCCCAGCCGCTTGAGATTATGGGCGCTGCGCTGGACGGTAAAAAGTTTATGAAATTCGCTTTGAAAGGTAAGATTCTTAAAGAATCTCTTTGGGAAGACGGTATGCATGTTTATATAATACCCCGTCAGTATGACACAAGCGCTCCTATGTACAGGTATTATAAAATGTGGGGCGGCTCCTGGTGGGTTGATTCCGCTTCGATTAATCTTTATCGCTTACTTAAGGATACGGTTACAGAAAATCAATATGTCGCAATAGTTACTTCCGGTTTTGCGTGGGCGATCCTGAATAAATATCAATTATGGCGTCCAGAAAGCATCGGCAGCATGGATTCATTAAAAGCGCTGATGAGGGATTATTATGGATCTGTATTAATAGATTCTGTAAAAAGGGGGGACTGGCCTGATGAATTCGATTGGAGATACTCTTGGGCATACGTGGGGAAGAAAGGCGCCAAGCCAGGTGAATTCCTCGAAGAGATAAATTCTGCAGGCGACACTGTATCAATCGCAAAGGATATAATAAGATATCATCTCTCAGGCGAATATTCATCAACGGTCATTGGACCCGCTGTTAAATGGAACTCTTTCCATAATTCCATTAAAAATTTTGATAATACTTCTTCAGTTTTAAAAATTTATGGAATATCATTAAAAGGGGAAGAGGACGAACTTATGACATTCCGTTCGGGAGGCGATTTCGATCTTAGTTCTATCGACGCTAAGAAATATCCACGTATTAGGCTTAAAGCAAACTTATCTGGAAAAATTAACGAACCTGGCCCGGAATTTGGCGAAATGAAGTTTAACTTTGTCCCTCCCCCGGAAATAGCTATAGCGCCGGACGCGGTGACAGTCAGCGCTCAACGAACCATGCAGGGCGAAACGCTAACGACCGCTTTCAAAATTGAGAATATTTCGCTCCGTTCCGACGCATATAACGTTCAAACGGTTGGAAAGCTCTCGCAGAATAACGTGGCGATCGAGGACACTACGGTAGTATCCGAGAAGATTAGCAGCGACGCTATCGCAATATTTGAGCGCAGGGAAGACACGGAAAAAATGCATGGCGATATCAAGCTCTCCGTGACGGTCGATCCTTCCTCTCGTCTAAGCGAACCGTATATTTTCAATAACTCCGCATTTACGATATTCAACGTCTACGCGGATACCGTTCCGCCTACGCTCAAGCTGACGATAGACGGCGTAGAGCCGAAATTCGGAGATTTCGTGCTTGCTAAGCCGCGTGTTGTTATTACTATGGAGGATAACTCCCCTCTTGATATCCAGGATTCGACCAATATTAGCATATTCCTCAACGGGGCCTATATTTCTTCTATAAATAGCGAGGATTATAAAATCGAATTGTTCCGCGATCGCGATAGGTTAAAAGCTCGAATATCGTTTACCCCGAAAAATTTGGAGTACGGCGACGACGAGCTTTACCCGGCAAATAATATTACGGTAGCCGGCCGCGACGCTTCCGGCAACTCCGATACGCTCGATTACTCGGTCAATCTCGCCCTGAACGCGGTCGCCAACGAAGCCCTGTTCTATCCGAACCCATCCTACGGCGGCTCAGGCAAGGTGTCCTATAAATTCCGCGCGGATAATTTGAATTATCAATCGATAATTCAGCTGTACGATATGACGGGACGAAAAGTGGGCGAATGGACCGGCGCGCCTAACCTCGGGATGAACATAATGAATATGGATTTACGTGGTCTTTCCCCCGGGGTCTATTTCTATAGATTGTCCTTTACCGGGATGAGCTATGTTGCCCCAACGAATGGGAAGCTCATCATATCGGGGAGCTAATCGAAGAATGACCAGGCGACGGAAAGCCGTAAAACCCGGTCGAATTGCGGATATGCCGCGACAAAGTAATAACCCCGCGAAAGCAAGTTCTCGAAGGATACCTTAACGAAGGCATTGCCGAGAGCCGCCCCGAGAAACGCGTCGAACCCGTTTCCCTCTATCCCGGGATCGAGGTTCGTTCTCTCGTAAGCTTGGTACAACGGGTGAAGCCTGTATGGGTTAAAGCCGCCGTAGAAAGCGGCTTTAATCCCTCCGCGTAGAGCGCTGCGGCCTATCTTGTACTCGTAGTAGGTCGTTATATCGCCGTAAACGTAGGGATAGCGGTTTATTACTTTCGAACCCTCGATTGCCGCGCCTCCGCTTAAGCGCGCTTTAACGAAGATCCTGCCGATCGAATAGCTTGCACCAAAATTAACGCCGGCGTAGCTGGCGGATTCCGCGGAGTTTGAAAATTTCATTAAAAACGTGTCGGGGACGCTTTCGGCGATAATTGGATTTTGGACGTTCCTGAAGAAAAGTTCCGCGGAAAATTTATCTTTAGCGCTTCTCCAACCCACCAGGGCCAGCAGCGAGCTCTCCTTGGAAAGCGCCGTCCCCTCGGCTGGCGAGGGAAGCCGTTCGGCAATCGAAAGGTCCGCGTAGGTCCTTGCGTCGTCTTCGCCCATTAAGTTGATCTTTCCCCCGAGCGCGATCGCTACTTTATCGTATTTATAATCGATGCGGGCGCCGCCTGCCAGCGATAGATTAGCGCCGAGATTAAACGTCAGCCTTGCGAAGCCTGCCGCCGATATGCCCGAAAACCCCTCCCAGAGCGTCGTAGCGGGCAAAGATGAATAATACCCTTCCCCGCCTGCCATGTACGAGAAAAACTCTCCTACGCGCGCCTCATACCGCCCTGAAGCGCCGGCGTAGTACGACCTCGAGATATCTATAGAGTTTGAGTCGGCTTCATTGAAGAAAAATCCGTCCCCGGAATTTCTTAAGAGCTCGTTATGCGTGAAAAATAAATTCCCTGAGAGTATGCTGCTCGCCGTATTTTTATGGGTTAGCGTCAGAGTTAGGTCGTGACGCGTTTGCTTTTCGTCTAACGTTGGGAAGCGCGGCGTAGCCGAGAGAGCGTCGAAGAAATCGGTCGAGGTTGCAGGCTCCACGCCGCCCCATAAATCCTCCCTGCGAGAAACGAATTCCTCCGAGAGCGAATACGTAGTTAACGAATCCGGCGAATACCGCAGGGCCGCCCGCACGTTCCAATTCTCCGTCGATGAATTCTCAAATCGCCCGTCCGAACTCAAGTTCCTAAAGCCAAGATTGATATTCCATTTCGGAGCGAAGTTCTGCGTAAAAATAGCGTCGGCGCCGGTAAAGTCGTAAGCGGATTGGCTATACCAAATCCTTGTAAAGGGGACGGCGGAATTGTGCTGCCTTTCCGTAAAATTAATTAAAGCGCCGGGGGCGCCGCCCAGGATTGCCGCGTCGCTGCCCGTATATATTTGAATTTCGGAAAATGCTTCCGGCGAATAATTATCGATATGAAAGGAATTAAATTCCAGGTTGGTCGCAGGCCTTCCGTTCAGCGTTACGGCCGTGGAGTTAGGTAGCGCCCCGTAAACGGAGAAATGATTAAAAGATCCGTAACTGGCTAAGGAGAGCGGGAAAAAAAACGTCGCATCGGCTACCAGATCCGATGCCTGGACGTAATTCGAAAACTGATAATCCGCAGGTCGGATACTTTTAATTGACGAGTCAAAAGCCGAGATACGCCCATGGCTAACGACTGGAGCAAAGCCCAGCGAATCGCGCCTGCGGGCGGCCGTGTCCGCCGGAGCCGTTCGGCTCGCCGCTTCTAACGTATCTGCGGAAGGGACTTGGGCTTGCAAAAATACATTTGAAGCAAAAAAAATTACAATTAATACGCCATAGATATTTATTTTCATGATTAACCGGCAATTACTCAAATTAATACGGCAAAATTATCAATTTCATTCGAATTTTTGCAATGGAAATAACGACGGTTTGCAATGATTTTAAATTGAAAAATAAATGAAAAATTTAAAGCGTGAATAAAAGGATAATTAATTTGATTCGTTAAAGCAAATAATCAATACATTTTTGGAGAAAACAATGGTAGTAAAAGAGGGCGATAAAGTGCATGTGCACTATGTCGGTAAATTTGACGACGGAGAAGTATTCGACGACACGGAAGGCAAGGAGCCGCTGGAATTCACTATCGGCGGCGGCGAAGTAATCGAAGGATTTGATCGCGCGCTTATAGGCATGAGCGAAGGCGAGAGCAAATTCGTCAAGATTCTGCCCTCGGAAGCGTACGGCGAATACAACGAAGAGCTGATCTTAGCGGTCGATAGAAGCCAGTTCCCCGAGGATATGGAAGTCGAGCCCGGCCAAGTATTCATGCTCGAACCCGAGGACGAAGCCCCCGTGGAAGTGACCGTATTAAAAGTCGAGGGCGACAAAGTCTACCTCGACGCAAATCATCCCCTAGCGGGCGAGGAACTTAATTTTGAGTTGAAACTTGTAAAGATATTATAGAAATCAATATACCTCCGGGACTTCATCTCTAATAGAGAGCGAACTCGGAGAAGAGCTTACGATTTTGTATTTTCCGCCTTCCGTCGTTATGGTAAATAACGCATGGAAGGTTTTTTTTTCGCGTTTTATAGTTACCGTGCCACGGTAGACCGGCGGACGCTTTACTCCGTAAATAATAAATATTCCCGAAGTTGGCTTTATCGAGAGTATTCTCCCATAATTTTCATAATTATTAATTTGCCGTTTCTTAAATTCATCAAAACGGAAATTTTCTCGATATTTTTTTGCCGTCATTTCGTAAGCGGCTTGCCAATTTTTTGCCGTAACGGCTTGTCCGTAGGGGATTAATAGCTGGTTGAAAATATCCGGAGCGTCTTTATTAATTACGTGCCGGAAATTCGAAAATGAAAGCGCGGCGATAATAATTATACCGCTTATTAATCCTGCTAAAGCTATTTTATTAAAAGATCTTGCCATAATTATAAAAAAATAAAAAATTCAAATAATAAATTCGTTTAATTAATTTTCTTGTTCTAAATTTGTACGCGACAAAATTACACAAATTATTACAAACAATTTGGCACGCATAAAAATAATGGCAACAGTACAAGAAAAAATTGAAGAGTTGCGCAAAAGAGACGCCGAAGCGCTTTTGGGCGGCGGAAAGGAAAAAATCGACGCCCAACACCGAGCCGGCAAGATGTACGCTCGCGAACGTTTGCATTTGCTCTTCGATAATGGCTTTTATGAAGAAATTAACCGATTTGTCGAGCACACTGGTTCGGCGTTCGGCATGGCGGGCAAGAAATTGCCCGGCGACGGCGTCGCCACGGCTTTCGGAGCCGTCGACGGCAGACTTGTGGTAGCTTCCTCGCAGGACTTTACGGTTATGGGCGGTTCCGTCGGCGGACGCCACGCGTGGAAGATATGCGAAACTATGCTTAAAGCATTAAAGAATGGAAGCCCCTATATCTCCATCAACGATAGCGGCGGCGCTCGCATTCAAGAAGCTATAGATTCTCTCAGGGGGTACGGTGAAATATTTTATCACAATACTCTACTTTCGGGCGTTGTGCCGCAAATATCTATCATCGCGGGACCATGCGCTGGCGGCGCGGCATATTCCCCGGCTCTTATGGACTTTATCATAATGGTCGACGGCATCGGCAAGCTCTTTATCGCCGGACCGCAAGTTATTAAAGAAGCCACAGGCGAGGACATCTCCGCGGAAGAGCTGGGCGGCGCGACCGCGCAAGCTACATTTAGCGGCAACGTTCACTTTATTGCCCGCGACGACGCGGACGCTATCGAAATCACTAAAAAGCTGCTCAGCTACATGCCCTCGAATAATACGGAGCAACCCCCGACGCTCGGCAACGGCGAAATTGAAATTATTGAAAATGAAGATCTGAATTACGTTGTTCCCGACGACCCTCGCGATCCGTACGACATGATGGACATTATCGAAATGGTTTTCGATCCCGATTCCGTAATGGAAGTTCAAAGCCACTTCGCCCGCAACATGATCGTCGCCTTTGCTCGCCTTAACGGCAGGGTAGTGGGCATCGTCGCCAATCAGCCGATCGAGAAATTTGGTTGCATCGATATCGACGCATCCGATAAAGCGTCGCGCTTCATTCGATTCTGCAACGCGTTTAACATACCGCTTATTTCCCTCGTCGACGTGCCCGGCTTCTTGCCTGGCGTCGAGCAGGAGTTCGGGGGCATTATCCGTCACGGCGCGAAGATGCTCTTCTCGTTCTCCGCGGCGACTGTTCCGAAGATCACGATCGTAATTCGTAAAGCATACGGCGGAGCGTACTTAGCGATGAGCGCAAAGGCTCTCGGCGCCGATAGAGTAGCCGCCTGGCCTACCGCCGAGATCGCCGTTATGGGCGCGGAAGGCGCGGTTTCCGTTCTGTTTAAGGATGAGATCAAGAAAGCCGCCGACCCGCGTAAACGTCGTTCCGAACTGATCAACGAGTACCGTGCGCAATTCGCTAGCCCATACCCGGCAGCCGAAGCGGGCCTTGTCGATTCCATCATCGAACCGGTCAAGACGCGGCAATACATCTCCATAGCTCTCGAAGCGTTGCGGAACAAACGCGACCTAAGACCTATGAAGAAACACGGACTTATTCCACTGTAATAAAGGAATTAATTAATGGATAACCAAAACATGAATCCGCTGGTCGTCATATCGATAGATTTGCGCGAGAAAATCGAAAATCCTACGGCATATATCGCAATCGAAATGAACGCTAGCAATATAACGCTTAGCGTAAATCCCGCGGGTATGCCCTTGCGTCCGGGTCAACGCTTGCTCGGGGCTAACGCGCCCGACGAGGAAGAAGTGGATCCCGAAACTATTGCCGTCATTTCTGCGGCGGCTTTTCACTTATTCAGAAAACCCGTACAGGTTCGTAGCGTAAAATTCCTTTCGCGCGACAAAAGGGACTCTTCCTGGGCGCAAATGGGAAGACAAAATTTGATAGAATCACACAACTATATAAGGTAAGTCAATTATGACGCACAAACTTTTAATTACCGTAAACGGTAAAAGCTATGAAGTAGAGTTGGAAGTATTGGATTACGATACCGAAGCGCCCGAAACGGATTACGAAGAGAAGGTCGAGCAAGCCCCCGCGCCGGCTCCCGCGCCCGCGGCCCCGGCTCGTAAGCTTGGCAGGCCCGCTGGGTCCCGTAACGTCGGTCGTCCGGCGGCCCCCGCGCCGACTCCTATGACGTCGGCCCGTCGCCCCGGCAGACCTCCAAAAGCAAGACCGGAAGAGGCCGCTCCCCAGGCGACAGCAACTTCCGCCGGCGGAGTCGTTACTGCGCACCTCAACGGCGTAGTGATCGAAATCCCCGTCGAAGTTGGCCAGGCCGTTAAAGCCGGCGATACGGTCGTCGTGCTCGAAGCGATGAAGATGAAGAACTACGTTAACGCTCCTGTCGACGGCGTAGTTAAGTCCATCGACGTTAAGATCAACGACAACGTCGAAGCCGGACAAGTTCTTCTCCGTATGGAATAGTTCTTATTCGTTAGAATTAAAAAAGGCTTCCTATTATTGGGAAGCCTTTTTTTTATTATTGATTTCCGCTATTGCAGGTATACTAAAGTCGAAGCGTCAAGAAGCTTTTCCAGCCGCTTAAAGCTGCGTTCGTGGTCCTGCGGGGCCAATACGTTTATAAGAAGCAGGGCGTATTTGCCGAATATCTTATTCTCCGGGGCGAACGTCTCCTGCCACGTCAGAAGAACTCCGCGCGGATCCTCCGTAAGAGTAAATTCCCCGTTAACGTAGAACATATTCTCGTCAATAAAGATTTCGTACTTAACGCCTCTCGGGGGTCTTTTCCACGTTATCGTAATTGAGCCGTTGCCGGACTCGTCCGAGTACCAGACGAGGGTCTGCTTGGGTGAATACTCCTCGCCAGTTACGCGCGCCTTAAGCGTAGAGTCGCCCGTTTTCAGCCAATAGTTCCATTTGTACCACTGCTTTAAATCTCCAATGTAAGGGTATACGTTTTCCGGCTTTGATAAAATTAAATACCTGGCCCTTGTCGTGTGTTCGCTGGGCAGAAAAAACGATACGATCAGAAGCATAGCGATAAACGAGATGAATACGATAAATAGCCCGCGAATGATCCTATAAAGTCTGAGATGGTTCATTTTCTCATGAAGTTGACGTGCTTAAATATGTTAATTTTTTCCACGAATCCATTTTCAGCCGGGGGGAAGGTTAGCTGGTTCACCATGCGAACGTCCTCGACGGAATAGAAAGCGTTGGGATTATATTCCTTCACTATCTTAACGGCCTCGTTCAATTTAGAGCGATGGATAACCATAAATATCAGCAGAACTTTCCCGTAGGCTCCCTCCGCCGATACGGTGGTTAGGTAGTAATTCTTCGCCTTTAGGCTATTCAACAGCTCGATCGCGTTATAGCGAGTGATAACCCTCAGGATAACCTGCCCGAGCGAGAGCTTGCTCTCTATGATTATTCCCATGTACGTCCCTATCGCGTAGCCGGTGGAATAGGCTACAAAATAGAGGAAATTATCCAGGTTCTTCATTATCTGGCTTATAGCTACGATCCAGATAAAAGACTCCATCCAACCGAGCAGCGGGGCAATCTTCTTATAGCCTTTTCCTATTAGAATAATGCGCATCGTGCCCAGGCTAACGTCGACAATGCGCGCGCACATAATTAGGATTGGCACCACGACCCAGACAAAAAACGTCCCGTGATCGCCTGTAAACAGTCCCATTATTGCTGTCCGCTACGTAAAATATCGTGAACCCGGATGACGCCCACGGCAATTCCTTTTGAATTAATGACGGGCAACACATTTATTTGTCTTTCGCGCTGCTCCATTAATTGAAGGGCTTCGCCGAGCATAGCCGTATCGCGGATCGTAATTGGGTTATAGGTCATAATATCTTTAGCGGAGAGCCCGCGGATATCTTCGTGCTTTTCCAGCGCGCGGCGCAGGTCCCCGTCCGTAATCAATCCGATCAGGGCGCCGGTCTCGTCGGTGATGGCGGCACATCCCAAGCCCTTCATAGAGATCTCGATAATTGCGTCGCGCAGGCTCGCGTCGGGCGCGACTCGAGGCGTTCTTTCGCCGGAATGCATCGCGTCCTTCACCTGCACGGTTAAGTTGCGGCCAATTTGCCCCAGCGGGTGAAGCCTCGAAAAGTCCTCCACAGTAAAATTGTTGATTTGCATAGCGGTAACCGCGAGCGCGTCGCCAAGGGCAAGCGCGACGGTAGTGCTCGACGTCGGAGCGAGATTATGCGGGCAGGCCTCTTTGGCCACCTCCCCGTCCAGCGTCGCGTCCGAAGCGCGCGCGAGGAAGGAATTGACGCTCCCTACTATCGAAATAATCTTTGCTCCGAGAGTCTTTAGGTAAGGGACGATCTTAACCAACTCGTCCGTCGAGCCGCTTTTCGAGATCAGTATCGCTACGTCGCCCTTCTGCACTATTCCAATATCCCCATGCAACGCTTCGACGGGATGGAGAAAAACTGAAGATATGCCCACGGAGGAGAGGGTCGCGGCAATTTTCCGACCGACGAGGCCGGACTTGCCGACGCCCGAGATCACTACTTTGTTCGATTCGGCTACCAACCGGGCCGCGCGGGAGAAGTCCGGGCCCAATCGTTCTTTAACCGACGAAAGCGCTTCAATTTCGGTTTGAAGCGCTTTTTTTCCTATTTCTATTAAGTTCATTTTAGCTGTTTAATTTTTTCATTTCATTATCTAACGTCGATTCAATTCTTCCCTTTGCCAGCGAGCCGAAGAAGGAGAGCTCGATGTCGATTTCGACGAGGTTATCTTTCAGATTTATCGTTCCGTGACCGAATTTTGATTTAACGACAAGCGTATTGCCCTGCCATACGGCGCTGTCGAGAAATGACTTTAAAGTAGGATTTGGCAGAAGCTTCGTCGATACGTATGTTTTCATTTCATTAGCGCTTGCTTTCGTTTGGAACGATTTTTGAATTCTGGACATTACGACCTCTTTTGTAATAATGGGATATAAGTTCGTTTAAAAACGAAATCAAATCCTTTGTATTTTCACGCCTTAAACCACTTAAGCCGCGGTTGCCGCGCGCTTCTTGTTTTCGTCGAAGAAATACCTGTAGAAATACAGCGCTATTGCCGCAGTTAATCCAATCGCGGCGAAGAAGTACCAGATGTAATGCGCGTTAGCGTAATATGGCGCCATTTGCTCAGGCGTCATACCCTTAAACTGGGGCAACGACGGATCGGGGCAATATGCTTCTAATAAATAACCCGAAATGCCGAATCCCAGGACTGACGACAGGAACGAATGCAGGTGGCTGAACCCGAGGTAGAGCCCCTCCTCGCCCTTGGGAGCGTGTAAGGAAAAGTACTCAAGATACCGCGGCGAAATAAAGCACTCCGCCAATCCTTGTATCGCTATGCCGACTATCATCATAACCGTAATGGGATGCGCCGAAAAAAATCCGAAATCAACGCTCGAGCCGGTCGAGCCCATTAGGATATGCCCCGAAGCCATGCAGAGGGCAGACAGGGGCATGAGAAGCATCCCGACGTTCATCGAGACTATCGCTCGGCGTTTTTTCATTAGATTAGTAATTACAACTACGAGCGACATCACTATAAACGGGTTTACGTTGGCGATCCACTCCGGCGAGGCGTGTTCCCCAACCATTCGTAGAACGTATTTCGGCATAGTCGCGTAGAGCTGGTGCTGGATGATCCAGAACCCCGTTACGATCAATATTAAAAGTAACAGGCGGACATTAGTAGTTACTGCTACTAGGCCTTTCCATATTTCTGAAATGGATTTTCCTTCGCCGGAGCGATCTACGGACTTATAAAAGAAAAAGACAACTATTAACGCCAAAAAAGACATAAAAGCAGCGTAATAGTTGATCTGCTCGAGCCCAAGGTTAATTCTTATGGGGTAGGCGACCGTCTTGCCTATGAAGGAGCCGACGTTAACCATGCCGTAGAAAATAGAGAAAGCCTTCGCGCGATTGGCCGCAGTAGAGGATTTTGCTACGGTTCCAGTAATTACCGATTTGATAAACGAGCCGCCGATCATTACGACTACGAGCGACGGGATGACTATCGCTTTAAACGGGAACGCCCCGAGCGAGAAATAGCCGATAGTCAAAAGCGTAAATGCGAGAATAATAGCGGCGCGGAAACCAATCTTATCGGCGTAAGTGCCGGTAAATGTCGGTAAAAAATAAAGACCGGCGGAGAAAGCTCCGCCGATCCATGCAGCGTTTACGTCGGAAAAACCCACAACCCGACTTAAATAAAGCGTTATAGCGATAAACATAGCGTAGTATGCGCTACGTTCAAAAAATTCAACGATATTTGCCGTCCAAAAGGTGGCGGGGAATTTCCAGGCGTTTTCTTTTTGCATCCCGTTCCTATATCATATTAAGTTCTTTTCCAACCTTAACGAACGCGGCGATAGCTTTGTCTATATGCTCTTCGTCGTGGGCGGCGGAAATTTGAACGCGGATACGATCCTTGCCGCGCGGTACCACGGGGAAGGAGAACGCGGTTACGTAGATGCCTTCCTCGAGCATCCTGTCGGCGAACTTAACCGCGAGGGCCGAGCAATCGGGGTACTTGCCGAACATAACGGGAGTGATCGGGTGCTCGCCGGGGATAATGTCGAAGCCGGCTTCGGTCATAGCTTTGCGGAATTTCTTAGTGTTGTTCTCGAGCTTGTCGCGTAGGGCCGTCGAAGCGGTAAGAATTTCGAGGCATTTAAGAGTACCGCCGACTACCGCCGGGGCGAGCGTATTCGAGAAGAGGTAAGGACGGGCTTTGTTGCGCATCCAATCGATTATTTCTTTCTTCGCTACGATAGCGCCGCCGGAGGCTCCTCCGAGAGCTTTACCGAAGGTCGTAGTGATGATATCGACGCGTCCCATAACGTCGCGGAATTCGTGCGTGCCGCGCCCGGTTTTGCCCATAAAGCCGGTGGAGTGGCTGTCGTCCACCATAACGATGGCGTCGTATTTTTCTGCCAGGTCGCAAATGCCCTGGAGGTTGGCGATGTCGCCGTCCATCGAGAATACGCCGTCGGTTGCGACTACGATGAAGCGGCAACCGGCTTCTCGGGCTTCTTTCAGGCAGCGCTCGAGGCCTTTCGCCATCTTGCCTGTGGACGGATCGACTTCTTCCACGTCGCGCATGTCGCTGTGCTTATAGATCCAGCGTTGAGCTTTAGCGAGGCGGATGCCGTCGATGATGGAAGCGTGGTTTAGAGCGTCGGTTATTATCGCGTCCTCGGCCCCGAAGAGCGGCTCGAAAACGGCGCCGTTGGCGTCGAAGCAGGAGCAGAAGAGGATGGAATCTTCCATGCCAAGGAATTCGGCTAAACGCTTTTCAAGAAGCTTGTGGTCGTCCTGAGTGCCGCAGATAAAGCGAACGGAGGAGAGGCCGTAGCCGCGCTTGTCGATTTCTTCGTGGGCGGCTTTGATCAATTCCGGATGAGAGGAAAGGCCTAAGTAGTTGTTAGCGCAGAAATTCAATACGCGCTTGCCGCGAACGGTGATCTCGGCGCCTTGCGGGCTTTCGATTATGCGTTCGTGCTTAAAAAGTTTTTGTTCTTCGAGCGTCTTTAGTTCGGATTCAAGATAGTCTTTAATTTTGCCGTACATTTTTGATTCCTATTAAATGGATTTGGAAAATGCAAAATTACGAAAAACGTTACTTGCGTCGAAACTTATTTGGCGAAAATCAGTAATTTAGAAGAAATTGAAAGGAAGAATTTTGAAATTTGAATTTAACTACATAAAGCTTCTATTTCTAATCTCGTTAATACCTGCTATTTCGTTTGCGGCTCCGCGCGGCGCGCCGATTGAATTGATATATGCGGATTCCCTGGTCGGCTCCCAGGATCTATCGGGCAAGGAACGCGTCTTCGCCGGGAACGTCCAATTCCGGCAGGGAATAGTTAACGTAAAATGCGACATTGCGAAGCAGTTCCTTTCCGAAAACCGGGTCGAACTGCAGGGAAACGTCGTAATAACTCAAAACGCCTTAACGCTTAAGGCTCCGCGCGTAAATTACAACGGGAATACTTATGTGGCCGACGCGCAGGGGGGCGTGACTATTACGGAGAACGAGACCTATCTCCGAGCCGATAAGGGATTTTACTCAACGAAAACGCGCGTGGCGGACTTTTTGGGCAACGTCTTTATCGAGGACGATTCTGCGCGTATCTATTCGCGCGCGATCAGCCACAACCGGAACAACCGCGAGAGCTTCGCCACGGGCAGGGTTCGGATCGAGGGAAAATATACGAACGTTATCCTTACCGGCGACACAGTCAGGAATTACCCGGCGAGGAATTATTCCCTTGCAACCGGCGATCCGCAGCTTTTGCAGATAGACACTGTTAAGGCGCCTAAACCGACGTTGGACACTTCCGCTTTTACATTTCAAAAGGACCTACAGCTACAGAGGAATAGGAATAAATCGCTGGACTCGCTACCAATAGCCGCAACCGACACTGCGCCGAAAATTCAATTCGACACGCTTAGCATCATTAGCAGGATAATGGAAGGATACCGCGCTCGCGGCGAGGAAAAGTATATTTTCACGGACAGCGTTGAAATAATACGCGGCGCAATTGCCGCTAAAAGCGATTCCGCGCAATACTACAAGGACGAGGAGAGATTTTTCCTGCGCGGCACGCCCGTCGTTTGGTACGACTCGACCCAGCTATACGCGGACTCGATTGAGATTCTAACGCCCCAGAGAAAAGTTCGTAAGCTCTCCGCGCTTGGGAATTCATTTGCCGCAAGCCGTAACGATTCGACGAACGCAGCGGCAGTCGATCAGATCTCCGGCAGGCAAATAATACTCGATTTCGACCGCGATAAGATAAGCAAGATATTCAGCGAGGGCGACGCGAAGAGCCTTTACTTTGTGCGCGTGGACTCCGCAGGCTCGGGCATATCGCGCAGCTCCGGCGACACGATAATCATAGAGATGGACACTACGCAAAAGCCGCTCTATATCTATTGGATAAAGCAAATCCCCGGGGAATATTACCCCTATTACCTCGTTGCGGGCAAAGAGGAAACGTTTTACCTCCCTGGCTTCAAATGGACGGCTACTAGGCCCAGGAAGCCGGTTAGCGAATTACCGCGAAAGGGAGCGCCGCTCTCCCGTTAGATATAAAATAAACGCCGGGCGCGAAGCCGCTGAGGTCGATCGTGTTTGAAGAAAAAAACGTAGGGGCTATCCTGCCGCCGATCGAGTCGAATATCTCTATTTTTTCTTGCGAAATATTCTCCATATAATTATCGACGCAAATATAATCGACAGCAGGATTAGGAAAAACACGAAAGCCGCTCCCGGTGTTTTCTTTCTTGGGCGGAGGCGTCTTTACCGGTTCGGGCGCGTTCATATTTTCGGGTTTGATTTCAATTATTTTATTGGAGTTCGAGTTGTTATCATAGTTCGACGTCGAGACGTAGACTCGCCCGTCGGGGGCTATGCAAAGGTCGCGCAGCCTGCCGAATTCGCCGACGAAGTACTCCGTAGCGTTTTCGATTGCCGTTCCCTCGTCGTTCAGCTTGAGCGCGACTATCCTCGAACCCTTAAGCGTCGCTAACAGAAGGCAATTCCTCCACTCGGGAATTAAATCCGAATCGTAATACTCCAAGCCGGAAGGGGCTATAGTTGGCGTCCAAGTATAAATTGGCTCGACCACGTTGTTTGCCGCGCAAAAGGCTTTCTCTTCGGACGTATTGCAATAGCCTTCTACGTTAGGCCAGCCGTAATTTCTACCTTTTTCAATTATATTGATCTCGTCGTCGTTGGAGGGGCCATGCTCTGACTCGTAGAGCTTCCCCTTGGCAAAAACCAAGCCCTGCCCGTTGCGGTGTCCCAATGTCCAGATGTAGCTTCCCGGGGTGGGATTGTCCGACGGGATAGTCCCGTCAGTTTTTAATCTCAATATCTTGCCGTTTAGGGAATTTCTATTCTGAGCAAGCGGACCGTCGCCCGTTTCCCCTGTAGTGACATAGAGCGTTTTATCGGGAGCGAGCCAGATCCTCGACCCGTTATGGATAGAGCCGCCTTTAATTCCCTGCAGCAATACCTTTGGGTCCGTGATACCGGAGCCGTTATAATCAAACGAAACGACCTTTTCCATTATCTGGCCGCTAACCCGATAATTATAAACAACGTATATATGCGTTATTCCGTTGTCGCGGTCGATAGCCATTCCAAGCATACCGCTCTCCGATTGCTGGTGCGTATCGTCGAATTTAGCGATCTCCCGGATCTGCCCGTTTGTAGGATTAATATAGCTTATCGAGCCGTCCCGTTCAGTAAACCAAATATTGCCGTCCTCGCCCCAGATTATTTCCCAGGGAACATTAAGATTGGCAGCTATAACTCGGGTTTGTAGCTTTGTCTGGCTGTAAATTGGGATGACCGCGGCGCAAATAAACGCCGCAATAATTAAGCGAAGCCTAAAGGATGCGTAATATTTCATAATAAACGCCTAACTGGTTGATATGTAAAAACCACGTTAGGCGTTTATTATTATTTTTAGAAATGATACGGCGAGTTGAGGTATTTACTCGCTTCTTCGTGGGAGCCGTCCTTATCCTTCCAACGCAGTATCTTTTGATATTGCTGAACGGCGTATTTTCGTTTATTCTGCAGGTCGAATATTTTCCCGATTTTTAGATTAGTCTGAATCATAAATCCGCTGGGTTCCCGGTCGAGCTTACGGCTTGCTTCGTCCGCTTTGTAGAAATATTTTAGCGCGCCTTCGTAATTTCCCTTCATCATCAGCGCCGTGCCGATGTAGTACATCGCCTCGCGTGCGGTGGAGCCGTCGTATCCCGCTTTTTTATCCATTGCGGCTATTAAGGCTTCCCGCCATGTTTTTTCCCATTCGTCGAGGTAGCCTCTCCTAACCAGGGTTCTTCCATAGTAACGGTGGAAATACGGGTTTTGCGGGTATTTTTGATGTAATTCCGTAGCTATTTCGAGAGCTTCCTGCGGCATATTCTCAAAGGAATAATAAATCTGCATTAGCACGACCTTGGCCTCGACAGCCGCGTAACGAGCTCGTTGCGCGGCCGCCCGAAGTTGAAGTATGCCTATTTCTTTATCGCCGCTCGGCAGGAACAGCAGCATTGGTTTCAGGAAAGGGTATTGCTCGAGGAATTTAACCGCGAAATAATTATAGACGCCCGTGCCGAGCATAATGTCATAGTTGCTGGGAGCGATTGTTTGAACGTCGTTTAGTATCTCCAGGGCTTCTTTCCCGTCTTTGGCGCCTGCCAGCCAACTCTGCTTATTGGCGTAGAACCTACCGCGGAATCCGAGCGCCCCCCCCTTGAAGAAGAGCGCGTTAATGTCCAATTTATGAGTGTCAAGTATAACATTGCATACTCCGATCACACGGTTTATTTTTGTTAGAAAAGAATTGTCGAGCTTCTGGCTATTGCCGTAAATTTGAATTTTCCACCAGTCGACCATAGCGTCGAGGAAGTAACCGGCGGGGTGCGTTGGATAGCGTTTAATGACTTCGCGAAATTCGCGTTCGGCCTGGTCGAACTGAACGTTATAAATATAATCCGAGCCGAGCCTAACGAGCGAATCGGCGTCCGTTCGAAGGATAGCCCATTGAGCCTTTACCGGCGCGAAGGATGAAATAACGGCTAAGCCAAAAATAATCGCAAAATTACGAATGCCCCGAAAGTTCTTCACCATCATCAAATTCTCCATGTATTAGCTTAGATTCATTATAATCTCTTTTGTACAAAATAGAAGAAAGATAAGGCGAAATATTGGAATATTTAACGACGGGAATGATAGAAGCAACGAGGAGTAGCGTAGTCAGGACGCCGGCTTCGATGCCGTAAGCGCCGCCGAATATCGTAATTACCGGAGCCGTGGCAGGCACGAAACTAATTTCAAACACATGGACGCCGAAGTCGACCCCGCTCACCGGCGAACCAAGTAATACCTGCTGGAAAAAATTCCAAAAGAAATGAAACGAGATGGGCAGCCATAGCGATCTTGTAAAAATATACATTACAGAGAGCAAAACGCCTGCAAGGAAGGTGTTAATAAAGGGTAAAAATGCGAACTCGGGATTGAAAATATGGGAGGCTGCGAAAATAAAGCTCATTACTATTGTTGCAACTGCGCCGCCAAATCGCTGCTCGATAGCCTGGAAAAAGATTCCCCGGCCAAGCAGCTCTTCCGCCGCC
Source organism: Chloroflexota bacterium (assembly GCA_050260015.1). Taxonomy (GTDB): domain Bacteria; phylum Bacteroidota; class Ignavibacteria; order Kapaibacteriales; family UBA2268; genus JBLNBN01. Next base: position 5,358 of record JBLNBN010000065.1, on the reverse strand, counting down.
GCTCCAAAGAAAAAAAACAGGAAAGTGTGAACCAGGGCCAGAGATGTCGCTTGCCCGGGAGCTATCTTAAAGCCATATGCAAGGGCAGCGAGAATAAATACGGCGGAAGAACCAAGGGCTAACGCTCCTCCGAAGATGAATTGCCTAAAGGCGAATTTATCGAAATTTAAACCGAATGCGTACCATTTACTGCCCATTCGTCGGGTTTCCACGTAGGCCGACGCGGATATCGCGATAATACAAATAACGATGCTCCCAAAGTAAGCCAATACATAGCCTGCGGAAATAGTTCCGAAGGAGCCGTAAATCGCGACAGTGACGACGACAAGGACCGGCAATAAAATAGCCAGGGAGAATAGAAGAAAATAGAGAGAGCGCAGCGCCCAGTTTGAGTAGCGCCGCGCTTTCTTTATGGTCTTAATGTCTGTCATTGTTCAAGTTTGCTGATATGTTCCAATACCTTAGCGCGCATCGCCGATTCGACTTCCTCGTGCTCAACGCCGGTAATCATTTCGTTAAGTTGCGGGCAATAAGCCGCATAATCTGCTTCGCCGCGACGGCGAATTAATATTTCATAGTCTTCAGGGTTCTTGCTTTGACTGATTTGGATTTCCATAAGCGTAAAATGTAATTGATTGATAAATATTTATTTAGAGGGAAGCAGTCCGTTTTCGAATAAAATTATTAATTTAGCTGTTTAATAATCGATATTTATGAAAAAGATTAATTTAGACATATTTGCTTCTTTTATTTATTATGAGCGCTTCAAAAATATTTAGGAATTTATCCCGACTTGGGCAATTGCCGCCGGATTTGCGACGCAATAAACTTTTATATAGTCTAAAAAAACTTATTAAAGGACGAAAGGAAAGCGGCGATTATTTGAACTCATACGAGGGGTTTTACATCGATTTAAACGATTCGCGCTCGTTTTTTGATACGGGGGGTATTCCCGATGACTTATTATCGAGCGCCAGGGAGTTAACTTCGCGCGCTATGAATCGGGAAGTCTGCCTCTTAAGCGATAATTTTTATAAAGCCGGGAATGAAAGATTCGATTGGAATCGCGACTACGTCTATGATTATAATTGGGATAAAGCGGAAAGCAATATTGGCGTCCTGAAGGAAGGGACCGACGTTAAAAACGTTTGGGAGCTCGGCCGGCTGCAGTTCCTCCTGAATTACTTAATAGTTTTAAAGCATTTAAAGGAAATGCAGGGCGCCGAGGAAGAATTTAGCGCTATTAAGAATGATTTTAAATCTATAGTGTTGGATTTCGTTGAACGCGGAGCCAAGGGGATAATTAGAAAAAGCTCGATGGACTTAGGCATATCTTGCGTAAGCATTATACAACTAATCAATATAGCGCATTCTCTTGATGTAACATTTACTCCCGAGAAAGCCTCCGCAATAACGAAATATCTGCTTCATTGCCTTGCGCGCATAAAATCTGAGCCTGAATACTCGGGCGGGATGAGGGGAAACCATTATTTTTCTAATATTTGCGCACAAATCTTTATCCATCTGTCCTTTACGCCCAGGTCAAGAGAAAGGCATCCTAACGTTGACGCCTTATTAAAGGAATTTGAAAGAGAATTGCATTATCAATTCGGGCTGGACGGAGGCAATTTCGAAGCGTCGCTCAGTTACAACTTTTTTACGCTCGAAATGGCAATTAATACGATAAATTATATAGAAGATAAGCTGCCCGATCTAAAATTTTTATTAAGGGTTGAGAAAAAATTTCAACAAATTGCTGCATTTGCTTTGCAATTTAAAGACATAAGTGAAATTCCACTTGTTGGTGACAATGATAGCGGCTACTTCCTGAGACGACTGCCGCCAAAATTGACCTGGAAGAGCGGGAAAATATATTGCGATGTTAACGACCGAAGGTATCTGTTTGATATGATTGAGAATAGATTTAATGACCTGAAGTTTGAGCCCGGATGCGTTTGGAATTTGAATTTCGACTTTGGCTTGCATACTTATAACGCCGAAAAATACTTCTTAACTATGCGATGCGGTTCTGTTGGTCAGCGAGGAAAGGGCGGCCACGCGCATAACGATCAACTTTCTATAACTCTACACATTCTGAATAAGGCAATAATAGTAGACCCGGGCGTATTTCGATACTCATACTCGGGTAGCGAGAGAAATTTATACAGATCTACCGCCCTGCATAACGTTATGCAAACAAATAGCTTAGAGCAAAATCCAATACCGTCCTCGCTACCTGACGATATATTCTGGCTAAAGGATAGGGCTAGGGCCAGAATTGATAAATCGGACGGCGATACCATTAAAGGCGCTCATAGGGGTTTTGGGCAGGAGTGTTCCAGGGAAATATTTGCTGGGAAGGACGAAATCAGAGTTAAAGATATTTGTAAAATAAAAAGCGTTAAGGATATTAGATTACACTTACATCCTGATTGTACGATAAAATTCGTAAGTTCGAATAGCGTCTTGGTTGAGCGCGCAGATGCGTCAATTCAAATTTCATTTCAAAACAATATCGCAATTGAAGATTACGAATATTGTCCTGAATACGGGGTAAAAATTCCTTCCAAACGACTTAAAGCAAGTTGTGAGGAAAACGAAATAACTTGGTTTATATCAATTAAATAGAGACATGCAACTAAAAGAACATATAGGAAAGGTATTTTGGGCATTTGCCGATAAAGCGTTATTTATCCTCTATGGATTTATAATGCTTTTCCAGATAAAGCATACGGCAAATCAATTTGAATATGGATTGTTCGCGTTAATGATTAATCTGAATAGTTGGGTGTTAGTCCTGTCCGATTCCTTCGCTTTACAGGGAATAGTTCAGTTTGGTAACGATATGTCGAAGAGGAAGAAGATTGACGCCTTAAGCCTAATTCTTCATCTCTCAACGTGCATTGCATTGCCGCTTATAATTTTTTCGTTCCATCGGCCTATTGGCGAACTATTTCGGATCCAGAACTTTTATATGATATCCGTCGGCGCCTTAACGATCACTTTACTTGCGGCTCCGCGATCTTACATGGTAAAAATATTCTACAGGGACTATCATCTAATCAGAATATTCCTAACGAATTTAGCATTTTTCGGAACCATGACGGCAGTATCCCTTTATTTCATATACAATAAACCTTCGCTGACGTTTATAGATTTTTATACTATCTATCTGTGGGGCAGCGTTATTGGAGCAGGAACGGCTATAGCTATTGGAATAACGAAGATCTCGTTTGATTTTAAGGGTATAGGCGTAGAACTTAAGAAGTATATCAAATTCGGCGCGCCGATGACGTTCATTGCGATCCTTCACTCAATTCCAAGAAACCTGGACGTTTACTTAATCCAGCTACTATTTGGCAACGAAGCTTTAATCGGCGTTTATAACGCCGCAAAAACTTTATATCGATTGTTCGACGAAGCAAGTAGCGCAGCCTACGGCCTGATTTACCCCAGCGCGGTAAAGAAAATTGCGGCAGGAAATATTAAGGAGCTTGCCGATATAATTACAAAAGCGGTCTCCTTTATGTTTGCAGGATTTCTAGTCATGGGAGCATTTTTATTCTTGGGAGGGGCGCAATGGTTAGTTACTACCTTCCTAAACGAAAGATTCTATTCGGCCCTCGGCTTATTCGATATATTCGTAATTGCCTCTTTCTTTTTACCGTTTATTTCTATCGCTACAATCATCACCGCTATGGGAAAGGTGCACACTACTTTAAAATACGTGATTATATCTACTCTTTCGTCGGTTTTTGCGTTTATTATTATCGGATTAATGAAATGGGAAGGAGCTCTGCCGATAGGAATTATAGTTTACAACGCAGTCCTGGGCGGGTTAAGCTTCTTCTATATAAAGAAATGGGTGGGATTCCCAGTTAAATCGATCCTAAGGGCATTTACGGATACCCGCGGTTTTGTCAAATCCTTGGTTGGAAAACAATGAATTTAATCGATAGGTATATACTTAAGCAATTTGTTAACACGCTGATTTTTGCGATTGTCGCGCTTTGCGCTATCTTCTTAGTCGTAGACCTGATAGAGAATTTGGACGATTTTATCGATCAGAACGCGAAATTCCCTATAATACTTAAGTATTACTTAAATTACTTTCCCGAAATACTGAAGCTACTTACGCCCGTGGCCTCGCTGCTCGCTACGCTTTTTACAATTGGAAAGCTCTCTAATCAAAATGAAGTGACGGCGATGAAAACGGGCGGCATGAGTCTCTACAGGTTGATGTTTCCGCTCGCCGCTTTTAGCCTGGCGTTAAGCTTTTTTCAGCTGTACTTTAATGGTTGGATAGTGCCGGCTTCGAATCGAAGAAAGGTGGAAATTGAACAGGTTTACCTTAATAAAAATACTGCGGGAAGTCAGATTTACAATCTCTATTTCAGGGAAAGCCCTACCCGGAATTTGATTATGCAATACTATGATGAAAACTCTAAAACCGCCCATAGAGTGATCATTGAAGACTTCTCGGGCGAAAATTCACCGAGGCTAACCAGAAGGATAGAAGCGGACAGGATGCGCTGGGATAGCGCAGCTAATAAATGGTCGCTCTACAATGGAATAGATAGAAGCTTTAGCGGGCTGAAGATATCGGCAAGCAGGTTTGACTCAACAAAGTTCAGCCTTGCTATCAGCCATAATGAAATTAAGCGATTACGCCTAACGACAGGGGAAATGAACTTAACCGAATTGAAAGAATACATAGATCAAACCGGCAGGGGCGGGAAGGACGTGTCCAGGCAAATGATTGATTATTATGGCCAGTGGGCTTTTCCCTTCGCGAATTTTATTGTTGTTTTGTTTGGCGTGCCTTTTGCTTCAGTAAAAAAGAAGGGCGGTATCGCAATTCAAATTGGCGCGGCCATGGTTATCGCCTTTACTTATTTGATATTTACAAAATTTAGCCAGACGCTGGCCTACTCATTAGGGCTGGACCCTATACTAGCGGGATGGTCCGCAAACATTATTTTTGCTATATTTGGTCTTATTGTGCTCCTAAGAACAAAGACTTAATGTTTACAATCATAACTGATTAATCAAAATTTTCAATTATAGACTTAACAATGGAAAAAATCGAAACTTTAGCCTCGTTGGCGGGTAGAAGGGCGTTACAAGAGATATATTTTAGACAGAGATTCGATTTGAATCGCGGCAATGTCGCCACGTTAGCGACAATGTGGCGAGTCGCTACCTCGGAAAGAAATCTTACTAAGTACTTAGGGCGCGAGGCGACGGTTTTGCATCCCCTGGGAATGTTCCGGGGGGCCGCTCTTTGGATGGAAGAAACGGTAAACCGGTTTTATTTCAGCTCGATTAATTCGTTCGTTTACCTCGGCGCGGCCGTAT
>JBLNBN010000064.1:0-100253 GCA_050260015.1 Chloroflexota bacterium | reverse complement strand
GGCCGGAAGTAATGGCGGTCTATTCTTCGCGTCTTCCCATGAGTTGGCTCTCCTCGCCCGAGGAAAGGGAAGGCGCCCGCGATTTGAATGTCAGACCCAACCCGGCGGGCGAGGAATTTGCCCTCTCCTTCGAAAGCGTAGCGCAGACGGCGGAGGTGTCGATTTACGATATATCCGGCGCGTTGATCGATCAAAGAAATTACGCGGCTTCGGTAGGCCATAATTCGTTGAATATGCGATACGTTTTGCCTGCGGGCGTTTATATTATAAATTTGCGCCAGGGCGAAAGGCAAATTTCCGCATTTTTAGTTAAGAAATAACGGCTTTTAATAATGAAGAAACTCTTTCAGCTCGCCTCGGCTCTCGGGCTCGGGGCGAGTTCCTTGAAGAACCCCGACCTCGAGATAGAACAAATAACGTACGACTCCCGCGCAGCTTCGCCCGCGAAGCTGTTCGCCGCGCTTCGCGGAACCAAATTCGACGGGCATGATTTTATCGGGCAAGCGCTTTCGCAAGGCGCTAAAGCTATACTTTGCGAAGAATACCCGGGGCGAGAAAAATACCCCGACGCGGACTTCCTTTTTGCTCCCAACTCCCGCGCCGCTTTGGCCGCCGTTTCGCATGAATTTTACGACCGGCCGACGGATTCGCTGAATATGCTGGGAATAACCGGCACGAACGGCAAAACCACGACGACATATTTAATTAAATCTATATTCGAAAGCCTCGGGGAGAGCTGCGCAATAATCGGCACGACGGGGATATTCGCGGGCGACATGAAGATCGAGGCGACGCACACGACTCCCGAGTCGCTCGAGCTCGCCGCCGCGCTTGCGGAGATAAAGCGATTGGGCGCGCGAAACGTTGCGATGGAGGTCTCCTCGCATTCCCTCGCGCAGAGCAGGGTCGGCTCGATCAAGTTCCGCGCCGCCTTCTTTTCCAACCTCACGCACGAGCACCTGGATTACCATAAAACAATGGACGAGTACGCCGCGGCGAAGAGAATACTTTTCGATAGATTGAGCGCCGACGCCGTCGCATTTGTCAATTCTGACGACGAGTACGCCGGGCGTATGATCAATGGTACGAAAGCTCATAGAGCGCTAAAAGTTGGGCGCGGCGATGACGCGGATATTCAAATAACCGACGAAAAGTTCACGCTCGCAACTACTGAATTTTCATTGAGATTGAACTTTATCAACAATGATGTCCACAGGTTTTCCACAACGCTTTTGGGAAGATTCAACGTGGACAACGCGGCGATGGCCCTATCTTATTTTATAGAGCGCGGCGAGAGCCTTCCGAAGCTAATCGAAGCAATGAAGCTCGCTACGGGGGCGCCGGGCAGGATGCAGCGCGTTTCGCTGCCAAACGGGGCCGTGGCGGCGGTGGATTACGCCCACACGCCCGACGCGCTGGAGAAAGCCATACGCGCCGCAAGAGGCCTGCTTGAAGCCTCGGGAGCGGGGAAACTGATTTGCGTTTTCGGGTGCGGCGGCGACCGCGACGCGACCAAACGCCCGGAGATGGGCGAGATCTCTTCCCGGCTCGCCGATTTGACGATAATAACTAGCGACAATCCGCGAACTGAAGACCCGGATGAAATAATCAGGCAAATCGCGGCGGGAGTTCCCGGCGAACTCCGCGGCAAAACGATAAAGCTCGCCGACCGCCATGAAGCGATCAAGCGAGCTTATGGACTCTCCGGAAAGGGAGACTTTATTCTATTAGCGGGGAAGGGACACGAGAATTATCAGATTATAGGCGCGGAGAAAATCCATTTCGACGACTTCGAGGAGCTGTCGAATCTTTTATGACAGTCATAGGATTTCCGTGCGACTGCGCGTATAGAGCTTATCGAATTCTTTGAACATACAAAGATCCTCGATAAAGATTATTCCATTTTCCTCGGCAAGGGCGCGGGACTCAGGACTGACGATCCCCTCCTGCAGCCAGATTACGTTCACGTCGCCGTTGTTCTTATGGCGTTCGATGGCTTGCTCTACTATTTCAGGGATAAATTCGCTACGGCGAAACACATTGACTATATGAATCGGATCGGGCACGTCCAATAAGCTCGGGTAGCTCTTTCGACCGGCGGCGGATTCGATAGTCGGGTTTACGGGAGTGACGTTGAAGCCTTGACGTATCATATACATTGGAACCGAATTCGAGGGTTTTTTTGGATTGTCCGTCATACCGACGACAGCGATATTCTTGTTGTTGGCGAAGATTTCTTTCATTTCCATTTTAACAACTCCGAAATTTGTCTGATTTATTAACTTGACGTAATGCTTCGCAAGTTAATTGTAATAAACCGGGGCGCGAAACTCCAAAAAAATAGTTAATTTAGCGCTTTGCTTAAACGCGAATTGCACACAGAAGAGAGAATAAATAAACGGGAATACATATGAATTATAAAAAACGCACGCATACCTGCGGAGAGCTTGGCGTAGGGAACCAGGGCGAAGTCGTAACGCTTAACGGCTGGATCGCCGTTCGGCGCAACCTGGGAGGGCTCGTCTTTATAGATCTTCGGGACAGGTACGGCGTAACTCAATTAGTTATTCACCCCGAAACGCAGGCGGAACTCGCCGAACGCTCCCGCGAGCTTAAGAGCGAATACGTTATCTGGGCCGAGGGCAAAGTAGTAATGCGCGAGCGCCCGAACCCGAATATGCCCACCGGGCTTGTCGAGATCGAATTGACCGAATACGGCGTAATCAACCGCGCCGAATTGCCCCCGTTCGAGATCTCGGACGACGTCGATATAAGCGAGGAGCTGAAGCTAAAATATCGCTTCCTGGACCTCCGCCGCCCGAAGATGCAGTCCTACTTCATGATGAGAAACAAGCTCTACCAAACGATGCATAAGTATTACTTCGAGAATAACTTCGTCGAGATAGAGACCCCTATATTAATGAAATCCACGCCGGAAGGCGCGCGGGACTTCCTCGTGCCGAGCCGTATAAATAAAGGAAAATTCTACGCGCTGCCGCAGTCGCCGCAGATATACAAGCAAATCCTAATGGTCTCCGGGTTCGACCGCTACGTGCAGGTAGTGAAGTGCTTCCGGGACGAGGACCTGCGCAGCGACCGCCAGCCGGAGTTCACGCAGATCGACGTCGAGATGTCCTTCATCGACGAGCAGGACATCCAAACGCTAACCGAAGGATTCATCGCGCAGCTTTGGGAGGACGCGCTGGGTATGCGGATTGAAGGCCCATTCCCGCGCATGACCTACCGCGAAGCTATGGATCGATTCGGCAGCGACAAGCCCGATTTGCGCTTCGAAATGGAAATTAAGAGATTGGAATCCGTCTTAAGCGGCGTTGAGTTCAAAGTATTCGCCGAAGCGATCGCCGCCGGCGGAACGGTAGCGGCAATTAACGCGAAGGGCTGCGCTTCGTACTCGCGCAAGCAGATCGACGAGCTGACGGAATTCGCGAAGAAGTACGGCGCGAAGGGCCTCGCATGGGCAAAGATCGCGAACGGAGAAGTATCCTCCTCGTTCGCTAAATTTATGAAGCCGGAGGAAATGGATCGGATAATCGAAGCTACGGCAGCCGTCGACGGAGATTTAGTATTAATCGTCTCCGACGCGAAAGCCGACCGCGCTTTAACCGTTTGCGGAGCGCTTAGAATGGAGATCGCACGCCGCACGGGCCTGCTCGAAAAGCTGCGCGGCACGTACCATTTCAGCTGGGTGACCGAGTTCCCGCTGCTCGAGTACGACGAGGAAGCGGGTCGCTACGTCGCTATCCACCACCCGTTCACGGCCCCGATGGAAGAAGACCTTCATTTGCTCGAGAGCGCGCCGGCGAAAGCGCGCGCCCGCGCTTACGACTTAGTTATTAACGGCGCTGAAGTCGGCGGCGGATCTATAAGAATCCACGACGGCGACGTGCAGTCGAAGATGTTCGATCTTTTGGGCTTTACTCCGGAACTCGCCGATTTGCAATTCGGATACCTGCTAAACGCTTTAAAGTTCGGAGCTCCGCCACACGGGGGCGTGGCGTTGGGATTGGATAGATTGGTGATGACGCTCTCCGGCACGGACAACATCCGCGACGTCATCGCGTTCCCGAAGACGACGAGCGGCCTTTCGCTGATGGACGGCGCGCCAAGCGTAGTCGAGGCCGCCCAGCTTGCGGAACTCGGAATCGCTTTACTTAAAACCGAATAGCGAAGAATTTTATTTGCAAAACATTTTGCAAATTTAATTTTTCGTCGTATTTTTGTAGCTCACTTTTTTAGAGGAAAGAGGAATGAACAAACTTGACATGGTGGACACGATGATGCTCGAAAGAGCTATCGGGTTCAGAAAAGATAAAGACGGCGACAACTTCGCCGAAGTTCCCGACTTCAAGCCGGGCGATACGCTTAATGTAGCCGTAAGAGTAATCGAGGGCGAGAAAGAGCGTATTCAGAACTTCAAAGGCATCGTAATCGGTCGCCGCGGCAGCGGAATAAATGAAACTTTCCTTATTAGAAAAATCTCCAACGGCGTTGGAGTCGAGAGAATCTTCCCGGTGTTCTCGCCGATGATTCAATCGATTCAGCTCATCCGCGAAGGAAGAGCGCGCCGCGCTAAGCTTTATTATCTCCGCGGCATGAGCGAAAAGAAAATCCGTCAGAAACTCTCCTGACATGCAAACTTTTTCTAAAAAAGCGGCGGCAAGCTATTTGTTCGCCGTTTTTTTATTTTGCGTAAAACGATTTTCCCGAAGTCATTTCTTATTGGAGCCGACCACTTGAAGATTTCAGGTTTTACCTTCGCCCGTAACGCCGCGAAGCTCTACTATCCCATTCGTGAATCGATAGAATCCATTCTACCGATCTGCGACGAATTTGTCGTCGCGCTCGGCAAGGGCGACGAGGACGATACGACCCGCGAGGAAATCCTCTCTATCGGCAGCGATAAAATCAAAATTATAGATACGATTTGGGACGACAAATGGAAGCGCGGCACGATACACGCCGTGCAAACGGACGTCGCTATGAAGGCGTGCACGGGCGATTGGCTCTTCTACGTCCAGGCCGACGAAGTCGTTCACGAGGACGATCTGCCTATTATAAAGGCGCGATGCGAGGAGCTTTTGGAAGATAAACGCGTCGAGGGATTGCTCTTCGACTACGTCCACTTCTGGGGCGACTACGATCGCTACCACGCGAGCCACGGCTGGTACCCCCACGAGATCCGCATTGTGCGCAACCTCCCCGACGTGCATTCGTTCGAGAGCGCGCAGAGCTTCCGCAGGTTCGACTTTTGGGAAAATCCGCGGCAGGAGACGGGCACGCATAAACTAAACGTGGCTAAAGCGAACGCGAGGATATTCCATTACGGCTGGGTGCGCCCGCCGCACTTAATGCAAAACAAACGCCGTTACTTCTACGCGAACCATCGCGGCAAGGAGCAGAGCGAACTCGACTTCGCAGCCGCCCCAAAGGAATTCGATTACGGCCCGATGTCGAAAATAGCGAAGTTTACCGGCAGCCACCCGGCTGTTATGAAAGGTATGATCGCGCGAATGAATTGGAAGGATAAACTGCAATGGGAAGGCAAGCCCGACCCGGGCCGCGAGCCGCACAAGCACGAGAAAACGAAAAACAAAATACTCTCCTTTATCGAGAAGAACTTCAACGGCGGTAAGCAGATATTTACATTTAAGAATTATAACTTACTAAAAGACGCTTAATGGGAAAGATATTACTGACGGGAGCGGCCGGCTTTATCGGCTGGCGGACTGCGGAACTTCTGCTCGAACGCGGCGAAGAAGTCGTCGGGGTAGATAACTTAAACGATTACTACGATCCCCGGCTGAAGCTCTGGCGGCTCTCGCAATTGGAGTCCCGGAAGGGCTTTAAATTCTATCGCGCCGACATCGAATCGCTTGAATCGACCCGCGAAATATTCGAGCGCGAGCGCCCCGACGCAGTCATTAACTTGGCGGCTCGCGCGGGCGTGCGCGCCTCCATCGAGAATCCCTTCGTCTACGCTACGACGAACTTCATGGGTACGCTGAATATACTCGAGACAATGAAGGATCTCGGCGTTGAGAAGCTCGTCCTCGCCTCCAGCAGTTCGCTCTACGCCGGCGAAGAAATACCCTTCTCCGAGGAACTGCCCGTTAACCGACCTATTTCTCCCTACGCCGCAACGAAAAAAGCCGCCGAGGCGATAGCGTATTCCTATAAGCATCTCTACGGGATCGACTCCTCCGTTTTGAGATTCTTTACCGTATATGGGCCGGCAGGTCGTCCCGACATGAGCTATTATATATTTATGAATAGAATTTGGCGCGGAGAGCCTATCGAAGTATTCGGGGACGGCACGCAAACGCGCGACTTCACGTTCGTCGAGGACATAGCGCGCGGCGTCGTCGCCTCGCTAAAGCCGCTTGGCTACGAGATAATCAATCTTGGCGGCGGCAGAACGCCCGTGGAATTGAATTACATGATCGAACTCATCGAGAAGGGGCTGGGGAAGAAGGCGGAAATAATCTACAAGCCGTTTCACTCGGCGGATATGTCCGAGACGGGCGCCGACGTAAAAAAAGCGGCCCGCCTTTTGGATTGGCGAGCCGAAGTGGAATTTGAGGAGGGAATCGCTCGAACCGTCGAGTGGTTCAAGGGATTTAATCTTTAACTCCATATTAATAGCGTTTTATCTTATATTTCCCTTTGGATTTTAGATCGTTGACTATGCCTTTTTCGCCGATCAGGTGCCCTGCGCCGACTACGATAAAGTACTTCCCATTGCGCTCGAGAAGCCGCTCGAGACTCGTCGTCATTGTTATATTGCGCTCCGTCAACAGGGCGTCCATTAGAGGCGTTAAAGCCGGGAATTCGTCCGTAGCCTCGTTCAGCATGCCTTCCAGTTTTTTATCGTCCCCTTTCTTCCACGCGGCGAGCATGGAATCGATTTCCTTCGGAGTTTCTCCGGCCTCCTTAATGGAGTAAGCGAAGTAATCGTCGGCGTATTGATCGAACCGCTCGAAGAGCTTGAGCTGAAATTCGATAGATTCAAGCTCGATTATCGGTTTCTTACTCCGCTTAGCTTTCTGCAGGAAGTGCATATCCACGCCTTCCGTCTTATCGAACCCGCCCTTTGCCAGCTCTAAGTTCAGCAGCATCATAATAGCGAACCAGGGCTTCGTCTTCGCGATGAAAAGCTCGGGAATAGAATGCTTTTTAAGTTCTTCGACTATCGCCTTATATGTTTCGGGCTTTACCATCATTTTCAGCGTAGTGTCGCCGCCGTAGCGGGCGTGTTGCATTATTATTGATGAATTAACCTGGTCGGAGGCTATGTCGACCTCGACGCCGAGCGTGTCGCTTGCGGCGTAGGCCTCCTCGATTTCCTTATCGAGCGGGTAGGTTTCGGCCTTGGCCACGTGGATGGAGCCGAGCAAATAAACCGTGGCGGTCCTGGATTCGACCTTCCAGAGGTATGATTTTTGGGCGGCGGCGGGCGCGAGGGCGGTCAGTAGTCCCAGAGCGCAGAGCGCGAGCTTAACTTTTATAGTGGATTTAATCATTTTCATTCAAGTATATTAAACAATACGTAGATGTAATACGATTGGGAGGTTATAGAATTTTTCTTGATGGAGCAAAAAATTCTAGAGTTGAACGTCTCCGACGTTCTCGATCTCTTTGGGGAATTTGTATTCTACTGACGTTGAACCGCTAACGCGGGTGGAATTTGCTCTAATCAACGGCGTAGCCGTTAAACGTCAGTAGCCGGAGGCACAAATAAAATTGGATCGACAACGGCATAGCCGTTGAACATTTATACTTCTTGAAATATGTATGCCTTGTCGTATTCAACCTCATATTTCTCCAACAATTCCACATACTCTTCACGAAATGTTTTTCTCTTATGATGTAATTCCTGGTTCTTTATATATTTACAAACAGCCGAGATAGATGACTTTGAACATGAAAATGCGCCGTATCCCTTTTGCCATTGAAAAGAAAATGGCATTAATTTATTATCCTTTATGAAAACAGTAGCGCATCTTTTGACTTCTTTAATTAATTCTGATAACGAATCATCCGGGTTCAAACTTAATAGGATATGGACATGATCCGGCATCGCGTTTATCGAATAGACTTTGCTGCCACGCTTATGAATTATTCCTGAAATATATTTATTTATGCGCTCGCTAATTGATTGAGGAATAATTCGCTCCCTATCCTGGACGCTAAACACTACATGAATAAATATTTGCGTATAAGTATTTGCCATTGCTCAAACTCTATTTTATGGTGTTAAAATATCTTGGTTTGACTTAATCCTGGAAATTCTTTCATTTGCCTATAATTTTGAACGTCTCCGACGTTCACGATCACTTTGTGGAACTTGTATTCTACTGACGTTGAACCGCTATGCGGTTGGAAAAGCGCTATTGCCGCTCTGACTATTTTCTATCTCCTATCAAAGATTTTCAGATTTATACCACCAACTTACGCATTTATCCGATTTAATACAAATTTCGCACGATTGCGCATATATACAAAAAAAGAGCAAGCTGCGGCAGCTTGCTCTTTAAACCTGGGAAATTCTTAGCGGATTATTCCTCTATTTCTTGCCCTCGTTCTTTTCGCGCCAGCGGACGTCGTAGTAGCCTGGGCGTTCGCTGACAGCGCGTTTAAACAGCTCGTCGCCGTAGCCGGAGCTCTTCGGGTGGCGTCCCGCTTCGCGGTTGACGTCGTTTATGTAGCCGTCGTTGTATTTCATAACGAGGTCGCGCCAGAGCTCGCGCCATCTCTGCGCCACTCCCTCGGCCTGCGCGACCGAGTAATCGGAGAGGAAGGAAGCGGCGAGCTTCGGATCCTGCTTGTAAAGCTCTTTAGCGGCGTTTTCCAACGCGGGTTGGTACGCGAAGAACTTATCCTCGAATTCCTTCTGTACGGCCTGGATGTCCTTAATAACGTAAGAATATTTATGGTAGGACAAATTATTTACAAGATTGAATATCCACCAGGCGGATTCCATCGTGAAGTCGTTGATAGCTCCTACGACGTAAGAACGAGGAGCTTGGCTCATCGAGCAATAAAAGGGCATGTACACCGTGCCGTACGTATCGTCGACGCCGTACCACATTATGCCGCCTATCTCGCGAGGGAGGTCGGAACGCATTTGCGACACGAAGGAGTAGGCGGTTTGCTGCGTGGAAATTGGGCGCTCCCAGCCGTAGACGTTCGCGGTGTCGTCGCCGATCTTGAATTCAAGCGGCTTCCAGCGGTAAGGATTGCCGTATTCGCCGGCTGCGACGCCCTTAGTCATGTCGAAGGGAGTTCCCTCGAAGTGGTCGCGCATAAGGCCGATCATGTCGCGCACGGAGAGCTTTGCGTCAGGCTTAACGAAGAGCGGGTAGGGATCGGCGCCCTTTACCGCGCGGAAGTAATCGTCGGAGAAGTTTTGCGATGCGGCGGCGCGGCGGAAGATGCTCCAAACGCGGCTTTCGCAGAAGAGAAGTCCCCCGGGATCGGGCGGGCAGTACGCGTTAACGAAGCTGAAAGCGCCGTCCTTCTTTTTATCGTAGTAGCCGGCCTTTTCCGCGAAGGAAATAACGTCGGGCGCATAGAGGCAATTATCAGGGTCGTTGAGCGGGAACTCGCGTATGCGCGCCATGTTGGCGTGGGCGGCTATGTACCCGTCGGGAACCCTACGGGCTACCCATACGGCGCCGCGCTCCTTCGGGCCCTTGCTGATCATCTCCATGATCCAGACTTCGTTCGGATCGGCGACGGAGAAGGATTCGCCGGAGGAATAGTAGCCGTACTCGGCGACGAGCGAAGTCATTACCTTGATCGCTTCGCGCGCCGTCTTCGCGCGCTGGAGCGCGAGTTGCATGAGCGAGCCGTAATCTACCAACGCATTGGTATCTATCAGCTCGGAGCGTCCGCCAAATGTCGTTTCGCCGACGGAGACCTGGTAATCGTTCATATTGCCGACTACGTTATAGGTCTCGGCCGCTTGCTTTATCTTACCAAGGAATTTGCCGGTGTCCCATTCGTAAATATCTACGGTTTCGCCGGGATTGTGCTTGCCGCCGCGGTAGAAATAGAGGCGCTCCATAAAGCCGCCCGCGTCGGCGCTATAAGCGATCATAGCCGAGCCGTCGCTGGAGGCGCCGCGCGAAACGAGGATGTTCGTGCAAGCGTAAACAGATGATAAATTAGGGATTATAAAAGCGGCGACCAAGAGAGTCGCCAGGAAAAGTTTCTTCATTCCAAAAAAGCCCTTTGAATTATTCATTTTAGTAAAAATGCAATATACAAAGGGATTCGCTAAGTTGAAAGCATATAATAGTATAGCATAGGAAACGCCGGCGGAGGCAAAAGGTAAAGTCGCATTATCCTTCCGGGGAGATCGTCCAATTCCGCATGCCCGGTTCCCAGCTCCGACCTCAAAATCTCATCTTTCATAATATCTTGATTTTTTGTATTTTAACCGATTAGTTTTGACAAATTGTAAAAAGTTTATGAAAAAAGCCTTACTCGTCTTATTTTCGGCATGTTTAGCCTATTCCTTCGCTACGGCGCAAGGGAATCTCTCCGGAAACTTCCAAATAGAGGCGCAGAGCTATACTGCCGATTCGCTCATCGGGGCTATAAAAGTTCCTGAAAAGATCCGCAGCAATTCGTTCCTGAATTTAATATACAATACGGGCAAGTTCGAGGTTGGAGCGCGCTACGAGGCGTACTACAAGCCGCTGCTTGGATTCGACCCCAGGTACGAAGGCTCCGGCATTAGCTATCGCTACGCTTCCTATCGCTCGGAAAAAATCGACGTCACGGCCGGCGACTTCTACGAGCAATTCGGCTCCGGGGTCATCTTCCGGGCATACGAAGAGCGCGCGCTCGGGTTCGACAACGCGGTCGACGGGCTACGTGTCAAGTTCCGCCCCGCCGCCGGCATCGAAGCTACGGCTTTGATCGGCAAGATGCGTTCATTCTGGGGCAAGAGTCGCGGCATAGTTCGCGCAGGCGACGTCAACTTCAGCTTAAATTCGATCTTTACCGAAACGCTCGAGGAAGCTCCTCAATTAGCTCTTGGCGGCTCTGTGGTCAGCAAGTACGAGGAGGACGACAATTCCCAATTCCGACTGCCGGAAAATGTTTTGGCCTATTCACTACGCGGCTCCGTCACAGGCGAGAGCTACTCCGCGGAACTCGAGTACGCCTACAAGCACAACGATCCTAAGACGACGAACCTCTATACGTTCAGCCCGGGCCACGCGTTGATACTCAATACGAGTTACTTTACCGAGGGCTTCGGGCTATCGCTGAACCTGCACAGCCTGGACAACATGGACTTCCGCGCCGATCGCGCGGCGACGGCGAACAACCTGACGATTAACTATATCCCGGCCCTTACGCGGCAGCATGCCTACAGGCTCGCCACGCTCTATCCCTTCGCCACGCAATTCAACGGCGAAGCCGGCGCGCAGCTTGAAGCTACCATAAATCTACCCGAAAAGACTTTTCTCGGCGGCGAACGCGGCGGTTCTTTAACCTTAAACTACTCGCGCTTGCATTCCGTTAAGCGCGACACGATCAATAAGTACAAATACGATTCCCCGCTCATAAGCGTAGGCGACAGGCTATTCTTCCAGGACTTTAACATTGAATACCTCCGCGAATGGAGCAAAAATTTCAAATCCGTCCTTACGTTTATCAACCTAATATATGATAAGGACGTTATCGAATCCGGTGGAGGATACCGCTACGGTAAAATATATTCGAATATTCTGGTCGCCGACCTGACGTTCAAGCTCTCCGATTTTAACGCGTTGAGGATCGAGGGTCAGCACCTCTGGTCGAGCCGCGATTCGGCGGTGCACGCCGGCGAGAACACGAACGGAAATTGGCTTTTCGGGCTTGCCGAGTTAACGCTGGCGCCGAACTGGTACATAACGGTTTACGACGAATACAACTACGACAACGAATTCGAGGATCTGCGCCTTCACTACCTAAACGGTTCGCTGGCGTACCTGTTCGAATCGACGAGAATTCAATTGGGCTACGGCCGCCAGCGTTCGGGCATTCTCTGCGTAGGCGGCGTTTGCCGGTACGTGCCGGCTTCGAACGGCTTTTCGCTATCCGTTTCGTCATCATTCTAAGTTAAAGTTTTCAGTTAAGGCAATTCAATGAAAAATATAATATATCTTGCGATTATAGTCGCCCTTGGGCTTACGAGCTGCGACATTATCGAATCGAATTACGAGGAGACTTCCGGCCCGGTGGAAGTGGACACGGCGGCTAAAAAGGTCCTGCTCGAGGAGTATACGGGCTTTCTCTGCGGGCACTGCCCGAAAGCCGCGCGCGAGGCGCACAGGCTAAAGGAAGTTTACGGCGACGGCTTGATCCTGATGTCTATCCATGCCGGCAGCCTCGCGCTTCCCAACGCTACGCACAAGGAAAACTACCTCTCGAAAGCGGGCAACGCAATCGAGAAGCGTTGGAACGTCGCCTGGGGCGTCGGGACTCCGAACGGCATGATCAACCGCACTGTCTACGGTGCAAGCAATATAATCGCCCCGGACAATTGGGAAACCTCGATCAAGTCCGAGCTGAATAAGAAAGCGGATATGAAGATAGATCTCGCTCCCGCATGGAGCGCAACGTTCGATAAATTCGATCTCGAAGTAAAAGTTAAGTACCTTGCTAAGGGAGATTCCACGCAAAAGCTGGCGGTATTCCTGCTCGAGGACAGCGTAGTCGGCTACCAGCTGGACTACTATGCGACCCCGAACGACGTAGAAAATTACGTCCATGAATCCATACTTCGCGACGCCGTTACTAACGTGTGGGGCGAAACGATAGCCGAAGGCGCGAGCATACCCGTAGGCGCGGAGATAACGAAGAATTTCTCCTATACGATACCCGCCGGGAAGACCTGGCGCCCGGCGAAATTGCGCCTCGTCGCAGTGGTGATGAACGCTAATAACGATTACGAAATACTCCAGGCGGAAGAAATATACGTAAGTAAATAAATTATCTCTCTAAGTTATTAAAATTGGCATAAAAAATGAGCAAAGAAGAATTAGCCTCGCAAATCGAAGCTATAATAGATAAAGACATCCGGGCTTTGATAGAAGCCGACGGAGGCAGGATAAAATTCAACGGGGTGGACGAGGAAGGCGTCGTCTACGTCGAGCTCGCAGGGGCTTGCGCAGGCTGCCCCGGCGCGACAATGACTCTTAAGGGCGGGGTGCAACGCATCCTGCAGATGCGTTTGCCCGACGTCAAAGAAGTGCGATTAGGCAAGGTCGGCGTCGATTTTTAATTATTAATAGCCCGCCCGGCTAGCGCGCCAGGCGGAAAGAACTTTTAGGCAATAAACACAGATATTAACATACAAAGAGAAACACATGGACATCAAGAACCTGCGCGGAACCGTTACTGCGATAGTAACGCCGTTTAAAGCCGACCTCTCGATCGATTTTGACGCATTTAAGAAATTGCTCGATTTCCAAATCGAGGGCGGAGTCGAAGCCGTAGTCGTAGCGGGCTCCACGGGCGAAGCCGCGACTTTGACGGCCAAGGAAAGAATGTCTTTAATCATAGCCGCCGTCGGGCACGTCGCCGGAAAGATTCCTATAATAGCCGGCACCGGCACGAACGACACTACCGCCAGCGTCTCGCTTTCCATCCTTGCGAAGGAAGCCGGCGCGAGCGCGCTGCTGCTCGTGGCCCCGTACTACAATAAGCCTTCGCAGGAAGGCCTCTTCCAGCACTTCTTAACCATCAGCGACGAAGTCGACCTGCCGCAAATTATCTACAACGTGCCGGGAAGAACGGGCGTCAACATAACGGCGGAAACCCAGCTGAAGATAGCCGAGCAATGCCATCGCGTGTTCGCTACCAAAGAGGCTTCGGGCGACTTGGAGCAGATGATGGAGATCATGAAGTACGCGCCGGAGGGCTTTTCGCTATTTTGCGGCGACGATTCGCTAACGATTCCGGCCGTGCTTATGGGCGCGGCAGGCATTATCTCCGTGCTTTCCAACTACGCGCCGCGCCGATTCTCCGACTGCGTGCGCGCAGCTCTGGCGGGCGACTATAAGCGCGCCGTCGACGCTAGCTACGAGCTTTTAGACTTGATGCAGCTCAATTTCGTCGAGACGAATCCCGTACCGGTCAAAACGGCTCTGGCGATGATGGGCATGTGCGAGGAGTATTTCCGCCTGCCGCTTCTGCCGATGCAAACGAGCAACTCGCACGCTCTGCGCGAAGCGCTCGAAAAAGCGGGCATAATTTAAGTTGAACTATTAAGCGGGATGCGGCGAAGAACAAATGTACTATAATTCTCATAACCAACGCGAGATATATAAATTAGTCGAAAAGCTGGCTTCGGGCGAATTTAAAAGCGAGCTTGACTTCCTAAAGTCTCTCGTGGAGGACATAGTTAATCATCCCGAATTTAATATTATTGGAGGGCGCGTTTGGGCGTTGAACACCGAAGAACGCGCCTACCGCCTGACTTACCAGTACGGGAATATGAAGCGAATTCCCGACGATTACATGATGGAAATCGACGCTTTGCCCGTTCTGGCGGACCTGCCGGAAATTCATACCAGCCTTCAGCGCGAAACCGACTCGGTTCTGCTCGAGCGCGGCATCGAGGTCTATTCCGTCACGGGAGTGGGCGACCTCGTTAAATTGGGCGAAAAAAAATTCTACAAATACTTGCTTGGCTTCAACGCTTCGGAGATGATGCAATCATTCTTCGAAACGCTCAACATCATAAGCAGCGTCGCAACCGTCGCGCTGCGCGATCTTTCCGCGAAGCAGGAGCAAATAAAGCTCCGTCGCGACCTGAACAAAGCCGGCGAGATCCAGCGCAACCTGATCCCGGAGCATTATCTCGAGTTCCACGACTACAAAGTCTACGGCGTATGCATCCCCGATAGCGATATTGGCGGGGATTACTTCGACTACCTAAAGAATTTAAGCTACGAGGAGGAGCGTTTAGGAATATTGATAAGCGACGCCGCAAGCAAGGGGCTTTCCGCGTCGATCCAGGCGCTATTCGTCGCGGGGGCCGTACGCATGGCGCAGTACTTCTCGCCTAAGATATCCACGATGCTCTACCGGCTAAACACGCTAATCTTTAAGGCTTTTCCTTACGAGCGGTTCGTTACGCTGTTTTACTGCGAGCTTACCCTCTCTTCGAACCGCCTGGTAGTTTACGCCAACGCGGGGCATTGCTCGCCGATACACTACCGCCCCTCGACCGATAAGGCGACCTTCCTAAACCCCACGGGCGGCCTTCTCGGCATCGTTAAGGAGCAGAAATTCCGCGTGGAGAACATAAGCATGTCCCCGGGCGATTTATTGATACTTTACACCGACGGGATCATTGAAGCGCAGAATAAAAACGAGGAGTTTTACGGCGAGGGCCGCATTATAGAGATGGCCCGTAAGCTGAATTCAAAGACCTCCAAGGAGATCGCTCTTTCAATTTTAGAGGACGTACAGAAGTTTTCCTCGGAGAACACGTACAGCGACGACCGCACGCTCGTCGTTATTAAGCGCGACGAAGTCTAATAGAAAACGGCGTTTGAGGATCCCCGCAAACGCCGCCCGATTGAAATTTAAATAAGTTTAAATTGTTTCTTTATCTGCTTTAATTTCCCCGACGCCGTTGTGCGGGGCCGATTCGCGCGGCGCCATACGCATATTTTCGCCCCAGCGCATTTGCTCCTCCATGCGGCAGCTCCAGACGAGCTGGTCGTTCCAAACCGTAATGTCCGGGCAGCCGTCGCACATATTAACAGCGCCGTTTTTCAGGACGTCGGCCGGTTGGATTATCATTACGCTCTGGTGGTGCATCCGGCTGAAAAACGCCTTTGGATTTAACTGGAACGAGCGGAAGTAATTTTTCATCGCATTCTTAATTCCCTTGTCAAAGGGCGCAGCAAGGAAGTAGAGCCGTCCCCGGCGCAACCATTTCGGATGGGAATAGGCCAGGTAGCTGCCCGTAAAGACGTGCTTTAACGTCTGAACCAGCTCCATAAACTTCGGGCCGACGTACCCGAAGATCTCGCGCTTATTGCCCAGGCGCCCCGTCAGCAGCCACTTGTAGGAGTCCGGGCTTTCCGTGCCGTTGAGGAAAGCGCTCGGCATAAAATTGGGATCGACCTCCTTCCGGATGAGCCAAACAAGCTCGTCGCTCGTTACGTCAGTGCGGCGGTTATCGTCCTCCTTCGAATACGTCATATCGTCGAACTTAACCTGCTTCGAACCTACGTAAAAGTCGAAATCCTTTCCAAGTATCGCCATGCGGTAGAGAATAAACACCATGACGTGAACTTTATCGATGTTCTTCTGCCCCCATTTTAATAATTCGGGAACGTATTGCATGTTCTCGGGGTAGATCGTAGCGTTGAACGAGCAGGAGATGCCGCCGACTTCGGCGAGCATATCCGCGAGGCTCTGCCTAAGCTCGCATAGCTCCAATTCGTTCTTGCCCTTCCAACCCGGGCGCTGTTGCCCCGAGTCCACGTGAAAGGTAAAACCGTCGACCCCGGCCGATTTAAGCTCGCGGAGCAGCTCCGGGGTAAGGAGCGCGCCGTTGGAGTTAATAACCGGTTTCCAGCCCTTCTTGCGCGTCATACGCACTATTTCGAGGATGTCGGGATGAGTTAGCGGTTCGCCGCCGGCTATCGAGACGCCGTCCGTCTTGCGGTAGCGTTCGAAAACGTCGAGCTCATGCGCTATTTCGTCCAACGGTTTGTGGGAGTTCACACGGTTTTCGCGGTAGCAGCCGTCGCAATATAAATTGCATTTGCTGGTTGGTTCGAGCCAGGATATAGAATTATCTGCTAAATTCCATGGCAACCGATAAAGGTCTTTGGATTGAACGGCTTTTTTCATAATTTGTTCCATTAATATTTCATTTAATCAGTCGGTCGGGGCGCTTCACCATTAGTTACAAATATATAATCAAATTCAAAAATAATCAAGCTAAATTTCATACGAAAATAACTTAATCTCTCTAACTTCTTCTGTATATAATTAGAATTTATTATTTTTGATTTTTTTTATCCTGAGGAAGAAGAATTGCGTACGTTCCCAAGCGTAAACGAACAAATGGACATCTATCGCCGCGGCGCGGTAGACATCATACCTGAAGAAGAATTAGCTCGAAAAATCGATAAATCCATTAAGACAGGCAAGCCCATGCGCGTTAAGCTCGGCGCGGACCCTTCGCGCCCGGACCTGCACATAGGCCACGCCGTCGTACTGCATAAGATGCGCCAGTTCCAGGACTGCGGCCATACGGCGATCCTGATTATCGGCGACTTTACCGCGATGATCGGCGACCCTACCGGGAAATCCAAGACGCGACCGCAGCTCACGATCGAGGAAACCCGCGACAACGGCCAAAGCTACCTGGAGCAGGCGACGCTGATCCTAAAAGAGGATCAATTGGAAGCGCTCTATAACTCCGAATGGCTCTCGAAGATGAGCTTCTCGGACGTTATAAAGCTCGCGGCGAATTATACGGTCGCGCAGCTTCTCGAGCGGGACGATTTTTCGAAGAGATTTAAGGCAGGCATTCCGATCAGCGTCCATGAATTGCTCTACCCGCTCGCGCAGGCGATGGATTCCGCGGCGATAAACTCCGACATAGAGCTTGGCGGCACGGACCAGAAATTTAACCTGCTCGTCGGCCGCGAGATCCAAAAAGCGTACGGGGTCGAGCCGCAGTGCATATTAACTATGCCTATACTCGAGGGAACGGACGGCGTCGAGAAGATGAGCAAATCGCTCGATAACTATATTGCGCTTACGGACAGCCCGCGAGACATTTTCGGCAAGACTATGTCCATTCCCGACCGGCTAATCGCGCGCTACGCCGAGTTCGCCGCGCTTCAGTCGCGCGAGAAGGCGATCGAGCTCGAGAAAGCAATCGCGGAGGGAACCGCCCACCCGCGCAACGTAAAGGTCGACGTGGCGAAACGCATAGTCGCTCTTTACCACGGAGAGGAAGCAGGCGATGCCGCTTTCGAGGAGTTTGAAAGAATTTTCAAGAAAAAGGAAATACCCGACGACGTTCCTTCCATAGAACTGGAGATCGGCGAGGACGGTACGCTCGGCGACGTGCTTGTCGCCGCGGAGCTCTCGCCCTCGAAAAAAGAAGCCCGCCGGCTTGTCGACCAGGGCGGCGTCTATATCGACGGCGAACGCGCCTCGGACTTCTTCGCGAAGGTAGATCTTTCCGCTCAAAGGCTGTTTAAAGTCGGCAAAAGAAAGTTCATGTATATAAAACGCAAATAAATCCCTTTAGGGTTTAATGCAATAAGGAGTGTGTCATGCAGCCGGAAACGGAATCGATCGATCTCAATTCCCCGCGTTTATTTTTAAATCGGGAATTGAGCATGATAGAATTCAACGAGCGAGTGCTTGCCGAGGCTGAAGAGCCTTCGCATCCGCTATTGGAACGTTTAAAGTTTATCTCCATATTCAGCTCGAACATGGACGAATTCTTTATGATCCGCGTGGCTGGCCTGAAGGGGCTTATCGCCGCGGGCATCGCAGATCTCTCCTACGACGGGCTGACGCCCCGCGAGCAGCTTCTCGAGATCCGCAAACGGCTTATACCGCTCTACGAACGCCAGGGTAATCTTCTTAACGAAGTTATCCTGGCGGAGCTCGAGCGTCGCGGCATTGTTATATCAGGATTCGAGACGCTCTCGGACGAGGAAAAGATATTCCTCGACGAATACTTTATGCAGAAGGTCCTACCCGTTTTGACGCCCCTTACGTTGGGCCCGACAAACCCCTTCCCGCGGATAATCAATCGCAATATCAACATCGCGTTCGTAATAAAGGACAACCGCAAGCAGCAGCCCGAGGAGCGCGTCGCGTTCGTGCAAATACCCGCGATGCTCCAGCGCTTCGTCGAGCTGCCCGCGCGCGAGGGAATGAATTTCGTCCTGCTCGAAGAAGTGATCACCGCCTACGCGCAAAGCCTGTTCCCTGGCTTTGAGATCGATTCGGCCTATACTTTCAGGGTGACGAGGGACGCGGACATAGAGATCGCCGAGGACGAGGCCGAGGACCTTTTAACGGAGGTGGCCGAGCAGATAAAGCGCCGCCGTTGGGGACGCGCCGCGGTCAGGCTGGAAGTGTTCCACGAAATGCCTAAGAAGATTGTTAATTTGCTGATGGAAACGTTAGAGCTTGAGCCGGAGGACGTCTACGTCTACAATCGCCCCGTTAATATGCCCGACTTCATGCAGCTCGCAAATCTGCCGATAGGCGACCTGCGCGACAAGCCCTTCAATTCCTACGCGCTGCCGGAATTCTCCGCGGCGGGGGCCGGGGTCTTCGACGCCGTCAAGCAGCACGACTTCCTCGTGCACCATCCCTTTGACTCGTTTTCCTCCTCGACGCTTAAGTTCCTATACGACGCCTCGAGCGACCCGGACGTAATGGCGATAAAGATCACGCTATACCGAACGGGAATGAACTCCCCGGTCGTTTCATCGTTAATTAAGGCGGCGGAGAACGGCAAGTACGTGACGGCCTTCGTCGAGCTTAAGGCGAGGTTCGACGAGGAGAATAATATAATTTGGGCTAAGCAGCTCGAGGCCGCCGGCGTACACGTCGTCTACGGCGTGCCCGGGCTGAAGACTCACGCCAAGATAGCTATCGTCGTTCGCCGCGAGAGCGGGATTTTGAAGACGTACCTGCATCTTTCGACCGGGAATTACAATGCGACCACCTCTCGGCTCTATACAGATATGGGCTTCTTTACCGCTAATGAAGACTTCGCGCTCGACGCCATACACCTGTTTAATTATCTTACGGGTTATTCTCACGTCAAGGATTGGCGTAAGTTTACCGTCGCCCCGCTCAACCTGAAAAAGAAATTAATCGATTTGATAAACCGCGAAGCGGAATTGCACACGGAGGAGAACCCGGGCCTAATCATCGCAAAGATGAACTCGCTGGCCCATAGGGAGGTCATCCCCGCGCTCTACAGGGCGTCCCAGGCCGGCGTTCGCATTAAGCTGCTCGTGCGGGGCGTATGCTGCCTGAAGCCCGGGATCGAGGGCGTGAGTTCCAATATCGAGGTGCGCTCCATCCTTGGGCGCTTCCTCGAGCACAGCCGTATATTTTATTTTAAGAACGGCGGGAAAAAGGAATTCTACCTCTCGAGCGCCGATTGGATGAGCAGGAACCTGCATAATCGCGTAGAAGTTATGTTCCCGATCGAGGACCCCAATTTACAGTCATCGTTGCGCGACGCATTGAGGATCTATTGGAAGGATAATACGAAGGCATGGAAATTACTGCCCGACGGCTCCTACGTTAAGCTCGAGCCGGCTAACGGCGAGGAGCCGTTCTGCGCGCAAGATTACTTCCTGCGCGCCGAACGTCACCGTAAATCAGTTAAAAGCGCGAAGCGATCCTCTTCAAGGTAATTTTACGCCTGCTTGGTTTCGCCGCCGGGAGTAACTATGCCGCTCTTCGCGGCGTCGCCTCCGTTTTGATCTAACAATTTCATAAACGGCGAGATTATATCTATAGGCACCGGGAAAATAATCGTCGAGTTCTTCTCCGCGGATATTTCCGTAAGCGTTTGCAGGAATCTCAACTGCAGCGCCACCGGGTGTTTTTCAATAGCATGAGCTGCATCGGCGAGCTTTTCCGCCGCCTGGTATTCGCCCTCGGCGTGGATTACCTTAGAGCGGCGTTCGCGCTCGGCTTCGGCCTGGCGCGCCATTGCTCGCTGCATCCCGACGGGCAGGTCTATCTGCTTGACTTCGACGCTCGCGACCTTAACGCCCCAGGGCTCGGTGTGCAAGTCGATAATCTCCTGCAATCTCTGGTTGATCCTTTCGCGCTCGCTTAGGAGCTCGTCCATGTCCGACTGCCCTAATATGCTTCGCAGCGTTGTCTGCGCGATCTGGTGCGTTGCGTAGAGGTAGTTCTCTACGTCGACGATCGCTTTTTCAGGATAGATCACGCGGAAGTAAAGCACGGCGTTTACCTTTACTGAAACGTTGTCCTTCGTGATAATGTCCTGCGGCTCTACGTCCATTGCGACCGTCCGCAGGCTGACCTTTACCATCCTGTCGACGAACGGTATAAGCACGATAAGCCCCGGCCCTTTCGCACGCAAGAGCCTTCCAAGGCGGAAGACGACCGCGCGCTCGTACTCGCGAACGACTTTAATCGTGGAAAATAAAATTATTACAACTACGATTAGTATATAGAATAATTCCATAGCAATACCTCAAAATGTGTAAATAAGGATAAAATAATAACTGTTTAATCCAAAAATTATTATTTTGCAAATGGAAAAAGTAATCTTTTAATTTGGAAAAGGAAATCAGACATGAAAGTAAATGTAGCCTGGCAAGGAAATATGACTATGGTCGGCACGAACAGCCGCAACCATACTACCCGTTTCGACACGGTCGCCCAATACGGCGGGGACGATTCCGGCCCCACCCCGATGGAAGCGCTCCTGGAAGCGCTTGCCGCTTGCTCGATGCTCGACGTAGTTTCGATCCTCCGCAAAAAACGCGTCGAGTTCGAAGAGCTCAACGTGCAGGTCGAGGGCGAACGCTCGGAAAAGCATCCGAAGGTATTTACTAAAGTTCGCATGATTTACTCGTTAACCAGCGAGACCGCGGACATTAAGGACCTCGAACGTTCCATCGAGCTTTCGCACGGATCCTACTGCTCCGTCTCGGCGATGTTCCGCGCGGCGGGCTGCGTCGTGACCCACGACTCCGAAGTCGTTAAGAACCCGAATGTTTAAATGACTGCTGGCATTAATTTTCGTGCAATAAATCAAAACAAATAATTCAATACAAGGAACTATGAAGCGCGAGTCTACTCTTGTCGCTACGGCGATTTTTGTTGTTTCATTTATAGTTTACACCCTTACTCTCTCGCCGGGCGTAACCTTCACCGACGCCGGGGAACTCGCCGCCGTCTGCTCTTCGCTTGGCGTGGCGCACCCGACGGGCTACCCGTTATTTACGATACTCGGGAAATTGTGGCTTATGCTGCCGCTGCCCTTCCGCGATATTTATTCGCTGAATTTGCTCGCTGCGCTGTTAACGGCTCTCTCCGCCGCGGTATTCTACCTGAACGCGAAGTTTGTTTTGGACTTAGTATCTGCGCCAAAGCGGGTTAAGGAAAAGCCGACTCAGTCGCCGCGCGACAAGAAGAGCAAAAAGAGATCGCAACCCGCCGCCCAGGCTCCCGTCGATAAGTCAATCGAACAGCCAGCGCGCGCCGTTAGCGAAAGAATTAAAATTATCGGGGCCGCGGCCGTAGCGCTGCTCTACGCATTCGGCTCGATCGTTTGGGCGCAGGCTACTTCTATTGAGGTCTATTCCCTGCATCTCTTGATGATGAATCTATCGGTTTACTTGCTTTTTACCTCTTGCCTTACGGAGAATTTTAATGCAAGGCGGTACATTATCGCGGAGCTGGCGCTGGGATTGAGCTTCGCAAATCATTTGACGACTATCCTTTTAGCCCCCGCGACGATTTATTTACTGATATTAAGACGAAAAGATCTATTTACCCGGGATACATATAAAACTTTCCTGGTCGGCACGCTGGCATTCCTGCTCGGCGTCAGCTTTTACTTGTATCTCCCCCTTCGTTCCTCGATGGAGCCCCTTTTCAATTGGGGAGAGGTCTCGCGAGGGTTCGACAAATTCCTTTACCACGTCTCCGGGAAGCAATACCGGGTTTGGATGTTCTCGGGATCGAACGTTTGGAAGGAAAATTTCGCGAAGTTCGGCTCCGCGTTCGTGGGACAGTTCAATTACCTGGGTATAGCCGCGGCGTTTGCCGGCCTGCTATTCGTTTTCGATAGGTCTAAGAAGCTATTTTGGTTCCTGGCTATTATGGTCGTTACCGGGTTGATTTACTCTCTTAATTACTCGATCCACGATATTGAATCCTACTTCTTAACTACGTTCATGGCTCTAATGCTCTTCGCCTCTGCTGGCATTGGGGTCGCCTGTTTAAGGATCATCGAGCCAAGCAGGAAAAATAGAACGCTCTACGCCTCGCTGGCTTTTGTATTGCCGTTGATCTCCATAGCGATTAATTATTCCAGCTCCGATCGTTCCGAGGATTATTTAGTCGAAGAGTATACGCATATGCTCGTCGGCGAGCTAAAGCCGAACGCAATTGTAATTTCCTCGCAATGGGACTTCTGGTGCTCGGCGTTCTGGTATATGAATAAAGTCGAGGGATACCGCCCCGACGTCGCCCTACTGGAAAAGGAATTAATGCGCCGCACGTGGTACCCGCGCCAGTTCATGCGCTGGTACCCGGAGCTCGCCGCTAAAAGCGCGCCCGAATTTAATGCGTACGGCGAGATACTCGAGCGGTTCGAATCGGAGCAGCCCTACGATCCGGCGGAAATACAAGCAAAATTCGTCGCCGCTATAAATAGCGTGATCGATAAGAATTACGGTAAACGCCCGATTTACATTACCGACGAAGTCTTCAGGTCCGATCCGGACATAGCAGCCGCCTACGAGAAAATCCCCGAGGGACTGGCCTTTAGGCTCGAAAAGGGGCTGGAGCCGCGCAAGGTAAGCGTGGATCGCATGAGCGTCGATCGCTTCGCGGCGTCGTCGGCGCATTATTCCACGAGCGAACTTGAAAAGAGAATCCGCGCCGCGGCGGCTATCGGGATTGGCAACGTCGGACGCTACGCCCTCTTTTACAAAGATACCGCCGCTGCTCGCCAGGCGTTTAGCAAGGCGCTGAAGATCGATCCGGAGAACGCGGAGATAAGAAGCGTTCTTTACTAATACAAACGAACACGGGGCGGCCCATCGGGCCGCCGCTTTTATTCCTGGGCCTCGCTTCTGTATTTCCGCGAGGGCGAGGATCAAAAGAGCTTATGGATTCAAGGCTTTGCGCCTGGAATGGCGAATAATGCCCGAAGGCAGAGCTTATTGAAGAGCCCGCGCATAGCCGAGCCCTTCCGCCAGGCTCGGGGCACGGGGTTGGGCGCAGGACGCGACTACGCGCGATCTTTCTTTTTTGTTTCCCTAACTCTTACATTTAAACTTAACTAAAACAAAGAATTCGTAAGAATTCCTTATCTTTGCAGGATTATATAAACCAAATTTGAGAAAAGATGAAACAAAGCCAGTACTTTGCGCCCACGCTAAAGGAATCGCCCGCGGACGCGCAGATACCATCGCATAAGCTTATGCTCCGCTCGGGCCTTATACGCCAGCTCGCAAGCGGCGTGTTCTCCTTCCTGCCTATGGGGCATCGCTCGCTTAAAAAAGTTATGGAAATTCTTCGCCAGGAGATGGACGCCATCGGCGCGCAGGAGTTTTTGCTGCCCGCGTTAAACCCAATAGATATATGGGAGCAGACCGGCAGGGTCGAGGCTATGGGCGACGTTATGTTCCACATTAAGAACCGCGAGGGGCTAGTGCTCGCGCCGACGCACGAGGAAATAATCACGTTCCACGCCAGGCAGCACATCACTTCCTACCGCCATCTGCCGCAGATTTGGTACCAGATACAGACGAAGTTCCGCAACGAAGCTCGCCCGAAGTCGGGAGTTATGCGCGGACGCCAGTTTATAATGAAAGATTCCTACTCGATGGACGCCACGCCCGAGGGGCTCGACGAGAGCTACCAGAAGCACTACGAAGCTTACTGCCGCGCGTTCAGCCGCTGCGGGATTAAGTTCTTCGTCGTCGGCGCCTCCAGCGGCGCTATGGGCGGCCGCCAATCGCAGGAATTTATGGTCGAGAGCGATTCAGGCGAGGACGTATGCGCAGTATGCGACGATTGCAACTACGCCGCAAACGTCGAAGTAGCCTCCTCGAACGTCGCTCCGGTCGGCAGGCTCGCTGAAAATCATCCCTACGAGGAGTTCCCCACGCCTACCGCGAAGACGATCGACGACCTGATAGAACAACATTCGATACCGGAAGAGCGTTGCGCAAAGAGCGTAGTCTATATCGCCGCAGGCGCGCCCGTATTGATCTTTATGCGCGGCAACGACGAGCTAAACGAATCGAAGCTCGCCTCGGCGCTTGGCACGGCGGACCTCCGCCCGGCGCTCCCCGAAGAGCTCGAGGAAATAACCGGCGCGGGACACGGCTCGATCGGCCCAATTAATTTAAAAACGAAGTTCCGCGTAATCGCGGACAACTTACTAAAAGGCGCGAACGGGCTCGTCAGCGGGGCCAACCGCGACGGCTTCCACTTTAAAAATATCGATTTCGACCGCGACACGAGTATTACGGAGTTCCACGACCTCCGCACGGTCGTTCCCGGAGAGCCCTGCCCGAATTGCGGCAAGCCGCTTCGCGTAGTAAAGGCTATCGAGCTCGGACATATATTCAAGCTCGGCACGAAGTACAGCGAAGCGCTTGGAGCTACGTTCCTGGACGCGGAAGGCAAGGAACATCCTATAATCATGGGCAGCTACGGCATCGGCGTCGAACGCGTGCTGGCCTGCTACATCGAGCAAAACCACGACGAGAACGGGATAATATGGCGCGGCCCGTTGGCGCCGTTCCAGGTTCACCTGCTCAGCATGAACCCGGCTAAGTTCCCCGAAGTTGCGGCGAAAGCCGACGAAATTTATGAAGAGTTGACCCGCGCCGGAATTGAAACCCTTTACGACGACCGCGGCGAAACGGCCGGGGTTAAGTTCAACGACGCGGACCTGATCGGACTTCCCGCGCAGGTAATCGTCGGCGCGAAGAACTTAGCCGAGGGCAAGGTCGAGATAAAGAATCGCTCGATTGGCGCGCGCGAATTAGTTGAAATCCCCGAATTGATCAGCAAAATTAGGACTTACCTTGTCGACTGAGATTGCAGTATCAGAACTTGCGGATTTACACACGCACACATATTATTCCGACGGACTTTATTCGCCGGAGGAAATATTTAGAAGAGTCGCGGAGGCGGGATTGGGCGCCGTCGCGATAACGGATCACGACACCTTGGACGGCTGCAGGAACGCGAGTTCGCTCGCAGGCTCGCAGCCGTTTGAATTCGTCGTCGGGGTCGAGCTAAGCTGCGCCGGCAAAGGACGCGGCGAAATTCATATGCTCGGGTACTTCCTGGACCTGGACAATGCCGATTTAAACGAGCACATGGAGCGATTCCGGGACGTCCGCGAGGAACGCGCCCGGCAGATCCACGAGAAGCTCGGAACGTTAGGCTATAAAGTCGACTTTGAATTGATAAAGGCGGAAGCCGGGCGCGCGGCTATTGCCAGGCCTCACATCGCGAGAGTCCTGCAGGAAATGGGAATAGTTTCCAGCTACAACGAAGCGTTTGCCCGATTCCTGGGCGAAGGCTCCCCGGCGTGCGCTCCGAAGGAAGAATTTCCTCCTGAAGAAGCCATTAAATTGATAAAAGGCGCGGGCGGGATCGCCGTAATAGCCCATCCCGGTTTAGGAGTCGAGACGCGCGATATATGGAACCTGAAAAAAGCGGGAGCGGAAGGGCTGGAGGTTTACCACCCGATCCACTCCGATAAGCAAAAGAAATACTACTACGCCGTCGCCCGGCAATACGGGATGATACCCACGGGAGGCTCCGACTACCACGGTTCTAAAGACTACGAGTCGGGCATACTTGGCAAGATCGGCGTATATAAAACTGTTGTGCGCCAGCTGCGCGACCGCGCTAACGCCTCTTGATAACCGTTAGCTTTTCTTCTAGCAAATCCCTTACGGAATACTTTACGCCGCCCGTCCCAAGCCCGCTGTGCTTGGAGCCCCCGAACGGCATCCAATCGACCCTGAAGGCGGTGTGATCGTTTATGATCACCGTGCGTTGCTCTATTTCCCGCGCGTAGCTCATCGCTTCGTCAATGTCCCGGGTGAAGATGGAAGTTTGGAAGGAGAAGTGCGACGAGTTCAAAAGGCGTTCCACTTCCTTTATGTCCGTGTATTTGATTACGCTGACAACCGGGCCGAATATTTCGGAGGTAAAAACTTCCATATCGGGCGTCACGCCCTCCAGCACAGTGGGCGAATAGCAATTAAAGAGCATCTTCCCCGCGCCGGTTAAGGCGTTCGCTCCTGCAAGCTGGGCCTCGGCTACGGCGCGCGCCACGCGCTCTAATTCCGCTCGCGCTATCAGCGGACCGACGTCCGTCGACTCCTTAGTCGGATCGCCCGTCGAGAGAGATTCGACGGCAGGAATAAAATGCGTTAGAAAGTCCTCGTAAATATCGTCATGAGCGAAAATAAGCTGCGTAGAGACGCAAACCTGCCCGGCATGGTAGAAAGCCCCTTTAGTTAGCCTTTGGGCGGCGTAAAGCGCGTCCGCGCTTTGCGTAACGATCGATGCGGCGGTCCCCCCGTGCTCCAGCGCTAAGCGAACTCCCGGGGCGATCCTTTTGCTAAGGTTCCAGCCCACGTCCGCTGATCCTATAAAAGAAATGAACCGCAAGCGCGGGTCCGCTACTATGCCGTCCATTGCCGAGCCTGGCACGGTCAATATATTTATTATCCCTTCGGGCAGCCCTGCCTCGTGGAAGAAGCGAATAATCTTAAAGCAGGATACGGGGGTCTGGGAGGCGGGCTTAACGAGAACTGTATTGCCCGCCGCGATGGCGGTCGCGACCTGGTGGCAAATTAAATTAACGGGATGATTGAACGCCGATATAGCGAGTATGGGGCCTATCGGCTCGAGCGTCGTGTAGGCCAGGTATTCTTCGCTGCCGGGCGCGCGGTCCATAGTTATCTGCTCGCCGTTTAGAGAAAGGGCGCAATCGGCGGACATCTTAACCGTGTTGACCGCGCGAATAGCCTCGACCCGGGCGTCCTTTATCGGCTTGCCTCCCTCGAGCGCAATCGTCCTCGCCAGGTCTTCAATATTCTCGCTAATGAGGCGCGCAACCCCGTAAAGTATCTCCGCTCGCTCGTAGGCGGGCATTCGCTTCATTACCCTTCCGAAATAGTATTCCGCGTTGCAAAAGGCTTGTTCGACGGTTTGAGCGTCCGATTTTTCGATTTCCGCTACGGGAGACGAGTCGAATGGAGACTTAACTATGTAGTAAGAGCCGCGCGTCATAGCTCCGCGGCCATTTAGGCTATATCGTTGCATTCAGTCCGGTCCAAATCATTTTTTTAATATTAAATTCTCGTTAAAGGAAATTTACAAAAAAAGGTTATTTCTTTAAAATTATATTTTTCATTTAATGAGATTTATTCTAAGCAGCCGGAGTCGAGCACAAAAATCCTTTGTGGCGGAATGCAAAAAGCCGGCTGAGAGGGCCGGCTTTTTGAAGAGAAAAATGTAAATTCAAAAGTTACTTAGCTATAGCGACGCTTCGACGTTCGCGGATAACCGTAACTTTAATCTGGCCCGGATATTCCATTTCGTTTTCGATACGGGAAGCGATTTCGTTTGCGAGAATATCGCTGGAGCCGTCGTCGAGCTTTTCGGGTTCGACTATGACGCGGATCTCGCGGCCGGCCTGGATAGCGAAGGTTTTGCCGACGCCGTCGAAGCTAACTGCGATAGCCTCGAGCTTTTCAAGCCGCTTGACGTAGTTTTCGAGCGATTCGCGTCTTGCGCCGGGGCGCGCTCCGCTGATCGAATCGGCAGCCTGAACGAGAACGGCGATGGGGGATTCCATTTCGATATCTTCGTGGTGGGCGCCGATTGCGTTGCACACTACGGGGTGCTCGCGGTGCTTTTTAGCGAGCTCGTAGCCTATCAGGGCGTGGGGGCCGTCGGTTTCCTTATCGACGCACTTACCGATGTCGTGGAGCAGTCCGGCTCGTTTAGCGAGGTTGGCGTCCAATCCCAATTCGGCGGCCATTATTCCGCAGATGTAGGCGACTTCAATGGAGTGGCTCAAGAGATTTTGCCCGTAGCTCGAGCGGAATTTCATTTTGCCGGTCATTCGGATGAGCTCGTGATGCATACCGTGGAGACCGAGCTCCAGGAGGGCGTTTTCGCCGATGCGGGAGATTTCTTCTTCGAGTTCTTTGCGAGTCTTTTCAACGACTTCTTCGATGCGTGCGGGGTGTATACGGCCGTCGAGCATAAGCTTTTCCAGAGCGTTCTTTGCGACTTCGCGTCGGAACGGATCAAAACCGGAAATAACGACCGCTTCGGGCGTGTCGTCGATAATTAGGTCGATGCCTGTCGCGGCTTCGAACGCGCGTATGTTCCTGCCTTCGCGGCCAATGATACGGCCTTTCATTTCGTCGCTGTCGAGCGAGACGACCGAGACTGTGGTCTCGACGCTATGGTCGGAGGCGGTGCGCTGTATTGCTTGCACGATAATATTTTGGGCCTCGCGCTGCGCTTTCATTTTAGTTTCTTCGCGAATTTGCTTTATCTGCTGCGCGGCGAGTTGCTTAGCTTCATTGACGTACCCGTCGAAAAGTTGCTTTTTAGCTTCGTCGCGGGAAAGTCCCGAAATCTTTTCGAGCCGGGCGGACTGTTCTTCGATAAGCTTTTGCGCCAGCTCGAATTGTTCCTTGATTTTCTTGTCCTTGGACTTAAGTTCTTCCTCGAGCTGTTGCAGGTTTCTTTCTTTTTTAAGAACAATGTCGAGCTTTTGCTCGATGCCTTCTTCCCGATGCTTAATTTGCTTTTCCGCGTTTTGAAGTTTTGACTTTCGGGTTTGAATGTCTGCGTCAAACTCTTGTTTGCGCCTATGCCATTCTTCTTTAACTTCTAAGAGCTTTTCTTTTTTGGTTTGGGCGGCTTCTTTTTCTGCGTCTTTAATAATGCTATCAGCGTGTTGCCGGGCCTCTTCCAGCTTACGAGCCATCAATTTTGTCGTTGAAAAATAAGCTATACCGATACCCGCCAAAATAGCAGCTAAGACCGCGACTATTACGAGTATTTGATCCATCGATATAAAATCTCCTTGTTATTTATATTAAAAAATGCTGGAATAAAACTGCACGGGCTGCCGCGCTTCGAGGTAAGAACCTCATTACCACGGTGGGAAACGCCCCAAGTATTTCTAACTTCCACTGAACCCCATAGCGCGGGAACCCGTCCCGCGAGGTTTTGCGCGCAAAGCGCAACGAGGCCTGTTATTGATGCCTGGAAGCAGTAACCCTAATGTATTATCTTATAGTTCTTAAACAATCGTGTCACGCAAACAGCCAATGCAGCAAATTTTAGTTTCAAAGAACGCCGTAAAATGTCAATAGATAAAATTCGAGTACTTTAGTCGAGAGCCGAGAGCAGATAATCGGCCATTTTATTCAGTTCGTCGGTCATGTCTTTAATTGTCAATTCTGTTCTTTCAGCGATTTTCAGGTTTTCCTCGAATATATTCAGCGCCACCAGCGCCATCGCCGTCGTGTCCGACAGCGCAGGCGAATGCGTTTGCCTGAGGGCGCGTATGCTTGAGTCAAGTTCGCGGGCCGCGCGGGTAGTCACCTCTACGTCGTCGCACTTTAACGCAAACGGTTTTCCGTCTATTTCTAATTTTACGGACTTCTTCATATCGTCTTCTTCAATTAATACTTGAATCTAAGTCGATTAGTAACGAATTAACTATGCATTACTAATTTTATTGTAAAACTCCGCCTTTTCAATTTCAGGCTCCGTAAAAATACGTCGAAAACAATTGATTTGCAAACGATTATTTAATAATAATTCATTCATATTAAAAGTTTGATGTCTTTCCTTTGCTTAAATTGTCATCTTCCCCGTTAAATTTAACTCATACTTGTTCATCAAACTTTCAATCTTTTGTCTATCCTATTTATAAATTCTTCTATTCTTTTCGTCAATTGACGCCCGTTTTCAGATTGAGTCTTTTTTTCCGATAAGAATTTGTTAATATCATTTTCGAGCGCGGAGATTTGCTCGTAACGCTTCTTTAGAAGCTCCGATAGCTCCTCATTTGTTTTGATTAAAGCCGCTTCTTCGTGAATTTTTTCTTCATATTGCGACCGCAGTTCTGCTAGCTCTAAGCGTTGGGCCTCGAACGCCTCTTGGGATATGTTGGAATCATTTATATGCCGGAGCTTTAGTTCGCACTCTCTAAATTCATTTTCGCGCCGTCCCGCTTCCGCTATTAATTGGTGGATCTTTTTATCCTGCTCGCGGATGTGATTGCGCGATTCGTAAAGAAGGTTTGTCTTGATTTGTACGTCGGCGTTGATCCTCGAGATAGTTTGCTCGAGCTCCGCGATCTTATTTGCGCGCTCTTCCTCGCCCTCCTTGGAGCTTTGAAGGCCGGAATACTTCCGCTCCAGGTCCTCGAGCATCGTTTGCAACGCGTTGCGCTGCTCCCGTAGCACGTCCCGATCGCTTGCGACGCGGCGCTGAGCCTCTTCGGCGATCGCGCGGGAAGCCCTGGCCGAAGCTAATTCGCGTTGCGCCAAGGCCAGTTGGGACTTCGTTTCCGTGAGTTCTACCGCGAGGGACTGGAGAGACGCGGTTTCTTGGGAAAGCTCTAAATTCGCGTTCTCAAGTGAGGCAATTCGAGCGTTCAACCTTGGTATCTGTTCGAGCGCGATTTGATTCTCCTCGAGCTGCGAGCGGAGCTTGAGCGTTTCCCGCTCTTTTTCTTCGATAGATTCGGTTAGCGAACGGTTTTGCTCCTGGGCTACCCTTAATTCCTTCTCGACACGGCGGAGCTTAAAGATCGAACTCTTTAGCTCTGCGTTCTTTTCCTTGAGAGAGCTTATTTCGCTGTCGCGAGCGAAGAGTTCCAGGTTTTTCCGCCCAATTTCTTTTTGTGCGAGCTCGATCTCGCCCTGGGATGCGAACCGGGAGCCGATTTCGTTTTGGAGGTCGGCGATCCGAGCTTCAAGCTCGGCGTTCTTTTCTTTTAGCTCGTCGACTTCCTTCGAAAGGGTTGGGACGAACGAAGCCTTTTCTTTTAATAAAGAGTAGTTATGCTCAAGTTGAGAATTTTTCTGGAGCAGCTCGCGTTTAATTCGCTCGAGCTCCTGGGAAGCCGCTAAGCGATTAGCTTCGGCGGCGGCCAACTGCGCGTCCTTCGCTCCAACCGCCGAACGAACAATTTTTGTTTCGTTTTCCAAAGAGGAAATGCGTTCCTTTGATTGGCGAACGACGTCTAACGTGCGGGCGAGAGCCTGCCAAAGTCTATCAAGAGCCTGGCGGGCTTCGTCCTGTGCATGGCCGTTTCTGAGGTCGGAGCTAGCGTTCATCGTAGCGCAAATTCCCGATGTAATTCATTTTTAGCAAATGTAAGTTAAAAAAATAATAAACGCAAGCGATTTTTTACGCGGTGCGTAATTTGCCGCCTAAGTCGCTTTCAACGCCCGCGACTATGGCTTGAATGAGCGGTTCAACTTCCTCGTCCGTAAGCGTTTTTTCAGTCGAGGAGAAATAGAGAGTTAACGCTAAGCTCTTCTTCCCTTCGCCGAGCGACTTGCCTTCGTAGAGGTCGAATATGACTGCGTCCTTAAGCAATTCGCCGCCGCGGCTGCGCGCTATGACGAGCGCGTCGCCCGCGTTAAATTTCTTTTCAAATAAGAACGAAAGGTCGCGCTCAATTGTTGGATAGGGAGAGACGGCGGAGTACTTCTTTTGCGTTTGCGGCCGTACCAGGATTGACGAAAAGTCGAAGACCGCGAGCATAACCGGGAACTCTATGTCGAAGCGCTTTAGGGCGTCCTTCGAAACTACCCCCAGCTCGGCGATTCGAGCGCCGTTCAGGCGGGCTTCAAGCGCGTCCGGCGAGAAAAACGTCGAGCTCGGAAGAGGCGCAAATTCGTACCCGGCGAGCCCGAAGTAGTTTAACATACGTTCAACCTCGCCCTTAATATCGTAGAAATCTACTGCGCGCCCTTTATCGCTCCATTGCTTGGGGGATATTTCTCCGGCGAGGACGAGGGCAAGCTCCATCCTTTCCGAGAAGCCGGGCAACAAGCCTTCCGCGGCGGCGTCGTAGCGGAACGTCTTGCCGATCTCGAAGAGCCGCAGGTCGCGGTTGCCGTTGCGCAAGTTGAATGATACGGCTTTTAGTACGGAGGGAGCGAGGGAAGTTCTCATTCGCGAGAGTTCCTCCCCGAGCGGGTTGGCGAGCTCGACGGGA
This sequence comes from Chloroflexota bacterium, assembly GCA_050260015.1. GTDB lineage: Bacteria > Bacteroidota > Ignavibacteria > Kapaibacteriales > UBA2268 > JBLNBN01. The sequence continues at coordinate 67,198 of JBLNBN010000064.1, read as the reverse complement.
GTTTCGCCGGTAAGCGCCGCCGAGGCGGGATCTGTTAAATTATAGGTTAGCAGCTCGTTAAAGCCATAGCCGGCCAACGCTTTCCGCGTTTCCGAAATTATGTCCGGGCGTAGTAAGCTTGCGGGCAGGGGCTCGGAAGCAAAGTCGACGGCGGATGTAAACCGGGGCTCGATATTGTCGTAATTATGCAGCCGGGCGACTTCCTCTATCAGGTCGATTTCGCCGAATACGTCTCCCCGGCGGCGCGGCGCCTTAAATGTGCCGGCGGCCGGAGTCTCGCTGACGAGCTCGAAGCCGAGCGCCTGGAGGTAGCCGCGTATTTGCTCGTCGGTTAACATGGAGCCGATTATTTTCCTGCAGCGTTCGTAACGCAATTCAATTTTCAATTCAGGGGCCGGCTCAGGGTAGACGTCGACGGCCCCGGTCAGAACGCGCCCCCCTCCGAGTCGCGCAATCAGCTCCGTCGCGCGGTCCAGGGCCAATCGAACGCCGTCGATATCGACGCCGCGCTCGAAGCGGTAGGCCGCTTCCGAGGCGATGCCGAGCTTTTTAGACGTCCTGCGGATGGATGCCGGCTGGAAATAGGCTGATTCTATTAAAATATCGCTAGTCGAATCGGAAACCTCGGTGTTCTCCCCGCCCATAACGCCGCCGATAGCGATCGGCTTGCGCGCGTCGCAGATCATTAGCGCGGAGGAGTCCAGAGTACGGTCCTTGCCGTCGAGCGTGCGGAAGGCTTCGCCTTCCCCGGCGGTGCGGACTATTATTTCCCCGCCCTCTATCCTGCCCAGGTCGAACGCGTGGAGCGGCTGGCCAAGTTCTATCAAAACGAAATTAGTTACGTCGGCGGCTAAGTTAATCGGGCGGAATCCCACCTTGGTCAGGAAATTCTTCAGCCAAACGGGCGATTCCATCGTTTTGCAGTCCCGGACGATTCGAGCGGAATAGCGCGGGCACTTTTCTTTATCTAATATTGTAATTTTAATGGCGTCGGCAGTCTTTTCGCCGGCGGATTCCATCAATTCGAACTTTGGTATGTTTACTTCCGTTTTAGCGGCGGCGGCAAGCTCGCGCGCGATGCCGATATGGCTTAGGCAGTCCGCTTTGTTAGGAGTCAAGCCAAGGCCGAGCGTTACGTCGTTAAGTCCAAGGTAATCCGCGAGCCTGGAGCCAACGGGAGCGTCGTCAGGAAGGACCCATATGCCGCTTGAATCCTCGCCCAGCTCCAATTCCTTTTGACTGCAGATCATGCCTTCGGAGGCGTAGCCGCGGATCTTTCGGCGCTCGATGGTAAATCCCGCGCCGGGGATAGCCGCGCCAAGCTCCGCGAAGGCGATCGTTTGGCCGGCCTCGACGTTGGGGGCGCCGCAAACGACGTCGCGCTCGCCGCGAGCGCCCAGCGATACTTTGCATAGGGACAGCTTGTCGGCGTTTGGATGCTTTTCCTTAGTCAAAACTTTGCCGACGAAGAAATTCTCGTACTTCTTGCTTAAATCGATCGCTTCCTCCACCTCTATGCCGAGCATAGTCAGCGTTTCGTCCAATTGAGCTATGTCTGAACTTACTTCAACGAATTCACGTAGTTTATTAACAGAAATATACATGTTATGGCTTTATCTTAGTTTAAAATTTTCCGTTCACACTTTTTCAGGTAAATCAAGTTAATAATTTTCATCGAAATAATATATATTTTTTTTAAATTGAATGCGAACAAAATAGAATTCGGAGGAAAGATGAAGAGTTACCGCAAGGAATTGTGGATAGAGACCAAAAAACGCAGGGAATACATTAATATAACGGGCGACGTCGAGCGCGCAATTGTCGAGAGCGGGGTCGCCGAAGGACTAGTTCTCGTAAACGCGATGCACATCACGGCGAGCGTTTTTATTAATGACGACGAGAGCGGCTTACACTCCGACTTCGAATCGTGGCTGGAGAAGCTCGCGCCGGAGAAACCCTACGCGCAATACCGCCACAACGGATACGAGGACAACGCGGACGCGCACCTGAAGCGCCAGGTGATGGGCCGCGAGGTCGTTTGCGCGATAACTCGCGGCAAGCTCGATTTCGGCCCGTGGGAGCAAATATTCTACGGCGAGTACGACGGCATGCGCCGCAAGAGAGTATTAATTAAGATAATAGGCGAATAGAAAGTGGCCGAGAGCAAGTTGTTTAAGGAGCTACAGGACATCCGCACCGAGCAGCGCAACCCGCGTTCGGCCCGCGTAGACGAAATGTCGGTTAGTGAAGTATTAGAGCTAATAAACGAGGAGGACGCTCGCGTGGCGGGCGCGGTGCGCGACGAGATCCCTCAAATCGAGCGGGCGGTAAATCTCGTCGTAAAGGCGTTTCGCTCGGGCGGCCGTTTAATTTACGTAGGCGCCGGGACGAGCGGGCGGCTGGGAATAGTCGACGCTTCGGAATGCCCGCCGACGTTCGGTTCCCCGCCCGGTATGGTGCAGGGCGTCATCGCGGGCGGCGAGCAAGCCGTGTTCCGCGCCCAGGAAGGCGCCGAGGACAAGCGGGAAGGCGGCGCCGCTGCCATGGAGGCGATAAAGCTTGAGGAACGCGACGTCGTATGCGGCATAGCCGCCTCGGGAAGAACTCCCTACGTGCTTGGCGCGCTTTCCGAAGCGAAACGTAGGGGCTGCGCGACTGTTTTGATCACTACTTCCTCCGCGGAGCACGTACGACGCGCAGGGGCGGCGGCCGACGTTATTATAGCCCCCAACGTAGGCCCGGAAGTCGTCGCGGGCTCGACGCGCATGAAGAGCGGCACGGCGCAGAAGCTCACGCTCAATATGATAACCACCGCCGCTATGGTCGCCCTGGGCAAGACGTACGGGAACGTAATGGTCGACCTTCAATTAACTAACGAAAAGCTCCGCGAACGCGCCAGGCGAATCGTAATGGAGATAGCCGGGCTCGACTACGACGCTGCTTCAAAAGCTTTAGACGCCGCGGGCGGCCACGTAAAAACCGCTCTCGTAATGACGCTCGCCGGAATGTCCCGCGAGGAAGCGCGGGAAGCGCTCGACGGCGCCGAAGGCAAAATTAAACGTGCGATCGGGAGGTAATTCTCCCGATCGTTTTTTTATCGGTAAATTCCCGCTGAATTAATCCCCTAAATTTATTCCTGCAATCCATTTCCGTTTTGCGCCAACTATTAGAGCGATTAATAAACAATTAACGGCTTTAAATGATTTAGTTAAGCATAACAATTATTACAATAAGACCTAAACTTATTTGTTTATATGGTAAATAAAGATGTAATAAGTAAAAAATCGTTTAAGAAACAGTTAATTGCAATAGGTAAAAGAAATGGAATACAACGGGATTTTGCAGGAAGAAATTAATATTGTGAAAATGGACTACACCGGTAAGGAAGTGGAAGTTGAAATGACTTCGGAATTTGACTTCTCCGGTTTTGATAAAGAAGAGATCCTATCATGGTATAAGACGATGAATCTCGGCAGACGGCTCGACGACAAAGCCGCTTTATATTTAAAAATGGCAAAGGGTTGGAGCTATCATGCGTCCTTCGCGGGGCACGATGGAATTCAGCTTGCGTTAGGCAAGATCTTTCGGCCGAAGTTCGATTATTTATTCCCGTACTACCGAGACATGCTAACATGCTTTGCCGCAGGGATCACGGCGGAGGAGATAATACTAAACGGCTTGAGCCGCGAGACCGATATTGCCGGCGGCGGCCGCCACATGAGCAATCACTTCGCTAAGTTGGAATTAAACATACAAAACGTTTCCTCGAACACCGGCAACCATTCGTTGCACGCAGCCGGCGTAGCCCGCGCGGCCAAGTACTACAAGACCGGCGAGGTCGCCTACTACTCGAGCGGCGAGAGCGCAACCTCGGAGGGCTATTTCTGGGAAGCCATCAACGTGGCAAGCCTTGAAAAGCTCCCGGTTATATTCGTTATCCAGAACAACCGCTACGGCATCAGCGTTCCCATCGACGATCAGACGGCGAACCACCGGGTGAGCGATAACTACCGGGGCATGAGAAATCTAAAGATAATCAACTGCGACGGGCGCGACCCGTTCGACAGCTATAAAGCGCTCCAGGAAGCTCGCGAATACGTCGAGTCCGGCGCCGGGCCGGCCATGGTCCATGCCGATTGCGACAGGATACGCTCGCACTCCAATTCCGACAGGCACGAGATCTACCGCTCGCAAGCCGAGTTGACCGCCGTAAAGAGGCGCGACCCGATGCTTCAATTCCGAATGAAGATAATAAACAGCGGGCTCGCCTCTAAAGAAGAAATCGAAGCCATCGAAGAAAAGAACAAGCAGGAGCTCTTCCGCGCCGCCGACAAAGCCGAAGCGGCTCCGCATGCCGACCCGAAGTCCGTCCTGGATTTTATCGTTCCCGAGCCTAAGTACAAGCCCGCGGACAACACCGAATACGAGCTCCCAAGCTCGGGCGAACGAATCTCCTACATCGAATCCTTAAACCGGACGCTGAAGGAGGAATTCCAGGCAAATCCAAACACCTTTATGTGGGGCCAGGACATCGGCAAGGGCGGCGTTTTCAACGTAGTGAAGGGACTGCCGCAGGAGTTCGGCAAGGGGAGAGTCTTCAACGCGCCTATAGCCGAGGACGCTATCGTCGGAACGGCGAACGGATTTTGCAGGTATAATAATAAGGATATTAGAGTAGTAATCGAAGGCGCGGAGTTCGCGGATTACTTCTGGCCCGCGATGGAGCAATTAGTGGAGTGCTCCCACGACTACTGGCGCACCAAGGGGCAATTTTCCGCCAATATTACAATTCGCCTGGCAAGCGGAGGGTATATCCAGGGCGGGCTCTACCACTCGCAGAACCTGGAAGCTACCTTCGCAACCCTTCCGGGCTTACGAATAGTCGCTCCCGCATTCGCCGACGACGCGGCGGGGCTGTTAAGGAATTCGATCAGGAGCCAGGGCGTGACGATGTTCCTGGAGCCGAAGTTCCTCTACAACTTCAAGCAGGCGTACGGCCCGGTTACGAAGCCGGATTACGTCGTCCCCTTCGGTAAAGCTAAAATACGCCGCGAAGGCAAGGACATTACGATCGTAACGTACGGCAACGCCGTTCACCTCTCGCTACTGGCGGCGCAGGACCTGGAAAAGGAAGGCATATCCTGCGAAGTGGTCGACCTCCGGAGCCTCGTGCCCTGGGACGTAGAAACAGTGATGGCGAGCGTCGCAAAAACGTCGAGAGCCGTCGTAGCCCAGGAGGACAGGTTAATGACGAGCATAGCCTCGGAAGTGTCCTCGGTAATAACGGAGCGCGGATTTAAATTCCTCGACGCTCCGGTCCGGCGGGCGGGCTCGAAGCCTACCCCGGTAGGATTTGCGAAGGAACTCGAGAGCGCCATCCTCTTAAGCAAAGAGGAAGTCGTCCGCGCCGTTCGCGAAACTCTCAAGTACTGAGAAGCCCATCCGTTCGTCTATTAGGATTGCGAGCGGTGGAATGTGGAAAAATAAATTCTAAAAATGTAATACTCGCTTACGCAAAGTGTGGAAAAAAGTTGACAGTGTGAAGCAACAAGCACAAAAACTTTACATATTTTGTTTAATAAGCGAGTATTTCATTTAAATCAGAACATAAAAATTGGAAAACTCGAAGGGTAGTTATATATTTGTACACTTAGGAAAGAAGTGTAACTGAAAAGTTATGCGCCCGTAGCTCAATTGGATAGAGCGTTGGATTCCGGTTCCAAAGGTTGGGGGTTCGATTCCCTTCGGGCGTGCTAAAGAATTAAATTATAAATAATTACATCATAGAAGGATATGAATAAAAGTAAAGACTTATCGCAAGAAGATTACGACAACGAGGGACTGGACAACGAGATTGACAATGACGGAGACGTGGAACAAACCGCAAGAAATTTCCTGCAGAAGCGCCAACGCACGCTAATCATCATCGGAATTGCGCTTGTAGCGGTAATCGGCATCATTTTCTACCTTAAACATCGCTCAGACGAGAACAACAAAGCGGCATCGATCGCGCTGTCAAGAGTTATGCCCTATTATAACTCCGGCGCATACGAAGCAGCCTTGAAGGGCGATCCCCGGGCGCGCGTACGCGGCGAACAAATCATAGGGTTAGCTCAAATTGCCGACGAGTATTCCTCGACCGACGCGGGCAAGCTTGCCGCTCTTTTAGCGGGCAACGCATACCTTGCCGGCGGCAAAGCGGACGACGCAAATCGCTACTTCGACATCGCGTCGAAGGCCGAATCGGAAATAGTTGAGAAAGGCGCCGCCGCAGGCCGCGCAGCAGCTCTCGAATTAAAAGGCTCCTGGGGCGAAGCGGCGAAGCTTTATGAAGAAGCCGCGAACTTTTCCAAGGAAAATCGCTCGAAAACCCGCTATATGCTCTACGCCGGCCTTTGCTACGAAAGAGCTAAGGACAACGCAAACGCCGAAAAAGCCTTCCGCGCGGCTATAGACTACGACGAAACCGGCGAGCTCGCGACATATGCGAAGCAAGGCCTAACGCGTCTTGGCATGAAAATTGAGTAATTAGTAAATTGACGCGACGAGTTTATAATCTACGCAAAGATAAATAAGCAAATAATAGATTTTTTGTACTAAAGTATTTAATATTTGGAGGTAACATGCAACGATTGTTTCGTTTGAGTTTTCTGGTGCTCTTCTTAGGCATCCTGACTCACACCCTAGGATGGGCGCAACCGCAAGTGTTCGTATCCGGTCGTGTGCCTCGCGGCGAAGTCCGAGTCTTTCTAAAGGACTCGGTCTACATCATCGACCGAGACTACGTGATAGCCGGTACGCTGATAATCGAGCCCGGAACGAAGGTCAAGTTCTACCCGAACGGTAGAATGATCGACTCGACGGGCGGACGCATTATCGCCGACGGCTTCGCACGCGCGACCTACACGGCAAACCCAGGCGGACTTAACCCGACCGCTCCCGGATCAGGGTACTACGGTTATTCCGACCCGGCATACTTCCTTTACAATCAAGGAGGCAATGCCACAATCAACGTTGACCTGGCAAGAAGAGAATTGACGGTCAACCCGGCTAAATACGGCTACGTATTTAACGTTGTTCTCGATACGGCTGCCCGCCGCATCGTGGACATTGTCGACCCGGCGAACGCACCGACGCAAATCGGCGCGCCCGTTGGCGGCAATAACAACAGATTGCTGGTAACTTTTGAACAAGCCGTTATGTTTATGGCAGCTCGTTTGAAGGACGAACTTACGGACGTAAATATCAAAATGCGTCCCTGGGAACGTCTCTTTCAAAGAAGCGTAAACGTGACTAGCGGTAGAATTCAATTCATCGGCGCGCCCGCAGGCGACAATTCCCGCGAATGGGGCCACATTGTCGTGCTTCCCGGCGCCCGCGCAGCTTTCTTCCGTAACGTAAGCTTTGACGGTTTCCGCAAAGACACTACGGTTGATCGCTTACCTATTTATAACGAAACATTGTCCGGCGCATGGGCGCAGGTTGTCAATCCTAAAATGAAGGCTTTGACGAACGGCTCCGGCGGCGCGATCACTACTTTCTCCTCTCGTACTTGGATCATTAACGCGACCTTCACTAACAATATGGCTCGCAACCGCGGCGGCGCATTGAATATCCTTCAATCCCCGAGCGGCTTCCCGACCGCAAATATTGCAGGTCTCCCCAATTACGATATCGACAAAAACCCGAACATAACGAACCGCGATCTGACTCCTTCGGATATCTTAGCGAACAATCCGATCCCGAGAATAGACAACATCGACGAAACTTTCGCAGAGCCCCTTAGCGACTTCGATCGCCAGGCTTACGACGACGGTCGTTTGGCTGTTTACCTCGGCAGAATGCGTAATTTAATTTTTGACAGAAACTATGTTCAACTCGCTAACGTTCGCAGATTCTTCGTTGGCGGCATTTGGATAACTACAGACGACTTAACGAACCCGGCGTTCTATCCCCAGGCTAACGGTAACTTCGCTTATGGCGGCGCTATTTACATGAGCGGCGCTGAAAACGACCAAACCCGCCAAATAGAAGTTGGCTTCGGTATCAATAAGAGCCTTAAGATCGGCGGCGCAATAGTTAATATGCGCGACACTGCCGGCAACCAGGAACTCGATTATTTCCGCGCAACCAAGAACTTTGCAAGCAATATGCAAAGCGCGGCCAACACTAACGGCGCAAAAGGCGGCGCGATCTATGTAGGAAAATATACATCCTTAATAGTAGCGGGCGAATTCAACACGAATGAAACTCGCGTTCGCTTTATGACTGACACCATCGCAGGCACTAACAGCGGCTACTACTCGCAGGGCGGCGCAATCTTTTGCGAAAACTCCCTCGGTCGTTTACAAGTACGCGGCGGCGGCGAAAGAATTACTATTAACAATTCGACCTTATTCGCAAACAACCGTTCGGGCTCCGGCGGCGCTATCTTCGTAGACGGCAACGCCGACGCGACGTTCTCCCCGATCATCGGCGGCCAGGACCTCCCGCTCAACGCTCGCGATTTTGGTTTAGACATTGCATTCCGCAATAACCAGGCTTCTACGTTCGGCGGCGCTATCTATACCGCCCGTAAGTTCGTCATTACCGGCTCCGGCGGCGTTCAATCCGGCTCTTCGCTCGATTACGACGGCCGTTACCCGGTTATCTTCGAAGCTAACGCAGCCGGCTACTCCGGCGGCGCGATCACGGTAAACATACCGCAGATCTGGACTGCTCCGAACGAATCTTACAAAGCGAACCAAATCATCCGCGCTCGTTTCCTTAATAATAAAGTCGGCTTCAATGAATTGATCACCGGCGATAATAGATTGGAAGTACGCGGCGGCGGCGCTATTTACGCTTTGAACGCAGACCTTAACTTAGTAAAAGCTACTGAATTCAACTCGAACGAAGTAAAGAACGGTAACGGCGCGGCAGTAGCTATGGCTCTTCCGACCACTACCCAAAATCGCTTCTTCCTTACCGATCTCGACAACGTTACGTTTAACGCGAACGGCGTCGCAGTAGGCTATGCATCGGTTGACTCCGTATTCCAATGGACAACCCCGATTCCCGCCGACGCGGCTATGCTTACCCGTTTCGTTGACAACCGCGCGACTGTTGATCCTGACCTTATAGATCAAGACTACGGCGCGTTCGGCACCGGCGCGACTCAAATCGGCTCGGGCACTCCCGGCACGACTTCGAGACTTCTCGCAACTTCCTGGACGAGCGAAACTAGCGGCTTTGCCGTAGGCTTCGACGGTACTATCGTACGTTTCACCAAGAGCGGTACGGAATGGAATTACGTAAATTCCGGTACGACTTTAACTCTTAACGACATAGAATTTACAAGCGACGTAGTCGGCTACATCGTCGGCGATCGCGGCCTCATCATGAAGACCACGAACGGCGGCTTGAACTGGAATATGCTTACCAGCCCTATCGGCGAAGCTATTCATGACGTTCACTTTGTAGGTTCGCAAAACGGCTGGGCAGTTGCAGACCGCGGTTGGGTTATAATGACCTCGAACGCAGGCGCAAACTGGCAAGCGGTTAAAATAACGACTAACGACTTACACGGCGTATTCTTTACCTCGACTACCCGCGGTTATGCAGTCGGCGAACACGGCACATTAGCCGTAACAAGCGACGGCGGCTTTAACTGGGACTTCCGCAATGTCAGCGGTCTTACCGGCGACTTGCACAAGGTATTCTTCAATACCGCAGCAACCGGTTGGGCAGTAGGCGAAGACGGCACGCTCATCCGCACCGCGAACAGCGGCACGGATTGGGACTTCGTTAACGTAAACACGACTAACGACCTTTACAATATTGCTTTCACAGGCATTAATAATGGTTTCATCGTCGGCGAAGGCGGCACGGTTCTCCGTAGCGGCGACGCAGGCGCAACCTGGACTCGCGACTCTCTTAACGACGTTACGGGCACCTGGAAAAACTGGAACTTCTACGACGTAAACTTCCCGAGCGTTAACGTTGGTTACGTAGTCGGCGATTACGGTTTAGTAGCAGCATGGTCTCCTTCCACGCAAAAATGGAATGAAATCAACCCGTTCGACCTCGCAGTCGTAGACGTAAAAAGATTCCACCAGGAAATAATGATTCCTGAAAACGGTTTAGGACTTGGCGGCGCAATCTATGTTCTCGACAGCATCGACATCGATCGTCGCGACAGAGGCGATTTCCTCCTCTTTAACCGCGTTCGCATCCAGAACAACGAAGCATATACCGGTTCCGCATTCTACTCCGACAACTTCAACCTGAAGTTCGTCTTGAACCGTTCGCTCGTTACGGGCAACGTTGCAACTTCGGAAGTAGGCGTTAACCAAAATGCGATCACAGGCGCAGTATACCAGGACAATGGCGTTAACACGGACGTAACCGGCAACTTCGCATCCAGCGATCTTGCCAGCGCGACTATGTACGCCGAAGTTCAAGGTCCTCTGCCTACTAATATGTACAGCGAAGCTGCAAACTCAATCTATGACAACCGCGCTCGCTTCTTAATTCGCTTACCGGACGCTCCGAACACTAAGGGTATCCTCGCAGGCTCGACCGGCATCGGTTTCGGCGGCACGGACACTCTTCGCGGCAACTACTGGGGCAACACTGAAGCTAACGTTAACTTATTCGTACAAAACCGCAAAGTTAAGTTCATCGACGGCCAGGAAGTAATCGAATACGACACAGTCGTAACCGAAACGTTCTTCGTTGACCAAAACGGCGAAACTCACTTGCCTTACCTCTGGATCCCGACAGCCGACGCACGTACGCAAGGCCCGTTCGAATTCTACGGTACGACTATCAGCGGCTTGAGCGAAGTAGTTAAGACGTTCAACTACACTCCCGTACCTTTAGCAAACGCTGAAGACGAGAACACTCCGGCAGCAAACACGATCCCCGAACAACTCTTAATGTCCGGTAAGATCTACGACATCTATGACAAGCACACAGATATAAAGACGGCGGATTATTCCAACAGACGCATGAGCCCGATCGAGGACTTCGCTGTAGGTATTCCTCCGATAATCGCTCGCTTTGACAGCACAACTTCGAAAGGTCAGCCTTCGTTGGGTAAATACGTTCGTCGTACGACCCGCGATCCGTTTATCGCAGACTCCATGCTTAACGGCGTTCCGGCATTTGCGCAACTCCGCGCTCTCCAGTCGGAATGGATGCCCGATTCGACCGGCAGGTTCTATCACCCGATAGGTTACCCGCTGTACCTCGAAACGAAAGTTGGCTACTATGGCGATCAATTTGGCGGTCGTTGGGAAAGACTTAATAACATTCCTGACTTCATGAACCAATCGGTATTCTTCGTAATCAACGAAACTACCGGCGATTACATTCGCGTAAACATGACCCAGATCACTGACGAAAGCGATCTCTTCCGCGCAAGAGTTGAAATCGTTCCCGACCTTAGCCGTCGCAATCCGAATACTCTTATTCGCCGCTCGGCACAGGGCCTTTCCAACTACGGTTCCGGCGCGTTCTTACTTGAGAACCTCTACCGTAACGCTTACAAAGAAGACGCTTCCGCTTTGGCAGGAAGAAAATACCACGCAAACTATACTGAATTCGCAACGGTTCCGAACTTATTCAGCAACCGCCCCGGCATGCCTACTTCCAACATGGATCAAGGCATCTCGAACACTACGTTCTTCGCAGGCGAGCGCTTCAAAGCTCTTCCCGCAAACGTTGGCGATTCGATCAGAGTAATCTCCCGTACGGTTCTCTGGAGAGAAGGCGTGAACGTAGCTTACCGCGACGGTATCTCCTTCGCCGTAACCCGTTCGACCGAACCTCCGGTATTTACTGGTAACATTAAGACAATCACGAACGAACGCGTTCCTGAATTCAGAAACAAGGTATTCGTAACTGAAGACAGATCGTACCCCGCTCCGCAAAACGGAAAATATAGCCAGTTGGAAGACTTAGCAATCCAAGGCCGCGACTCTATCTTATTAGTATCCGCAATCGACACTAACAAATTCTACGATCCTCGCTCGAACGACGGAACTGACTTCAGCGACGTTTACCCGCAGCTCAGCTACACGTGGAACGTAGATCAGAATTCCGGTCTCTACAGATGGCTTCAAGCCGATACCGCTGCAGCATCCGAACCTCAGAGATGGGGCGCGAGAGGCTATGTACACTTTACCGGTCAGCCGATCAATCCTTACGTAGTTCCCGGCGGCGAATTAGTATTCGTTGGCGCAGGCAACTATCCTCCTACCTGGAGAACGGTTGATTCTCTCCGCGCAGCTGGCGTTAGCGAAGAAATGATAGCTCATTTCATCGAGACCTTCAGACCGTACTTGCACGCTATGAAGTACGATTCTGCAAATGCACGTTACTTACAACAAGATACTATCGACTTTGGCAGCAATGCAACGATTAACTACGCTTTCAGATTATTCGTTGTCGATTCGGTTCCGAAATTTATCGAACCCGGCGGCGAAGAATTAGCTCCGGTTTCCGTTATTACTGATCTTGCAACAAGAACTACGGCTGAAAGAAATTATACGCCTTCGGTTTACACCTGCAACTTCACTAAAGACGGCAAGCTTCGCGCAAACCTTACCGACAAGCTCCGCTTCCAGGTTGACTTCAACACGGACGACGAGCAGGAAGACAGCTGGGCAGTAAATTGGGATTACCGTTATGGTAAGACCGCTTACGGCTTTGCTAACACCGCGGTAAGACCCGTAGATAACGAAGTTATCGTAGTCGACACGACTGATTATGATGTCGATCCTCTTGGCGGCACTCCTGCGAAACTCGTTTCGCAAGTTAGACCTGCTTGGATGGGTTCACAATATATTTACAAATATGATAATGAAACGACGGCTGACCCGTTCGCAGTAGACTTTACTTCGCGCGGCCAATTGAACGTCCGTATCCCGAGAGCTGAAGCAATGGCTATGCTTATGCCTAAAACTCAGACTAACGGCGCGCTCAACACTGACACCGTATTCACTATCGTAGTCAACGACGGTCACTCCGGCAAGACCAGCAAGCTCATGCCTGTATTTATCAACATACAGCCTGAAATACTTACGAATACCTTACCGTCGGCAACCGAAGACTTTGACTACAACCCGCAGCTTACGGATTCCAACAGACGCATTAGAGTCTTTGATCCTAACTTCGGTCAAAACCATACGTTTGAATTGATCTACCCGAACGATACTCGTAACACTCTTCGCATTGACGATTGCTACGACGAAGCAGGCGTAATCGATTTGAATAACGGCTTGAAGACCACTCCTACGTGGCTTAAAATCAACAAAGAAAGCGGCGTGCTCTATGGCGTGCCCGGCGTAACCGACGCGCCTAAGACTTCTACTGTAACAGTAGTCGTTACGGACGAAGACGGCTTGCGCGCTTACAAGCAATTCCAAATGCAAGTGCTCGCAACGAACCATCCGCCGTTCGCTTTAGGCGTACCGGATATTCAATGCGTCGCATTCCGCGAACCATACACCGCAACGATTATTGTTTCCGACCGCGACTTGCTCCGCAACACCGGCGAAGAAGTATTAACCGTTAGATTACTTGACGCAAACGATAACCCGATCCCGACAACGGCTTTGGACGTAAATCCGAAGACTATCTCGGACACGGACTATGACGATTCCGTACAGGTAACAATCAATACTAACGAATTTACATTAGCTCCTGAAGCTGACGGTAAAGTAACCGTTAAAGTAGAAGTAACGGACGGCAAAGGCTTGAAGAACGTACTCGTATACAGAATACAAGTATCTCTCCAGACCGATTTCGTATGCCCGGTCACTGTACGCAACGCTATCGGAAGCTTCCAGGTATTGGAATTCGGTACGTCCAGCCTTGAAATCAGCGCCAGCGGCGTAACTACCGGCGACGGTATGGACGCTCCTGACCAGAGATTCCTTGGTTACATCGATCGCCAACTCTGCGAATTCGAATTACCTCCTCTGCCCCCGGCAGACGTATTCGACGCAAGATGGTCTATACCTTCGACGAACGGCGTTCACAGAAACATCTTCCCGCAAGCGCAGAAGAACGTAATTAAGAACATGATTTACAAAGCTCGCGTACAAGCAGGCGGTGAGAACGGTTCTACATCCCCGATGTACCCGTTATACATCTCTTGGAAACCTGAAAACATCCCCGCAACGACCGACGCGGTTCGTAACCCGACCGGCTCGAAGTGGTACTTGAGAGATGCATTCTCCGATGGTAACTTGTTCAGCTTCGATATGGCTAACCCTGCAGTTAACTATAAGTATACTGCTTCCGTATCGGCAGGCTGGAGAACGGATGATCCTACGGTTTATCAAGTAATCATCACCGATCCTACGGTTGACGGTTTCTGGATTCTCCACGACTGGCAGAGCGGCGCAGAAGACGCGGCAATTCTCAAGACTGGATTGTACAGCGTAGCTCCGAACCCGGTTTCGAACGAAACAGTAGTTGAATTCGGATTAACCCAACCCGCAAACGTTAAGATCGAAGTAGTCGATATGTTAGGTAACGTTGTTGTTACGCTTGCAAACCAAGCCTTCGACGCTAACAACCATAAGATTATGTGGAACGGCTTAGGCGCTAATGGAAATAAACTTCCTGCTGCAGCTTACACTATCCGCATGGTCGCAGGTAACGAAATCTCGACTTATCCGGTTGTAATCGTTCGGTAATTGTTTAAAAATGTGGGCGGGAAAGCCCGCCCACTGATTAAATAATTAAAATCGGAAAAAATATTTATAATAAACGGAGATAAAAATGAGAAAAATTCTATTTTGTGTAGCGGCTATGGTGGCGCTCTGGGCAATAGCCCTGGTGCAACCCGCCAACGCGCAAGTCTTCGGGGAATTCGATACTGTTAGAGTCGTTACTGGCGGCTACCAAGAAATCGACGTTTTCAACGATCCCCAAGTTCACATTATCCCGCCGACTCAGTTTGGCTTGCCTCCGAACTTTGACGTGCCGAATCCGAATGACGGTTACGCCAGGGTAGACTTAGGCTTCCAATTTGAGTTCAATGGCGAAATATATGATAAAGTATGGGTTAACGTAAACGGTTTCGTTACCTTTGGAAGAAAAGACGGTAATACTATCTTACTTCCTCCGAACACGATCCCTAACGATCCCCGCGCGCTTTTCAACAGCGACGTTACATCCCCCGTTAACGTATTGGCTCCTTTCTGGGGAGATCACTACTACAGGTGGGAAGCCGACGTTACTAACAGATTTCTTATGTCGTACATTGCGTATAAGAGAACTGACAGCAGCGTTATTATTCAGTGGAAAGACCTTAACATTAATTATAACATGAACGGCACGATCCTTAAGAACTCCGTAGCTAATTTCCAAGTAATTATCTACAAGTCGAAGGATCCGATAAGCAAACAAGGTTCTATTGATTTTACATACGGCCCGGTCGGTGGAAACAACACTTTAGCGTCTAATGAAGATAAAACCATACTGACTAGAGGCTCCTCTATTGGCCTTAAAGGCGAAGGTAAGGAAATCGGTCAGCAGGCTGAATTCATTAATGCGCTTATCAACGACGTATTTATAGAAAACAATCCTGGTTCTTCGTACATAGACGCTAGTCATCGCGAGGATCTTTCCAACCTTTGGCCTCCTACTGGCAGAATGGACGCTAGATTCCGCTTCGGCGCTAAAGCAGTTCTCAATGTTGAAGAATGGTGGGGCGACGGCGACGCTGATATGAGCAAAGCCGCTGGTCAAAGACACTATGGTATGGAGCAGGCTCGTTTCGTAACGGTAAACGACTCAAGGATCATCATGCGTTCTATCGCAAGACATGAACCCCTTGATTCTATCCGTAGACGTCCCGCTTACCATGCGGACGTAAATCACAATGGTCGTTACTACCGCACACTTGCAGGCACGAAAGTCTCTATAACTAAAAAGAGCATGAATTTCTTTGAAGATCTTCCTACTGACGTAAGCTCGACGAAGCAAATTCTCTTTGAAGCAAACGAATACGACGCGGCTCTTATCCTTGCCTATACTTCGGCAAGAGTTCCCGAGCTTCCTTGGTTGCTCGATACTATAGTTCACTATGGTAAGGTTTCCGTCGACTTCGCAGGCAAGCACACTTTGACGTTCGACAACCCGGCAGCTTTAGGTACCGGCTCCTACAGGATGCCTATCTACAGCGAAAACGGTTTTGACGGCGCTCTCGGCGTGAAATTCGATATCAACGGCTCCGTTATCGGCATCGATGCTAACACGAAAGACGGCAATACAGTTCTTACCAGCTACGAAGGCTCCACAGCAGTGGTTTCCGCTCTTGGTAAATTCGAAGCTAACGAACCTATCGCATGGGTAGTTTTCACGACAAATGAAAATAACCTCAACATCAACGATATTAGAATTAACGACGAAGTTTATAACAACCGCAATCTGGTTCTCTCCGCTAACGACGCCGCTGCAAACGTGGTAGTTAGCATGAACCCGAACCCGGTTATTTCGAACGCTAACTTCACGATCAACGTTCCCGTAAGCGGTTTCTATACGCTCGCTATCTATGATATGTTTGGCAACAGAGTAGCTACTCTCGCCAGCGAAAACATGGAAATGGGCGTAAAGAACATTAACTGGAACGCTAGAAACGAAGCAGGCGCAAACCTCGCTAACGGTATGTATCTTTACAAACTCGAAGGCGCGGCTTCCGCAACCGGTACTTTCGTAATAACGAAATAATGCGCGCGCGTTCTTTGATATTGTTTATTTTCGGAGCGTTGTCGGCTTTCGCCGGCAACTCTCCGGAATTATTTTCCAAGGTCGAAACCCTTAAAGCAAAAATTTATCCTTATAGCAAAGTTGATTTATGCGATAAAGATAAACCTGGAGGCAGAGAAGTTCTACTTTTGATTGACATAGGAAGTATAAAACTAATTGATTCGCTCTATGGATTTGACTATGATATTTCCTATAACCCGGAAAAGATAAAATTTATCCAACCGATATATATAGGCACTTTATCGGAGGCATTCGAAGCGCATGATATGTCGATAGACGCCCAGAAAGGCTTGGTTAGAGGTTTCGCAACGACGATGATATTTTCGAATCCGCCTGTGAGCGGGAACAAGCCATTAATTGGCTTCCTGGTTGAATCGAAAAGCGATTGCGCGGATACCAGTATTGTCAAACTAACATCGATTGAATTTACGGAGGAATTCAAAAAGGTATATGACACTTTAGAGGCTGCGACGGTCGAAACAAAAGTAATGGATAAATCCGAGCGCGGCGCAGAAGTGAAGTTAGAAATAGACACCATAACGAACTATGGCAGGCGTTTGATAGGAAGAGTAGTAGTTGATAAAAATGCAAAATTTGATAGTTTCAAAGCGCTATTCAGTCTGACGGACACTAGCTTTTTTAAATTTTCAAATATTAGCGCAGTTGGAAAGACGACTAACTTTGAATACGAACTTAAAGCGGACACGGCGATAATTAACTTTGTATTAAGCGAAGATAAAGATAATATAATTTACATCGATTTAGAAAAACATCAAAAGTATACAGGTGTAACTTCTATCGCTTCTGAAGTGTTATTACAAAACTTGTGCGAATGCGTTTTACCGGAACAGCTAAGACGGAACGCACTTGAACTGCCCAAGGACAGCGCGGATACGGCAAAGCCAAATTCGGTAAATGAGATAGATCAAATTGAAATAGAGAGCACAAATACCGCCTTATATATAAAAGGTATAGATGCTATGAGCGCGACGATAGAAAACGTAAATGGGATAAAAGTAAAGGAGACGGCGCGAATGGAAAATGAAATTTATATGGACGTAAACGATTTACCCGAAGGAGTATATATCCTGAGGATGCAAACGGAAACTTACAGAATAAAGACAAAGATTTTATTAATAAGTAATAAACAAGTATTTTTCAATTAATGGGGGTCTAAATGAAGAAACTCTTATCACATTCACGAGTACTTAACCTAACGCTCGGGATATTTCTAGCTGCTTTACTGACGCTGGGAATAAGTGAACGCGGTTACGCTCAGGCGCTCACCCGCCCTATCTTGCCCTATTTGAGCTTGACAGGCGCAGATGATTTTAACCAATTCCTTTATCCCGATGCTCGATTATGGGTTCCGCCTTCGACTTCGAAGACGAGAGAGTTCTTATTGCCTATCTGGATCAGGAACGATTGGTATCAAATCGACGATACCTATATTCCGCTTCCTATTCAAAGCTTCTCTTTTTCGCTGATGTACGATTCGTCGGCAGTAAGAGTCGTCGGCTTTGAACTCGATCACCCGAATTACATGGAGCAATTAGGACTTGTTACTCCTGAAGAACCGCCTACGGCTAAAGGCTTCAACGTCTCCTGGGACGACCAAAGAGATAATCTTTATTGGTACCAGATTCAACAACAGACTTGGGAAAGCAATCCTAACCAAGCAGGCCGCGGCAGAAGAGCAACTTTCGTAGCTTCTTCTCCTAAGCCTTTACCTCACAACAGCAGCTTCGAGCCTCGCGCTTGGAAGGTGCTTATGTATGTTCGCTTTAAAGTTATTGGTCGCGAAACTGCAGGCGATCCGAACAAGACCTGGCAACAAACTCCGATCTACCTTGACAACCGTTCGATACGTTACAACGACTTCGACATTACAAAAGACGAACCTAAGAAAGCTATGAAAAAATGGGATCCGGTAAGATATCCTATCGATTATCCTTCCGTAGACCAGAACAAAGGTATCTTAGGCGTACGTAACGACGACCTTATCGGCGAAGAACTTAACCCGAATTTCCAGGTTGAGCCCTATCGTCCCGGTACGATCTATCTTCACTTAACCGACCAGGAACCTAATTTCTACTTCCCGTCGGATCCGAGCTTGGGCTATACCATCTCCAATCCTAAAGAAGGTTACTTTGAATTAGATCTGCCTATCACGGTTGACGTAAACGGCGGACTTGCCACTCAAATAGTTAAGTTGGAAAACAACGTAACATCTACGAGACTTAACCAGGTTGAGATCGAAAGCGATCAACCGTGGCTGAAATTCAGAACCGTTAAAATAGCTACAAGCGACGAAAATCCTATTCCCGCCGCTTCGCGCTACGGTTACATTAACTATATCGATAACGACATCCTCGGAAGCCGTAACAACCCGCGCGGCGCGCCCACAATGGCTCAAGGTAAGATCAACTTAGAAATCATTGGCGATCCTACCGCTTTGAATCTCAACGACCCGAACGATCCGGAAAAATCCGGTATCTACACCGGCTACTTGACATTTAAGTCGCCTTACGCAAAGACGAATCCCGTTAGAATGAAAGTTACTTTCATCTACCTCCGTAACCCGTTTGAACCGGCCGGCGATCAGAATCCTATCGATCACCCCGGAGGCATCGTGCTTAACTTACGCAACTCCCGCGGCGCAGTTGGCGACGACGTACAATTAGTCTTTGGAACCGGCGATCGCGCAACGGACGACGTTGATGAAATCTACGGCGAACGCGCAGCTACTTCCGATATGTCCCCGACCGAATTTGGCGCTAGATTCTACTTCGAACCTCAGCTCTACAAAGATTTGGCCGCTAAATATCCTTATGGCTTAAGCGATCTTACTCCTAACAGAACTACGCCCCGCTCGGTATCCCGCGATATCCGCAGCTATGTAGACAAGAAATCGCACATCTTCTATGTACGTTTCAATGCAGGCGCAGCTCAGTACTATCCCGTTACTTTGCAATGGGACGTTTCCCAATTCCCGGAAGGCGCAAGAGTATACTTACGCGACACTCAGAACGGAACCCTGTTCCCGGCAGTTGATATGAGAAACGCTACCTCCGGCGGCGGTTCTACATTCTACTATACGTTTACCGACGCTCGCATCAATGACTTCATCATTGAGTACACGTTGCCCAAAACTATCGATACAGCTAACGGTATGCCTACGATCAGCCGCGGTTGGAACTTACTCTCTCTCCCGTTGCGTCCTCTGAACGCTTACTGGAAGACGGTATTCCCGAACGCTATCAACATACCTTACTTCTTCTCGCAGAACCAGTATCAATCTGAAGAAATCCTTCGCCCCGGCATCGGATACTTCATTAAGTACGGCGACGCCATTGACCGTCAGTTCGCTGGAACTGAAATGTACGAAATCTCTATCGAGAATCCTCCGTAC
This sequence comes from Chloroflexota bacterium, assembly GCA_050260015.1. GTDB lineage: Bacteria > Bacteroidota > Ignavibacteria > Kapaibacteriales > UBA2268 > JBLNBN01. The sequence goes on along the minus strand of JBLNBN010000064.1, from coordinate 47,019 downwards.
GACGCTATCCGCGTTTACCAAGGCGACAGAAGCGACCCCGATCAGCCTGAATTCTACGGCGGTTGGAACTGTATCGGCGCTCTTTCAGTTCCGATAAACGTTGCTGACATCGCATTTACACGCTTCCAGAACAGCCCGGTTCCGGACAAGAGCTACACTACTAAGTACGGCGTATGGTCCTACAAGACCGGTCGCGGCTACGAAGAAGTTAGCGTACTTACTCCTGGCTTAGGCTACTGGATTAAAGTAAACAGCGACGGTTACCTTAAGCTTGTCGCTCCGTTTATCCCGAAAAAGGAATCCGTCTTTAATGCAAGCAAGAATGATATTTTAGCCGCTTCGACCAAGCTCGCGCTTCGCGACAAAGCCTCGAACAGCTACGAACTCTACTTGAACTCCAACAGCGGCGTTGTTTCGATGTTCGAACTTCCTCCGGCTCCTCCGGCAGACCTCTTCGACGCTCGTTTCGACGGCAACACTTACTTAAGCGCAAGCTCGGAAGCTCTTATCAGACTTCAATCGGTTACTTACCCGGTAACTGTTAACGTAACTAACGCAACCCGCGAATTAACCTTCGTTGACGCCGGCACAGGCAGAATCTTCGGTACGGTTAAGCGCGGCGAAAACAAAGAAATCGTTATCGACAACGCTCCTTTCGACGCAGTAAGAGTACTTACCTCCGGCTCGCTCGAAATGGCATTGACGGTAGGCAACAACCCTGTAGCTACGGCTACAAACGTAACCTACACGGTTTCCGAAGAAGCTAACGTTACTGTCGAATTATTCGACGCTACGGGCGCTAAGGTCTCCACTTTAGCTGATGGCCGCATGGCTCCCGGCGCTTACAACGTAAGCCTCGACGCTACTACTTTAGCTAACGGCGCATACATTGTTAAGTTCACGCAAAACAATGCAACCGTTATCGCAAAGATAAGCGTAGTTAAATAATTACGCCGAGAATTAGAAAAGTTGGGGCAGCGCAAGCGATTGCGCTGTCCCTTTTTTTAAAATCTGGGAGCGATCGATACGTTAAAATTCATAATAATGGAGAACATGAAATGAAAAAACTTATAATAATTATTGCTCTTTTAATAGGAGCCCAAGCGCTGAACGCGCAGCAGGAATGGACGACTAATATATATATTACGGACAACTTTGGCGTAAAAGCAAAACCTACTTTGCGCCTGGGCGTTTTAAAGAATGCGACAAACTGGCTCGACACCAGTTTAGGGGAAGCGGAACTACCGCCTATGCATCCGCGCGGCAATATACTGCATGCGTTCGTTTATTTCCCGGATTCGGCCAGGAATGATATGATGTATTCTTACGCCGATTACCGTTCGATACCCAGCGACAGCTCGCATTATTACAGGGAGTATAGGCTTTGGGTACAATGGGGCGGCGCGGAACAACTTTCTATAGGGTGGGACAACATTCCCAAAACAGTTGATTCTGCCGTTTTAACGGATATTATGGGCGGTATCGTCTATAAATTCAATATGAAAGATTCGCTTCATGCAATTATTACGAATTCCGCTCATACCAGGTTTATTATCAAGGTTTGGCTGAACGACGGAAATACGTCGGCTTACGAAGAAAATAATGACTTTGTAATGTATCCCCTCCCGGCAAGCGACGAGCTTAGGATAAAGGGCTTGGATGATTCTGGAGATTACTCCATTCTGGACGCATTAGGAAACGAGGTTCTTAAGGGCAGAATTGAGAAGACCGCTGAGATAAACTTAAATTCGTTGCCTCCGTCAGTATATTTCTTTCGATTTCAATTAAAAAATGGCTCTTATATTGCTAGAAAATTTATAAAGATTTAAAAGATTTTGTATATTTGAATTTTACCGGAGTTAAAAAGTGCCCGACGAGCAAAACTACTCAAAGCAAAGACGTCCAAACCGAGAAACGCAATCCGGTTCGCAAAGAAATAATCCTCAAACGCCGCAGCATAGCGGAAAGCCATATCCAAGGCCGGAGCGCACGCACCCTTTGAATATAGTAAGCGTCGTCATACCTCTTTTCAACGAGGAGGAATCGTTGCCGGAACTGGCTTTGCAATTGGAGGACGTATTGTCCAAGCATGCGAACAACCGATACGAAGTTATAATGGTTGACGACGGCTCGACTGACGGCTCTTTCGACGTAATAAAGCAAATACACGCCAGGAATAATAAGTTCCGCGGTATCAGGTTCAGAAGAAATTATGGCAAATCGGCGGCTTTAGCCGTTGGGTTCGCCGCGGCTAAGGGGCAATACGTTGTTACTATGGACGCCGACCTTCAGGACGATCCGCAGGAAGTTCCTAATTTAATAAATAAGCTAAAAGAAGGCTATGACTTAGTCAGCGGTTGGAAGCAGAACCGAAAAGATCCTTTATCGAAGACAGCTCCCTCGAAGTTGTTTAATTATATTACCTCCGTAGCGAGCGGGCTAAAGCTCCACGACTTCAACTGCGGGCTGAAGGCCTATCGCTATGAAGTTGTAAAATCTCTCCGGGTGTACGGCGAAATGCATAGATTTCTTCCCGCGCTTGCGCACCGCGACGGCTTTAAGGTAACGGAGCTCCCGGTAAAGCACTACGCGCGAAGATTCGGCAAGTCGAAATTCGGCCTGTCCAGATTTATTAACGGCTTTTTGGATCTTCTTACCGTCGTCTTTACCACAAAATACCTCAAGAAACCGCTGCATTTCTTTGGAAGCATAGGAATGCTACTGGTTATCTTAGGTTTCCTGATAGACGGCTGGTTGACGATAGAGTGGGCGGCAGGCTTAACCTCGCTAAGCAATCGACCGCTTGCCCTGCTCGGCGTAGCGCTGATTATTGTCGGCGTTCAGATTACTTCTCTTGGGCTGCTTGGCGAGATGATAATTAAGAATTCTCCTGAAAATTTGCAAACTTATAGCATAAAAGAAAGGGTATAGCGTGAAACATATTATTTCTCCAATTAAGCTGCTCGCTTTTGTAATCATTATCTCATTCCTACCGTCGGCAATATCATCGGCCCAAACATTCAGAGAAATTTATGTGGGCTTAGGCCTTTCAGAATCCTGGATAATTGGAAGTCAGGACGCAAAAAAACCATTTGTTCCGCTAAAGCCCGAACAGGGAGATTTTCGCGGAGGTAGCTTCGACAATTCACAAAGCGGGATAGACGCCCGCGCCACTTTTGTGATCGACCAAAAGAAACGCTGGAGAGTCCCGGTCGGCATCGATTATTCCTTTTACGTCGGTAAGGAAAGAGTGCCGGAAGGATACACCACGAAGACCTACTTCAGCGATAATTTGAATATATTCCAAATCTACACAGGAGCGCACTACGTCTTCTACAGGATGAATTTTGCGAAGGCGCGCGCCTGGGCAGGACCAGAAATTCGCGCTAGCTTTGTGCACAACCAGCATTATTCCTACGAGATAGATTACCAGAATCCCGAATTCGAGGACCGGATGATAACCGGATCTAAAAAGAACGCATTCCGCGTCGGCCCAAGCTTTAGATTGGGAGTGGACGGAGAATTGGGCAAGGGATACTACGTTAATATCAGCTCGCACTATACGTATATGAATTTAATCGGCGCCGACGACGAACGTGGCGAACTCCTATCGCCCGGCTACAGGCAAAAGCGAGTCGAGAATCCCGCTCAAATCTTTGGCTTAACCTTTATGTTGCAATATAAACTTTAAAATGAACGACCAATTTACATTCTATAGAGAAGACTGCCAGTTCTTCAGGGGCGACGTGCCTTGCGCGCCGCATAAGCAGAGAGGTTATAAATGCGCCGACTGCCCGGTTTATACTCCCGAACGAGGCAAAATACTAATAATAAAGCTCGGGGCAATAGGCGACGTTATTCGAACGACGCCGTTGCTTGAACGCATTTGGAAGGAATACGAAGGATATTCCATCTGGTGGTTGACGCAATCCCCGGAAGTATTGCCCAAAAAAGTAAATAAGATTCTGCCGTTTAACCTGGAATCCATCCTTACGATAGAGCAGACGGAATTCGATCGCGTTATTAACCTCGATAAGGATCCGCACGCATGCGCCCTGGCCTCGAGGATAAAAACGAGCGAGCTGACGGGCTTTACTTTTAAGAATGGTAGGCCTGCCCCGGCTAATGCTCTTGCCGACCATAAGTTCGTTACTGGGGTGTTCGACGACGTAAATAAGGCTAACCGTAAGAATTATATGGAAGAGATATTCGAAATATGCGGTTGGCAGTTCCAGGGCGAGGAATATATACTCGAGAAGAACGCAACGATCGAATGGAATATCGACTCGGGCGGCAAGCCGATTGTCGGCTTGAATACGGGCTGCGGCGCCCGTTGGGTATCCAGGCTTTGGAAGGAGCAGAATTGGGTCGAGCTTATAAAGCGGCTCCAATCGGCGGGCTACTTCCCATTGCTTTTGGGCGGAGCGCAGGAGCACGAGGTCAATTCGCGGCTTGCGGAGACGACCGGCGCCGCATACTTAGGGCATTACAAGCTTAACGAGTTTATTTCGCTCGTCGACGAATGCGACATAATTGTCTCCGCCGTAACGATGGGCATGCACCTCGCCATCGGCTTAAAGAAACCGCTAATACTAATGAACAACATATTCAATAAATACGAATTCGAGCTTTACGGCCGGGGCGAAATAGTCGAGCCGCGAAAGGAATGCAAGTGCTTCTTTAGCCCGCGCTGTATAAACGAAGAGTATTTTTGTATGGACCACTTAGGCGTCGACCAGATATTCGACGCTATTGAAAGGCAAAAGAAATGAAGGAATTCCTTGTATTCGACATTGAAACCGTCGCATTAGATTTTGAAACGCTATCGGAATCGCAGCAAGAGTATTGGCTGCGCGGCGCTGAAACCGAAGAAGAAATCGCCGATAAAAAATTCCTGATGGGATTGACCCCTTTTACGGCGCAGGTCGGCTGCATAGGTATGCGACGATACAAATGCGAGGAAAACGGCGAGCACACCCTCGAAAATAAAGTGGTTTACGGGCTGGACGACACGCTCGAAGGCGACGCCTCGAGAACGGTCGAGCTTGGCGACGGAACCTGCCTTTATCTATTCAACGAGAAAAGATTACTATGCAAGTTCTGGGAAGGATTGCATAAGCGGCCCGGCATAATACTAGTTTCCTTCAACGGTAGAAATTTCGACGCGCCATTCTTAATGTTACGCTCGGGAGCTCTCGAGGTGCGCCCTTCCCGCAACCTGATGGAGGGCACGAAATTCAATTATCCCCTGCACATTGATTTGCTCGATCAGCTGACATACTTTTCCGGTTCGGGCTTCGGCGCTACAAAGCGGTTTAATTTTGACTTCTATGCGCGATCCTTTGGGATAACTTCCCCGAAAGCGGAGGGAGTGGACGGCTCGATGGTAACGGAGATGTTCAAGGAAGGAAAAATAGCGGAGATCTCCGAGTACTGCATGCGAGACGTAAAAGCTACCTGGGAGCTCTACCTAAAGTGGAATAAGTTCCTAAACTTCGGAAGAAGCTCCTATTAAAACGCGCTGGCGGGCGTCCAGACGAAGCTGAAATAAGGCGCGAAAAACGGCGCTGTAAAGTACGATATGCCAAAATCCGCGGCAAACGTCGTATTGGCGAGCCGTAAGCCCACGAGTATCCCAGTATTCGTCGGGCGGGTAATATCGGAATTCCATATCTCGCCGACGAAATGCAGATCCTTGCGCTGCGTAAATCTTGTGTCGAGCCCTAACGCCAGGCCCCAGCTTCCGTCGGGATAATTTAGGTTAACGCGCTCGTTGCCAAACTTAAGCTCGTAGAGATCCTTGCCCATTGTTTTATAGAAGACCGCCCCGGTAAGGATTGATTTAGGCAACCGGAAGCTGGTAGACGTGAAGAAATGAACCAATCTATTGTTGTGATTGACAAAGGCTAAATTGGAGCCTACCGCCAAATCCATCCCCCCGTCGAACGTGTCCCATTCCTGCGAATAAAGAGTGGCTTTAAAGTTTAGTAGGCTCAATTGATCCGAGGACGGTATGAAGGGCGCAATAGAGCGTCCGAAAGTTACCGAGACGTAATCCGTTATGCCGGCGCCCGCGTAGAAAAAAAGAGCTTCAAAATCGCCCACGAAATGGTCGTCCTTAATGGAGATGCCCGTAGGGAGAAGGTAATGCCTGTGCTTGTGACGATAATATGAGTCGAGGGGCGTTATTTCCGCTATCTCGTCCAAATAAATAGTGGGAGCGCCAAGCTGCGTGGTAAGCTTTATGGAACTACGGTCGGCGGAGTCCAAGGCGGGGACGACCGCGACAAATCCCGTAAGCATATCCCCGTTCTTCAGGCGAACGACGTACGGGGTTTCTTCGACAAACTTCTTGCTTTCGTATCCCGCATAGGCAAGAGATCCGCCTAGTATAAATAATAGAAACAACAGAATCCGCATATCCGGCTCCAACGATTGAAAAATTCTTCATGAGACGAAAATAAGGAATTATTTAAGAAAAAGCATAAAAAAAGGGGGTAACCGGAAATTACCCCCTTAGCTTGCCTTACTTACCAATTATAGGAGCTATGAAAAAGCAAATAAATAACCGTGCGAATATTTTGATTATTGTAGCATGCTAAACATCCTTTAATCCTCACTCTAATCTCACTTTAAACTTTTTTAATGATACGGTCAGAATCACTACGGCCATCAAAACGAGCGCGCCGGTTTCCATTAGTAGATCGGCCAGGCCCGAGCCTTTGAGCATAATCGCGCGGATAATCCTAAGGAACCACATAGGCGGCAGGATGTGCGCGATGATCTGCAGCCACGCGGGCATATTCTCCACCGGGAAGATATACCCCGAGAGAAGAACGGTCGGCATGAGCAATCCGCCGAGCGCCATCATTAAAGCCGTCTGCTGCGTCTTCGCGATCGTCGAGATCAAGATGCCCAATGAAAGAGCTACTATAATAAAGAGCAGGGCCTCCAAAAAGAACAGCGCGAAACTGCCCCTGAAAGGCGTTTTAAAGAGCGCCAGGGCGACGGCGGTTACCGTGGCCGCGTTTATCAGCGCGAGCGCGATATAGGGCATTACTTTGCCAAATATGATCATGGTAGGTTTCAATGGCGAGACCAATAAAGCCTCGAGTGTGCCGGTCTCCTTTTCGCGCGTTATCGCGATGGAAGTCATTAGGGCGGAAATTAGCATTAGCAACAGCGTGATTAGCCCTGGCACGAACATAAACACGCTCTTCATTTCCGGGTTGTAGAGCATCTTTACTTCGATCGTGGGCAGAGAAATATCGGCGCCTGCCTGGCGTACCATTGAAGCTGAGTAGTCGGCAATAACCGAGGAAATATACGCGTTAAGTAGAGCCGCATGATTGGGGTCCGAAGCGTCGCTGAGTATCTGCACGTTGGCTTTGCCGACAGAGCGCAGGTTCCGCTCGAAGTTCGGCTCGAATACGATAGCGCTCTTGATCTTCCCGGCGCGCATATCGTCCTGGATCTCCCCGTAGGAGGTATAATAGCCGGCGAGCCGGAAGTAGCCGGAGCCGGTCACTTTAGCGACAATTCGTTGAGTCTCGTCGTCCTTTGAAAAGTCGAGCAGCCCTATAGCCGCGTTATTTATTTCCGTACGAATAGCGTAGCCGAAGATAATAAGCTGGATGATCGGCATGCCGATGAGCACGAAAAGCGTTCGCTTATCGCGGGCGATGTGGAAGAATTCCTTTTGAACAAATGCCCCGAATGCGTTCATTGCGCTTTGCTCCTCCCGGCGAGCTTGATAAATACTTCGTTCATGCTTTGGGAATCGAACTGGGCCTTCAGCTGCGAAGGCGTGTCGAGCGCGGAAATGCGCCCGTCGACCATGATCGACACGCGATCGCAGTACTCCGCCTCGTCCATGTAGTGAGTCGTTACGAAGACGGTCCTGCCTTCGGCGGCGGCTTCGTAGATCATTCGCCAGAATTGCCGTCGCGTTATCGGGTCGACTCCGCCGGTCGGTTCGTCGAGGAATATTATCTCGGGCTCGTGGAGCATGGCCGCGGAGAAGGCGAGCTTTTGTTTCCAGCCCAGCGGCAGCGAAGCGAGCAACTCGCGCGAATGCTCCTCCAGCTCCAGCTTTTCCAGTATTTCCCCGGTCTTCCGCTTTATTTGCGCGTTGGAAAGCCCATAGATACCGCCGAAGAGACGAAGGTTTTCGCGCGCGGAGAGATCGTCGTAGAGCGAGAACCGCTGGCTCATATAGCCAATCCGCCGCTTTATCTTTTCGCGCTCCTTCATTGCGTCGCAGCCCGCAACGCGCGCGGAGCCGCTCGTGGGCTCGAGCAGCCCGGTAAGCATCTTTATAGCGGTGGTCTTGCCCGCGCCGTTAGCGCCGAGGAAGCCGAAGATTTCGCCTTTTGCGACGTCGAATGTAATTTCATTTACGGCAACGAAATCGCCGAATCTCTTCGTTAGTTTACTGCACTTTATCATGGCGGTCCATTAGCATAATAAATACGTCTTCAATATCGGGTTCTATTTCCCTTACTATCACGCCATTGGCGATGCGTTTAACGTCCTCGGCGGTAATGTCGGCGCGCCTATCGACGTAGTGAAGCGATTGCCCGAAGGGATATATGCGGGAAGTGTTAGGTAGCTTTTCGATAGTTAGCAACGCCTCAAATTTATTACCGGGAATAATTTCAAATATTCTCAAGCCAAAGCTCTTGGTAAGGCGCGCGGGGGAATCGGTCGCTAGCAGCCGACCATCCGAGATAAGGGCCACCCGGTCGCAGCGGCTAGCTTCGTCCATGTAGGGAGTCGAGGCGACTATCGTTACGCCGCGCTCGCGGATGCGCGCCAGCAGTTCCCAGAACTCCTTGCGCGAAACGGCGTCGACTCCCGTCGTAGGTTCGTCTAAAAACAGGACCTCGGGCTTATGGACGAGCGCGCAGCAGAGCGCGAGCTTTTGCTTCATGCCGCCGGAGAGCTTGCCTGCCCGGCGCGTTCTGAAAGGAGCTAATTGATCGTATATCTCGCGAATTGAATCGTAGTTTTCCTTAACGGTAGTAGAGAAAGCCGCTGCGAAGAAGTTTAGGTTCTCCTCCACCGAAAGGTCCTCGTAGAGCGAAAATCGCCCTGGCATGTACCCAAGAAGCGGGCGAATGCGCTTCCAATCGCGCCTCGCGTCGAGCCCGCAAACGCTCGCCGAGCCGGAATCGGGCAGTAAAAGCGTAGTCAATACCCGGAAAAGAGTCGTTTTCCCGGCGCCGTCCGCCCCGATAAAGCCGAATATTTCGCCCGGCTTAATTTCGGCAGAAACGCCCGCGAGGGCTCGCTTTTTGCCGTAACTCTTGCTTATTGAATCTATTATAACGTCGTTCATAGCTTTAATTCGATTTGTTAACCATTTGGTTAACGGCAAAAATACTTATTTTATAATTAACGAGAAAACGTTAAATTTGCCAAGTCAATTAACTTTCCAGAAACTAATCGGGAAATATATGGAAACGGCAAGGATAGGCAATCCGCCGCCCGAAACCAATTCAGGGTGCATAAGAGTTGTAGGGCAAATATTATTTTTTGGAGGATGCTTTTTAACCGTAACGGCGTTTCTTAAGATGATAATCGGCACGGAAGCGGACATTGTCGGCTCCCTTCAGTCATTTGCTATGGGCGCGGTTTCCGGAACTATCGGTTGGTACATGCGAAAGAAATTTAAGCCGAGACCTCCCGAGCCGGACAACTACGAGCGCGCCCTGTTAAAGCTCGCCAGCCAGCAGGGCGGCCGCTTGAAGGTGGGCGTCGTCGCGCTTAATTTGGGAATAACGATCGAGACGGCTTCGAAGCTGCTAAACCACTACGCCAACCAAGGGGTCGCGCAGGCGGAGGTCGACGAGAAAGGCGTGATAACGTACGTCTTCCCGGATTTTCTGCCGTAGGGAGGGAGCAATTTAGAGAATTGATTTGTTTATTATCAAAACATTCGTTTATTTAATATTCTTCTTTGTGAATATGATCCAATAACATTACAACCCCAACGGGGTTCAAGGTCTATAGCAAAAAAAAAGAGACAAGGAATCTACGACCCCTTCGGGGTCGCACGTGGATATGTGACGTTGTTTCTATAGACCTATTATCCCTTCGGGATAAAGACAAGAAGATTTGAATACAGACCAAATAAATGCTTTACCCCCCGAAGGGGTTCAAGGTCTATAGCAAGAAAATTGGCAGGGAACCTACAACCCCTTTGGAGTCGCACATTGATTTTGGGATATTGTTTCTATAGACCTATTATCCCTTCGGGATAAAGAGAGGAAGATTCAATAATCGATAATATAAATGTTTCAACCCCGAAGGGGTTCAAGGTCTATAGCAAAAGAAGAGCCAAGGAATCTACGACCCCTTCGGGGTCGCACGTGGATATGTGACGTTGTTTCTATAGACCTTAAATCCCTACGGGATTAATTCATAGGAGAAATTATGCCGAGCACATTTTCCCAAATTTACATTCATGTAGTATTTGCCGTAAAAGGCAGAGAAAGCCTAATCCAACCCGAATGGGAGGAACGATTGTATCAATACCTAACTGGAATTGTTCGCGGTAGAGAGCAAAAGATGCTGGCAGTAAAGGGAAATGCTGATCATATCCATTTTCTTATTGGTATGAAACCCTCTTGTTGTTTATCAGACTTGGTTCGAGAAATAAAAAAAGCAAGTAATGATTTTATTAAAGAGAATCGCTTGTGTAAGTATAAGTTTCAATGGCAGGAAGGTTATGGCGCTTTTTCATATAGCCATTCCAATATAGGAATAGTAATTGACTATATATTGAATCAGAAAGAGCATCATAAAAAGAAAACGTTCAAGGAAGAGTATTTGGAGTTTTTAAATAGGTTTGAAATCGAATATAAAGACGATTACTTATTTGATTGGATAGAATAGCCTTACGCCGGCTATCAATAATTTCCCGCTGGCAATAAAATATAAAATTCAGGGTGTACCCCTATATCTGAATTGGCATTATTTCAAACTTTACTTTATCGTCCCCACTATCCCCAAACTAAACCTAATAGCTTTCATTTCGGAGGTATTCCCGGAGAGGGATTGGTACGTCATGCCGAGGGCCAACCCAAGATTAAACTCGGGGGAGGCAACCCACTCCTTTCCATATTTCGCTTGAACTGCGAGCCCTGCGTCCCGCGTAGCGTCGGGAGCTATTTCCGGGTCGGTAGTTGCTTTCCCGGAGCAGAGCGCGAGCGAGTAGAATACGTTCCAGGGTTGCTGGTAAAAGGCGAGGCCGCCGCCAAGCATTACGGTTTGGAATTGCGCCTCGCCCGGCAGCGATAGCTCTATTGGGTCGTTTATCTTCCCGTTTATGTCGCTGAAAAGGGCCATGCCGAAGACTAAAAACTTACTCGAAATTGCGTAGCCCGCCTTGAAATCTATCTCATATCCGAGCCCGGAGTATGTTTCTTCGTACTTACCCCCGCCGCCGCGCGCCCCGGAAACTATGGTTTGCCCATAAGCGGGAGCTAGCCCGAGCGAAATGTAGGCTCCGCCCAGCGCGCCGGTATTTGTCGGGGGAAAATATTGGGCAAGCGCAGTATTGCCGGACAGCGACAGGACCAATAATGAAAGAAATATCGCCCTTTTCATAAGCACGCCTCGTAAATGGGAAATCCGGGTTTATCAAGCTAATAACTAATGCTTCGCCGGTCTTTCAAAAAACCGAACCGAGCCGTTGACGGATTCGATCTTCCTCCAGCTGTCCACTTCGAAGTCAATGCAAATGCAGCCGCAGGTCGGCACGTCCACCGTATAGGCGCCGGAGAAATAAGAAACGAGCGAAGTGACGTCGGGATTGTGCCCGAATAGAGCGACGCGGGAATATTTATCGTCCGTGCGGGAAAGAGTTTGAACGAGATACTTCGCCCCGCGCTCGTAGACGTTTATGTCGACGACCAGCGCGCTTTCGGGATAATTCAATTCAGCCGCGAAGATGCGGGCGGTAGTCAGCGCGCGATTCGCAGGGCTGGTTATAATCAGCTCGGGAAGGAACCCCTTTTCTTTAACTAATTTAGCCATAAGGGGAGCGTCGCGCAGCCCGCGCTTATTCAACGGTCGGTCGAAGTCCGTCCATTCCGGGTCGTCCCAACTGGATTTAGCGTGGCGCGCAAGCAGTAAAGTTTTCATATCCCTATCGCCCGATCAATTCAAAGAGTTGTGAAATAATTTCCTTTCGGCTTCCATAGCGGCATTGACGTTTTGCGCGGCACGATAGTCCTTGCGCCTGGAGTAGGCGGCGACGAGTATCTTTTGGAATCTATTGCGGATGTCCTCGCGTTGATCTGCGTCGGGTATTTGCAGCCATGCGCGCTGCTCGTAGAACGTCTTGAGCGCCGTAATAGAGCGCGCCGGGCGTTTAGCGGTGTCCTGCGCCGCGTTGTAAGTAGCGCGATTCAACCTATCGTAGACGCTTAGGTTCGAGACTCCGCCGTTAGCCTCCTGCTCGTTCAATTCGTGCGAGCTGTTGAAGCGCTTGATCTTCTCGTTGAGCATGGCAAGCATCTCTTTATTCGTAAAATCATAGACCTTGAATTTAATCGGCACCGAGGGCTTCAGGCGGATCTTAATATCTGCGCCGGAGCGCGGGAAGCCTTTGGACTTTAATTGCGCGACGAGACCTTTGATCCCGCTGCCGTCCATGTTGGATTCGACTAGAGCCAGCCCGCCGTAGATGAAGATATCGGAGAAAGAGCCTGTCAGCTTGGAGAAGTGCGAGAGTAGCATCTGGCGGATGAATTGCGCCTGGTTGTAGCAGCGCTGGTAGTCGTCTCCGCCCAGACCTTTGCGCGAGCGAAGAACTTGCAGCGCGCCGGCGGAATTCTTATAGCCGAGGAATTCCAATATGCCCATCGCCTGCGAGAATCCAAATTCCGCGTAGTAATGAATTTTATCGAGGCCCGCGATGCGGGCTACTTCCTTCATGTATCCGCTATGGCCGCGGCTGGCGCGGCAAACGGTTAATTTATTCTGCCCTGTGGAGTCGTCGTAACCGGCGTTAGCGTAGGTGTCGCGCGGAATGGAAATGATTTCGATCATCCCGGAATCGGGAAGAATCGAGAGCACGTGGTTGGCGTCTGCGTGCTTGGTGTTGGCTCCTAACCGGGAGTCGACGCCGGTGATGAGGATGTTAATTCGCCGCCCGGAGAATACTCGCCGGACGTTCTTGCCGGCTTCCTCGTCGAGCCCGTATTGCACGTTCAGGTCTTCCGGGTTGGAGACGTTTATAATGTGCTCGGAGGTGTCCTCGTCGGAGATTACGGCTTTGATGAAGCCGGAATCCAATCCCTTTTCGGAAGACGTATCCGCGGCGATAGGCGCGCTAGTGGAGTACGCCCCGCTGTTCATCGCGTTAAAAGTTATAAAGCCGAGAAGTATGACCGCAATTGAAATTAATATATAAGCTGAAGCTTTGACTGCCTTCGATTTTCTTTTAGAATTGGTTGAGTGGTCCATATCTAATATATACTTTACTTAAAATTAAGAAACATACGAATTCAAAATTAATAAAAAAATAAGCGCAATAGTTAATATATTGCGCTTACTTGTAGGAATTAAGCAAAATTAATTTAAATTGCTGAAAATAGATTTCTCGGGTCATTCAATTCTCTAATACCCTGATTTCAAGCATTCGCTTTCCATGTTTTTGCAATATTCCGCAGCATCGAGATAAAATGGTTCTTTATATAGAGAGTACGCTTTTGCAAACGCTTCGTTAGCTTTGTCGAAGGTAAAAGTAAAACGATACGCCAGCCCAAGGTCATAGTAGGCCTTAGCGATCGTTTCGTTGTCTTCCGGGGCTTCCGCGGCAATTAGAAATTTCTTTATTCCCTCCTGCCATAAGCCCTTGCTAATCAATTCGACTCCTTCCTCGAGCGTAGGCAGATCGGAATCTGTGATGAAGTAAAAATCGAGCGTATCCGTAAACGGCATTGTGTATTTTACGAGCTGCTGAATAGCGCCTTCGCGAGCAAGAAAGTAAAGCTCCTCCGGTTGAAATTCGACTTTTTCATGCTGATAAGAACGCTGCGCGTCAAAGCCCTTCGCCAGGAAATTTCTATAAAAAATTGTTTTTCCGGTTGAGAAATTCGTTATATTAAAATAGGCGTTTATCCGGGCTTCCCCAATGTAACGGCTATACGAATAAGCCCTTCCTAGTACGCCTCTTAAGTTTTCTTTATCTTCATATTTGTAATAAATGACATTTGTCGATATTACTGCTATAGAGCTAAGAGAATCATCGAACGATTCTTCATTTTCTTTTCTTGTCGATTTCCCGGGGATATCGCCAATAAGGCGAACCGAGTCTTTGTACTTGCGATTGATCGCCTCTTGATACTTCGCGCTGTCGATAATATTAAGCTTACAGGTATCGCGGAGATAATTGATAAGGTGTTCGTGTAGTTCTTTGTTCCCTGGACTATTGCCATAATCCCCGACGTAAATGCACTTAAATTCCTTAAGATTGACTTTGTTCGGCCACGTCACCGGCGCGCTTATGGTGGTCGTCCCGCAGCTCTGTACCAGAGCCGCCGCCGCAAATAACAGGGAGAGAAAGGATAGTTTTTTCATGAGTAGTCCCGATTAATTATAAATTATTCTCAAGATAAAGCATTTAAATAATTGTTCTATTCTTTTATAAATTGCATTTCGGCTTCGGTTTTATACCTCTCTTCTTCCATTTTCTTGCAATTCGAAGCCGCGTCAGCGTACATCTTATCATTTGACAAAGAGCAAGCCTTCGCGAACGCTTCATGGGCTTTTTCGAAAGTATAGGTATACTGGTAAGCGAGGGCGAGATCGTAGTAAGCTTTGGCGAGCAGCTCATCTCCTTTTGCCGCTTCCGCCGAAGCGAGGAATTTATTAATTCCTTCCTCCCACGACCCTTTCTCTATCAAAGCGACTCCCTCCTCGAGCGTCGGCAGATCGGAATCGGTAAGGAATTTAATATCCTTGTTCAGGTTCATTGGATAGAGGCATTTTACGAATGTCTCAAAGATATTTCTACATGCGCTGCCAAGACCCTCCTCCGCTATGCTGTCCGCGGTCTGATCACGTCTTTCCAACTCAAGCATCAAAGTGTATGTAGAGAAATCCCGTGTAAAAATAAATTTTCCTGATGTGAGATCGGCTATTTTGAAATTTACCTTTAACACAAAACCTACTCCTAAATTATACCAATCAAAGTATCTATCTCTTTCTATTAGCTCAAAGGAGCGTGCCAAGACCTGGCTGGAGATCATCGCGACTTCGCCAAGCCTTTCCTTTACGATAGCGCTTTTCTCCGGCCTGGCGAGATCGGAGATCTGTAAACCGTTTATTTTAAGAAGGCTGTCGAGCTGACCGCGGTCGATTGCGTCGATCTTGCATACCTGCTTTAGATAATTTAAAAAGTGCTCATCGACGTTACCGCCGATGAGCTTTACGCCGAACTCCCCGACGCATACAGTCTTATATTTAGCGATATCCACATCGGCGGGTTTAGTCACCGGCGCGCTTATAGTGGTCGTACCGCAGCTCTGTACAAAAACCGCCGCCGCAAGAAATAAAAGGAGGATGGGAAGCGTTTTCATAAGTATCCTTTGCTTTATGATTATGGGTTCGTAAAATAGCAACTACAAACAAAAATAAAAATTAATTTATTCTAATAGCGAAGGATTTGCCAATTATATTTTTTACCGGGTAATCGCTGAAGAGCGGGATACGTCGTACGTTTTCAAGGATGGGATTAAACGTCGCCCGCGCAAAAAAAAAGCGCAATAATTAATTTATCGCGCTTTTCTATGATATGAATTATGTCTTTCCGTAGGATAAAGTCTTTATTCCTGGACGTTCTTTAATTGATATTCCAAACGTCGCTGTTCTTCTTCCATCATTCTGCATCTTGTAGCCGCCGTGAAATATCTTTGCTCGTTAACAAGCGCGCAGGCTTTCGAGAAAGCTTCGTGGGCTTTGTCGAACGTATAAGTATACTGGTAGGCAAGCCCGAGATCATAATATGCCTTGGCGAGTGTTTCATTATTCCTGGCCGCCCTGGCGCAAAGGAGAAATCTAGCTATCCCATCTTCCCAGGCTCCCCTGCGGATTAACTCTACGCCTTGCTCGAGCTCAGGCAGGTCGGAATCGGTTAGGAATTCGACGTTTATGCGTTCCGTATAGGGAAGTATGCATCTCGTAAATTCTCTTACGATATTTTCCCGGGCTATGCTGAATTGTTCCTCCGCTTTTACGTCCGGGGGGTACTCGTCCGTCGCGCTGTTTTTCCCTACTACGGTCCTCTCGAAGTTTCTCGAAAAGATAATTTGGCCGTTCGTCAGATCGGTTATCTTGAAGTTAATCTTAACCTTTGCCGTACCGATCTTGACGAAGTCGTGATGAGTTTTACCGTTTTTGTCAGCGTAGGGAGAGCCTTTTTGTACGTCCTGATCGAAATCATAAGTTAAGACCCGCCCGGAGATGATTGCAGCGGCGCCGAGCAATTTAGTCAACTTATCGCTGTTTTCCCTGAGGATTAAGCCCGCGAGCGTCAATTCGTTCTCAAAAAGCAAACGATCCAGGGCCTGATGATCGAGCACGTTTACCTTGCCGCTCCCTATCAGGGCGTTGGTCAATTCGATATGGAGGTTTCTGTCGACCCTATGGCCGCCGAACTCGCCGACGCAGACGTTCTTATATTTTATCAGATTGACTTCGCTCGGCCTTGTGACGGGCACGCTAACGTAGGACGAACCGCAGCTTTGAATAAAGAGCGCGCAAACTATAAGCGACAATAAGCAGCAAAAGGCTTTCATAGATTTATCAATTGATTGTGCAAAAAAAGCAAAGTAAGTTAATCCCGGCCAAATCGCAATTATATCTTATTTATATACTCAATTACTCAATTAGAAGTTACAAAAACAAAAGAACGGCGCCGAGGGCGATGCGATAAACTATGAATAAGGCGGTGGAGTTCTTCTTCAGGAAGCGCAAAAGGAACGCTATCGAGGCGTAGCCGCTAACGCCGGCGACCAAAGTCGAAATAGCGAGCGCGAGACCGTCGGAGGGAGCTATGTATTCGAGCGATTGCACGAAGCTGAGCGCCCCGCTCGCGAAGATAGCCGGGATAGACAAAAGGAAGGAAAATCGCGCCGCGTCCTCGCGGGTAAAGCCGAGGAACATGCCCGCCGTCAAGGTCGTGCCCGAGCGCGACGCGCCGGGTATCAGCGCAAGGCATTGCGCGAAGCCGACCACGAGCGAATCCTTGACGTCCGCCTTCTCTATCTTGCGGTTAAACTTCGCCAGGAACTCGGCGAGAGCCAGCAGCAGGGCCAAACCGATTAGCGCGATGCCAATTACATGCAAGTCCTTCGTTAGCGCGCCCTCGATAACGTCTTTAAACGCCAGGCCTATAACGACTATCGGGATCGTGCCTAATGTAATTAACCACGCCATGCGGGAGTCGGCGGACTGCTCGCGGAAAGGAGTTCTTTTAGAAATATTTTCGCGGTAGAAAGCGAGCGGCACGCTGATTATATCCCGTCGGAAATAGGCGAAAACGGCCGCGAGGGTTCCAAGCTGGATGACGGCCATGAACGAAGTCCAGCGTTCCGGGTTCGCCGGGTCGACCAGGCCGAGCCACGAACCGAAAAGAGTTAAATGAGCGGTGGAGCTGATGGGAATAAATTCCGTTAAACCTTGCACTAAGCCAAGCAGAATAGCGTGCAATACATTCATATCGTATCGTTTATAATTGTAATGAAGTAAAAGAAAAGCAAACTAAATAAAAACGAGGAAAGAAAAAAACGGGCATATTGGCGTTGAGGGCATAATCATAAGTTGCAGAAAAAGCAAATTATCTGTAAATTGAAGCGATTAATATTTAAATAAATCAAAAAACCGAAAAATGACGCAAACGATATATACGCTTATTATCTTTATTCTTAGCGCAATGCCGGCCCTGGCCGAGGATTCGCTCCGCGTGGGAGGCCAGCAGGCGCCCGCGAACGACGAGGGCGAATACTTACCAAGGCAGGACAGCGCCTACTACCGCGACTTGATGAACCAGGCTCCCCTATCCGAAAAAGTCCGATTTTACCTCAAGAACTCCGACGCCCGCTGGGGCTTAATGACGAAAATGCGCGACGCGGACAGTTGGAGGCTCGCGTTGCGGAACCTCGAGAACCTCCCTCCTGACGTTTACGCCCCGGACCCTGTCGAAAGCATGCTCTTCCGCGAGAATATTGCGGCTTCCCAATACATACCGTTCTTTAACACAATGCCGCCTTTCAGGCAGAGCTTTTCGCTGCACAGCATCGGTAGCCTGTTAGGCATTGTCGAGGACGTGTCGCCGGTGATCAAGTATAGCCTCGACTACAAGACGGAAGTCGAAGTAGTGATCTATTCGGTTCGGGCGCAGATCGTCGCGACCCTCTTTAAAGGGGAGCAGAGCCCGGGCACGTATACGCTTACCTGGAACTTGCGGGACAGCTTAGGCCGAGCCATGCCCTCCGACGATTACGTCGCCGAAGTGCGCATAGGCAAGGAGCGCGTCGTTCGCAAGCGAATCACGATTCCCTGACGAATGCCGCGCCTTGCTTTTTGCTGAGAGCGCTTTAGAACATATTGTCGAGCATTTCCTCGAACGTCCAAACGCCTTTTCTACCGCAGATCCATTTAGCAGCGACGAGGGCCCCGGCCGCGAAGCCCGAACGATTGCGCGCGCGGTGGACCAGCTCGATCGTGTCGGCCGAGGAATCGAAATAAACCGTGTGAGTGCCGGGGAATTCCCCGCCGCGCGAGGGCGTAACGTGAAGCGCGGTCGGCTCGATAGCCCCTATGGGCGAGTCTATCAGGGTTTCAGTTTTCTTCTTAAAGGATTCCTGTATTATTTCGGCAAGCTTTAGCGCCGTTCCGCTCGGGGCGTCTTTTTTGCGTTTGTGGTGAAGCTCGTGGATTAAAACGTCGTAGCCGTCCGCCTTGGAGAATAGCTCCGCGGCGCGCTCCGCTATCTTAAAGAAGAGCTGCATGCCGATCGAAAAGTTCGATCCGTAGATCAGGGCCGAGTTCGAGTTGTTTATTATATCGAAAACTTCTTCGGACCAGCCGAGCCAGCCCGTAGTGCCGACGACGATTGGAATATTGCGCAGGGCCAGCAGGCGGGCGTTCGTGGCGACGGCTTCCGCGGTTGAGAAATCAATAGCCACGTCGAAGTTGAACTGGGCGTCGCGCGTTAGCGGGCGGTCGACGTCGAAGATCTGCGTCACGTTTAAACCGTACTTCGGCGCTTCGCGCTCGATTTCTCTGCCCATCGAACCGTAGCCGAGAAGGGCGATATTTTTAGGGGAATTATCAGGCATAGCGTTTTCCTTTGTTATTCTGTTTATTTTTTCCTAAATTTAAACTGTTTTGTAATTATAACAACGATTAAGTTCGTTTAAAATTAATTTTTTTAATATGGATACTGAAGAAATAAATATGCTGTCCGGCCGCTACCGGGCGATACGCGCGGAAATCGATGCGCGCGCGCGCGCCGTTGGCCGCTCGCCGGAGGAAATTAAAATAATTGCCGTCTCGAAAACGCATCCCGCCGAAACGATTGCCGCCGCGTTGAAGGCCAATATACCTATTTTCGGCGAGAACTACGCGCAGGAATTCAGAGATAAAAACAGGGAGCTGGCCCTTTTGACCGGGGAAGTCCCTCGCTGGCATTTTATCGGCCATTTACAGTCTAATAAAGTTAAATACGTCGCTCCCTTCGTCGAAGCGATCCATACGGTCGATTCTATCGATATTGCGAGGGAAATCGACGCCCAAGCCTCAAAGAACGGGCGAACGATAGACGCGCTGCTGCAAGTAAACACAAGCGGCGAGCAGGCCAAATCCGGGGTCGCTCCGCAGGATTCGATCGCGCTGGCGGAAGCCGTCTCGGGATTTAAAAATATTAAATTGATAGGATTTATGACTATCGGGAGCTTCTCCGACGACGAGGAAACGATAAGAAGAGAATTTAGAACGCTGAAAGCGGCCCGCGACGCGGCTCGGGAGGGGCTGGGCCTGGAACTGAAAGAGCTTTCCATGGGCATGAGCCACGACTACCTGATCGCCGTCGAGGAGGGAGCGACTATGGTGCGCATCGGTACGGCGATATTCGGGGCAAGAGAGTACAAATAAACGCGCGTCGACTTAATTGTTTAATTTCAAAAGGACGAAAATGATGCAACATCAAAACGAAGAAATGATAGCACAGATAAACGAGGCGGTCTCCGCTATTCGGGCGCGCGTCCCTTCCGAGCCCGAAATTGGGATAATTCTCGGCACGGGCCTGGGACGCATAGCGCGCGAGATCGAGTCCGCAACCGTCATCCACTATTCGGAAATACCCCATTTCCCGCTCTCGACGGCGGAGTCCCACGAAGGGAAATTAATAATAGGCAAGCTCTCGGGCCGCGACGTAGTCGCCATGCAGGGGCGGTTCCATTATTACGAAGGCTACACGATGCAGCGGATCACGTTCCCCGTGCGCGTAATGAAGTTCCTCGGCATCAATAACCTAATAATCTCCAACGCATGCGGATCGTTGAATCCATACTTCAACAAAAGCTCGATAATGATAATCGACGACCATATAAATTTACTCGGCGACAACCCGCTCATCGGGGTAAATAATCCCGAGCTGGGGCCGCGTTTCGTCGACATGAGCGAGCCGTATTCGAAGCGGCTTTCGGCGCTTGCGGAGCAGGTAGCGCTCGAGAAAGGCATAAAGCTCCATAAGGGAGTTTTTGCGGCGATGTCCGGGCCGAGCCTTGAAACGCGCGCGGAGTACAGGTTCCTTCGTCGCATTGG
Organism: Chloroflexota bacterium; assembly: GCA_050260015.1. GTDB lineage: Bacteria > Bacteroidota > Ignavibacteria > Kapaibacteriales > UBA2268 > JBLNBN01. Next base: position 26,178 of record JBLNBN010000064.1, on the reverse strand, counting down.
CGCGGACGCGATCGGCATGAGCACGATCCCTGAAGTCATCGTCGCGCGGCAGATGGCGCTGAGCGTTCTTGGGCTTTCGATCTTTACGGACGAATGCTACCCGGACGCGCTACGGCCGGTGGACATATCCGAAATACTTGAAGCCGCGGCCGTCGCCGAACCGAATTTGACCGAACTAGTGAAGGAAGTCGTCGCCCGCATCTGATATTATCTTAGTCTTATTATCTTTACCTGCGGTATGTTTGCAGAAATAATGCTATATTAGAACTCCGAAATTTAACAAGAATAGCCGAAAATATGTTTTATCTACTAACGAGGGAGCCGGATGAGGTTTATTCACGCCTCCGATTTGCACTTGGGAAGACGCCCGCGGGGCGACCAGGAATTTACCGCGACGCGCTACGAAGATTACTTCGAAGCGTTCGAGCGCGCGTGCGACGTCGCGATCGGGCGTAAAGCGGACGCGGCGCTGCTCGCCGGCGACATCTTCGACCGAAAGGACTTAAACCCAACTACGCTGGAAAAGACCCAAAAGCTGCTCGAAAAGCTCCGCGAAGCCGGAATTAAAGTGATCGCGATCGAGGGCAACCACGACAAGATATACCGCGAGGAGCGGATGGAGTCCTGGTTGAATTACCTCGAGCGTAGGGACTTATTGCACATACCCGGCTATGAATACCATGGCCCGGGTCAATACGAGTTTAAGCCGTTCGTTTACCACGGCGTAAATTTTTACGGAGTCGGCTACCCCGGGAATTACGTCGACGAAGTCATGAGCGCGCTCGCCGACAGCCTGCCGGAGAATTCGATTAACGTCGCTCTCGTCCATACCGGGATAATAAAGAACGGCTCCGGCGGCGGCGATTCGCTAATCGCAGGCGTAGTCCGCCCCGAAACGATCGATAAATTCCGCGGGAAGGCCGTTTACATTGCCGGCGGGCACTTGCACTCCCGCTCCAGCTACCCTGCTGAAAACCCCTTTTTCTTCCTGCCCGGCTCGCTCGAGTACTGGGACCTGGCGGAGGACCCGTCGCGCAAGGGCGTAACGCTCTTCGACACTGAAACCGGCGAGCACGAATTTATCCCGCTGGCGCCGCGTAAAAAGGTCACGATTAAGTTCGACGTCGTCTCGACCGGGATCGACGCATTCCGCGAGGAACTGCTTTCCCGGGCGGAAGAATGCGAGATACCTCCCGACTCTATAATTATGCTCAACCTTCGCGTGCGAGGCGACTACTGTCCCCCGGCGGAGGACTGCCGCGAAGCGCTCTCTCGCTATAAACCGTTGCGATGCGAAGTAAAGTTCGTGAACGAAAACTCCGGCAAGCCCCGTAGCGCCGGGAACTACGCGCCTATAGAAACGCTCGAAAGGGAGTTGATCTTCGAATGGGAACGTTTCGGCGAGGGCGAAAACCTCGAGCGCACGTACGCGCTGCTGGAAACGATGAAGGCGAAGCGCGACAACAAGGACACCTTCTTCGAGACGGTCGATCTCTTCCTTGATAATATGATAGAAGGAGCCGCCGATGCTAATTCGTAAGCTGTCTCTTGAAAATTTCCGTTGCCATCGCAAAGCGACTTATGAATTTAAGGAAGGCATAAATCTAATCCTTGGGAAGAACGGCGCCGGGAAGAGCTCGATCGTCGAGGCGATTGGGCTTGCGCTTATAAAAGGTCAAAAGACGCGCGACGGCTTGACCGAAGCAGTCACAAAGGGCGAAAAAAGATATAAGATCGAATTGGAGTTCGAAGGCGCGGACGGCCTGCTCTATAGGGCCGTGCGAAAGAGCGGTGCGAACCCCGAGCTTTACCTGAAGGACGAGAGCGCCCCGCTGAATCCCGACAAGCTGCCAGAGCTCGTCGGTTTGGATATAGAGAACGCCGAAGCGCTTTATACGAAGGTCGTGTGCTCGCACCAGAACCAGATCGTTTCGCTTTTCGACGACACTTCCGGCGAGATCAAGAAGCATTTCGACAAAGTATTTAACACCGAGATCTACGGCAAGCTCGCCGGCGAGAACCTGAAGGAATGCTACGACAAATACAAAGGGCAGGCTAAGGAATTAGAGGGGCGGCTCGCCGAAACGCGCGCTAACATGCTTCCCGACCGCGCCGCCGTCGAAGCGGAGCACACTCTTAGCCAGGCTCGGCTCGCGCAAAAGCTCGTGGCGCTCGAAAGCGTAAAGACGGAGCTCGGGGCGAAGCAAAAGCGCAAGAGCGAGCTCGACGAACTGGGCCGCGCAATACTTACGCTCGAAGGTTCCGTAAAGGAACTCGAAGCGAAACTCCGCGGCAAGCTGGAAATGCGCGAAACGGCGCGCGTGGAATTCGAGCGCGCGCTCGAAGCCACGAAAATAGTCGAAGCCCGCCGCGATGAATACGAACGTAACGAGGAGCTTGCGGCTTTCCTCGGCGAAATAAATAAAGAAATAAGGCAACTCGAGGCGGAGAAAAAGAAGTTCGACCAGAAGAACGACGCGCTCAAGAAGGCCGAAAACGAAATAACCCGCGCGCAGACCAATAAGGAAAGCAGCGACGCTCAACTCGCCGAAGCTCGCCTCGCGCTTTCGGAGGAAACGGCAAAGTTGGACGCGTTGCGCGCGGAGCATGCGAAAATGAACGCCGAACGCGACGAGGTTGCCCGTAAATTTGAGGACTTCAAGCGAAAGCGCGCTCAGTTCGAATCGATCCGCGGGGAACTAACCCAAGCGGAACGCGCCCGCGAGGAGAAGGACCGCAACGCCGAGGAGCGAACTTGCTCGCTCGCGGACGCGGACGAACTCTCTCGACTGGCTAAGGAAAATTCGGAGGCGGCGCGCGCCGTCGACGAGTCCGTCGAAGAGCTGCGGGCGCTGGAGTCCAAATTGGATAAGGCGAAAGCCCGCCGCGACGACAACGCGAATTTCCGCGAGGCGCTCGCCGACGGGTATTGCAGAATACTCGCGCAGCGTTGCGAGAACGTGGCCGGCGGCACGCTCTCCGCAGCCGAAAGGTTTGAAGCTCTCGCCGCGAAATTCGAGGCGGAAATTGCTTCCCTGGTAGAACGAATAGCCTCGCTAGGGGATCCTCAAGGAGAAAAGCTGCGGTTGGCCGCGCGCGGCGCCGAACTAGCCAAAGCGCTCGAGTCGAACCGAAAAGAAAAAGAATTAATAGCGGCGCTTCGCTCGGAGGCGGTCAATGGCGAATTGACGGCCGCTCGTATACGCGCCGACATAAAAGCCTTCGCGCTCGAGAGCTTTAGGGAACTCGTCGAAAGCGATTTCTCGATTGAAAAATTCGAAACGGAAATAAAATCTCACGGCGAACGCATAAGCTCCGAAGTCGCCTCGCTCGCCGCGAAAAGCGAAGAGAAACGTTCGCAAGCCGCTTCCCAAGCGGAGCGGTCAAAGACGGCCGAACGCAAAGCCGCGGAGCTTAACGAGCGCGTCGCGGGCGGGGCGACTCTAATTGAGACGCTAAAGCGCGAAATTAGCGCGCTACGCGACGAATGCGAACGCTTATTGATATCAACGGAACCGCTCGAGGACCTGAAAGTCTCCCGCGAGGAACTCGAGGAAGAAATAAAGGAACTTGCCCCGGCCGTAGCCGAGTACGCCCAGAATAAGAAGCTTGCCGCCCGCCGCGGCGAGATCGAGCAGGCGATCCTTGGCTTAGAACGCGACTCCTCGGCCCTCGAATCTGAAATCGCCGAAGAAGGCGAGCGCTTGCAGGCATTGCGCGGCGGGCGCTCCGAGGACGAAGCGCGTCTCGTGGCGGAGGCCATAGTCGAGCTTTCGGCGCTAAAGGACGCGCGAGCGGAGGAAGCCATGAACGAGCGACACGTCGCAGATCGCTTGCGCCAGGAACTCGCGCGCGACGCGGAAACGCTCGAAAAGCTTTCCGAGCTGACGCAAAAAGAAAAACGCGTTTCGCAGAAAAGGGAATTGCTTGAGAAGCTGCGCGATAATATTAGAAATTTGGGCCCCGGGATAAATCGCCGCATAGTCGCTTCCATCGAGGCGGAAGCGAACAATTATCTCTCTATGCTGAGCGACTCGGGAGGGAAGATAAGCTGGGAAACGGAGGACGGCTCCTACGCCGTGAAGCTAGCCGCGAAAGGCGGGGAGAAGCGTTCGTTCAAATCGCTTTCCGGGGGCGAGCAGGTATCCGTCGCGCTCGCCTTGCGCGCAGCGATGGCCAACGTGCTGACGAAATCCGATTTTGCGATATTCGACGAACCGACCAACAATTTGGACGCCGCGAGGCGGGAAGCTTTAAGGGAATCGCTTGGGAATATGCTGAGCAGGCTAAAGCAAGCGGTAATAATTACACACGACGACACGTTCGAGGGTTGCGAGAACCACGCCATCAGGCTTGGCGAATCGCCCCGCGAAGTTTGATATATTCGAATTAAATTCAAGGGCGCGAAAGGATTGCGCGCCTCTATTTTATACCGGATTGAGGACGCCTGGAATTGAACGTTAACCATGCGGAGGCAGCGCAATGAAAATAATTAGCGCAATAGTCGATACTATCGATAGTTTTATAAAACCGCGCTATTACAAAGACGAGGCGAATATTCTCTACTGGAAGGAAAGGCTGGTCAACACGCTTTTCCTCTATCTAGTGCTCTTCGGCGCATATATTTACTGGGATAGCCTCCTGGTCGCTCTTGAACGCGAGCAGTGGGGCATCGCCGTATTCACTTCCTTCGCATATCTCTTCGGCATTCTCCTGACGGTCTATCGCAAAGTGCGCCCGGACTTAAAGATCCAGTTGATGCTCTGGGTAGGGTACGCTCTTGGGACAATAGTCCTGATCGAGCGAGGCCCCATGGGCGGCGGTTTCCTGTGGCTGTTCGCTTTCTCCGCGCTGACAGGCCTGTTCTACGGCGTTAGGAAGTCTCTCTATGCAGTGGCGCTTAATTGCCTGACTATAGTCGCTATCGGCTTCGCTCTCGAAGCGGATATGCTCGGTTGGTATTGGGAGATTGGCAGTTCGTATCGCGGGTGGACCGCGGTCGCAATGGATTTTATATATATTAGCGTTTTCGTTACCGTCGGGCTTTCGCTCTTGTTGGACGCGCTTTATAAATCGCTTACTAAGGAGACTTCGTACCGCGACGATCTGGTGAGCGAGCAGAAAAGGCTCGTCAATTTAAATAAGCTCTACGCCGAGGAGATAGAGGAACGCCGCGTTATAGAGGACTGGCTGACGCATGCGCAAGCCGTTTCGAAAGTTGGAAACTGGCAGTTGAATTGCGCGACTAGAACGCTCCGCGGCTCCGCCGAGGCAAAAAGGATGTTCGGTTTCGACGATTTTGAAACGAATATTGAATTTGAAAGATTTTTAGTAAAGCTGCCCGTGCAGGATAGAATTCGGATAGAAGACAAAACCTCGGAATTAATAGCGGGCGGCTCTTCATTCGAGGAAGATTTTAAGATAATTCTCTACGGCAACGTTTTTGATATTACTTCCAAGTGGGAAGCAGTTCGGGCCGCGGACGGCAAGGCGATCTCGGTCAGCATTACCATACAGGACGTCACGGAACGTTATCGCACCGAGGAAGCTCTCAGGTTCAGCGAGGACCGCTATCGCCAGACTATGGAGAACTCCCCCAATCCAATCTTCACCATCGATTCGGAAGAAAGGATCCAGAGCTGGAACGCCGCGAGCGCGGAGCTCTTTGGCTACGACGAATCGATCATCGGCTCCCCGTTGAATAAAATACTCGCCGACGACATGGCGCATTATAATTTCGTCAAGAAAATCAAGCAGGTATTCTCGCAAAAGGCGATATTCGACGTCGAAGCCGAATTTAAGACGAGCTACGACAAGACCTTAACGTTTATCTCGAGAATTTACCCGCTGACGAGCCCCGACGGAATGATACGCGAGTGCGTTTTTTCCAACACGGACATAACGACGCGCAAGCTCGCCGAAAACAACATGCGCAAAAGCGAAGAGCGCATGAAATTCGCGCTCGAGGCGACGAGCGAAGGGCTCTGGGACTGGGACCTGATTTCCGACCGCGTGTATTTCAGCCATAGGTACTACGAAATACTCGGCTACGAGCGCAAGGAAATCGGCTCGACGATGAACGAATGGAGAAAGCTGCTGCACCCGGACGACTATAAGCACGTCGTCAATACGCTGATAAACGGCATACTAAAGAAGCAGCCGACGGTGAACCTGGAGTTCCGCGTCAAGGCGAAATGGGGCGAGTGGCTCTGGATGCTATGCCGCGGCAAGGTAGTCGATTGGGACGTTAACGGCAAGCCGAGACGTATTGTCGGCACGCACGCCGACATAAACGAGCGTAAGCGCGACGAGTTCCTAAAGCAGGCGCTTTTCGACATTGCCACGGCGGCAAATGCCGAGCCTAATTTAAGCGCGCTGTACGATTCCATTCATCGCGCGCTTTCAAAAGCCCTCGATACGAAGAACTTCTTTATCGCGCTCTACGATAAAGAAAAGGATATGATATCCCTGCCTTATCTTTCGGACGAAATCAATGATTTCCGCGAGTTCCCTGCCGGCAAGTCCTTAACCGCTCATGTTATTAAAAATGGAAAACCGCTGCTCTATAAGAAAGCGGATCTGGAAAATCTCGAAAGGACGGGCGTCGTCGAGAGTATCGGCAAGCTGAGCCTCGTCTGGCTGGCGTGTCCTTTGATAATCGGCGCGGACACTATCGGCGCGGTCGTTTTGCAGAGCTATACGGACGAGAATTGCTACTCGGAAGGCGATCTGAAGATACTTGAATTCGTTTCAAGCCAGATAGCCGTAGCTGTATCGCGGCATAAAGCCGGCGAAGCCTTGAAAGAGAGCGAGGAGAGGTATCGCTCCTACATAAACGGTCTGCCCATCGGCGTCTACCGCACAAACGAGACCGGCGACTTCATTCACGCGAATCCCGCGCTCGCCGAATTACTCGGATTCCATTCCGTCGAGGAGCTTCGCGAGTACAATATCCGCTTCTTCAAGGAACCCTCGTTCGAAAGAGGACACCCCGAGTACGGCCGCCTGGCTAAAGAAATTTACCGCGAGGAGAAGCTGCTCGTTACCAAGCAGGGCAATGAAATCTGGGTTCGCGACACGGGGCGGCCCTTCTTCGACCATGAAACGGGACAATATTATTACGACGGCATAATCGAGGACATAACGGCGAGCAAGAACGCGATCGACGCGATGAAAATAAGCGAGGAACGGCTGAAAATGGCGCTCGAAGCATCGCAGGATAGCGTCTGGGATTGGAATCTCCGCACCAATCACATGTACTTCAGCCCGCGCTTCTTCGATATGCTCGGTTATGAGAATACCGATATAGACGGATACTACGCAAGCTGGGAACGGCTTATACACGCAGAGGATCTCGCCCAGGTCCGCAAAGCGCTTGACGACCACCTTATGGGTTCCACCGACGGGGTCGAACTGGAATTCCGCATGAAGAAAAAGGAAGGCGAATGGGTTTGGGTATCCTGCTCGGGACGCGTTACTCAATGGGAATCCAGCGGGGCGCCGCTAAGAGTGGTCGGCACGCACTCCGACATAAGCGAGAAAAAGTGGTACGAGCAAAAAATCACCAACCTAAATAAGGAGCTTGAAAATAGGGTCTTCGAACGCACCGCGCAACTCGAGGACGCGCTCGACGAGCTCCGATTCGAGATAATCGAGCGCCAGAAGGCCGAGCAAAAGCTCCGCGACGCCTCCGAAGAGCTGCGCAGGCTTTACGAGCGGGAAAAGGAATTGGGCGAGCTTAAATCCCGGTTCGTCGCGATGATCTCCCACGAGTATAGAACGCCTTTGACGGCGATACTCTCCGCCACGTATATTCTTGAAAGTTTCTTCAAGAATGGAGACGAAGAGGGGTTTGCTTCATATATCGGCCGAATACAGGGCACTATAAAGGGGATGACAGGCCTTCTCGAGAATGCCCTAATGGTTGGGCGCGGGGAAGTCAAGCCATTGGAACGAGTCGTAGAGCGAATTAACGCCGTCGAACTCGTCCGCGAGATGATAGACGAAGTTAAAGTTACGGATAAGTCCTTCCATAAATTCGTCTTAAAGCCGGAAAACGAAAAAGTGGAAATGCTGACGGACAGAAATTTCCTACGGCATGTTATGCGCAATCTTCTCTCTAACGCGATTAAGTTCTCGCCGGCCAACTCGGAAGTGGACGTTGAATTAAAGCTCGCCGGCGACAATGTGAGAATCGACGTGCGGGACAAGGGCATAGGAGTCCCGCCGGAGGATCTCGATACTCTATTCGAGCCGTTCAACCGCGGACGGAACGTCGGGGCGATCTCCGGCGCGGGGCTGGGTCTCGCGATTGTTAAGCGCTATGCGGACGCTCTTGGGGCGACCGTTTCGGTCCGGAGCGAAATGAGTAAAGGCTCGACGTTTACGCTCGAGATTCCTATTGAAAAGAAGGATACGAGGCGCTCGCCAACGCCGGAGACGGAAGAGGCCGAAGCCGGGATCGAAGCCTAAAGATTTTATAAAACGACAAAAGCCGCGTTCGAACGAAAAGTTGGATCGCGGCTTTTTTGTTTATAGCTATTACACTACGCTTCGGACAGTTCGTAGCCTTCCTTCGTGTCCTTTATCGAATAGCCCTTTTCGGTAATTGCGTTTCGGAGCGCGTCGGCTTCGGCCCAGTTTTTGGCCTTCTTGGCGGCCAGCCTGCGCTCGGCAAGCTCTATTATCTCCTCGGGGAATCCGTTCTCCGGCTTCGGTTCGAGCGCCCAGGCGGCGAAGACCCCGTTTATCTCTTCGAATTGCGCCCGCAGCTTTTCCTTCGCCGCGGCCGTCAATTTCTCCGAAGGATATTTATTGATGAAGGAGAAGATTGCGCCGAGGGCCTTAGGAGTATGTAAATCCTTAGCTAATTCGCCGAAGCAATTCTCCAAAAGATCCTCTTCGGGGGTCGTTTCCCCAGAAGACTCTTCAAATAGCTTATAGATATACTCCTGCACCTTCATGCGGGCCTTTTCCGCGGCTTTTATTCCCTCGAACGTGAAGTTAAACTTCGAGCCGTAGTGCGCCGAGAGCATGGAAAAGCGAATATTTATCGGGTCGATACCCTTTTCGACGAGTTCTCGGAGAGTAAAGAAATTCCCCGCGGACTTGCTCATCTTCTCGCCCTCGACCTCGAGGAATTCGTTGTGGCACCAGAAGCGCGCGGGCTCCGTTCCGTAGCCTGCCTTGCTCTGGGCTATCTCGTCCTCGTGGTGCGGGAATTTCAGATCGACGCCGCCCGTGTGAATGTCGAACGGCAGGCCCAGCAGCTCGCGCGACATGGCGGAGCATTCGATATGCCAACCCGGGCGTCCGGGGAGGCTCTCGCCGCCGAGCTCGAAGTCCCAGTAGGGCTCGCCCGGCCTGCGCGCTTTCCATAGGGCGAAGTCGTTCGCCTGCTCGCGCTCGTAGGTATCGGCGTCGATGCGCGCTCCGGCGATAAAGCCGTCGAAATCTATTTTTTTAAGTTTTCCATAGAGATCGGCGTGTCGCCACTTCTCCACGTTAAAGTAAACCGATCCCTCGGCGACGTAGGCGAAACCTTTGGCGAAGATATTCGAGATCAGCTCCTGCATTTGCGGGACGAAATCTGTGGCGCGCGGCATTGCCAGGAACGCGTCGACGTCGATGCCAAGCGCGGAGATGTCCTCGAGGAACTTATCGGTATAGTACGCCGTAAAGCTCTTGAGGTCTGCGAGCGGCTCGCCCGTAGCGGGCGCGGCGTCCGCGGGGCGGGCTGATACGCTGTCGCGGATAGTCTTGTCGTCGATGTCCGTTATATTCATAACGCGCTCGACGCGCCACCCTCCAACGCGTTCGAGCGCGCGCGATAGCAGATCGGCGAATATGAACGCGCGCATGTTGCCTATGTGGGCGTGGTTGTAAACCGTCGGCCCGCAGGAGTAAATACGAACCGCTCCGGGATTGATGGGGGTGAACTCTTCCACCTTATTAGTAAGGGAGTTAAAAAGCGTTATCTGCATTATAATCTTTCGCCTTTGGAGTCAAAAAATAACAAATCGTTTATATTAAAGTAAAATTTTCGCTCGCCTAAAAGTATTTCCCGCGTCGCGTCGGCGCGCATGCATTTTAGCGCGCTCGCGCCTTGGAAGTATGCGAACCGCTCCGAGCCGAGGTACTCGACGTTGACAACGTTCGAAGTAAAGTTTATTTCATCCGGCGAATTACGGGCGTCGAGCCTGATCTTTTCGGGGCGCAATCCTAAGGTAATCTTTTGATTACCTTTTAATGCGAAATTGAACGACGCAGGCGGGAAGTTAAAGCTTATGCTTCCTCCGGTCTCCTTAAAGGCAAGGCCGTCGCGCTGAATTAATTCGCCTTCGAAGAGATTGATCTGCGGGCTGCCGAGGAAGCTCGCGACGAAGACGTTCGCCGGCTCGTTGTAAAGCCGCTCGGGCGCGTCGCACTGAAGTATTCGGCCGCCGCTCATTACGGCTATCCGGTCGCCCATAGTCATCGCCTCCACCTGGTCGTGCGTCACGTAGACGGACGTCACGTTCAATCTACGCTGCAGGGACATTATCTCGGTTCGCATGGCGACCCTTAGCTTGGCGTCAAGATTTGAAAGCGGCTCGTCGAACAGGAACAGGCGCGGCCTGCGCACTATAGCTCGCCCGAGGGCCACGCGCTGGCGCTCGCCGCCGGAGAGCGCGGAGGGCTTGGTTGCGAGCGAGCTCGAGAGGCCGATCAACGCGGCAACTTCTTCCACGCGCTTCTTAATGTCGGTTTTCTTCTCGCCCCGGATAGAGAGCGGGAACGCGATATTGTCGAATACGGATAAGTGCGGGTAGAGCGCGTAGTTCTGGAAGACCATCCCTATATCGCGCTTTTTCGGCTCGAAATCGTTTACTAGCGTCGAGTCAAAATAAATCTCGCCGCTAGTCGCCTCCTCAAGCCCGGCGATCATTCGCAGCAGGGACGTCTTACCGCACCCGGAGGGGCCTACGAGAACCAAAAATTCCCCGGGTTCGGCCGAAACGCTTACGTCCCTTACGGCGTGCTTTCCGCCTGGATAAATCTTATTTATATTATTGAGCGTAACTTTCGTCATTATTCTTTTAGCTATTGCGTAAACTGCAAATTTACTAAAAAAACAAATTAAGCTTTGAACGCGCTTCGAATTTAGTTAATTTCGATACGAAAATGAGGCGGAAAATTGAATTCAGCCCACGGCTAAATTCCCTGCGCGCAGGTTCAATTAATAAAAAAAGGCGCTAAAATATGAAACTAAAAGCGATAACGATCGACTTCTGGAATACGTTGTTCGATTCCACCGGCGGCGCCGGCAGGAACGAATTGCGCTATCGGGCGCTCCTGGCGGAGATCGAAGCGGCGGGACCTGCCGTAGCCCCGGAGCTATTCGACGAGGCGGTTCGCGCGTCGTGGGGCTACTTCAATAATATATGGATAGGCGAGCAGAAGACGCCCTCGACGTCGGCCACGATCGCATACTTATGGGATTACCTGAAGCTGCCGCACAGCCTCGAAGCTATCGAGCGCGTTGCAGACGTCTTTTCCCGCTCGATAATAGATCATCCCCCGGCCCTTCTGCCGGGCGCGGGAGAGGCGCTCGAAACGCTTTCCTCGCGCTATAACTTAGCCCTTATCTCCGACACAGGGTTTTCCCCTGGAGAAGTGCTTACTGAACTATTGGAGAAAGAGGGAATATTAAGATTTTTCTCGGCGCTGAGCTTTAGCGACGAGACTGGCGTCTCCAAGCCCAATCCGCTCGCCTATTCGAGCGCGCTCGAGAAGATGGCTTGCTCCCCGGCGGAAGCGTTGCATATTGGCGACATCGAGCAGACCGATATTGTCGGCGCTAAAAGTCTCGGCATGATGGCGATTAAATTCACCGGGGATCCGAACGCGTTCGTCGAGAACCCGGAAAAGACCAAGGCCGACTTTACGGCAAATACATGGGAAGAGGTCGTGGAAATAATCAACAGACTCGACAAGCGATGAAATATCCCGATAGCGCAATTGAAGAAGTAAAGGCCAAATCCGACATACTCGAGATCGTAGGAGAGCACGTGCGGCTGCGCCGCGCGGGCAGGAACTTCGTAGGACTTTGCCCCTTCCACGACGAAAAGACGCCTTCGTTCAACGTCTCTCCCGATAGAAATATGTATAAATGCTTCGGCTGCGGGAAGGCCGGGAACGCGATTTCATTTTTAATGGAATTACATGGCTTCGGCTTTATCGAGGCCGTCGAGGCCCTGGCTAAACGCTACGGGATCAGGCTGGAAGCCCAAAACGAAGCCGAAGCGGAGCAGGACAGCCGCGCCGCGAAAGCCCGTAAGGCGTTGGAGCTTGCGGCGACCCTTTACTCGAATTACCTGAGAACTCCCGGCGGGGCGACTTCCCTTGCTTTTTTCAACAAAAGGGAATTTACGAAAGAAACGATAAAGAAATTTCTTTTGGGAGCTTCCCCGGACGCGTGGGACAAGCTGACTGGCGAGCTCAAAAAAAAGAATTTCCAGGAAGAATCGCTGGAGGACGCCGGGCTGGTTATCAGGCGCGATAACGGCGGTTATTACGATCGTTTCCGCGGGCGCGCTATGTTCCCTATACGGGACTTTATGGGGCGCGTCGTTGGGTTCGGAGCGCGCAAATTAAGCGAGGAGGATATGGGGCCTAAATACATCAACTCCCCGCAGACCCTGGTTTACGACAAAAGTAAAACACTGTATGGCATATTCGAAGCCAAGCAGGCTATCCGCGAGGCCGGCTACGCCCTAATGACCGAGGGCTATGCGGACGTTATCTCGCTGCACCAGGCGGGTTACCAGCAGGCCGTCGCCTCCAGCGGCACGGCTTTAACAAGCGCGCAGCTCGGCTTGCTCTCGAGATTTACGAAAAAACTATACTTCGTCTACGATTCCGACCCCGCCGGCCAGGCCGCGATGGAGAAAGGGTTGGAAGTCGCTATTTCCATGGGATTCGAGCTAAAGATGGTTCTCATGCCAAAGGGCGAGGATCCGGACAGCTTAATCAGGAATCGCGGCAAGATGGCTTTCGACAGTTCGCTCGCGCAGGCTATCAATTTTATCGAATTTAAGATCAAGCGCGTCGAGCAGGAGGGCGAAAAGCTTTCCCCGCCGGATAAGGCCCGGCTCGTCCGCGAACTCCTGGCTTTAATCGCTAAACTGCCCGACAGGCTCGAGCACGACATGTGGATGGGCATACTCGCCGATAAATTTCGCATGAACGAATTGCAGCTTGGGGACATCTACCGCGAGAAAGTCAAAATTGAGCGCGAGCCCGAGCACAAGGAGCATACCCCTCGAAAGGAGAACGAGGCGGCGGCCCAGGCAGTCGAGACGTCTAAGATGTACTCTAAGCTCTTGCCGCCTGAAAAACTGCTTTTGCGGATGGCGCTGGACGGCGGTAAGAATATGAAAACACTTACCGATAAGAAGGCCTTCGAGGACGAGATATTTATTACTAAATATGCTAAACGGCTTCGCGAGATAATCGTCAAGCACGCCGAATCGGGGAATATTTTAGAGTCGATTTTGCTCGACGAAGAGCTGAATCCCGCGGCGAAGGACATGGCGAGCCGACTCGCCTTCGACGAGTTGCGCACGAGCGACCGTTGGGAAAGCCTGGGGGTTGAAATAACGGAGACCCCGCTTGGGGACGTAATCTCCGACGCAGTACGTTTGCTCGAGCTACGTAAGCTCGATACGGAAATAGAAAGACTTCAAAAAATGCTCTCGAACGAAGAAGCCGCGGAAGCCGACGAGCGGGTTTTGCTCGAGGAGCTTCAGCGGCTCAACTTAAAGCGTATAGAGCTAAACGAATCGAAGCTTTACTGATCCGATAGGCTCTAGTTTATATTAGAATTCCTGCTGGGAGACTATGGAATACCCGCGGGACGCGCTGCCTGCGAAAATAATAGTATAACCCTTCCCGACTATAAAATTATCGCTCACAGTGAGCAGCGTCTTGCCGTCGGCGGGATTTACAAAGTAAAACGTCACCCTCCCGGATTTCGAGATCAATTCCTCCGCGGTCATTTGCCCGTACGCTAAAGTGGCGACTAAAGTCGAATCCTTGTCGTTGAATCTCAAGCCCACGTTCGGGATGTCGGATACGTTAACGAACCTGCGCTTATAGGCGAAGGCGGGAGGAACTAACGGGGAGTAAATGAACTCCAGGAGCTTCGGATCGCCCTCGCCGCCGCCGAGGATGTGGAGCGTCCTGAGATCGGGGGAGGGGGTAAAGCTATGCGAAACAGCATGGGCTTTATCCGTGGTTCCCTCCAGGGTCAACCCGTTTAAGGGCAGGACCGAAGCGAGCGATATCGAGCCGTAGACCCTTGCAAGCTTGAACGCCGGCGATAGGGTTAAATCTACGAAGTTGGAAGCCGCGTTGACGAACTGGTAGAAGGCGCCCGATTCCAACGGGGTTATGTTCGCGTCGATGTCGGTCGAGCGGACTATAGCAGCTTTAAGCGAGCCGTCGGGCGCGTCATAAATTACGAGCAGGTTTCTCTCGCCGGCCGAAATCGTTCCGATGAAATTACCCGCTAACCTCGTCGGGTCGGTCGCCGTAAATATGGCGATAGGAAGGTACTTTGGCAGGAGCTGGGTCGGCTCGCCAAATTCCGCAAGCTGGAGATTTTTCGCGAGAGCTTCGCCAGTGATGAAGCCGGACGCCAGTCCCTCCGGGGTGCGCGCGCCAAGCGAAACGCTTATGCCCCCTATTTTCTGCGAAGCGTTAACTACCTGCAGCGACGCCTTCCCGGCGTCCAATCCCCATTTGTTTTCGGGCGTAAGAGATATCTTCATTTTTGCGCCGGAATCAAGAACGACCGCCGTATAATTCGTGCCGGCCTGCGGCGATATAGTTAGCTTAGCCGTCATTACCCCGTTCGAGAAGACCTGCAAAGTGTCCGCTGCGAGCGAGCCGCAACTTTCAACCTTTTGAAACCCGTCGATCCTTAGCGGGGCTAATCCCTGCGAAATTACGCCGGCGCCCGCTTTACGGAGCTCTATTGGGCTTGAGGATAAATTGATAGTTCGAACGGTATAGAACAGATCGCTGATCTTTTCAGGCTTCCTGTAGCCGTCCTTCGCGCTGGTCTCCTCCAGAAGCGCCACTTCTTCCTTCCCGTCGGCGCCTTTGTAAACGATCACGACGTTTTGGCTGAACTCGGCAAGGCTGTCGCTAAACGTGCCGATCGATTCTACGTTCCCGCCCTGCCTCTTAATTATTGAAAATGTAATGCTGCCGGATTCAACCAGGTTCATCGAGCCGAAACCGCGGAACCCGAGTTCGCTCCCGATAGGTTCGCCCGAAGGGCATCCAAACCGGAGCGAGTAGCGGGCGGAGGAGTCGGCGACCCCGTTAAAAAGCTTAAGGGAGGCCATGCGACGCTCTTGAATTTGCGCCGGCGAATTTGTAAAAGCCACTATCGTGTCCCGCCCGTCGTCCATGGGAAGCGCGACGACCGTATAGGTCATGTTCCGGGAAAAGCGAATTCTTGATTGCGTTTTGTAAGCCGTGGAGCCGCTCCTTAGAATTTCGTAAAAGGACGAATCGGAACCCGGCGTGAACGGCTCGGAAGCCTCGCCGTATTTAATTAACGGGCTGGTGAAGGCGTCGAGCCTAAGCGCCCGCTGCTCCTTGTCGCCGGAGAGATTTACGAATCGCATCCTGACGCTTTCGAAGAGCGGCGGAGGATTGACCAGGTCGGGATTCTCCTCCGCGCAACCCATGGCGAAGATAAATAGCGCCAGTATATATATCGAACTTAAATTAAATTTTTTCATCGATGTCTCAATTTGATAGCTTTCTTAAAGCAAATTTATAAAAATATAACCGAATTACAATCAAGCGCCTTAATCTTGCTTTTATTACGTCATAAAAACAGTTTTTCAATTCTACCGTATTGCGTAATTTTGAACTTTATTTAACTGTGGGAAAGTATGAATCCAACTAAAGATACCGAAAGGATAGCCCTGCTCTCCGAATCTATTCGTCGCGTGCGCGGCGAGATCGGGAAAGTAATTATAGGGCAACAGGAGGTAGTCGAACAGCTCTTAATCTCGCTTTTCGCGCGCGGCCACGTACTATTAATTGGCGTGCCCGGGCTTGCGAAAACGCTTTTAATCCGTACGCTAGCGAAGGCCTTAGACCTGAAATTTTCCAGAATCCAGTTTACTCCCGACTTGATGCCGGGCGACATCAGCGGCTCGGAGGTCGTCGAGGACAATCTCTCCACGGGGCAAAAGCTCTTTCGCTTCGTGAAGGGGCCCGTCTTCGCCAATATCGTGTTGGCGGACGAGATAAACCGCACGCCGCCGAAGACGCAAGCCGCGCTTTTGGAGGCGATGGAGGAACACGCCGTAACCGCCGCCGGTACGACTTATAAACTCGACGAGCCGTTCTTCGTGCTTGCCACGCAGAACCCGATCGAGCAGGAAGGCACGTACCCTCTGCCCGAGGCGCAGCTCGACCGCTTTATGTTTAATATCTGGCTCGACTATCCCGACGCCGCCGAGGAAGTGAACATAGTAAAATCCACAACGGCCGACATTAAGCCCAACATAGAAAAAGTGTTGGACGCCAACCAGATCATAGAGTTCCAGGAACTCGTACGCCGCGTGCCCGTTTCCGACAACGTAGTCAACTACGCGGTTAAGCTCGTTCGCTCGACGCGCCCCGAGACGACGGAGCTAAAGACGATAAAGGACTATATAAACTACGGCGCAGGCCCTCGCGCCTCGCAATATTTAATTTTAGGCGCGAAGTCGCGCGCGGCCTTCTTCGGGCGATTCACCCCCGACCTGGACGACGTCCGCGCGGTGGCCCTGCCCGTGCTGCGGCATAGGATAGTTACGAGCTTCAACGCCGAAGCCGACAACGTCTCCGCTAACGAAATTATAGCTAAGCTTATAGAATCGGTATAAAAATTTGGCCTCTCAAATAAGAAGAAGAATGCTTTACGTCTGGAAAGACGCATACCCATGGGACGTAAGAGCGGAAAAAATGACCCGGGCTTTCGAGCGCGCGGGGTACGAAACGTATATGCTAGCCAGGTATACCGGGGAAGCCAGGGAATACGAGGAGATAGAGGGCGTCAGGATAATGCGGATCGGCAAGGGAATGCCCCGCGCGGCGATGCTGCCCGTTCCGGGAAATTTGCTCTGGCGCCACGCGATCGAGCAGGCCTGCGAAAAATTAAAGCCGAGCTTAGTAATGCCGCGGGAGATAATGCTCTCCGCGGCCAGCGCGCGCGCGGCCAGGCAAATCGGCGCGAAAACTATTATAGACATGGCCGAGAACTACCCCGCGGCAATGAAGCTCTGGAAGAAGTACAATTCCAACTTCCTGTCGCGGCTGACCGTGCATACGCTAAAGCTGCCCGAGCGCGCGGAACGAAAGGCCGTCGCGCTCGCAGACGGCATAATTACCGTCTGCGACGAGCAGAACGAACGCCTAGCCGGGAGCTATAGATATTCCGAATCCAGGATGCAAGTCGTTCACAACACTCCCGAGCTCGCGCAGTTCGGCGAGCCGGACCTAAAGTTCAACGAGGGAGGGACCGTTTTTTGCCATCACGGCTGGCTTACCGCCGAAAAGAGCGTAATGCAATTCCTGAAGGGATTTTTACTGGCGGCCGAGCGCGATAGGTCTCTAAGGTTTATTCTGGCGGGCGACGGCGACTGCCTCCCGGATTATAAGACGGTCGTAGCTTCCTCGAAAGCCCGCGAGAGCGTCGTCTTTACGGGGAAATACAACTTCGCCGATCTCAAGGCGCTGCTCTCTCATACCGATATAGGCGCGCTGCCCTACGAGGACAACGCGTTTAACGCATACACGATCCACAACAAGATATTCGATTACTTCGCCGCCGGCAAGCCCGTGTTAACGTCCTCCGTCGCGCCTTTAAAGAGATTGATCGGGGAGACGCGCGCAGGCATTTCAAGCGACGCCCGCACGCCCGAGGAGTGGCGCGCCGCGATACTCGAAGCCGCCTCTAAACTAAAGACCCGCCCCTACGCCAAGGCCGCCTTCCTGGCGCACGCCGGGAAATACAACTGGGAGCAGGACGCGCGCAATATGCTGGCGTTTACGGAAAGGATTCTTTCTTAATTGTTAATGATTAATGGCGCGTAATAAGCGTTTCCATTGAAATTGACGCGCAAGCGCTTGGAAACAGATAAGATGGGTCATTCCGAAGCGCAGCGAGGAATCCAAAGGATATATTAATTGCCATAACCGCTTGTAATAACGCAGAAATACTATTAAAAAAACGCTCCCTACGAATCCGAAGGATTCGCATGTCTATAGAAACGCGTGTCCCCGCCTCGCTTGCTAACTGCGGCAAAGCCGTACCCTGAGCCCCGTCGAAGGGGTACGACATATAAATCGGAGCCGGGCGCTTCGACAGGCTCGGCGACCGGCTCGGTTACATTTTTCTTAACCCCGGAGGGGTTACAGCTTTGTAACGCGAAGCGCCTAATCTACAGGTATACATCATTTACCGTATATGATTTTCATAATTCATAATGAAAAAGATTAAAATATTTTGTCAATAATATTATAATTGCTTATCTTTGAAGTGTTGAAACGCCGATTAAAATGAATGAAAAATGTGATTATCTGTAAAAAACCTTTATTTTATAATCATTAAAGAGATGTAAAATGACATCCACAAGAACCGCTTTCCTTTTCAGCCTCCTTTGTATCCTTTTTGCTTCCTTTTTTTCTGAAAATCTATATGCAAGGAAGATTACTCGTAATCTTACTGGATTTGACCGTTTACGATATAACAATTTTGGTTACTATGGAAATTACGGAAGTTTGCGATATTATTTAAATTGCTATCTCCAGGATATGGACGCTATTGCTTGCGTCGGTGAAGAGGAGTCCGATAGGATACGTATCATAGATAGAAAAAGCGGATATCTTAAAAATACTATACGCATTCCCTACCCGACGCCAGATCTTTATCCTTACCCGCTTATTTATAGTTCTAATCATAGTTCATTAATTTTAGATGGATTAGATTATATCGAAATACCCTCCGGAAATATATTAAACGATTTCGGCGATTTGAACGCAGATTCAAATAAAATTATGGGTGCGCGTTCAATTAAAATAACATCTGACGGAAAATATCTCATTGGGCTTTTTAGTGTACTGAATGGCCAACTTTATAACGGTAACGATAAATTGTCAACAATTTATAAAATTGATTATCAAACCGGAACAGTAGTGGATAGTTTTCCTCAAAATGAGACTATTTATGATTTTGTCTTTGACGAAGCAAACAACAGATTGATCACTTATTGTAAAGATGAGAATATTTATATATGGGATTACTTTAGTAAGAAAATAAGTAAATCTATATACTACCATATTGTTAACTATAATGGTAGTCTGGACGATGTTAATTGGGTGTTATTAAATCAATCCAAAAATAAGGATCTTTTGTATTATATATTGAAGAAGGTAGTCCAAGAGTTATTGTATACGATTTAACGAAACAAACGGAATTGTATAGTTGGGATTACGATATATGGGGATTTCGAAATCCTGCCTTAGCCGAAACTAAAAACGAGGTTTGCTATTATTTAGACGGGAAAACAATTATTCGGGATATATCGTCCGGAAAGGTCCTTAATACCCTTGAAATACCATTTTTGTCGCCACTGAACTACCAGTATGTGAATAACGATAAAGATCTTTTGATCGATAACTACGACGGTACAATTTTTAATTACAACTTTGAATCCAAAGAGTTGAGAGCAATCGCGCCATTTAGGAACGAGATTTCTTCATTTTGCATGCTTGAAAATCATGATATGGCTGTTTTTAATATACATCTTGAAAGCATTGATATCGACGGGAAAGAGAGCGTGGGATGGGTATTATCAAGGGACAATAATGTAAAGAATAAATTCTACTATAGAGGATTCAAAGATAGAAAAAATACATATAATGTGCTAAGTAGTATATATAGTTCGTGTCAAAGCGATTATTTGATTAGTGACGCCATTCCCGGCACGAAGATCGTGTTGTTTGGCGCTTCTAACGAAAATATTAATACTATATCGGCTTGGGATATGGACAAGAACGCCACTAATCAGCTAAACATATCCTCCCAATTGGAATTTACAGATATCCAATTCGATGAGGAGGAGAAAAATATAGCTTATATTTCCTCGACAGATTCTTCTATTTATAAGTATGATTTAACTGCCAACAGCGTAGTTGACATTTACAAAACTGATAAACTCGTAACTCATATATCTAAGAGATTAGATAACAAATTCTTTTTTGTAAGCGATACGGCATGGCATTATTCTTTAAACGTTTATGATTGTAACTCGCACGCTACTCAAAATTTGATTAAATGCAAAGGCTGGCAGCTCAACGGAAAATCTAAATATGAGGAGATTAACCTGATGCCGCGTTATGAGTTCTCAAATGATGTAAAATATTTCGCTTATTCCGAAATAAACGGGTACGATACTACATACGTTCTGAAAATAGTTAACCTCAATGATTTGGACAATATCGATAAGCCATTGTTTTCTCGCAATATAGGTTCTCCACGCGTCTCCTGCATGGACTTTTCGGAAGACAATAAATTTCTTGCGGTAGGCTGCTACGAAAAATGGCTTTTGATAAACCTGGAGAATCAGACCATACGGGAATTCCCAATGGATTTCGCAGGGAAGATTCCATTTTATCCTGACGATCAGGAGCGGCGAATAAATCGAATTAAATTTACGGATAAAAATAAAATTACCTACGTCACAAGCGAACCCTCGCTCGTTGAGGAAGACATTTCGGAATACACCAGCGCGCCGGAACCGAGCCTAAATAAAGTATTTAATCTCGCGGCGTATCCAAATCCCTCGGAGGGCGTATTCAGCTTTGAATTCGTTCCCCGCTCCTCGGAAGCCACGAGGATTAGAGTAACGAATCTCCTCGGGGAAACTGTCTACGAAAGAACGGAGTTCTTACCGGCATCGACGGTTAGCGAAATCGCCATAAATTTGGAAGATCAGTTCGCAGGCGTATATTTTATCAGTATTGATAATGGAAATGAGCGTTATAATTCGGCTGTCGTAATAAAGAAATAAATCATGACGGCTCTGGGCTATAGAAGTAGCCTTACGCAAGATTTACGGGAGAGTCCGCTACGAGGATTCCCTATCTAAATCCCTAGCAGTCCCCCGCGATACCTCCCTCGCGCGGGCGGGGGAAGAGAATAAGTAAATAACGCGTAATCTATATAAAAATAGAAGAGTTGGTTCCTTCTCCCCCGGAGAAGGTTAGGATGAGGGTCATTGTAAAATATCCTTAAAGCAGAATGCCATGAAAAGATCGGAAATGCCTTTTTACCAAAACAGGCTCACTGAAAATGCCAGGGATTTGCGCCGTCGATCTGCATACACGGAAAAAATCGTTTGGAACTTCTTGCGAAATAAGCAAATATCCGGTTATACATTCCACAGGCAAAAGCCTATCGGCGGCTTTATAGCCGATTTCTATTGCAATGAATTGAAGTTAGCGATAGAAATAGATGGTATAACGCATACCGAGTCCGCCACAATGGAAAATGATAAACGAAAAGACGCATATTTTGCATCGTTAGGGATTGCGCTCCTACGGTTTACTGACGAAGAGGTAGTAGAAAATGGAAATTTGGTCCAAATAAGGATCAGGGAGTTTATAAAAGTTCTTGAGAATAAGGATGTTTAATTATGAGCCTCCACCTAACCTCCTCCGGGGGAGGAGGAATCAAGCGGCGGTATTGCAAGCGCATGTTCGTCATTCCCTCTCCAAATCCCTAGCAGTCCCCCGCGATACCTCCCTCGCGCGGGCGGGGAAGATAACAAGTAAATAACGCGTAAAAATACCGAACTAAGTCATTCCGGGCGCCAGACCCGGAGTCTAAGGGAATAATGGGTCCCCGCCATCGCGGGGACGACGATCGCTGGTTCTTCAAGCGCTTGCGCGTCTTTCATTAATCATTAACCATTAATAATCAATAATTAAATAAAATCCCGGTTCAGACCAAAAGATTCCGGATCAAGTCCGGAATGACGCCCAATGGTATAAAGACACAACTTCCGCCCCTCCCCATGAAAAATCCTACTGCAATTTTTTATTGATTTTCCACAACAATCTTTCTAATTTTGCGTCATTGCATTAGCGCTCTCGACCTGAGAGCGCTAACTTATCAGGCAAAACAGTCTAAAATTTACAAAAAAGGAGAGTTTTTTATGGCATTAACACCATTGCACGATCGCATTATCGTTAAGCCCGCTAAACCCGAAGAAACTACTAAGGGCGGCATCATTATCCCCGACACGGCGAAAGAAAAGCCGATGCAGGGCGAAGTTATCGCTGTAGGCAACGGCCGCACCGACGATAACGGCAAGCTTATTCCTATGCAATTGAAGGCCGGCGACAAAGTGCTCTACGGAAAATACTCCGGCACGGAAGTTACTATAGACGGCGACGAAATGCTCATCATGCGCGAATCCGACGTTTTTGCAATTATTAAATAATTAAACTGAATTCAAAAGGAGATATTAAGATATGTCGGCAAAATTAATCAATTTTGACGTAGAAGCACGCGCAGCCCTCAAGCGCGGCGTTGACCAGTTAGCGGACGCAGTAAAAGTTACTTTAGGCCCCAAGGGTCGCAACGTTATTATCGATAAAAAATTCGGCGCCCCCACCGTCACTAAGGACGGCGTTACCGTAGCTAAAGAAGTCGAGCTCGAAGATCCGATAGAGAACATGGGCGCAAACATGGTTCGCGAAGTCGCTTCCAAGACCAGCGACGTCGCCGGCGACGGCACTACCACGGCAACGGTTCTCGCGCAAGCGATCTACCGCGAAGGCTTGAAGAACGTAACCGCAGGCGCCAACCCGATGGACCTCAAACGCGGCATCGACCTTGCCGTTACCGCTATCACCGAAGGCTTGCGCGAACTCAGCCGCGAAGTCGAAGGCAAAAAAGAAATCAGCCAGGTCGGGACGATCTCCGCTAACAACGACTCCACTATCGGCGAACTCATTGCCGAAGCTATGGAAAAAGTCGGCAAAGACGGCGTTATCACCGTCGAAGAAGCAAAGGGCACCGACACCTCCATGGAAACCGTAGAGGGCATGCAGTTCGATCGCGGTTACCTCTCCCCGTACTTCATTACGGACGCGGACACGATGGAAGCCGTTTTGGACGATCCCTATATCTTAATCTACGACAAAAAGATCTCCGCAATAAAAGATTTGCTTCCCATCCTCGAAAAGACCTCCCAATCCGGCAGAGCTCTTTTGATCATCAGCGAGGACTTAGAAGGCGAAGCTCTCGCAACTTTAGTAGTCAATAAACTCCGCGGCACGATCCGCGTCGCAGCCGTTAAGGCTCCGGGCTTCGGCGATCGCCGCAAAGCTATGCTCGAGGATATCGCGGTTCTCACCGGCGGCACCGTCATCAGCGAAGAAAAAGGCTTCAAGCTCGACAGCGCTACGCTCGCTTATCTCGGCACGGCTAAGAGAGTCGTTATCGACAAGGACAACACCACTATCGTCGAAGGCGCAGGCGCAGGCGAAGACATCAAGAAGCGCATCAACGAGATCCGCGTCCAGGTTGAAAAGACCACCAGCGACTACGATCGCGAGAAGCTCCAAGAGCGCCTCGCCAAGCTCGCAGGCGGCGTAGCCGTTCTCCGCATCGGCGCGGCCACCGAAGTCGAAATGAAAGAAAAGAAAGCCCGCGTTGAAGACGCATTGCACGCAACCCGCGCTGCCGTTGAAGAAGGCATCGTTCCCGGCGGCGGCGTAGCTCTTATCCGCGCCGCGGCTAAGCTCGACGGCATAAAATTCGACAATCTCGACATCAAGACCGGCATCCAGATCATCCGTCGCGCAGTCGAAGAGCCTCTCCGCCAGATCGTATCCAACGCCGGCATGGAAGCTTCCGTCGTCGTGAATAAGATCAAGGAAGGCGAAGGCTCCTTCGGCTTCAACGCAGCCACGGAAGAATACGCCGATCTCTTCGCCGCTGGCGTCATCGATCCTACGAAGGTTTCCCGCGTCGCATTAGAGAACGCCGCTTCCGTAGCCGGCCTGCTCTTAACGACCGAAGCCACGATCGTAGAAAAGCCGAAAGACGAGAAGATGCCCGCAATGCCCGCAGGAATGGGCGGCGGCATGGACATGTATTAATCAATTAGCAAATAACAATTAACAATTAACATCGCTAATCAAGCAAAAGGGGCGGATTCACAAGAATATGCCCCTTTTCAATTAACAAATAACAATTATCAATTAACAGGCGCGCTGCAGACGGAAATCTCGTGGAATGACGCGCAAGCGTTTGGGATACAACAACATGGTTCCTTCTCCCCCGGAGAAGGTTAGGATGAGGGTTAGAATTTAATTAACAAATAACAATTATCAATTAACAGGCGTTTTGCAGACGGAAATCTCGTGGAATAATGCGCAAACGCTTGGTAATTGCAGGCTTTAGTCATCCTCGCGCACGCGAGGATCCAAAGAGCCTTTATAGAGTCATTATTGTTCGTACTGACGAATAGGTAAGTATATTTACCCGTCCCTGGACGAACCGAAGGATTCGCATGTATATAGAAACGTTTGTCTCTCCTACCTCTAATCCGCTACGGGGAAGCGCAAGAGTTTTTAGAGGAGTACTTGTCCAACGCCTACGGCGTAGCGTATTGGCCGCTAACCGCCAGTTACAGATGTAAAACGCCTACGGCGTAACTGTCGGCGTATTACTAAAAGATTTTCGACGCAATAAACTTATAAAGAGCGTAAATCTTACGAACCGCGTAGCGGTTCTATATCTGTAACAACGCTCGTCCACACCCGCCTCCCCTCCGCGGCGAAGCCGCGAAAAGATGAATGCCAACCCCCTGGACGACGCCCCGCTGCGCGCAAAAACTTATATTTGAAATACTTCGCGCGCGAATGTCAAAAATTTGATTAAATTTGTAAAAATATCTCTTTTAAAAGAAATACTATGAATATGCTTTTACTAAAACCAACGCAAGCGCCATATAATGCGTGCGGGGCTACTGGGACTCGCGGAAGCCGCGCCGGGGAGAGCTGTAATGGGATGAGGAGAGGGGAGGGGGAGTAGAGATGGAAAATCAAAAAGAAAATTTTAAGATTATTTCAATTTCTGACACGAATGAACTTAAACGACCTTCAACTCAATTGTTAAATACAAAAGTTGGGTTTATTGCACTTCTAGACGCTTGCGGTATAAGCCATTTAAATATTGATAAAGTAAAGCTATTTGCGAACGCTTTATTAAATCAAGAAAATTATATAGGCATAATATTTAATGGAATTACAATTCGTGAATGGCTGGCTGGAAGGGGCGTTGATTCTTCGTTTGAGTTTTTTATATTCCAAGATTCAATAATAATATCGTTAGAAACATTTAATAGAGATAAAGCTCTTCAAGGTTTACCTATCTTTGTTCAAATGCTTTCTGCATTTATATTGCATTCTATGTCGTATCAAATATTCTTCCGTGGTGCTATAAGTTTTGGTGAATATGTAAAATCGCCTATTGGATATTTTGGTAACGCAATAAATGAAGCCGCAAGGTTATATGATTTGCCACGATATTTTGGAATTATTGCATCTGATAGCGTGGCTGAGTTAAATAGGGATCCAATATATCAAAACGAACGTAGTTGGCTTACATACGATCCTATTAAATGTAAGGATTCTAATAGACAAACAACCATTCAACCATATAATATAGTTAACTGGCATTTTTTCTTACCATCTTTATCTCCTGAACCAGAACTAGAGATACCAGAAAGTGCATCCAATCTTGAAGTAATTAAGAAAATTATTGAAAAAAATAAAATTGAATCTTACAAACCAATTGAGTTATATTCTAACACGATAGAATTCATTGAATACTCTTTTAAGAAATATCCCATATTTGATAGAAAAAGATATCTAATAAATAATGTATTTTCCTCAATTGAATTAACAGATTCCCAAAAGACTCAATTTCTGGAATTAATTCAATGGATTGATGATTTCTTTTTTGACAACCAGATGGTGTTAGCAAAAATTAAGGATAGTCCAGGATGGATTGAATTATTAATAGTAAAGTCAGTTACTTATTTTTAT
>JBLNBN010000063.1:0-109417 GCA_050260015.1 Chloroflexota bacterium | reverse complement strand
CTTCGACGGCGAGCTTAACGGCTCGGCGAAGACGGTCCGCGTGGACGCTTCGCGCCTCGCCTCCGGCTCGTACACCGTAGTCGTTAAGAACGGCGATAACGCCGAAGTTAGAAACCTGACGATCGTTAAATAATCGTTTGCGTTTCACGGCTGATATTAAATGGGCGGTCCCTTTCGGGGCCGCCTTTTTTATGGGTCTCATCGTAATTATTAATATTGTATTATTTTCAAATTGAATTATGTTTAAAATTTTCCTTTACTATATCTCTATTTACCAACAATAGTATGAATAATAAATATGTTGCAGAAACAATCATATTTTCTGTAATTTCTTAATCTTCAATTAAATACGCTAATATTCACCCATTTGATTGCAGATGCAAATTTTATTTTTCTTGACTCTTCTTAATTTTCTTTTTATATTATCTACGCAAAACAGCTGTTTTTTGCGGAAAATGGAAGTTTAATTAACTAATGGAGAGGAGGAAAAATGAAAAACTTAAAACGGCTTGTTTATGTGCGCTGGCTGGGGATACTTGCGGCCGCGCTTTGGGCGTCCGGGGCGTTCGCTCAACCGACGAATTACTGCAATCCCACAAATTGGGAAGGGATGAGCTATTATTATTGCTACCCGTCTTACCTCAAGGATTTGGGATATGATTCCTACTACAACGGAACCGTTAAACGCGTACAGATTGCCTGCAAAGGAAAAACTATACTCGACGCGCAGAGCCCGGATTACCTCGAATCCTGCTACCAAGCCCCACAACCGGGAAATATCGTACCGGAATTGATGCCCGGACGGACATACACAATCAAAGCGACGGCTCACATTTGGTCTTACGGCTATCAGGGGATAACATACTGTTACCCGGCTTACTACACCATACGCATCTTTATCGACTGGAATATAGACGGCGACTTTTCTGACCCTGGCGAATGGATAAATGATCCAAACGGTCCATACAATACGCCCGGTTGGAGCTTCTATGGCGAGTCATGTATCGATAAAGAGGTTGCTTATGAAGTATTAATACCGCCCGATCAAAAATTGGGCAAAACTAGAATGCGTGTTATGAGTTCCTATTGGTATCCAACCGAGCCTTATAACGCAGGGCCGAACGCCTGCCACAATGGATTTTGGTATCCTGATACAACTTTGCCAATGTACGTATACGATTACGGTGAGACGGAGGACCACATACTCGAATTCGGTCGCATCATCAAGAAATCCTTCCCGGGCGACGAGCCGCCGAACAACCTGCTCGCCGCCGGCCAGCTCTACGACGGGACGACGAGAAAGATAACCGTTCGCGGACGCACGTTCAAGCATCATTTCGATAAACCGTGGGTAAAGCTCGTGGAGAAACCCGGCGACGGCGCTACTATGTCCTACCGCATCCAGGGGCCGCTCCCCTCGACTAACGTCGTTTACGAAGGGCTCGACCCCGTAACGGGCTCAACAACGATTGATCTAACCGACGAGAACAAATCGATTGATATAACGAGATCGCGCGGCTTAGCTTCGCCCACAAAGGACGGTTCGATGATCTTTATCGCGACCGGGCAGTACCGTCTTACAATAGGCCTTGCCGAACCGAACAGCCCAACCGTCGAGGACGTTAGCCTGTTTACGGGCATAGATCTCAATGATATTCCTCTCGCGGCTGAGAAAAAAGAAAAGGAAAACGCATCCGACATTAAGCTCTATCCATATAGCTACGATTCCGACGAAGAACCTTACTTCGACTTCTACCCGCATAAGGACGGCTACGATCCTACGGCGGCAAGGGATGAAGAGATCGAGGAAGTTAAGCCCGGCGTAATAACGCATAAAGAAGAGCCAAAGCCCGGAAACCTGGCGATCGGCGCTATCGCTCCCAACCCGGCAAGCTCCGTCTCGCAGTTCGAAGTCTCCGGCGAGGGCCATGCGACGATCGAGCTCTACGACGCTTCGGGAGCCCGCGTAATGATTCTCTTCGACGGGGAGCTTTCGGCCTCGGCAAACGCGATCCGGATAGACGCGACAGGCCTCGCTTCGGGCAACTATTCCATAGTAATCAAAAACGGCGTCAACGCCGAAGTCAGAAACCTGACGGTCGTTAAATAATCATTTGTGGAGGGTGAAAGATAAAGAAGGCGACCCGGTAGGATCGCCTTCTGCTTATTATAGATCTGATTATATTAGCTATTTCGCCATTATATCCAAAAGCTTCGCATATCTTAGCATTTTCCCCTCTTCGAAGTGATTGCACTGAAGCTGCATGCCTACGGAAAATCCGTTAGGCGCGTTCCCGCAGGGAACGCTTACGGCAGGTATTCCGGCTAAGTTCGCCGAAGTAGTGAAAAAGTCGGAGAGATACATCTCTACGGGATTGTCTACTTTTTCGCCTATTTTAAACGCCGTGGAGGGCGTAGTCGGCATAAAGATAAACTCAACTTTTTCAAATGCGGATTTATAGGAATTATAGATCAGGCGTCGGGATTGCTGAGCTTTTTTATAATACGCGTCGTAGTAGCCCGAAGAAAGAGCGTACGTCCCAAGCATTATTCTTCGCTTAACTTCTTCGCCGAAGCCTTCGCTACGGGAGCGCGCCATCATATTTTCGCCGTTTTCGCATTCCGCCCGGAAGCCGTAGCGCATTCCGTCGAACCGGGCAAGGTTCGAGGACGCTTCGGCGGTCGCGAGAATATAATACGTTGGGATCCAGGTTTCAGGATTAGCGAATACTATTTCCACAGGCTCGCCGCCCTGGGACTTGATCTTATCAATGCATGCGTTATATACGTCAAGGGTTTCTTTACTGCAATTCGACAACACATCAGCGGGCAGGACCCCGAATTTAAAGCTTTCCGGAATCTCGCCGTTTAATTTAGTAAATGAATTGGCGGGAGCCATCGGCGCGGTAGTGGAATCGGATTTATCGACCCCGCTGATCGCGTCGAACATAGCCGCAGAATCTTCTATCGAGCTTGAAATAGGTCCTATTTGGTCGAGAGACGAGGCAAACGCTACCAGCCCGTAGCGCGAGACCCTTCCGTAAGTAGGCTTTAGGCCGACGACGCCGCAGAAAGCCGCGGGTTGGCGGATAGAGCCTCCAGTGTCCGATCCGAGGGCGACATGGCAATACTTAGACGCCACCGCCGCGGCCGAGCCGCCGGAGGAGCCTCCCGGGACGTATTCGGGATCGAGGGGATGACGAACCACGCCGAAGTAGGACGTTTCGTTGGAGGACCCCATCGCAAATTCGTCCATATTCGTTTTGCCTACGACAATGGCGCCCGAGCCCGTAAGCCGCTCGACGACGGTCGCGTCGTAAACCGGCTTAAAGTTCTCAAGTATCCTGGAGCCGCAGGTCGTCCGTACGCCGCGCGTAGAGATATTATCCTTAACCGCGACTAGCATACCGTCAAGCGGCAGGGGCTTGCCGGCGGCGATCCTGGCGTCGCACGCGCGCGCCTGGTCGAGCGCCTTCTCCTCGATTATCGTAATAAAAGAATTTGTTTTGTCCTGTTTGATTTCCGAGAGCGCGTTCTGCGTCAGTTCAAGGCAGGTCGTTTCGCCTGCGAGCAGCTTTGCTCTATCTATCGAATAATCCATTAATTATCGCCTTCAGTCTTTGTTTCGTCTTTGCTCGATTGCGTTTGCGAATCTGCGCTATTTAATTTATTCTGTTTTTCCCTAAGTCTCTGCTCGATCAAATCGTCGGCTTTCGTCATAATAGGCGTCTGTTCCCTGGTTGGAGTTTTGTCGGCTGATTCAATATTGCTTCGAATGTCGCTCTCGAAAGTACGGAGTTGATCGCGTAACTCCATTTGGGCGCCTCGCGCCTTTTGCAAACCCTTGCCGAGCATATTGGCTATTTCGGGTAATTTTTTTGGCCCGAACAGCACAACAATACCCAGTAGGATAACGATAAGTTCGCCTCCGCCTACGTCGAACATACTATTCCGTCTTATTATCGGTTGTGCGAGCGATTTCTTTGCCTTTGTCGTGCTCGGATTCGTTCGTAGTCGCCTTCTTAAATTCTTTAATTCCCGTTCCTAATCCCCGCATGAGCTCGGGTATTTTCTTCGCTCCGAAGAGCAGCACGATGCCGAGTAAGATTATGATCCACTCGCCGCCGCCGGGCAATCCAAAAACCGCTAAGGTAGCCATTTTGATTTATCCTAAATTTATTTGCCGATAAATTTCTCTATCGATTTAAAAATCAACAGCCCGTCGTCGCCGCCGACCAACCCGTCGCTGTAGCGTTCGGGATGAGGCATCATGCCCAGCACGTTGCCCTGGCGATTGATTATCCCGGCGATGTTATTAACGGAGCCGTTTATATTTGATTCGGACGTAACTTCGCCGCTTTCATTTGAGTAGCGGAAGACGACGCGTCCCTCGCTCTCGAGAGCTTTGATAGTTTCTTCGTCCGCGATGTAATTTCCGTCGCCGTGAGCGACAGGAATTCGTAAAGTCGGCCTGTCAAACTGCGTAAAAGGAGTGTTGTGATTTTCTACCTTCAACCAAACGTCTTTGCATATAAAGCTCAGGTTGGCGTTTTTCATTAATGCGCCTTCGAGCAATCCGGCTTCGACGAGTATTTGGAATCCGTTGCAAATGCCGAGCACGAGTCCGCCCTTTTTAGCGAATTCGCCTACGGCCCGCATTACGGGAGAAAACCTTGCGATCGCGCCGCTGCGCAGGTAATCGCCATAGGAAAATCCTCCGGGCAGAACGACGCAATCCACTCCCGCCGGGATAGCGGGATCCTTATGCCATACCTTTACAGACTCTCCGCCGAGGAGATCGCCGGTTGCAAAATGAGCGTCATGGTCGCAATTCGAGCCCGGAAAGACTACTACTGCAAATTTCATTTATACCGCCTATATTTCTTCTATTTCAATAAAATAATCTTCGACTATAGGGTTCGCAATTAATTGATTGCAAGCCGCGTCGACTAAACTCCCGGCTTCCTCGCGGTCTACCGCGTCGACTTTCAGTTCGACGTATTTGCCGATTCGCACTTCGCTCATCGTCTTAAAATTTATCGAATTAAGCGCTTGCTCAACAGCTTTGCCTTGCACGTCGAGTATCCCCGGGCGGAGCGTAATTTTGATCTTAGCTAAGTAATTCATTGTATTCGCCTCATTTATGGTTCGTAAGTATGTGTGTCCGAGTCTTCGTCTAAATCGTCCAAATCTTCTATTTCAAGATTTGACTTTCGCAACTCTGCAAATTTAACATAAATATAGCGAATAACAGAGACGATAATGTAGAAGAGCATAAACGGGAAAATGGCCTTTCCGAGCGTTACGACGGATAGAATTAATCCGACCACGGCGACGGCGAAGGCGTAAGGACGTTGTTTTATGCTTCTTTTGGAAGGCCTGGGCAAGTTGTCGAACTTTATAGTCGAGACCATCGCTAGAGAAGTTACTACCGTAACGGCCACGATCAATACGGACTTTAAATTGGGGTCTATGGATGGATTAGTATGAAAAAAAACGACATACGAAAGGATAGTTAACGCCCCGGAGGGAATAGGCATGCCCTTAAAGTAGAGCTTATCCTCGAAGCTCGTCAGCTGAACGTTAAATCTCGCTAACCGCGCTACTCCCGCCAAGGCCGGCATCGAGGCTAAGAGAAGCCCGGTGTCGCCCCATGTGAAAAAAAAGATTTTATACAAAATAAACGACGGCGCCACTCCGAAAGAAACCGCGTCGCACAGGCTGTCGAGCTCCGCGCCGATCTCGCTCGTCGAGCGGAGAAGCCGGGCGATCACACCGTCCAGCATATCAAAAACCGCCGCGAATAATACGAATAAGGAGGCGCGCATGAAATCGCCGTCGCTAGCGAATACGAGCGCGGAAAAACCGCAGAACAAGTTTCCAAGCGTCAACATATTTGGCACTATGGAGCGAGTTATCGTTAGTTTCATTTAGAGTTCCCGTTCAAAC
Source organism: Chloroflexota bacterium (assembly GCA_050260015.1). Lineage (GTDB taxonomy): Bacteria > Bacteroidota > Ignavibacteria > Kapaibacteriales > UBA2268 > JBLNBN01. Next base: position 103,468 of record JBLNBN010000063.1, on the reverse strand, counting down.
GCGCCAGTTCCGTAACCCCGGCGCGGACTTTATCCCCCACCTTTACGAAAATTTTTGAATCAGTCCTGATTTTGACGTCCATACGCGAGCCGAATTTCATCATTCCAAAGCGCTCGCCTACCTTTACCGTGTCGCCGACGCGAAGCTCGCATACGAGGCGCCGGGCGACAATTCCTACTATCTGCTTATAGAGCACCTTCCCGTATCGAGTTCTAACGCCTATGCGGGACTGCTCGTTCAGGTCTGACGACTTAGGATGGAAAGCCACCAAATACTTGCCCGGAATGTATTTATAGTATTCCACCACGCCGCTTACCGGGTTGCGGTTGACATGAACGTCGAGCGGGGAAAGAAATATGCTAATTCTTTTTACTTTTTCATTTATGTACTCGTTCTCATCTTCTGTTTCGATCGCCACGACCTCTCCGTCAGCCGGGGAAATAACGAACGATTCATCCTGCGCGGCGGAAGGAGGCAATTCCCTATCCGGATCCCGAAAGAACCAGAGAGTGAAAAGCACAAGCAAAACGCCCGCCGCATAAAGCAAGACGGAAGCCCAAACGTTGCGCACATACCATCCCGCGAAGACTAGCGCCAGGCCGCCTAAAATCATTATTATTATATTATCAATTCCATAACGAGTTAACATCTTCGCCCCTAGCGCTGTTTAAAAATGGTGGAAAAAAACTAAAACAATTTTTGTAATTTGAAAAGTTCAGAAGCATAAAATTAAGAAATACTTTTAAATTTTAACACAATATTAAGGCGGAAGCATGAACTTTAACGTAGGCATTGCCGAACTATCGTCGGCGTTGCAAAGGGCGTTGCCCGTTATCCCTCCGAAATCCACTCTACCCGTGCTCGAGCACCTGCATCTATCGCTTAAGGGTAACGTGCTGGAAATAGTCGCGACCGATCAAGACATAACGATCCTCTCCCGGCTGCCCGTAGAAGGCGGCGAGGACGGCGAAGTTTTAGCCCCCGCGCGAAAATTTTCGGATATTATTAAAGCTCTCGGCAGCGAAGGCACGATCAGTTTCTCCGTCAATCCCGAAAACCTAACTGTAGAAATTAAAAGTCGCCGAGGCAGCTACAAGATGAAAGGGCTGCCCAGCATGGAATACCTCGAGCTGCCGGAATTATTCGAGACGGCGATGCCCGAAATAGATCAGATCGCCGGCGTCGAACCTGATAAGAACTACGGCGTGTTCAAGGCAGGAGAGCTCTCACGCCTCGCTCAAAAGACTGTCTTCGCAGTTTCCGGAGACGAGTACAGAATAGCGATGACGGGCGTGCTCATGCAATTCCGGGGCAACCAGGCCATCGCCGTAGCGACCGACAGCTTCAGGCTCGTTAAAGCCGTTACGAACGCCGAGAACAATATCTTCCCGACTGAATTCGACGTGATACTCCCTTCGCGGGCTATCGACCTGATGAAGCGCATCGATTCAGAAGTGACTATTTCAGCTATCGACGCCTCGGGCAAAGTTACCCATATGCGCTTCGATACCGAGAATATGACGATAATCTCGAGGATAATAGACGAGAAGTATCCTCCCTACCAATCGGTCATTCCGTCGAATAACGATAAATCGGCGACGCTCGATATAGCCGAATTCCTGAAGGCTATTAAACGCGTGTCGATCTTCGCTAACGTCACGACGAAGCAAATCAAGCTCACGTTCGAAAACTCTTCCTGTACGCTCGTCGGCGAGGACGAGGAGAGCGGGAACAAAGCTACCGAGCAGATCAATTGCGATTACGCGGGCGAGACCATGACGGTAGGATTCAACTACAAGTTCCTCGAGGACGCGCTCCACAATATTTCGCAGGAAGACACGACCGACAATCTTGTGGAAATGCTCTTCTCTACCGCTACGAAGCCTGTTTTACTGGTTCCGAAGAACGAGAAGAACGAGCTCTTGATGCTAATAATGCCTGTAAGGCTGGCAAGCGAGTAATATCGCTATATATAAAAGACATTTATAATTGCGAGCGCTTTCGGGCGCTCGCTTAAATTTTACCGAAATGCAAATTGAGACGCTTACATTAAATAATCTCCGCAACCACGTCGACACGAGCCTGGAACTGTCGCCCGGCCTTAATTTGTTTTACGGGGAGAACGGGGCGGGCAAGACCACCGTGCTGGAAGCGATTTCAATTTGCTCGATATCGCGGAGCTTTATGCCGACCTCCGACGCGGCGCTGATCCGCGCCGGGCAGGACTTTTATTTTTGCTCCGCTCAGTGCCGCAATCGCCTCGATATGCCTTACAAGGTATCGGTTAATTACGTGACTGGGCGCAAGAAAGCGATCAAATCAAGCTACGGCGACAACTTAAATCCAAAGGACATTATCGGCGAGCTGCCGGTCGTCGCGCTCAACCCCGACTATAAATCAATCACTTTCGGTACGCCCGCAGACAGGCGCCACTTCCTCGACGGGCTGCTCTCGCAATCCTCCCGGAGGTATATGGAGAGCCTGATAACGCTTAAGAAAAGCCTTAAGCAGCGCAATAATCTATTGGCGGACGCGAGGAAGCTCCCCTACTTCGATCATACGCTATTGGACTCCTGGACGGACATGTTCATTGAATCCGCCGCGGACGTTATGGCGCGCCGCGTGGAATTTACCCGCGAATTCAGCGCCGTGTTCGAACGTTCCTACCGCGACACGTTCCGCGGTAAGGAAGCCGTCGAAGTTAGGTATGCGCCGGAGACTGCTACGGTGCGCGAGGAAGAATTGACCAAGGATAATATTCGCGAGGCTCTTTCCGAGCGCAGCCAACGCTTAAAGCACGCCGAACTGAAACGCGGGTCCACGCTCTTCGGGCCGCAGAAGGACGAATTGACTTTCCTGATAAACGGCGCGCTGGCCAAGGACGCCGCCTCGCAGGGGCAGCATAAATCGCTGCTGATAAGCCTGAAGTTCGCGGAATTTATTTATTTACAGAACGCGCGCGGGGAAACTCCCGTTTTTTTGCTCGACGATATCTTCAGCGAGCTCGACGACGAGCGGACCGCTCGCGTTATCGATCTTGTGCTCGAGCATCGCGCCCAGAGCTTTATTACGGCGACCGATTCGTTTAGGATCAAGGCCGCTCTTTACCCTAAATCGTCCAGCCGAACGTTTAAAGTATCGGCGGGGGCAGTCATTAAAGATTAACCTGCAAGGATAGCTATGTCGACTTTTACGCTAAAGGCCGCATTAAGGCAAATCGTTATTAAGAACGGCTGGGAAGAGCCCTACCTCGAGTCCCAAATCCGTTCGAACTGGGAAATCGTCGTCGGCGAGAATATGGCTCGCGCTTCAAGGATCGTAGGCCTGAAAAACGGCGAATTATCCATACAAACGTCTTCATCAACATGGCATTCGGAATTCTATATACGACGCGAAGAAATCCTTTCCAGAATCAATGAAAATTTCTCGTCAAATGTAATTAAATCATTGAAAATCAAATAATTTTACGTATTTTTGTAAGTCTGAAAGCGCAGTTTTACGACCCGGCGCAGGACATTATTTGAGATTCGTAATTCTAATAAAATAATAGAAGAAAATGGCTGAAGATTTAAAAGAAACAACAAACGGCGTCGGCGGCGGCTATAGCGAGGGCAGCATTCGCGTGCTCGAAGGGCTCGAAGCGGTCCGTATGCGCCCGGCAATGTACATTGGCGACATTGGCGAGCGCGGCTTGCACCATTTAATAAATGAAGTTGTGGACAACGCGATCGACGAGGCTCTCGCCGGTTACTGCAGGAACATAGTTATAACGCTTCACGACGACGGCTCCTGCTCCTGCGACGACGACGGACGCGGTATCCCTACGGGTAAGCACCCCGTTAAGGGCATATCGACGCTCGAAGTCGTTATGTGCACGCTTCACGCCGGCGGTAAGTTCGACCACAACACTTATAAAGTTTCCGGCGGTCTCCACGGCGTCGGCGTCTCCTGCGTTAACGCGCTCTCCAACGAAATGGAAGTTACAGTTTGGCGCGAAGGCAAGGAATACGTTCAAAAGTACTCCAAAGGCGTTCCCCTGTTCGACGTAAAAGAAGTCGGCGCGTCCGATCGCACCGGTACGCGCGTGCGCTTCCTGCCGGACGATACGATATTTAAGACGACGAAATTCAAATTCAACAAGACCGCCGAAAGGCTTCGCGAATTGGCTTTCCTTAATCCGTACGTTACGATCACATTTATCGACGAACGCGAGGACATCAAGGAAGTCTTCCATTACAGCGGCGGCTTAGTCGACTTCGTTAAGTACATCGACGACGGCTTGACGCCGATCAATAAACCTATATTGCTCTCCGGCTCCGGCAAAGCCGACGACGGAAGCGACGTCCAGGTGGAAATTTGCTTCGAGTACAACACGGCCTATACGGAGAACCTGCTCTCGTACGTAAATAATATTAATACGATCGAGGGCGGCACGCACGTCACCGGTTTCCGCTCGGCGCTTACCAGGACCATAAACTTATACTATAGCAATCAAAATAGCTCCTCGAAGAATAAAGTCCAGATCATCGGCGAGGACTTCCGCCCGGGCTTGACCGCGATTATTTCGATCAAGGTCAGCTCGCCTCAGTTCGAGGGACAGACCAAGACGAAGCTCGGAAACGGCGACGTCGAGGGAATCGTCCGGGGCATCGTGAACGAGAAGCTCACGCAGCACCTCGATCAGTTTCCGAACGACGCCAAACGAATAATTGAAAAGGTCGTCTCCGAAGCCGAAGGACGCATCCGCGCCCGCCAGGCCCGCGATATGATCCGCCGCAAGAACGCGCTCGAGAACTCTACTCTCCCGGGCAAGCTTGCCGATTGCTCAATTAATAATCCTGAAGCTTGCGAGCTTTACATCGTCGAGGGCGACTCGGCAGGCGGCTCGGCAAAGCAAGGACGCGATAGACGCTTCCAGGCTATTTTGCCGTTAAGAGGTAAAATTTTAAACGTATTAAAAGCAAAACCGCTGGCCGTTTTCGAAAACGAAGAAGTTCGTACTATGATAACAGCTATCGGGGCAGGGTTTGAAGAGGAATTCGACGTCAACAAAACGCGCTACGGTAAGATCATATTAATGGCCGATGCCGACGTCGACGGCTCGCATATCCGCACTCTTCTGATGACTTTCTTTTTCTGTAAGATGCAGGACCTGATCCTTGGCGGGAAGCTCTTTATCGCCCAACCGCCGCTCTACAAGCTGAAGAAAGGCAAGCAGGAATACTACGCCTTCAACGAAGCGGAACGCGACGAAATAATCGAGCGCATCCGCAAGGAAAGCCCGAAAGCTAAAGTCGCTACGGCTGAATCTTTCGAAAACGAAGAAAGCAACGAAGCGGAGATCGAAAAGATAAACAAGGACGGTATCGTAATTTCCCGCTTTAAAGGTCTCGGCGAAATGAATCCCGAGCAGCTCTGGGACACTACGATGAATCCCGACACGAGAACGCTTTTGCAGGTGACTATCGGCGAAGCGGCCGAAGCCGCAAAGATATTCCAAACGCTCATGGGCGACAACGTCGAACCGCGTAGAAGCTTTATCGAGAAAAACGCTCAATACGTTAAAGACTTAGATGTTTAATTCTATATAGGGGAACCTCTACGGTTCCCCTTCTTTAATCGCTATGAAAAAACTAATATTTACTCTCCTTCTTTGCACGATCGCATATAATTTCGCCTCCGCCGGCGACGATAAGCTAATCGATAAAGCGATCGTATTAATCCAAAACTTGAATTCAGGGAATATCGACTCAGCCTACGCTACGTTCGATTCAACTATGAAAGCGGCCCTTAAAAAGTCGGCCCTGGAACCCATCTTCCCGCAATTGACCCAAACCTACGGCAAGCTGAACGCGGACAGCGCCTCTCTCGCCGCAAAAGCAAAACGAACCGCCAGAACGGTCTCTATACCGCTTAAATTTGAAAAGGTTACTTTAGCGGCTTACGTTACCTACGACGCGTCGCCCGAGGCCCTCGTCGCCGGGCTTTACTTCCGGCCATACGTGGAGGCCGTGTACGCTCCTCCAGCATACGCGGACACTAATCGATTCGTTGAAAAGCAAGTCTCGTTCGGCGAGCCCGGCTGGGAGCTCCCCGCGATACTTACCATTCCCGACGGAGTAAAGAATCCCCCTTGCGTAGTGTTGGTGCACGGATCCGGTCCGCACGACTACGACGAAACTGTCGGTCCCAATAAGCCCTTCAAAGATCTTGCATGGGGATTAGCTACGCTCGGCATCGCTTCTCTACGGTACGACAAGAGGACGTTCGCCCACTCCTCCAAAATGCTTTCAGCGATAAAGACTCTCGATATGAACGGCGAAACGATAGACGACGCAGTATTCGGTTACGAGTTCATCCTCGGAAGAAACGACATAGACCCCAAGAGGATATTCATACTCGGCCACAGCCAGGGCGGATATGCAATCCCGAGAATCGCTTCGCGCGCTCCTAAGGCGGCCGGCTTTATTATCATGGCCGGGCTAGCGCAGGGGTGGGACAGCACGCTTATTCGTCAATATAACTACATTATGGGGGAAGACGGAAAGCTGACGGAAGAGGAAACGGCTGAAATTAATAAACTAAAAAGACAATTCGATTACCTGAACGGCCCGGCATTTACTATGGACTCCCCAACCGATTCGCTGCCACTGGGACAATCCGCCTCATATTGGAAATTTATTAAAGATTATAATCCAACGAAGGAAGCATCGCCGATAAAGAAACCCGTCCTCGTACTGCAGGGCGAGGCTGATTACCAAGTGACCGTCCAGGACTTTGAGCTCTGGAAAAAAGCTCTTTCGAAAAATTCTAAAGCCCAATTCAAGCTCTACCCGGGAATGAACCATTTATTCCAAAAAACGGCGCAAAAGAGCTCCCCGCGCGATTACGATAAGGCGGGAAATATTGAAAGGCAAGTAATTGAGGATATTTCAAATTTTATTGGCAAAGCGAAGTAAATCTTAACGTATTCTTCTTTTAGCCTAAATTGAAATTTAACAACTAAAGCTTATTTTTGACAAATCAATAATCGACGACGGGAATTATGACCGCAGACATCCTAAGCGATAACTTTTCAAGCCGGGTAGTCGGCTCCCAGAAGGTAATAGCGATAGTCGACGACGAGCCGGACATCGTTGAGCTAATAGCTCTGCACCTGGAACGTTCGGGCTTTAAGATCAAGTCCTTCGATCATGCCGAGGGACTCTTTAAATACCTGAAAACGGGAACGCCGGACCTCGTGCTGCTCGACTTAATGCTTCCGGACGCCGACGGTTTCGAGATTTGCAAATTCCTTAAAAAAGAAGACAAGTATCAATCTATCCCCGTAATAATGCTTACTGCGCGAAGCGAAGAAATGGATAAAATAATCGGGTTGGAGCTCGGCGCGGACGACTATGTGACAAAGCCTTTCTCCCCGCGCGAGCTGGTCGCCCGTATCAAAGCCGTGCTGCGCCGCGACGAAAAGCCGCAAAAGTCCCATCGCATTCGAATTGGCGACAATCTTGAGATCGATCTTCAGCGCTATGAAGTGACGGTCGAAGGCAAGCGGGTGGAATTGACGTCCACTGAATACAGGATTTTAGTGCTCCTCTCCGAACGGAAAGGCTGGGTATACGCGCGCGACCAGATACTGGATTACTTAGGCGTGCAGGAGAAAGGCGTTTTGGACCGAACCGTGGACGTGCACATAAAGAACTTACGCGAAAAGTTAGGCCCCGCGGGCAAGTATATTAAAAACATTCGCGGGGTGGGCTATAAGCTTGAAGAGTAATACGAAGCCTCTATCTTCGAAAGTCTTCGCAGGATTCCTGCTCGTCGTTACCCTGATGACGGGATTGGTATTGTTCTTCTCTTTCCAAACTATCCGCAACCGTTATATCTCCATTCTCGCTCAAAATCTCCGAAATATAAATTCCGCAATCCGTCCGCAGGTAGACTACTACCTTAAGGAAAGGAATTACTCCTCCTTGAACTCTTTAGTCAGGCGCGTCGGCGCCGAAAGCGACGTCAGGGTAACAGTTATCCTGGCCGACGGAACTGTCGTCGCCGATTCGAAGCGCGACCCGGCGACTATGGGAAATCACGCCGGCCGCCCTGAATTCCGCGAGGCGTTAAGCCGCGGAGCAGGCGAATCGAAACGCTACAGCGAAACCCTACACAACGAGATGATCTATAACGCGCTGCCAGTGATAGCGGATGGAAAGATATTAGGCGCGACCCGAATTAGCATTTTTATTGAGCAGGTAGACCAATTAATAAGCAAACTAACGATTGATATTCTTAAAATAGCAGCGATAGTTATCCTAATTTCTCTTATCGGCGCGCTTTTGTTTTCGCGCTCCGTATCGAAACGACTCAAGCTTCTCTCCGGAGCCTCGCGAAGGGTGGCCTCCGGCGACTTTAGCGTTAAGGTTTCGATTAAGGGCAGGGACGAAATACGGGAATTGGCGGATAATTTCAATAATATGACCGGCCAGTTGGAAAGCCTGTTCTACAAGGTAAATTCTCAAAGGGAGGAATTTCAATCCCTGATCACCTCAATCCAGGAAGGGCTCGTCGTAATTGATCGGCAGGGCGTTATCCTACTCTCGAACAATAGCTTTAACAGATTATTTCACGGCCGCGACCATACCGGCAAGCACTACCCGGAGGTCGTGGGCGAACTGGAGCTGGCCGCCTTAGTCAACGAGACAATAAATACCCGCGCAAGCTATTCCCGCGAAATAATTCTTTCCGGGCGGAGCTTCTTCGTCAGCTCGAGCTATATTACTATCAAGGAAGAGATCGTATTGCTCTTCCACGATATATCCGAGCTGAAAAAATTCGAGCAGATAAAAAAAGACTTCATCGTCAACGTGTCGCACGAATTGCGCACCCCGCTAACCGCCATCAAGGGCTTTATTGAAACGCTCGAGGAAACCTCGGAGAATGAAGAGAATCTACACTATATCGATATTATTAAAAGGCACACCAACAGGCTAATCAATATAGTCCAGGACTTGCTGATACTCTCGCAGGTGGAAGGCGCGAACGCAAAGCTGTTGCCGAGCATGGTGAACGCGCAGGAACTGATCGAGAACGTGCTTAAAATATTCGAGCAAAAGATCGAGGAAAAAGGCCTCGCAGTCCGGATCGAAGCGGAGGAGGGATTGCCGAAGCTTAAGCTCGATACGTTTAGGTTCGAGCAGGTTATGGTAAACCTGATAGACAACGCAATTAAGCATACCGACGAAGGGGAAATTGTAATTAAGATATTCCAGGATGCGGACTGCGTTAAGATTCAGGTGATCGATACGGGCTCCGGCATCGCGAAGGAGGATCTCGAAAGGATCTTTGAGCGCTTCTATACAGTGGATAAATCCCGCTCGCGCAAGCTCGGAGGCACGGGACTTGGGCTCTCCATCGTAAAGCACATCGTACTTCAGCACAAAGGCTCTATCGACGTCCAAAGCGAACCCGGCAAGGGGTCCTGCTTTACTGTCGCCCTGCCTGTCAAGGCCGGTAAAGCTCCCCGGTAGCAAATAATTATTTGAAATTAGAGCTTTTATTGCTAAATTTCATTTTCTATATACGCCTAAATTTGTGCCGCATGCAAATAAAAGACGAATTCATCATCGAGATAGATAACCTTTGGAAGTACTACCACGGCGAACCTATCCTAAAGAATATAAACTTTAAAGCTAAAAAAGGCGAATTGATATCTATTGTCGGTAAAAGCGGTTGCGGAAAGACTACCCTACTGCGCTGCATGAACTGCCTCGAGATACTCGACGCCGGCAAGCTCAGGGTCGACGGGGTCACGCTTGAACGCGGTTCGTCCGAATCCCGTAAAAGTATAGAGCGCAAAAGCGGAAGGCTTCGCAGGATAACCGGTTTTTTAACGAGCCAAAATCAAGAAAATCGCCGTCATCCGGCGGATGTAATCAATACGGCTACCGCGCTCCGGAGCGCCGTCGGCATGCTGTTCCAAAGCTATAACCTATTCCCCCACCTGACAGTGCTCGAAAATATGATAAAAGCGCCGATAGTCGTTAAGGGAATGGAGCGCAAGGAGGCCGAGCAGTTGGCCTTCGTATATCTCGAAAAAGTGGGATTAGCCAATCTCTCGCATAAATACCCGCATCAAATATCCGGCGGGCAGGCTCAGCGCGCCGCCATCGCCCGCGCCCTGGCGATGAAGCCGCAAGTCATGCTCTACGACGAGCCGACCAGCGCGCTCGACCCGGAGCTAGCCGAGGAAGTTATACAGGTAATGAGGAATTTACACGAGGAAGGCATGACGCAAATTGTCGTCACCCACCTGGTTAAATTCGCACGGAACGATTCGGATAGGATAGCGCTGATCGACAAAGGCGAAATCGTGGAGATCGGCTCGCCCGACGAATTAGTAAACTCCCCAAAGGACGAGCGTACGCGCAATTACTTCAGCAACCCGGCATGACGCAATGAAGAAAATAATCTACGCAATAGTTTTACTCATTTTCGCACGTTCGGCCGACGCCGAAAACCTCCCCGTACTTCGATGGGCGGCCGACGCGGAAAGCAACGCCCCCTATATATTCCAAGATCCAAAGGACCCCTCCAGGCTTATTGGTTTCGAGGTCGATATAGTAAATGCGCTTGCAAGAGAGTTAAAGATAAAACCGGTATTTGTCCAGAACCAATGGGACGGGCTGATCCCGGGACTTGCTCGCGACGATTATGAGATCGCCATAAACGGCTTGGAAATCACTCCCGACCGCGCCGACGAAGTGGAATTTTCCTTGCCTTACTACCTGACCCACGAGCAACTGGTAACGCTGGCCGGGGAAACTGCAATAACCGATCTGCGCTCGCTGCGCGGGTTAAAGGCGGGCGCGCTTAAGTTTTCGCTGGCGGAGCGCATACTCCGGGAGTACGGCGGGATTGAAACGCTGACGTACGAGGGCGAGGTAAACGCGTTCCTCGACATGAAGAACGCGCGGATCCGCGCCGCGTTAGTCGACGCGCCGATCGCCATTTACTACGCTTCATGGAACCCCGACTATAAGCTCGTCGGCGAACCCATTGGCCGGGTAACGTACGGCATAGCCCTTCGAAAGGGAAATATTGAATTGCGGGACAGGATTAATGTCGCGCTGCGAAAGATACGGGAAAGCGGCGAGCTGAGGCTCATACTCGAAAGATGGAAGCTCTGGAACAACAAGATGGCGGAAGCGCTCGACGACTACTCGGGTAAAACAATCGAACCGGTGAATTATAATAAATACATTGCTTCGCAATCTAAGCCAAAAACTAGCCGCGCGCTCGTCGAACGATATATCGCTTTTTTGCCGTTACTTGGGAAAGCTGCGTTGGTGACGCTCGGCATCACCCTCATTTCGATGCTTCTCGCGGTCGTTGCGGGGCTTTTGATAGCTATCCTGAGGCTTTATGCGCCTACGCCTGTTTCGTTCCTCTCCGCGGCTTATATCGAGATAATTCGCGGCACGCCGCTTCTTATCCAGCTGCTGTTTATTTTTTACGCGCTGCCGACCATAGGGATTAAGCTGCCCCCGTTTATTGCGGCCGTGCTTGGTTTGGGATTAAATTACGCCGCATACGAAGCGGAAAATTACCGGGCCGGTATCGGGGGCGTCCCGCGGGGGCAAACCGAAGCCGCTCTATCGCTTGGAATGTCGCGCCTTCAAACCGTCCGGCATATAGTGCTGCCGCAGGCTTTCAGGTTGGTTATCCCGCCGATTACCAATGATTTCATTTCTCTATTGAAAGATTCTTCGTTGGTGTCCGTTATTACGCTAGTCGAGCTTACAAAGCAGTATGGTCAGCTCGCTTCCACGTACTACGACTACATCGGAACGGGGCTGCTCGTCGCCGCGATTTATTTGCTTTTAGGCTTGCCGTTTGTTAAATTGTCAAAATTGACCGAACGATATTTCTCCGTGGAAAATCGTAAATAATAAGTATTTAATATTGTTTTTGGTATCAAAATGAAAATGAAGTTTTCGATTATCGCTTTGTGCGCATGCGGCATTATATACTCCCAAACCGCTTCGGCCCAGCCCGCAGGCGCAAGTCAACCGCCGCATAAGCCCCAAATAACGATCAAGCCCACGCCCAGGCTTACCCTTGAGGAAGCGCTGAAGGATCCTGAAAAGGTGAAGAATCTCTCGCTCTACGGGAAGAAAATGACGGCTTTACCGCCTTCAATCGGCGATTTAATCAATTTGGAGTCCTTGGACCTGGGAATGAATTCGCTCTCCAAGCTACCGAAGGAAATAACGAAACTTAAGAAATTAAGGGAGATTAAGCTTGCAAAGAATCAGTTTACCGCTCCCCCGGCCGAGCTTGCCGCGCTTCCCGCGCTCATGGCGTTGGATCTAAGCGAGAATCCTCTCGACGCGAACGTCGACTTTTCGAAGCTAAAACAAATAAAGAAGCTAAAAATAGAGAAGAATAACCTAAAAGCGCTGCCGAAAGGCATCGAATTGATCGCAGGATTAACGGAGCTCGACGCAAGCGACAATTTACTCGAGACGGCGCCCGCTTCGCTCGCAAAATTGAACGAGCTTAAAGCGCTGAATCTCTCCGGGAATAAGTTGAAAACGTTCCCCCCGGCTTTCTTTAAATTTAAAGCCCTGGAGATACTGGACCTTAGCTCTAACGATCTTGATAAAGTGCCTGCCGAGATAAAAGATCTTCGCACGCTTGAATCTATTAAACTTTCTAATAACAAGCTTGCCGCCCTTCCCGAAGCGCTTGCAACACTGCCGGGACTTACAACTTTGGATATCAGTAAGAACGCCCTCGCGGCGTTGCCTGAAGCTTTTGCCAAATCCAAGATAGCAAAGTTGACGATCTCGGAGAACAGGGCGGAGAAATTGCCTCCCCAGGTATTCAGGATGCAATCCGTCATCCAATTGGACATCAGCCGCAATAGGCTGACGCATATACCAAGGGAAATTTCGCAGCTGCCGAATCTGAAAACGCTCGACATAAGCGGCAATTTAATTACTGAAGCCGATTTCAGCGAAACTTCGACTCCATCCCTGCAGCAAATCAACCTATCGAGGAATAAGATTATGACATTAAAGGGAATCGCCGGGGCCAAGACTATCGGCTCGTTGAACTTAAGCTATAATCAAATAGAATCGCTGCCGCCGACAATTTCCGAGATGAAATCCGTCAGGGCGTTAATACTCGATTTCAACAAGCTCACAGATTTACCGGATTCTATCTCGAGTATGCCCAATTTAAAATTGCTCAATTTGCGCGGGAATAAGTTTACCGACGAGACCAAGAAGAAACTAACTTCCAAAATACCGGGCGCTCGGATTACTTATTAAATCTTAAAAGCGACTCGGCGTTCCTTTTTAGCCCCGCAAGCTTAGTACGCTTGACGGGGCTTTTTCTAAATCTTGCGTTAAAATCCCCCTGGGTCATTTCAATTACCTCTACCGGGGCGATGGAGCTCTGGTCGTTGCGCGGAAGAAAGGCTTGCTCCGCCGTAGGGATTTCCAGCTTAATATTCCAGGGACATACGTCCTGGCAGATGTCGCATCCGAATAGGTTGCCCGATTGCTTGTCGGCTATCTCGTCCGGCAGGCTCTCGCCCTTATACTCGATTGTCCAGTAGGAGAGGCATTTTCGCGCGTCCACGACCGTCGGGGAAACGATCGCGCCGGTGGGGCAGGCCTTCATGCAGCGCGCGCAGCTTCCGCAGCCGTCTGGAATTCTCCCCGGCGTCGCGTCGGCGAAGTCTACGGTAGTTATTATTAATCCGATGAAGAAAAAGCTGCCTATCTCCGGCGAAATTATGCACCCGTTCTTCGCCTGCCAACCCAAGCCGGCGCGCACGGCCCAACGGCGGTCCATGGTCGGCCCGAAGTCGACGTAAGCTCTTGAAGAGGAGCCGGGAAAGTCTGTTTTAATCGCGTCGCATATCCTGTAGAGCCGCTCCAGCATCACGTCGTGATAATCGCCGCCCCATGCGTACTTGGAGATCTTGCCCTTCTCCGCCGGGGCGTGCCTGCGAGTAAAGTAATTCATCCCGACGACGATTATACTTTTGCAACCCGGTACGACGAGCGCGGGGTCCTCCTTCTTATCGAAGTTGCGCTTCATATACTCCATATCGGCGGCCATGCCCCGCTCCGTCCATTTTTCAAGCGCGACTCGTTCCTCCGTCAATTTCTGGTATGGAGCTATCCCGACGAGGTCGAAACCGGAATTCTTGAGCAAACTCTCTAAATCAGGCTTCGTCATTATCGGGCGCCCGCCATTTAGGTATGCGCAGTTCCGGCTTTTCAACGTAGATCCAGCCGTCGCGTTCGAAAACGTCGTATTTGCGCAGGTTCTTTCTCCCCTGTCTCGCATTAAGATTTGCCCCGGTTTCAATGTCGTAGGTCCAGGCGTGCTCGGGGCATATAATCGCGCCGTTCTTGATCACCCCTTCGAATATCTTTGGTTGGTGCTCGTGCGGGCAGATATTATCCAAGCAATGCGCCTGGCCGTTGAACCTGATAAGCGCTATTTGCAAATCCTCGTCCTCCGGGAATTGCACCAGCGCTCCCTTCTTCTCATATAATTTATCCGAGGGAAGCGCCTTTACGAATAGCTTGCCATTAATTTCCAGCGTCTCGAAACTCTCGTCCACCTTGATCATACGATCCTCCTTAAAAACCTTTTAGAAAACCTCCGTCGCAGGGTAAATTAACTCCGTTTATGAAGCCGGCCTCGCGGGAGGCAAGGAACCCCGCTGCGGCCGCAAATTCCTCCGGCTCTCCGAATCGCCCGGCAGGTATGTCCCGGATCATTTCATTCGTAACGTCGTCTATTGTCGCGCCTTTCCTCGATGCGTTGGCGGCGATCAAGCTGCGCAGGCGTTCGGTATTCGTCTGCCCGGGCAATAAATTGTTTACCGTTATTCCATACGCCGCGACTTCTTTTGAAAGCGTCTTGGACCATGAGTTGACCGCCCCGCGAATTGTATTAGATACCCCCAAGTTCTCGATTGGTTGCTTCGCTCCTACGGAAACTATATTAATAATACGGCCAAATTTCTTTACCTTCATACCTGGGATAACTGATTGGGCAAGCAAATGCGCGGCAATTAAGTGCGAGTTGAAGGCCGAGATAAATTCTTCGGCGCGTGCGTCAAGTATCGGCCCGGGAGCGGGGCCGCCGGTATTGTTGACCAAAATGTCCGCTCCGCCCAAAGCGTCGAGCCCTTCGACTACATGGCTTACCGCCCCGAAAGGGTTGGAAAGATCGGCCGCTAAAACTCTAACTGCCGCGCCGGTATTTACTTCTTCGATTTCATTGAGCGCTAGGAGCAAGTTTTCCTGGCTCCGCGCTATGATTAACAGGTTCGCGCCCATTTCGGCGAATCTCTTGGCTACGGCCTTGCCCAATCCTTTCGATGCGCCGCAAACCACGGCGTTCAGGCCGTCCAAACGTAAGTTCATGTATGTCCTTGAATGGAATTCTAAATAACTTTTTTTCCTGAGACGAAGGGTGAGGATTTTATAAAGTACCTGTAGAGTAAATCCTTTCCCTGCGTTATGCCTATTCTTCCAGTAACGGCGATTTGCTCGTCCGGTATGCGCTCCGCGTCGCAAATGTAAATGTCCTCGCCTTGCAGGTCGGCGTAATTATGGCGTAAATCAATGCCCAGCGCTCGGCAAAAATTCCCGGGTCCCTTCAAGGCGTCCTCCAGCTTATCGATCCCTCTTCGCGCCCTCATTATTTCCCCGCCCTCAAGCGGCTCGCCAGCCCTAATAAGCGCGGCGGACCCGCAGCCCGCTTCCTCCGTCACCACGTTAATGCAGAAGTGCATCCCGTATATCTTATAGACGTACGCAATGCCCCCGGGTTCGAACATCGCACGGTTCCTCGAGGTCATACCGCGGCTGGCGTGGCAAGCGTCGTCGTTCGAACCGAGATAGGCTTCCGTTTCCACTATTCTCGCCGTTAAGTACCCGCCCTCGGGCTCGCGTTTTACGAATATCTTGCCCAAGAGCTCCCTTGCTACCGCCTGCGTAGGCGCAAGGTAGAATTCCTTAGGAAGCTTGTTACAGTTCATAGCCTCTTAAAACCGTTTGTGCATACTGTTCGATTATCCCATAGCGAAGTCCGCGCACGCTGACGAGGCAGCTTTCTGCTCCCAACTTTTCAAGCGATTTCAGGAGTATCAGGCAGCCTGCGGCAATTAGATCCGCGCGCTTAGGATGCACGTTCCAACGCTCGATTATTTGCTCGGGTGTTAAAGTTGAAAGCGTCTCGAAAAGCTCCGCCGTTTTAGCGCGAGTCAATTCCGCGCCGTGTATCTCCGGCGATTCGTAGACTTTCGAATTTGCGGCGATCTGGGCCAACGTCGTGGCAGTGCCGGCAATCGCGTAGCGCGTTTCTTTATCCTTCAGCCTGCCGACGTCCAGTGCGGCCAAATTAAAATCAATTTCCGCCGAGGCGCGCTCAATTTTCTCTTTTTTTAGAGGGAAAGTCTTAAAGAAGAGTTCGCTCAGCCTGACGGAACCAATGTCCACGCTAATTTTATAGTCTTGCGTAATATACTCCGTGGAGCCTCCCCCGATATCGATAACGAGCGCGTCCTCGCCAGGCCGGGTAGTTCCGAGCAGGCTCAGCGCCGCCTCCTGCGCGCCGTCGATTATCTTTACTTCGGCGCCGAGCGCTTCCGATAGCTTATCGGCAGCTTCCTTCCCGTTTAGCGCGTCCCGCATTGCGCTGGTCGCGACCGGGAGTATAACGTTGACTCCCTCCTCGCGGCAGATGCCGGCGTACGTTTTCAAGATATCCGCGGCCCTCGCAAGAGCGTCCTCGTTTATTCTGCCCGAGTGATTAACTTTCTCGCCAAGACGCGCTATAGCGTGCTCGTCGCGCGTAAATTTTAGCGCGCCTTCTTCGTACTCGGCTATCGCCATAAGTATGGTGTTTGTGCCGATGTCTATACCCGCGATTTTTTTCATGTGTCGCTCTTATTTTATTTATCAACTTTAAAGTGGAATGCGAGCCATTCGTCTTCCGATATAATTTTTTCAAGACGGAAGCCGGCTTGGGCCGCCGCCTCTAGTACTTCGTCGCGATCGTAGACCAAAATGCCCGAGACGAGCAAATCCCCTCCCCGCCCTTTCAGGGAATTATAAAATAGCGTAAACGAGCGCACGACGAGATGTATAAACAAATTTGCGAAAATGCCGTCCGATGGGGGGAGTTCCATCGCAGTAATATCGGCGTCGTCCAGCTCTATTACGTCGTCGCAGCCGTTCAGCTCAAAATTTTCACGGGCGTTTTCCACCGACCATTCATTATTATCAAATGCGTAGCATCCCTTCGCTCCGAGCTTAATGGCGGCAATAGCGAGCGCGCCCGTCCCCGTGCCGGCGTCGATCCAAAAGCTTCCCGGACGGACGCATTCGAGCGCCAACCTGCACATCAGGCGCGTCGTCGCGTGGCTGCCCGTGCCGAAGGACATCTTCGGATTGATAATAATCTTGATCTCGCTGTCCAATTCGTCCAGTTTCCACCCGGGGGCTATGCCGAGCTTGTCAGAAATACGTATAGGCTCGACATTTTTCTCCCACTCCTCGATCCAGTTCCGATCGCCGACGATTTCCCTCTTATTAAGACGCGCCTCGGGGTCGAAGTCTTTTAACCGCTCAATGACAAGCATGATTTCTTCGTCGTTAGCGTTAGTTTCTTCGAATGTAACAATAATTTCATCGTAGCGTTCTTCTATTCCTGTGAAAGGAAAGTCGGAAAGCAAGGCATAGGCTGTTTCAAAATGTTCTTCCAAAAGCCCGATATAGTAATTGACGTAGTTTTTTTTCACTGATTATACACAATAAAAATTAAACATAAAAGTTAATATGAATGATTAACAAAGAATCATAAAGCGCAAAAATAATAAAAAAATATTTATCAGAAGCAAAGAAAGTGATGGACGAAGAATTAAATCAAAAGCTGGGCAAGATTAAGTTATTGATAATGGACGTAGATGGGACTTTGACTGACTCCGGGATGTACTATTCCGACGAGGGAGAATCCTTCAAAAGATTCTCTACGAGAGATGGGATGGGAATAACTTTACTTCACAAACGCGGTCTTGAAACGGCGATAATAACGAGCGAAGATACGGAAATTGTGCTTGCGAGGGCGACGAAGCTCAACATTGGCCACGTAATAATGGGTTGTCACAACAAGACCCAGGCTTTTAAAGATCTAGTGGAAAAGCTAAAACTAAAGCTGGAGGAAACGGCATACATTGGCGACGACGTAAACGACTATCACATAATGCAATTATGCGGGGCAAGCGCATGTCCGAGCGACGCCGTCGATTCCATCCGGGGCATTTCCGACTACGTATGCTCCGCCCGCGGCGGCTACGGGGCGGTCAGAGAGTTTATTGAATGTATTTTGAAGTCTCAAAATAAATCTGTTTTGTTAAATGAAAATTGGTAAAGGAGAAATTACTATGATGAACAACACGAACAACAGCAACGACTACGCTAAAGGGATGCTCTGGGGAGCATTGATTGGCGGAGCCGTCGGCGCGATCACCGCATTGCTTTTCGCGCCAAAAAGCGGCACAGAGCTTCGCCGCGATATCGCCGAAACTTCGACGAATCTTTACGGTAAAACAAGCGACTACCTGACGAACGTCGAGCAGCAAGTCGGCGGAGCGCTTTCGCGCACCTGGAGCGAAGCCAAGACGCGCGGCGCTTCAATCATCGACGCGGCTCGCCGCGCAGGCGAAAATATCGCCGGCGGCGCCGAGAACTTAGTCGAAGAGGCGAAAAATAAAGTAACCGGTAAGGTTGGCAACGTCCGCGACGCAGCTAAAGCAAGCGCCGACGCTTTTAAATCAGAGATGAACAGCCCGGAATATAAAAAGCCCGACAACATATTATAACGGGAGGACCAGATGGATTTAGCCCTGAAGATTTCAGGCTTTATAGGCGTCATCCTTTTTATTATATTAGCCATTGTCGCTATCTTTGTGTTTCTAAGGGTTGGAGGTATTCTTGGCGAAGCTCAAAAAGCTATTGGGAACGTCTCCGAAACTATTGTAATGCTTAAAAATCGATTGATGGTTACTCTCGACGAAGTGTCGGACTTACAGCGGGCGCTGCAGGTTACTCTTCGCGACATCGGGGAAATAAAGGATTCCACTATAATAGCCCTTCGGGAAGTTTCCGAGCTCTCCGATCAGATCGAAAATACGCTTGCCCGCACGGAGCAACGCGCCGAATCGGTCTTTAGAATTTTCGATCCGATGAAGGATCTTGTAAACTCAGTATATTACAAAATCGCTCCCCCGGTGATGAACACCGCCTCGGTGATCTCCGCTAGCGGAAAAGCGATTAATACATTTATGGGATTCTTTAAAAAAAAGAATAGCTGAGAAAAAAAAGCGGAGATTAAAAACCTCCGCTTTCTTATTTTTAAGACCTGCCCGCCGCGCTAAATCGATGGCAATGTAATTATAACAAGATTGCCGTCCGAACCCATAGTCTCTACTTTCATGGCTCCGTTCATGCGGTTTATATTGGATACTGCAACTGCGAGCTTTAGCAGCACGTCGTTTTTGTCCTCGGCAAGGGATTCTATGATTGTATTTGTATTCGACTTGTAGAAGTCTATCATATCCGAAACAAAGGGATTGGCCGGGCCCATTATCTGTATTTCAGTCGCGCTTTCGTACGGATCATTCTCCGCCTCGATAAAGATCTCCCCTGCGTGGATGTTCTCCGTTAAAGCGGTGTAAACGTTTACCAGTATATTGCAAAGCAATTCCATATCCGCTCGCAACGGCGCCCCTTCCGCCCCGTCGCCCATCACTACGCTAATTCTCTCGCGATGAGCGTCGTCGCATTCTATCGCGGAAATTGCGGCCGCGTTTACAGCCCCGAATTTTACTGTGGATAGATGCGCGGAACTTTTTGCGTCAGTCTGGATAGTTGCGTCGACTATATCGGATACAAAAGTAAATATCTCTTCGGAGCTCTCCTCGGCCAGTCTAAGGAATGAATCATGCTCCTCTTCGCTGTCGTATAGTTTTTGCGAAATCAACTGTATATAGCCGATAATACCCGTCAGCGAATTGCGCAGCTGATGGCTCAGCCGGACCATAAAGAACGTTTTCGATTCGCTCGCTTCCCGGGCGTATTGCTCGGCTAGCTCAATCTGCTTCGAACGTACACGCGCCTCGCGCTCTATTTGCTTCTCGAGCGTTACGTCGCGGCCTATCGCGTAGATTAGCCCGTCTATGCCGGAAATTGCAAGACTCCAATTGATCCATTTCATTTGGCCGTCCTTCGAATTCATTTCGAAGTCCGAACGCTCTACGAATTCGTCGACGCCGCGTATTTTTATTAGGTTGTGGAATCTCTCTACGTCCGCCGGCGAGGTCAGAAGCGTATCTATCTTCATCGAGATCAGCTCCTCGGGAGCAAATCCCAGCAGCTTCCTGCTTGCCGGATTCATGCTCTGCCAAACGCCCTCCGGGCTCATTATGGCGATGATGTCCGAAGTCGCTTCCATTATCCTGCGCTGCGATCTTGTCATTCTTTGCGCAAGGTCCTCCGCGCGGGTTTTTGCCGTCATCACAGAGAGCAAAAATCCAAAAAATACAAGCGATAGGATAAGCGATATGGCGAGCGTTAATGCCGGGATCGCGTTTTGGAACGACCCGCCAAACCCCGGTACGGTGCGGAATTGCAACAAAATATTCCTATCGCCAATTTTAAATGGGATAGTGGATTCGCGAAAGTCATAGTCCTCGTTGAACACATTGGCGTTTGCGGACTTAAAAATCTCCCTGGATTCGCCGGCGACTGTGTCGATGAATCTAAAAGCGATCAATGCGTCGCTAGGTTCGGAGACGTTCTCTTCCTTTGCTGAAAGCGCCGTTTGGAAGAACTCGCGCGTATTCAGCTCAAGCGCTAAAGCCGCCTGCAAGGCCGCCCTCCGCTCGGCGGGAGTATTTGCGACGAGCTCGCGATGGTAAATCGGATAAATAATAAATGAAACGAGCGTGTCCGGCCTGGCCATAAAGAACTCCGTCGCAGCGAGCTTACCCGTCGAAACGGCCTTATCTATGACCGCTTTTAGCTTAGGAGAGGAATAATAATCTAAGCCCGAGCGATGAGCGTTGCCGTCCCAGGGAACGATATGCTCGACCGGGAAATAAACGTCCCCGCCGCCTGCGCTCTGGAAATTATAGTCGTAATATCCCTGCTGGCGAGCGTCAAAAATAAATTTGCCCAATTCCGGCTTTGTGATCCTCGGCGCGTACGATATGCTCAGTATCGAGCGATTCGTCTTTGTGGGAGCGGTTGCGTAAACCGTAAAATAATCGCGCACAACCTGGGGCATTAAGTCATACAAGCCTCGCATCGAGCGCAATATTTCCACGTCCTTCCTGTATAGATTATCCAATCGGTTCTCAACGGAAACGATGGCTTTATTAAATTCCTGCTTTCTATCGTTCTCGACGATACGTTTCGACTGCGTCCATGCATAAAACGATAATCCAAGCATGAGCGCAAGAATAATGTAAGCGGGGTAGGTCCTCGAAATATCATAAGCGCGGGCTCCTTGCCGGGAGGCGGACTTTAAATGTGATTCGAGAGATGTTGGTGCGCTTTCCTTCTTATCTTGCATATTCTTTTGCGTCCTTAAGACTTAAATTTTTCAATAACTGACTTGATTTCCTGCGTAAATGTCGTAGTGTTGATGGGCTTGCATATATAATAATCAAATCCCAATTCAATCAACTTATCCTGGTCCTGCGTAGAAGCGAATCCCGTGGCGGCAATTATCGGCACCTTATTGTGCAAGGGCATTTCCCTTATTATCTTTATCAATTCCGTGCCGTTTAGGTCGGGCAATAGTATGTCCATAATTATTGCCGAGGCGTTATTGCCCTTTAGCCAGGCCAGGGAATCCGTGGAATTGCCGAAATCAACGACTTCGTATTCGGCTTTTTTTAGTAAAGTCGTAAATAGCTTCCTGATTGGAATGTTGTCTTCAATAACGCAAATTGGAGCGTTCATTTGTAAATATCCTTTGTTGATTATGATTTTGGTTTCAGTCGTACTACGAGGATTTCGACGCGTCTATTTCTGCGTCTTCCCTCTTCCGTCGTATTCAAATCTATTGGATAAGCGGAACCGTTTGACTTTAGAAGCACGCTTCCCATCGGAGCGCCCTGCTTTATAAGATACCTGCGCACGGCTTCGCCCCGCTTTATAGAATTGCTCATATTGGCCGTTAAGGAGCCGCCGCGGTCGTCCGAATGCGCGGAAAGGCGCACTTCGTAGCCGGGATGAGTTTTAATGTATTCAGCTAATTCATCTAAATACGCTTTGTCAAGCGTAGTTAGCTGCGCGTCTGCGCTCGACTTAAAGTTATTAATTTGCTTCGGAACCCTCAAGGGCGGATTAAACTTTTTCGACGCCTGCGATTTTTCAGGTTTTAGTTCCTTCGAGATCGATTTATTGTCGACGGCGACGGCAATGCTATTGCTGTCCGTATCGTTTGATTCAAGCGCGGAGGTGATGGAGACTTCTTCGTTTATTCTCGAGTAGTCCACAACGGCCAATTCCATAGCGTCGAACGTAACGGGAGCGTAAAACCCGGGATAAGCTACCCTGCTCTCGGCTTGCGCCAGGGCGTTGTACGCGGGCGAAGGCGTTATGGAGTTCGGATCGTATATTAAAGTGTCGTACCTAAGCCTATCCATGCTAAATTTAACGGTCAATCCTACTTTAAAGGCGAGCGAATTCCAGGAGCTTCCATATTGGCTCACGTATGGGCTTCCCATTTGTATATTGGCAAAGGGAGAGAGCTTGACCCTGCTACGCCTGTTAATGTCCGCCACGAAGAAGTCGTAAGCGAAACCCAGGTTCAAGCCTATGCGCAATGGAGCGCTTTCTAAGTTAATCTTATTAAACTGATCGATTTTACCTGTATTTACAAATTTCTTCCTGTTCTTCGAAACGGAGTTAGCGCTAAATTCAAAATCCAGCCCGCCGGTAGCGAAGAAATCCGAAGAACCAAGCCTGTATCTAATATTAGGCGAGACAGCGATACAATCGAAAATTGTTTGATTTTCAAACTGCGTTTGGAAAGTATCCCTGGAGACGGGGGTCCATGCGCTCCAGGCCGCGCGATCGAAGCCGCCTACCTTTAATCCGTACGTCCAGACGTCGGAGGAATCGACGTAATCGACCGATACGCCGGTAAATAGCCCGGAGCCGAATCCGTTTTGCGCAGTAATTAATTTAGTAAATGGATTTTTCCCGTAATAAGCGTTTTCCGGGACCGTTAAGTCCCCGAAATAGCGTTTTGCATTCCAGCCCGCGAAAGCCCCGAACCACCATTGCCCGTAAGTTCGTGAAGTAACGAGCGTATCCTTCGACTGGAGCGATTGGTAATCAACGAGCAATCCGTCCCATGCGTCGGCTAATGCGACGAAGGGAGTTAGCAAGGATATCAACAGTATGTAAAACGCATTTTTCAAATACTCTCCATCTCCGGCGCGATGCGGCGCCGGTCCTATAATCAAGTTTTTTATAGTATCAGTCGTTAACGGGCGATAAGGAACGCTTTTACGGCGCGCTCATCCCGCTTTGCAAGCCTTACAAAATAAACGCCGCCGGGCAAACCCGAAACGTCGATCTCCATTTCCGAGCGTCTACCAGCCGGGAAGTTACGCCGCCTGGTAATGAGTTCGTTGCCTGATGCGTCGAACACGCTCAATTCCCAGGCCCCTTCGCCATAGGTATAAATTCGAAGCAAATTTTGAACCAATTCGCTTTCAAGCTCAAGCGTTTTTCCTCCGCGTACGAACGAAAGCTCTTCCTTGGGCCTGCACGGCTCCGAAACATGTATGATCCCCCCGTTCAGGATGGGACGATACACGGGATCGCCTTCGAGCTCAAAGGCGAGCGGAATTATTTGCTCGGCAATTTCGCCGTTAACCAGGGCTTTTGCGTTCATGCGCGCTATGGTGTCCGAACCTACAGTTTGAAATGCGTTTATTTTTATATTATAATTCGATTTGACAGCCTCGGGGTACGAGCTCTCGGGCAGGGCCTGCAGCGACTTATATGGCACGGAGAGCGTTAATTCCCCTTTTGGGTAGGTTTTGCGATTCAGCTCCGTATCGAAGGGCTTGTTAATTGTAACGGCCAGGGCGACCTGTTTGCCGGGCTCCGCGTAGCAATCCTGCGCTTTAACGATTAAAGGATAGAGAGCCGGGCACAAAACGCTATCGCCGGCGACGGTTTGCATTCGCTTGCTCCAAATTTTAAAGGAGCTGTCCCTTCCGCAGGTAATGATAGAATCGCCGCTCGAAGAATACCTGGCAAAGAGTATCTGGCCGTTATGGTTGAGCGCCGGAGAGATTTCCTTGTAGGTGGAAGCGTCCCACAGCCTTAACGTACTATCCAGAGAAGCGGTAAGAAATTCTTTCCCGTTAGCCGATATGTCCACGGAACGCACATAGAAGCTATGCGCGTCGAGGTTTGCCAGCTGGGTCGAATCGGCGACGTTCCAAACCCGCGCGCGGTTGTCCGCGCCGCCGGATACTATCCGGGAATTGTCCGGCATGCTTGCGGCGCTCCACACAAGCGTCCTTTGCCCCGTAGCATCCTCATGCTTGCCGTAAACGCCAAGGAGTTCCTTCTTTCGCCAATCATAGCGGTATATCTTGCCGTCGTCCGCGCCGGCTATTAGGTAATTCCCATCCGGGGAAAACCTTACCGAATACACGTTCGGATTTCCAGGAACAAGCAACACCTGGCTGGCGAGCATATCCTTGAGATTTAGAACAATTAGGATGCCATGATCCGTACCTAAAGCGACACGGGTTTCCGTGGGATGCGGCTCGATAAATTTTGCGTAGTCTAAAAATCCGCTCACCCAGAACCTAATATCAAGCTCTTTAGTATTTCGATTATAAATTGCAATATGATTATTAAACGCTACGATTATAGTGTCGCTTGAATGCAGGAACGCGGCTCCGTAAATCATCACGTCGCCCTCCAACTTTAATTCTGGCTCCTGCTTGCGGGCGTCGATATTCCATAATTTAACCAGGCCGTCGCGGCCCGCCGTCAGGGCGTACTTACCGTCGGGCGAGATGCAGCAGGTCCTTACCTCCGCGTCGTGAGCGCGTTCGACTCCCCAAAGTAAATCGGTTCCGTGGTCCGCTGCTTCCTCGACGCTAAAGGCGAAATGTAGCGAGTCGTTCCCCGGTAGAGTCCAATCGACGAAACCCAAGGCATTGTCCTTATCGATCAGCAGCTTACCGCTTCCGTCCGAATAGTAAACATTTACTGGCTTCGCCGCGCCGGTCCATGATATCCGGACGGTTGATCCAATCAATAAAGTATCGGTCGGTTTCGGCGAAGTGATATTTATCGCGGCGCCGGCCTCTTCAACTGCTGCGAAGAGAGCTAAAAATACGATCGCTATTTCTGTTAAGCGGTAAATTTTCATTGCCCTATTCTTTGATATAATTTAGCTTTACGTAGGCTCTTGATATTTCTACTGTAGGATCGTCGATCGGGTAGGCGATGAACATCGCTTCGTAAGTCCCCTGAGCGGCATGAATAGGCGCGTCGAACGTCGCCGTATAGGTTCCCTTCTTCATTATTTTATGATCTAAAGGGCTGTCGCCAAGTTTTAGCTTCAATACTTCTCCTCCGCGTAAGTCCCTTACGACGGCCGATAAATAAACGTCGTCCTCAAGAGTGTAGGATATTTTTGTTCTATCGGAAAAAGGATTGGGCATTGCCGTCGCTTTCGAAATTACTGCATTCGGTATATCGACCTTGCGAACAGCTATCAAGGAATCGGGACCTAAGCCGAGCTTTAGTATTGGGTTATAGTACAAATAGTAATTGTAGCGCCCGCCGCGGAACTCCACGGTATCAGTTCTCGTAGGGTAAAGATGCCCGACGTTAGTATTCCCCAAACCGACGAAATCCTGGTTAAACTTCGCGTCGCCGGTTTTATGGGTGCCTACCATCTCGAGCGGACCTACGATATCCGGTCGGCTTGAGTCAGGGACAAATGCCCTTCTAACTGTAAAGCCCGCGCAATTAAATTCGCTCCTTGTCCTCCAGTAATATTCAACTTTCCTCTGCCCGGCGTACTGGACTACGAAATCATCCAGGATAAAATCGAATTTTGGAGCTTTATCTGTCCTATAAGCAATCATATTTTGCGAACCGTCGAATAGCTCGACGTTGTCGTCGCCGGAGAATATGAGAAGATAACTTTCGTATAACGAATCAGCCGATAGCTTGTAAGCCGCCGCCTGGTAGTAAGAAAGCGGGGTTTTCCAGACTACGTTCTCGTCGATTAGCTGTTGGTTTACATTTTCAATTACATACTTCCCCAAAAGTAAAGAAGTATCCTTTGGAACGTAGACGCATTCGTCATACTCGTCGGGACCGACTATAGCCGCATAAAGCTTGTTCTGAATTATGCTTTCCTTAAAGTCGTACCCTTTTGCGGGCAATTGCCCCCCGCCCGTAACTATCAGGGGCGGAAGTTCCGTTGTGTCCAATCTAATGACGCGGTAGGCCGAGGGATTTTTCGTGATGGAAGAATCGTTCAGATCGAAACACATAGAGAGATTTGCAAATTTTATCCAGCGATCGCTCGCCCTTTGAAGGTGAACCTCGAATTCTACTGCGTAAGGAGTGCGCAGGAAAACGTTCTTTATCGTAACATACGCCATCGTATCCGCCTGGGCGGCGTTCGCGACGTAGGAGGCGAGCATAACGGCTAGCAATATGGCAATCTTTTTTACCATTATTTCTTACGATTATTCCAACTTATATTGAAATCCCTGGTATTTATTATACCGTCGAGGTTATAATCTCCCAATAAATATCCCTCCCTCCCCACTTCGTTCCATGGAAGTATCTGGTCGGGAAGCTCGGTCGCGTAATTCTGCGCGTTTATTAGTCCGGACATCGTGTCGGGGTCATTCGCATTGTACCCGGCGCGCATAGCGTAAACGCGGGAGCCGTTTAAGTAATAAACCAGCTTGAGAGCGGAAATTCTTCCTTCGATTATGGCCGGATCAGTAAAGTCGTATAGCTTCGAATTGTTTTCAGGTATTAACGACAACGGATTTTCAGTTATTATAGTCGAGTGATTGCGATGCCTTAAAGCTACGTAGTACTCGCCGCCCCCCGAATCAAGCCCGTCCTTGCGGGTTAATCTTATCAGGTCCTTGCCTTCCAAATCGAGCAGGGCCCCGTCGTAACGCATTATGACGGTCTTAAAGAATTTCGCCTCGGAGTTGCGCTCCCTTCTAAATTCCATTACTACGAAGTCTACGATTGAATCCGGAAGGGTTTTAATTTTATTGGGATCGTAATTTGGATCTAAGTTATAGGGATAAACAGCCTTCGAAGGCAGATTGGCGAGGTAGCCCTTCTGCTGAAGGTCGGAACGCATTATGCCGAAAGTGTTTTGAACGTAGGGCCCCTCCAGCAAAGCCTTGCCGCGGAATACTATTCCTGTAGGCGCGGGCAGTCCCACGGAAAACAGGCCGCTCGAATTTACGAAATCGGTAGCGATGCTTGCCCAATGATTGATCGTATCAAGCTTGACCGGCTGCGAGGAGTAGTCGAGCCAATCGGGCGTAACGTAACGCTGGAGAAGTAATTCGTTAAGGTCGTTGATCAGGTCATGGGTCTCGTCGAAAGTGAGGCTGGGAGCGTACCGCCAACCGAACCCGAGGGTAAATTGAAGCGAGTCCGAATAATAGAGCGGGTTCCCCGCGGCGTTTAATAGTTTGAGGTCCGCGTAGCGCTCCGTCTTTTCATTACCGTCGCTAGTCGGCGGATAAGTCTTCGTCCTCATAGTCATTTGGATTTCTCTCGTTTTCGAGCGAGTCCCGCCTGTATCGAGCTTGACGTAAGTGTAGGGATTATTCAGCAATATGGTGTCCGTCGCGACGAATATGCTTTTCCTAAGCGTTCCGTCGATTTGCGCGTCGGGCTTTGACGGGTCGTAGTTAATGCGGCTCGCGTTCGCATGCGTTATCGCATTAGAATCAGTGAAAACTCTCGTAGCTATATTTAATTTTTTGTTAACCTGTAAAGACTTCGCTAGGCGTAGCGTATCGGAATTCTTAGCCGTAAAGTCTTTAATCTTGTTTTTATTATTTGGAACTTCGGGGCCGGTACGTATGCTTCCAGCGCCGGTATATTCAAGATTCACCACCCCGGCAAGATCCGGGGCAAAAGCTATCGATCCCTGGGGATAGCGAATGATAGTTGCCGAATCCGCCATCGTTACATTTTTCGGCGCCGAATTCCGCAACTGCCCTCGCTTTAGGGTCAGCTTTTTATTTATGGTTTGCCCATTGTTGACAACGTCCACCCCGTTGGGATTATCGATATTCAATTGATCCACGTTTCCCGTGCCGACTAAGTTCTGCGCGGCGGATTCATTGATTAGCCTAATGTCGTTCGCTCCCTTTATCCTGGAGGCGTTTTTAAAAGTTTTTTGCGCGTCCGCGCCCACGATATGCACCTGGAGCTCGGCCGAGCTCTCAACGACGAAGGAATCCCGCGCTACAAGCGGCTTGGAGCTATTCGTCGTGTCTATATACTTAATATTAAGCCCGGAAAAGATCAGTTGGTTAAATACTATGTTGGGGATCTTCGTAACGGCGGTCGTATGCTCGCTGGAAAACTCCACCCTCCCGCCTACAGTATCCGGCAGAGCCTTTACCTGGCCGTTGCGAACGCGGATAATGCCGGTGTTGATCAGTTGACCGCCGGTATTATCGAGCGTCGTCTCGCCTCCCTGGGCAAATGCTTCGCCCAGGCATAGGAAGAGTGCAATTATATATAATGTAAATTTAAACATTATGTTCCGTTTGGCTTTCCCGTCGAATACAAAGACGTGAAACGATGAAACGATTTTAATTATTTTTTCAATTATTCAGTTCGCTAAATTTCGGCGGAGCGGGCAGCCCGCCCCGCCGAAAAGTATTTTCATAACTTCAGCTTAAAAGGCGGTTTATTGGCCGATGCCGAGTATACCGCAGTTCTTGAACGTACCGTTGTTCGTAACTTGCGAAGCTTCCAAAGAAGGAATGTTTCCGCCGTTAGGCGACATTATGTAAACGCCCATTACGGTTCCAGCGGTATGGTCGTACGTCTTATCGAATACTCCGCCGAACGTGCTGGCAGTGGTGTTCGTATTGAACAAGCCGCCGCCTGCAGTAGCGGGATTTAATACGGTCCTGAACGAGAAGTTCGCAGGAAGATCCGCGTCGTCGTAACCGACGATTAAAGCCGGGTGCGGATAGCTGCCGGTAGGCGCGTCGATCGTGATAGATTTAGCTACGGCGTTAGCGTCGCCGGCGCCGAATCTTTCATTGCCCGCATAGCCCGTTATGCCGAATGCGTTGCCCTCAATACCGGCATAAACGAAGTTTCTTACGTATGCTTCGTCGGTCGGCAGAGGAACTGCGCCCTCGTCCCAAATTGCGGGATTGGACCAACGACCGTCGGCGATAGTGCGAATCCTGGCGTCCGCGCTAAGCACGATGTCCGAGGAGGTAGTCATTTCGTCGCCTGCTCCGCCGCCTACGCCCGCGATGAGGGATAAAGTGTGCGTAGCGTCGCCGTCGAGCTGTACGAACCGAGCGTCCGAAGCGCCGCTGCGGGTAACGTAACCCGTAAGGCCGGGAAGGATGATCTTTTGCTTATCGGCCGCGCCAGTAGCGTCATAAGCTTCAAACAATCTAATAACGTCTTCGTTCGCGCCGCCGGGCACGTCGCCCGCGACGTAGCCTACGCGCAATACGTCGATTTCGCCCGTTCCGCCGAACGTCAACCTGACTTGCCGGTTGAGGTCTATCGTGTTATCGTCGTCGCCGTATTGTGTCGAGCGTACGCCGGGGATTACGTCCATAGCGAAGGAAGTAAGTCCCGCGCCCGCAGTTTGGAAGTTAACCTGCGTTTGGGCATTGTTCATCGTATAGTTTACGCCAGTAGCAAGGTTGCCGGTGCGTTCCATATTACCCTGGACGAACACGTCGTTATTTGCGCTGCCGTAGGTTACGGTACCGTCCGTCATGCTAAGCTTGCTCGTGCCGCCAACGGCGCCAGCCAGGCTCAATGTGCCCGCGCTTAGCGTAAAGTTGTTGGTCATAAAGATGTCGTCGTTCGCGCCGCCAGCCGCGACCGTCTTAGCGCCGCCGCCGGTAAGAGCTAAGTTTCCGTAAGGATTAGTAGCTACCGTACTGACTACGCTTTGCGCATTGCCGCTATACGTAACGGTTGACAGGTCGTGGAACGTCATGTTCGTACGCGCGTCGAAACCGTTGGTGAAGGTGGTCGCGATATCGAGCTGCGCGCCGTCGGTAAGGTCTAATTTCGCGCTTGCGGAATTAGCCAAAGCGAGCGCGCCCGCGCCGGATACCGTGACGGGAGCGTTGCCGTCCAGGCTTAATTCGCCGGCCGTTACCGTGAATACTCCCTGAACTGTGGAGGCGTTGGCGTCGGAGACGATGCTAAATACGTTCGTGCCGTCGCCGTTAACGGTAATGGCGGCGGTACTTGTCAAGTTGCCAGTCGTTACGCCGCCGATGGCCGTAAAGCCGCCAGCCGCGCTATGATCCAAAGTATTGGTTACGATGAACGTCTGGCCCGCGATGTGCGTCTTTGCGCCGCCGTTCGTTAGGAACACATTATAGTAAGTGTTGCCAGCCGCGCTTTCCGCAAAAAGAGTTTGCGGATCAGTTCCGTCGTAGTAGAAATTCGACGTCGTATAGTTGCGCGTTCCGTCCGCTGGCAAGTATTCGCCCGAGACGTAATAGCTTTGCCCGGCAGTGAAATTCTTCGTGGCGCCGCCGGAAGTAGTAAGGTTCGTGTAATAATTAGGTTCGATCGTCTGGGCTCCGACCGTGCCGGCCCATTCGACCGTGCCGGCGATCCTGCTGCCGACCGTGCCCAATTCGTTCGTTCCGTCGAATACGCCCGCGCTCGAGCGCATCTTAATTATGCCGCCGTTACCGGTAGCGCATGACTGATAAGACGCGTTTGCGCCGGAGTTCGTAAAGTTCTGCGATTCGGCTATCGTCGTTATTGCAATGAATGCAATGAACGTTAGCGTCGCTTTCGCCAATTGCGTTATTACGCTTTTCACGTCAACCTCCCTAATGTGTGATGAAAATACTTCTTTTTTCATTTCTAGCTTCTTAATTAATTTGATCTAAGTTATTTTTCTTGCTTAACTAATCTATGTTATCAAATACAGTACCGAATTACAATCCAATTTCAATTATTCCGCAATTTTTAAAGGTAGCTTCGTTTATTACGCTCTTCCGCACTTCCAGGGAAAGAGGCTTAAAGTCCTCGATCTCGAACGTCGCGCCGTTCAAATTCCGTAAATCGCCTCGGATTAGTAATTCGCCGGAGCACCTTTTCGTGCCTGCGCCGGTTATGTCGACGTTGCCCAGGCCAACGAGAGCGATCCCCCCCGGAACCGCGTTAATCGTTTGAGCGTCGCCGTAAAATTCTACATAGCTGTTTGTCGTAATTCCCGAATAATTGTCGTATCCCGGAATAGCCGAAAGTAAGTTATTAGCGCCTCCAAGCCGCAAGCGCGCGCCGTCCGCAATCGAGAACGCCCTCCCGACGCTAAATCCAACGCCCGACAGGGAGTAAGCGCTGAGGTCGAGAGTTCCCGCGTCGACGCGGGCGAAATCGGTCACGGAAATACTCCTGTCAATAGCCAGCTCCGTTCCGGCGGCCTTCGCCACGATAAGTCCTTTTACGCTCGCGGGGAGCCCGTCGCCGAGAGCCTGCGCCGTCGCGCCGTCGTACTCGTAAATGCCCTGGGCCGAGTATGAGCGCGTTACGATCGAACGTACGTTGCCCGTTGAATTTCCAAGGGAGGAAATACCCTCCGGGCTGCCGATCCTTAACGTCGAACCGGGAGACATTGTAAAGTACGATCCCGCGACCAAATTCAGACCCGTTGAAAGAGTTCCCGTAAAGGCAGGCGTGCCAAGCGTAATCCCGCTCACGACCGTCGTTGGTATGTTCAAATCAACTACGTGATTGCCTGCTCCGAGCGTTCCGCCGCCGATCACGACCGAATCGGTCGGGTTATCGGGCCAAATGCCCAAGCCCAGGATCGGGCCGGTGTGCGTGTCGCTGTAAGTCCATGTGTTAGCGTCGTTCCAAAGGCCGGAGCTCCTGCTATAGAATATTCTTCTGAAAGCGCTTTGATTGCCTATTGTGTAATCGCCTTCAAATTCCGCATAGGCGTAACTTGCCTCCGTTTCAAAATAGTTTTGTAAAATATCGATAAATGGCGCCGGGATCGCCTTCCATGAACCGGGCAGCGCTTGCCGCGCAGGTCTCCATCGAGCTAATTTATCGAATTCCGCCTCCGAGCCCGCTACGTCGGAGTCGTAATAATTAAATCTAAACTTACCGTTTATCTGGGCCGTAACTGAATCCACCGACCAGAATCGCTTAAGGTACGCGGAGGTCGGCAATGTCTGGATCCCGGAATGAGCCCCTGGAAAACCTCCCTTTGAACCTACGGCCGCGCGAACGCCAAGCCTTCCCGCCGTTCCCCCGGGCGCAGGAGTAAATTGCGCCGGGGAGTAGTGCGAAACGCCTGCGTCGTTCGTCCCGACGGGGAACGTATAATTTATGCCGGGAGCTATCGCGCGTATGAGCGAACCGCTCGACGCGCTCGTGCGAATAAATCTATCGGTAGAGTAATTAGTGATTGCGTTTGCGGCGCTGTTCTCAATTCTCAGGTTGACGGAGTCCTCCAGCGCCAGGTCGCCTGGGCCGGCGAAATCAAGAGTATTGCGCACCGTGACGTTGGCGAGCGTCCGGTTGGCCTGGGGTCCGCGGCGTACGCTCAATTCGCCGTTCAAACGCAAATTCCTAAAGGCCGCGCCCGTATTGTTGTTCAAATACAATTGATAATTCGACGCGCCGGTAAATTGGACCATATGGTTGTTTAACGCGACAAGCGACCCGTTGCGTACCGAGCTGTCGAGAACCATAGCCCTGTTTAAAGTTAAATTTCTATCGCTCACGAGGAATTTGCCGCGGCGGATAAGTAAAGTATCGCGCACGTTAAGGTTGGGTATGCCGATATAGCTCGTAAGAAAGACCGTGTCCTGCAAATTATTACGATTATCCACGACAAGGGTCTTCATGTTTTGGGGAACGCCGAGACCCGTGGACTGATTGCCAAACGGCGAGTTGAACACGAACCGACCAAGCCCCCATGTAGGCTCGAATTCAGTTTGTATCGCGCCGTTATTGGTTTCCGTATACGGCTTAATGCCCTGCACGTTTTCAATCTCTACCGTGCAGCTATCCTCCAGTATGAAATTCTTGCCGCGAACGTATCCTAAATTCCCCCTAATAGCTAAAGCTCCGGGCTTTCCTGCGTAACGCTCGACGATAGTTTGCTTTATAGAAATCTGGGGCGCGCCGTCCGGCACTACGATTCGTTTAGCATTGCCAATTCTTACGACGTCGGTATTCTGATTCGGCCAGCGGTTAACCGGCGTCGTGCGGACGTCGTAACCGTCGAGCGACCATGAAGCGGGATTCGTCCAGTCGCCGTTGTCTAACCATGCGAAGAAGGTAGTTCCCCTGGGCTCGCCTATAATTATATCGCCGAACGCGTTATGATTGACAGAACGCAACGTCGTATCAGTCTTTTCCGAGGTTTCGCATGCGAGCCAGCTTGCCGGGCTGGCGTTCCATGCCGGCGTGCGACGGAAATGATCCATCACCATAGGAGCCGCGCCTCGCAAGTCCCTCGGGTTAAGGAATTGCGTCTTTACGGCATACTTGGTCGTTCCGAGAGAGAACCCTCCCGAGGCGGGGGATTCAAGATTCCACCACTGACGGATATTCGTCGAAGTTACAACGCCGGAGGCGGCGGTGTCGGGGTGCGCGTTCGAATAATGCTTTACGCCTAACAAGCCGGCTGCGTTATCTCCCGCGTAGGTTTGTATCCATACGGGGCGGTAGCTGCTTAGCGTGTCCGATCCGACGGGGAAGAAACTAATATTAGCGCCGGCCGGAGCATGCCTGTAAAGCCTTCCAAAGACGTGGCCCGCGCCTGAACGGAGTATATCGGCGACGCCGACCCCGGATTTAGGAGCGACCGTAACGCTCGTCGAGTTAGGCGCGACGAGTATCGCATTATTCGCGTATGCAAATTCAAGTTGATTCGAGACTTTTAATAGACTGTTAGCGCCAGAGAGAGTTACGTTGCCGGATGCCTTGTTTATCTTTAAATTAAAGAGCTCCAGGCCTTCTACCCGGCTATTAAAGAGCGATTGGTCGCCCGGGCCGTTCAGCTCGACGAGCCACGGCAGTGTCGTCGCCGAGGCAGGCGTCCCAATGAACGAGCCGTAATTCGTAAGAGAGCCTCCCAGTCTGAGCGTATTGCCGTTGAGTTGGAAAGTATGATTTACGTCGATATCGAAATTGTTGCTTATCCTGTAAACTTCTTCCGTCAGCCTCGTCGTCACTAAGTAAAGCGGATTGTTTGCCAAATGCAAGTTTCGCAGGGGCAAATTTCCTGAAATTTTAATTACGGCGTTATTGGGAGTTAACGCGCTATCCCCTATTTGAATCACCGAGGAACCGCCGATACCGGCGCCGCCGGCCGCGTTGAGCCTCAAGTCCGCGTCCGATGGGGTCGAGCCGCCGCCGTTGGCAATAATTAACCTGCCGCCCGCAAGCGTCAGCTCGGAAGCCGCGGTGGTCATGTCGAAGCCTATATCGCCGGGATTCGTATTGCCCTTAGTCAGTACTCGCGTCTCGCCGCCGTTCATGATAAATCGTAAATTCGAGGTTAGCAGGCTGCGCGTTATGCAGCCTGCGACGTTAAGAGCGCCGCCGTCGACCTGGACGGTAGAGCCGGTCGCATACTTCAGGTTCTCGTTCGGCGCATCGCCGATGTTGAGAACGCCCCCGGCAACGCGAATTGTCGTATTCGAATTTGAGAAGAGAGAGCCGAAAGTGTTCACGACGCCCGTAGCGACATATATGCCGCTGCCCGAGGCCATCGGGACGTCGAGGCCGGGGCCGCTGAGATTTAATGTGTCAGCGTTTAAATGCTTTATGATTCCGCCCCCAAGAGTAAATCGCAGTTGCGGAGAATACAGAGTCGTCGCGTCGCAGAATTTTTGCGATGAGACAATTAACGTGTCCAGGAGACCGCCGTACTTCTTTATTATTATGTCGCCAAATTCGCCCCAGTTCCCCTCCCCAGTTATAATTGAAGGGCCCGCCCCGTAGAACTTAAGGGCTGTGTAGTTCGAGTCGTTCGCGCGGAAGTCAAGGAACGCGGAACTGGTATTAGTAAAGTTTTGCTTAATATTAATCGTGTCGCGGCGCGCGCCAGTCGAGTTTTGCGTTATCCTGCCGTCTTCCAAAATGGTTAGCTGGCGCGTAGTCAGCGATTTTGTCGCGGGTGAGTTCGGCATTCGGAGCTCTCCGACGGCGGCAATTCCGTTGGTTCCGCCGATATTCAGCGTATCCACCGACATCGAATCAGCGTTGAAAGTAATAACGTGGCCGTCGATAAAAACTGAATCGTCCGGGAATATTTGCCCCGGGTAATAAGACGCGATAACGGGGGACGCATGACCGGCGTTAGACCAGCTCGTCGGGCTCTTCCAATTGCCAGTCGCGATAGAGTAGAACCTGCGCCCGCCGAAATATGTTTTAGGCTCCGCGGCCGTCCAATCGCCGTCTATGGTTACTTCGTCCTGAACGTTTCGCGCGCTGATGGAGTACGGCGTTGCGAGCGGATTCTGTCCAAGGTTGACTTCCCAACCTGTCCTGTTCTTTAATGGATTTATTAAATAAACGCCGGGCAAATACTTATTTGCGTTGCCGGCAGTGTCGCGCCAATGGTACGTCAAATTAACGCTGTCGGCGGTGATATTAGAAATTCCGGTCGTCGATATCTTCCAGTATTTATTCAGCATACTAACCGCGCCGGTCAGCTTTTGGGGGTGGCGGCCGCTGACTACGCTTGCGGAAATAGTCGGGCTGCCAGCGTAGGTTCCCGTAACGGCTATTATAGCGGGATTATACAGCGTGTCTATTCCTATCGGGAAAGTAAAGGCTTTCGAGCCTGCGGCGTTGGTGAAGACCCGCGTAAGCTTGCCGTTCGTCAGCGTGTCGCCCGTCAGGCGGAACATCTTCTTCGGGCCGAAGTTCGTCCAACCGTTCGTCGCGCATGTATTCTCGAAAGTTAATGTCGATGCGTTAGTTATCGAGAGTACGTTCGCGTTGTTAAAATTAAATTGATTCTGTATGGAGACCGGAACGGATACATCGACGCGGCTAATGTTGTCGAGCTTGTCCATATCGAGGCGATAGAACCTGACAGGCTGGCTGCCGCGAATACGAGAGACGTCGTTATTGATAAACCTGAAAGCGCTCGTCCCTGCGTTAAACCCGTTGTTAACGTTGTTAATAAAATCCCCTGTCAAGGCGATAGTATTGGCGCCGGCGTTTAGCGTACCCGTAGAGATCTTCAGAGAATCTCGTACGGTTATGTTCTTGCCCAGAGTTACCGTTGCAGCGGCTTTCTGCGTCCGTACCTCGAGCGAAGCCAGGTTCGGCG
This sequence comes from Chloroflexota bacterium, assembly GCA_050260015.1. Taxonomy (GTDB): domain Bacteria; phylum Bacteroidota; class Ignavibacteria; order Kapaibacteriales; family UBA2268; genus JBLNBN01. The sequence goes on along the minus strand of JBLNBN010000063.1, from coordinate 66,787 downwards.
GCAAGCCGGATCCAGTTGACTGTGTTATCGTCGTGTTTGGATTTATTATATCGACCGTGTATTCCTCGAATTCGCCGTTGCCGTTGCTCGTAGGGGTAAAATCGTTGTTATTGCTATTCATGCAAATACGTATCTGCGTAGAGCCTTGCGCCGTACCGGCAGGCACGGTAAATGAACCTAACGTAAATAAAGTATTATCGCTAAATACATTATTTAAAACAGTTTCAGGAAGAGTATTATCGTATGTGCCGTTATAATCGTAATCTATATATGCTTTATATCTTCTTTGGTTTCCGTTTGCAGAGGGGTCGATCTGAACGGTATAGGTTTCCCCAGCAGTTAAAACTACTTTCTTGTCTAAATAGGGATTTATGCCAAAAGAATTCCTACGAAGCGAATCCAATGTAGTATTGGTCATAATCGCATTGCCGCCCTGGTCGCGGATAATTACGTTTTCTATATAGAAAGTGTTACTATTCCTGTTTATTTGGCCGCCCGGTATCAAAGTTAAAGCGTCTATGGTCCTACCTTCAGCGGTATAAACGAACGACGTGCTGTCGATAAATGCCGGTCTCCTATCCTGCGGTATAATATTTCCAAAGCCGTTCAAGAACGATATTCCGGACTGAGAACCTACTTCCAGCTTGCCGCCCTTTTCAAGCGAGAAGGTGTTTCCTCTCAACGTATGATAATTCAATGAGAGCGTTCCAGTGTTCTGCACCACTACGGACGGGCCGAGCATAGTGTTCAATGGCTCGGCTGAGCTGAATTGATTAGTGCCGATATTTGTATTCAATACGACGCGCTTCCCGTTGCCGATAAACGCGTTGTCGTATTGCCTGCGAGGCACGCCTGTTATTAGCGGATCGGGATCAGAAGCGGCCAGGTTTACAGCGCTGCTATATGATTCTGTCGACCAGGTCGAGGGATCGTTCCAATCGCCGTCTTTAATGCTATAGTAGTTATAGAATTTCTTAAGCGAATCCTGGTTTCCAACGATGAAATCGCCCAATAACAGATCGGAGCCAATCATCTGGTCCGTACCGAAGTCGGTGTTCATAGCGTTGGCCACTACGCTCGCCAATCCGCCAACAAGGTCCCCGGTATAGTTATAATTGGGAGTCCGGGAAAGATTTCTGGTATCCGTGCAAAGATATCCCGCTAATGCGCTATTTACGTTGTTTGACGGCCAAACTCGTACCCAGGCCGTATCGACGCCCCACCTTTTTAAGTATGAAAGCTCCGCGCAACCCCAACCGTCAATGTTTTTGCCATCCTCCGGCCAGTAGAAATAAATGCCCGTGTTATATGTTCTGCCGCCGCGCGCGAAGTTCGAGCCCGAGGGACGGGTTACCCGCCAGAACTTTGGCCCCACCGTTCTGCCGACGGCGATAGAGTGAAATATTTGCGGTTGGTGGAACGGGTGCTCCCCGACTATCATTTTTGCGCCGACGTATCCAGCGACCGACCCGGAACCGGCGTTAGTAAACTGCACCTCGTACGGGTTGTACCGCGCCGTGTCGCCTATTTCCCAACGGATTACGCCGGTAGCGCCCGCCGGGACCCACCTGCGCATCTCGCCGTCGACCCAGCCTTTGCCAATTCCCGCGTTAACGACGGAGCCGTTCTGGCCGATCTGCACGTAGTTGCCAGTGCGCGTGCGCGCGTCGATTAAAAGCTTATTCGTTACCGGGGCGGTAAACGTCAGCAAGCTATCGACAATTATTGGCGTATTGTCCCAAAGAACTACGAAACCGGAAGCGACGGGCTTCGCGATTGTAAGGTCATGGAAGTTTATTGGAGAAGCGTCTTCGTTATAAAGCGTATCCTCGACCGCGCCTGAGATAGTAAATCTTCTCTTATTCGCGTTGAACGCCGCGCCCGCGCCTCGCCGCATATTGCCGTTGAGCGATATATTGCAATTCGTATTTGCGCCCAAATGGAATGCGCCGCTCATTATCCTGAGCGAATCGTTTATTGTTACGTTTTGCTTATCCCAGGTAAGCTGGCTGCCGCTCGTCTTTTCGACGGAAACCATGGCTACGGTAGCGGGTACGCCCGAATTAGCTTGCGTTTGCGGGACGGCGCCCGTATATACGAATTTCGACCTGTTATGGCCGCCGTAGTTATAGTACCTGCGAAGGGTTTGAATGTTGCCAGTCGCGGAGCCCGAATCGCTTATACCGGCAGCATTGCCTATGCCAAGCGTCGAGTATTTCATCATCCTGAATTCGCCGGAGCCGTTAATTACATTTGAGTCGCAGTTTAGCCGTCCGCTGGAATCTATTTGGATCAGCCCGGTGTCTTCCACGTTTATGTCGTTTGCGTCTAAATCGATCGTATAGCCGGCGCCGATATATGCTGTGAACATATCGTTATGCTGACCGGGGTAATCGGTGGCCGGCCCGCCGCCGTAGCCTATAGTAGACCATGATAGCCTATTTGTCCATGCGCCGTTCCGGCGAGCGTAATAGGTTTGTATGCCCGGCTCGCCGACTATGATCGTCCCAAGCGTGTCGAGTTGGGAGAACGTCAGCGAATTCTGCGCGCGCGAGCTGATAAAGGGCCTATCCAACCATTGATACGGTTTGATCCAGACGTTCAGCGGCGTCAGCAAACGCGCTTCGAAGCGCTCCGGATCAGCGGAATTATATAGGTCGCCCGAGGGCGCGTCCGAGCCGATAAATTCAAGCGTCGCGTCGTAACGCCTCGTTCCCATCGCAAAACCGGATCCCGCCGGAGGAAATATCGTCCACTGCCTGCGCGCGTGCCGCGGGAAGCTCATCGTACTGCCCAAAGGCTGAAGATAGTCCTCGGTGGAGCTCCACGATACGGGCGCCGATCCATTTTTAATCGTGTCGGATAATACGGCTAAATTTCCCGCACCCCCGCCTGTGCCGGTAAAAGTTATATTTGCCGGAGTATAACGAGACCCGTACCCCACTTCGTAGATTAAGGTCGTCGCGCCAGTCGGAACCGGTTTAGCGAGCGCGCCGTCCACGTAGCCGCCGCCGGCGCGGGTTAATGAGCCGTACGCCGTTACGAGCTTGCCGCGGGAATCGATCTTACCCTGCTCTAAATTCAATGCGCCGAATACGTTTATGCCGTTATCCTGCGTAGTTCCAATGCTTTGTGCAAGTAATCCCGCCGGATTTTTCAACGTCAGGTTGTAGAAGTTAACCGAGGCGACAGGATTTGATATCGATTGCTGCGCGGAGCCGTTGAAAATTACTTCCGAAGATCCGTAATTAAACGTTCCGCCGCGGTTAGTCCAATTTCCGCCCACGGTGAGTATTCGGTCGGTAACTTTCAGAATCGAGGCGCTATCGATCGAAAGGTTGCCCCTGATTAACGTATTGTCCTGGACGTAAACTTCGCCGGCGCCAGCTATTAAAAGATTATTGAACGGGTTGTCGGTCGTGTCGCGCGCATTCAGCACGGTCGAATAAGTCGCCACGGGCGAGCGCAGGATTACCGAGCTTGCGCCGGGTTGGAACGCCCCGGATTGATTTATCCAGTTGCCCTGCACTTCCAGGTCGAAACCGTTAGCGGCCAGCGTGGAGCCGCCTTCAATTCTCAGTTCGTTTAATATCTTAAATATTGGCGCGCCAGTTCCGGCCGTTAAGCTCTTCGTACCGCCGCCGTCGACTATCAAAGTGTAATAGTTCAGGTAACAGAGAGAATCCGCGGGAAGCGAAGGACGAGTTTGTACGTTTTGAGAGCCGCCCGCCTTATTGAATCGAACAGTCGAACCGTCCGTTAGGAACCTGTAGGAATTGTCGGTAAACTCGAGCGAGCCAACGTCCAAATTATTTGATATTCTTATTTCTCCCTGGGAACGCAATGAAACGTTTCCTGAACGGGTTTGGCCGGGCGGACTGGAAATTTTCAGATCATAGTATTGATTTACGCCGGGAGTTGAACCCGAAGAAGGTATCGTCGCGTTGCCCGCGCCCTGGAAGTTAATTATTCCGGCGGCGAAGCTCGGCGAGGCATAATTAAGCGGGAAGGAGCCCGGCACGATGAGTTCGCCGCCCCGCATAGTTAACGTGCGATCGGCGGAATGCCCGTTCAGCGTAAAAAGGGACATATCCAGCGCGCCGTCGTTAATTACCAGCGAATCCGTTATTGAAACATTTTTCGAAAGCGTGATCCTGGAGCCGGAAGACTTGGAAATGATCAACGCGCGCGTAATGTCGGGCAACCCGTCCCCTGTTACCTGCTCGCCATTGCCTGAGTATTCATAAATCGCCTGCGAGCTAAAGCTGCGAAAATCCGTTTGAACCGCGCCGGTCAGGGCCGGAACCGCGGAAATGCCTTCGGAATGCGCTATAGTCAGCTTAGCGTCGGGCTCGAGCATAAAAGTATCCCCAATTGCGGAGACGCCGCCGATAATAACCAACTCTCCGGAAGCTCTGCCGTCGGTCCCGGTTTCTACGGATATCTTGTTGACGGCAGTAGGTTGGGAGCTAATCGTTATCTTATGATTTTGAATTCGAACGACGTCGCTAAGCTTGGAGGGCGCCCTGCTCGAGGCGGGCATATCGAAGCCGTCTTTCGACCATGTATCGGGATCGTCCCAAGGGCCGTCCTGGCGCGCGAAATACGTCCCTCTTGCTGCATCGGGCTCGCCCGCCAGCCAATCGCCGTCTATCTCGTCCACCTGCTGCGAATAGAAAAGCTTGGCGTTAAAGTCCACCACGTCGTCGCTCTCGCCCGGGTTAATTCGCCAGTAGCCCGTTGGATCGTCCCATGACGGCGAGTAGTAGAGAACTTCGTAATTGCCTTCGTTGCCCTCCACTTCAGCTGGATTATAATTAAAAAGCAGCGTAGCGCCGTTATTGTTAATCGAGATGTTTTGCTTTTTTATCACCCAGTATTTCAGCATGGAGCGATCGGGCGTCTCGATGGCCGGGTGGGCCAAAGGCACGGGCTTTATAGCGATTTCCGACGAAGGGAGGAATGTCGCGCCGCCGGCATTGAATGTAACCGTCGCGGGGGTGTACGAATTTGGAGACCCTATTGGGAAATACAGATCGAAGGGTAAAGCGCGGGCCGGGTTGATTTTTCGAATTAATCGGGATCCGACTAACGGATCGCTGCCGCTACCCGAATTAAAGATAAAATTATTAGCGGAAAAGGTTGAAATCCCTTCCTGGTTCCCGTAATCGGAACAAATGGCGGCGTCCTCGCCGATTGTCAGGTCGAAGCCGTTCATGTCCAGAGCGGCGTTTGAAACAAGGCGAAGCGTATCGCTCACCGTCATGGGGCCTTCCATCACTGACGAGCCGCCCGTTTTTTCGACATATAGTTTCGGGAAGTCAAGCGCGGCAGAGCCTTGCAATTTCTGCAGGCTATCGCCGACAAGGCGGAGCGCGCGGCCGTTAAACGAAATGCCGTCCGCGGAGCTCAAATTATTCGTCCAGTCGCCGCCGAGCCTCAGTTCATAATTTGAGAAGTCGAATCGGTCTGACCCGTTTCCGGCGAGGGTAATATCCCCGAGAACGGTTAGGTCGGAACCCAATTTAAGTTTTGGATTGTTCGCCGCCGATAGGTCTAATTCTCCAATCGACATCGAGGAATTTATTTCAAAATCGGATCCGGCTTCGTCCGCGTCGATCACTACTTTTCCGCCCGTAACAGTTCCCTTGGCGGCGCGAACAAGGAACTCCTCGGTCGCGGTCGAAGAAGCTTTTTTCAGCTCGATAGTTCCGCCGGTTATGGTAAAAGAAGAGCTATCGGTCCCGACGTCGAATAGTCCCCTGCCGGGTTGCGTCAGGGCGTGCGTCGTCCCAAGTCGAACAAGCCCGCCCGATTGAACGTAAGAAATCGAATCGTTATCGTTTTCGCGCATTATTGCGGCGCTCACGATCAGTTTAGCCGAAGCGTCGGGTCCTATCTCCAGTCGCGCGCCGTTAGAGTACAATAAGCCGCTTTCGGAGGAGCCGTCCCCTATTTGGAATTCGCCTTTAAGTAGAATTAGTTCCCCGCCGAGACGTAGATTAGCGTCCTGGGCGATTACCGTAGCCAGCTGGTCGTTTAGAATAAAGCGGGCGCCGGCAGGTATAGCAAGCTCGCCTGAAACCGGCAACAGGGCCGGTGAAGCAAAGCCGAACGCTCCGTCTAAATTAAATGTTCCGGAAATTAAGCTGAGAAAGGGCCCGGATGTTATTATCGGGGTGATTATCTTTACTTCCGTATTCAATCCGGTTTTCGCCGTTGTAATAAGGAAGAATTGCGCGTTCAATCCCGGGCAATTTATAGTCGAGGAATTGGTCCCGAGGAATTTAATATTTCCCGCGGTAGCGCTCTGGGAGCCGCCAATCGTCCAATCGCCGTAAACCTCTATCTCGCCGTTCGCGGTCAGGCTTGAACCAGCTTCGCTCGTAAGCGAGCCGTTTATGCTGACGACTGAGCCGTTGGTAAACGAGACGCGAGCGCCGCCTTTGATACTTATTATCTCTTGAGCTTCGACGTTCAAAAAGAGCGATAATAATGCCCCAAAGCAGGCAATGCCCGCTTTGAACCAATTTCCTATGTCACTCTTCATTAAACGCATATTTTATTTTATTTTGTAAATGCTTAAAAAAGTTCTGCCCTCGCCCTGGATTAAATCCCTGGGATGATTGTTCGGGGCCTGGTAATACACATAGATCTCGATCTCGTCGCCGGCATTCAGATGAGCGACGTCCGCGACCAAAGCTCCAATTTCGCCTCTTAATACGTTATTCGACATTGTAACAAGAGTTGTCGGGAACGTATTGCCTCGCGTTAATAAAGAACCGTTTTTATAAATCCCGACAGTTAAACTCGCAGTAATATTATGAGTTACATAGTCTACCTGCCCTAATTCCACCCTCGCGAGGACCTGGTAATATCCCTCGGCCTTAGCTTTAAACTTCTTTGACGAGCTCTCGTCGTACTCGCCGTTCAGGTCGTAGCTTTCCGTGTTGAAAGATATCTTGCTCCACGATCCGTAGGGAACTGTCTCGGTCCCCATGTAGTAAGCTCGCATCATGCTAATAGAGTCCGGTCGCTCGCTCGCCCAGGAAAGAACTATTTTGGAACCGGTAACGGAATCCACTTTTAAAATCTGCCCCGCCTGTGGAATTTCCGCAGGAAAGACTACTTTCATATCCGCTGAAGTCCATGGAGAGGCGGATACGCTTACGCCGACGGCATGATCGTTCGCGTTCTCAAATCGTATAACCTGCTCGTTTCTAACGCTTTGCGCATAGGCCGAAGCAGAGTAAATCAAAAATAATGCCCATTTTAGGCAAGACGACAATTTCATAACGGTCCCGGCAAAATTGAAACATTTATTTTCAATAAATCATAATTGCCTTATCCGAATGTAATTGGCCAATCCTTAGCCCCTCAGTCCCTTAGTGATTCATACTCCTTGAAATTTCAACCCAATTCGTTCCGTCCCAGATTAAAGTTATAACGTCTTTCGCGTCGCTGTCCCACGCTCCCGACAGCGCGAGAGTTCCGCCGTCGGCCAGGACGACGTCCGCGGCCGCGCTTTGCAAAACGAGTAATTGCCCGGTCTGTAGTCCGTTCGTCAGGGTAAACGTTCCCGACTGGTCGATCTTAATGTAAGAAGCGTTGCCTACCTGCACTTCGCCGGCTACGATCGCGGCGGTTTGATTCCGAACAGCTAATGCGCCGTTCACGTCCGCTTGAGTCAAGGGGTTCGATACCCCAAAGCCTACTTTACCATTGGCGTCAATTGTGAATAAATCGCCGTCCGAACCTTCGGTGGAGCTTGCATAAAAAATATTCCCAATGCTAGGCCTGGAAATTTCCAGCCTGGCGTCGGGCGTTTCGTCGCCTATTCCAATGAAGCCGCCGTCGACTATGCGCATCGATTCGGAGCCGTTTATTTTAAATATCAGGGGATTCGTCTCGCCCGCTGCGGAACCTAAATAATCGGTCGCGCCTATTGTATTTCCGGAAGTGGACCACATCCCGGAAACAGTCATAGCGGAGGGCTCCCACTCGGCGTTCGTTTCGTTCCAACGAAGGAAGTTACCGTCTAAAGGGGCATTTGCGGAGACATTTCGATTTTGCAGCTTCGCGACAGTGGGATTGGGGTAATCGCCCGATAAATCCCCGCCGGCAGTTCCTCCGGGCGTAACGCCAGAGATATCGAGGTTGGCGGCCGAGGTAATTCGCCCGTAGGCGTCCACCGTTATTTGCGCGACTTTGTTAGCGGCGCCGTAGGCTCCCGCTGTTACCCCGCTATTGTCGAGGTAAACCGTCAGGTCGTCGTCGTCCGCGCCGCCAAGACTATAGTTAAGACCTGCGCCGAAGGTAAGTCTTCGGTTGTTTTTAAGCGTAGCGCTTGGCGAGAAAGTAAGTATCGGTTCGTAATCGCCAGGCTTCGAAAGAGTGTCCACGTAGCTTTTAGTAACAAGCGTGGCCGCCGGATCTGTTCCAAGCGTAAGAGCAGAGCTGACTTTCCCAGTGAAGCTGGCCGAGCCGGTCGAAGTAATATTCCCCGTCAATGCAAAATTGCCCGTAATGGATGCGCCGCCCGCCGATATAGTTAACGCGTCGGCAAGATTCAATCCGCCCGTCGCCGTAAAGTCGGTCCCGGCAGCGCCAATATTTAAGATCGGGTTGTTCGACATATCGAGCGCGCCTGAAAGAGCTCCGCCGGTCAAAGGCAAATAGCCCGTTAAAGTTATATTATCCGGCACGTCGTCGTCGGTTAACGCCCGGAAAGCGGGCGCGCCGGCAGCGCCGGATGCGGGCCCGGCCAGGATTGTATTCGCGGCGGCGTCTTGCCAGCCGACCGTTAGAGTTCCGGCGTCCGTAATCGGGGAGCCTGAAACGTTAAATTGCGCGGGCATACCGAGAGCGACCGAAGTAACCGTGCCGGATCCGGAGGCGTCGTCGCGCCATGCGGGGATCCCTGCCGCATCCGTCTTCCAGACTTTCGTCGCGTTGCCGGCACCGGCTGCGACAACTCCCGCGTTTGCGGCCGAATTGCTTTGAATTGATATTCCGCCGGTTAAGTTATCGTATAAGACGGGAGCGGAAGCCGAAATCGCGGCCCGAGCTCTCGCGTCGGTATAGTATTGATTCGCGCCTTCCGGCACTGCGGAAGTGTTTAAAGTCTGCCAGCTCTTGTCGCCGCGCCAGTATTGCGCGTTAGTTCCGGCGATGATCGAGCTTTCTTTAGAATTGAAAGCGCTCCAATCTATCGAGGAAAGATAACCGTCCGTCGACGCGTTAGCTTGCGGGATCGAGACGTCGGCGCCTGAGCGCGATAAGGGCGCCTGGAAATTGAGCACGCCTTCTAGCCCGGAAGCTGAAATTTGAATTCCGCCCGCCGAATTAGTTATAGTTATATTCGATCCTGCCGACAAATTAGAAAGCGCATATCCGGATCCGTTTCCAATCAGCAGTGCGCCGTTGGACGGAACGCCGGTAAGCCCCGTGCCGCCGGCAGCGATCGGCAGGACGCCCGATACTTCCCCGCTCGCTAAGTCGATAGCGTTGGTAGCCGAGCCTGTCCCGATAAAAGCGTTCGCCGTTATCACGCCGGCGCCAGTAGGCGCAAGAGAAGCTCCCGGGCCAACTAACATATTCGCGGTAGTGTTCGTGCCGTTCTGGAGAATCGAAAACGGAACGTCGGATCCAGGTAGGATCTGGGCCCAGGAGGAACCGGTATAGTACTCGAAGCGCCCTGCGGTCGTGTTGAAAATTATAAGGCTTAAAGCTGGCGACGAGATGGCGTCTCGCTCCGCCGTCGACATACGGGGAATCAGCAAACCCAATTTATTCGGGAAAAGCGAGCCGTCCGAAACGTCTAAGTCCAGGATAGCGGATGCGTTCGGCGAGTTCGTACCAATACCCACGTTTTTTGTTTGTGCAAGGAGGCTCGTTGAAAAAGCGAAGGTCAATATTATAGCGGCTGTCGCCAGCGTTCTGCCGTAGGCGCTTTTTCTTATGTGGACGATCAAGTGATTCATGTTTATGGGCCCGTGTGGTTTTGCTTCAGTTCAATAATTTGAAATCAATAAAAAATAGAATTGCATTATCCACAATTCGTACAACGGAAAAGACCTAAAATTTATTTCATAAATTAAGAAATAAATATTATTTAGAATGAACTAAACTTTCGAATAAGCGACTTTTCTATTGGAGTCTTCCGATTTTACATTAAGCATTTATTGTGCCTATTTTTTCTAAAACAGTAAAATATTTTGATTATGTAATATTTTCAATGATTTAGAGCCGCTATTCATTTTCTAATTACAAGGTTTATGTAATTATTTTTCTGCTTGTACGGAAATTGATGGACAAGTTAACTAATTATTTTATATATTAAATGAATTTTGTATTAAATTTTCGAAATTAATTATTAACCGAAAAAATACTGCCGGGAATGCAAATAAAATTTAGCTTCAATCGATTATAAAGTAAATTTTGTTCATTTTTTTATAGGAATTGAAATGATTGAGCGTAAAGCAACAGCTACTTGGTATGGAGATTTAACGAATGGTTCCGGTCATGCGCGCGGGGAAAGCGACGCATTCCAGGTAAATTTTAATTTTAGAACCAGATTCGAAAACGAACCCGGGACTAACCCCGAAGAGCTTATTGGCGCGGCGCATGCCGGGTGCTTTTCCATGGCTTTAAGCAATATACTGAAGCAAGCTGGGTTCTCAAGCGAGAAGATACAGACCAACGCCTCAGTTAAATTAGAGCAGAGCGACGCAGGATTCGCCATTACGGAAATACATCTCGTTACCCGAGCGAGCGTGCCGGGCATTTCCAATGAAGAGTTCGTGAAAAATGCGGACCTGGCGAAAGTGAATTGCCCGGTTTCCAAAGCGCTAGCGGGAGTTAAGATTACTTTAGACGCCGCTATCGACAATTCCATAAAAGATATGTAGAGTTTTCTCCCCCTCCCCACTTTGTTATGTCGACGCGGCATAGCAAAAAAGCGAACGCCGGGTCGATCCGGCGTTCGCTTTTTTTTTATTTATTTTTTATACTATAATTATGCGAACAGATTTCCCATCCCTAATAGCAGGGATGGATCCAGCGTTCTTTTGATTTTCTTCATAATATCAATTTGAGCGGTTGTATACATTATTGGAAGATACTCCCGCTTTAGCTTGCCGATGCCATGCTCGGCCGATATTGTCCCGCCGGCCGCTACCGCCTTCTTGAGCGCCAGCCTGTAGAACTCCAAAGCCTTCCTGCGCTCGTCGTCGTTTTGATAGAAAATATCGCTGTGGAAGTGATTGGAAGATATATGGCCGAAGATCACGTGGCGCAGTCCCATTGCGCTGAGCCCCATCTTGAGATGAACAAATACGCCGTGAGCCTCTCCCTGAGGCACGGCCGTGTCAGTCCCGATCTTTTGCTGATTGTTCCCAAAAATAATATCGTTTATCATTAGGGGCAGCGCGTGCCGGAATTCCGTAAACTCCTGCTGTTGCTTCTCCGTTTGTGCGATCCAAGTATGCTCGGAGAGATCGGTCGATTTGATTATCTTCGTTATCCACTTGTCCAAAACGTGCGATTCATCCTCCAACGCCACTTCTTGCTCGAACCATATAGCTCCTATGGCGGACTTGGGAATATGCGCGTACTTCGTTCGCAACAGGTCGAGCGACTCGCTATCGAAGAACTCCACGACGCGCGCGGAAATATCTCGCACGGCCCGGTAATCCATTTGATTATTATACTTGCTCCGCTCGCATACCTCCTCGGTAAACTCAAATAATGGAGAATACGAAGAAAAGAATACTATGCCGGAGATTACTTTCTCCGGTATTACCTGGACTTTAAGCTCGGCTTCCGTAGTTATCGCAAGGGTTCCTTCGCTACCGATAAAGAGATCGATCATATCCATATCGCGACGTAAATGGTAGCCTGCGGCGTTTTTTATATTATTGGAGGTTATATTGTCGGTAAATATGTCGTAAGCATGCCCCTTCGGAGTAAGAAGCCTTCCCCTACCGCCGGTTATCATGTTTTCGCCGCGCGAAAGCTGGAATAATTCCCCCGACGCAAGCGCCATCTTAAGCGCCAGTACGTGCGAACGCGTTTGGCCGTACTTAAAAGTTCTGCTGCCGGAGGCGTTCGTCGCGATATTCCCGCCTATCGAGCCGAGGATTTCCGTTGGATTTGGAGCATAGAATAGATTCCGTTCCGCCAGCGATTCGTTTAGGTCTTTTAGTAAAATTCCGGCCTGAACCCGGACTATTCTTCGCTTTTCGTCTAAGTCTATTATTGAGTTCAATCTTTCGGTGGAGATGATAGCGCCGCCCGTGGGTATTCTACCGCCAGTTAGGCCGGTCCCGCCTCCAGAAACGGTAATTCGGGTATTTATCAGGCCGCATTCCTGTACCGCAGCGGATAGTTCTTCGGCGGATTCGGGCAAATAAACTTTCTCGGCGCTCCCCGATAAATTAGAACCGTCGGAAAGGTAAGGCGTTATCGTATCAATATCTTCTTTAATAATCATGTAGTTTATCAGTAATCTTTTTCTCAATATATATATTTTTCTTTCGTAAATTTACGAAAAATTCGGGTTCCATTTTAATAATAACTGATATGAGCCGATATTTAAGACTTGCCATGCTTACGTTTATATCCTTATTCGCATATCGCGGCATCTGCGCGAATGCGCAAACGACCAATAAGGAAATAATAGCCCTTCATCCGAAAATATCCTTACTCTACAACGGCCTCTCCTCCGCCAACTCTAATTTTAAGGGCGCCAACCCGGACTGCGACACGTTGCCCTCCGGCTACGGCATAGGCGGGGCTTTGGGAATATTTGTAGAGAGAAGGCTAAGCGATAGAACGTTCGCGGGCCTGGGCGTTAGCTACGTAAACCGGTCCGGCAAGCTTAATAAGAATAACATATATCCTATGCGCGACACTATATCGGGCGCCGTGGAGAACGTAAATATCGAAGACGCGATCGATCTAAAAACAAGCTTCCTGGAATTCCAGCCCGAGTTTAGATTCACGATAGCGGATAATTTTCTAAGCGGTCCGCTACGCATCGGACTTGGCGCGAGGCTTGCGCTGCCCCTCGCCCCGACGTTCGAGCAGAGCCGCGAAGTCGTTTCGCCCGAGGATTTTTACCTTGAAAGCGGCGGCGCGAAGACTAAGAAATTGCTGATCGCTTCGGGCGACATAACTACGAAGTCGTCTATGCTCTACGGGCTTACCGTCGGTTTGGAGAATATGCTAAAGGTCGGAGCGAATTCCTTCCTTACGGAGCAGCTATCCTTCGACTATAACTTTAACTCGCTGACCGAGGACGCGGACATAAAGCATTTCGCGGTAAAATTGGATTTCGGCCTGCGTTTCGGATTTATCGAAAGCGAGAAAGCGCCGGAGCTTCCTCCCGCCCCGAAGCCTGCTCCAAAACCGGAAACAAAGCCTGAACCGGTCGTTTTGGAACCGGCGTTGGCCGTCGAAGACTTGAAGTTTGAGGGCAAGATTAAGACCGGCGAGGAGATACTCGCGAGCTTGCCGATAGTGAATTCAATCTTCTTCGAACCGAACAGCTCGACTCTTCCCGGGAAGTATATACTCTCCGCGCCTATGCAGCGTAACTGGTTCGCGGGCGACCCGGTCGAATCTCACAAAGAGGTCCTTGTGCGCATTGCGCAGATCCTGTCGCAGAATCCTACTGCGCAGGTCGTATTGGAGGGGGCCACGGCGGGGCCAGCCCTTGAGCCCGAAGGAATAGCCCTGGCTCAGAAACGCGCCGAAAGCGTGCGAGACGCTTTCATTGCTATTGGCGTTCCGGCGGATAAAATTTCGATAAAAGCGTTTAGTAAGCCGACAAACCCTTCCAACCAAGAGTTCGCGGAGGGCGTGGAAGAAAACCGCCGCGTCGATATCGTTCTGAAAAGCGCTCCGCTACAGGAGTACGTTGCCTTCAGCCAATTCTCTATTCTTTCCGGAAAGCTTGAAGCCGCCCTTAAAATAGAGAACGTCGGGGATAAAGCAAAAATCAAAATTTCGACGAACGCGACCGAACGCCCGTTGGGATTCCAAGAGCGCTTATCGATCCCCGTGGAAAGGCGCCTGCAAATGGACGAAACGGCGGCCCAATTCTACCTGTCGATGGAGTACGAAGGCGCGCGCGCGAGGAAGGAAACCACGGTAGACCTTGCGGCGCTCCCACAGGAAAACATCGAAAGAAATTTAAACAACTTTAACGCAATACTTCGATTCTCCTACGATTCGTCCGTATTAACGGATGACAATAAACGGCTTTTGGATCAGCTCGCCAAATTGCTTCCGGGGGGGTCGACGATTAAGATACTCGGCAGCGCGGACGCTTTGGGCACGCAGGAGCGGAACGCGGAGCTTTCCCGCGAACGCGCGCAGGCCACCGAAAATTATATAAAGTCTGTCGCAGGCGACAAATTTAAATTCGAGACCGGCGTCAACTCCAGTAAATTCGATGAAAGCGTCCCGGAGGGTAGATTCCTTAGTCGCTCAATCGGGATACGGGTGAAATAAAGCGACGATTATATCAAGAACAAAAAGAAAACGGCGGCCCGGGCTATCTCCTGGGTCGCCGTTCGAATTTTTCTATAACTTCAGATTATTCGTTCACCTCGTCGAAGGCTAAATCCTTTGCGCGCTTCCCGCCGGCAATTTTAATTATTTCGTCGTCGTAGTGATCGGCAATTGCCAAAACTGCGTTTATAGCGGTTTCGAGCTCGTTCTGGTCGAGATTGCTTCCTGCAAGGGAGTGCTGGAACACGATAGTATCGTCGAAGAGCAAGCCGAACGCCCCGAAGTGGATCTCGGCGTTCTTGCGAAGCAGGAATTTCATTAGTTCGGAATTAATTTCGGCCCCGGTGACGACGTTGGAAATGCATTCAATCACGGACTCCTTTTCAGTAAATGCGCGCACGACTATCATAACAATAGTGGAGCCGCTGGAAATCGTATAGGAACCGTCTTCGAAATCTATAAAATCAGGGTAAAGCTCGCCAAGCATTTGGGCTACTTTCTTTTTTGTAGCGTTGATCGTTTCAACCGGCGTATCAATCATTTTTTGTCTCCTTAGTATTTTCAGAAGTTTAGTTTTATTGAACGCGGCTTATAAAGCTTCGTCCTTTTTCTCTTCGGCGGAGGATGCGGGCAAGAGACCCATTTTTTTCTTCATTTCAAGCAACTCGAGATCGGTATTGGAGGCGTTTAATTTTTTAAATTCGTCGTCGAGTGAAGTATTTTCGCCTGCCAACTGCTCGAAGGCCTGCGCTTCGGCTTCCAATTTCTCAATTTTCCCTTCGAATTTATCGAACTTGCTGAAGGCGTCGGTGCCAACGCCGGAGAACGATTGCGCGATTTGCTTTTGCGCCTTGGCGGCTTGCGAACGAGCGATAAGCGTGGATTGACGGTTGCGTGCTTCGTCGAGCTTGGACTTTAACGCGTCGAGCTGTTGCCGGAGCTTGTTGGACGTGACCCTGGCTTGCTCGGTTATCGGGCCGAGGTCGGCAATATTACGCTCGGCGATAGCTTTGCGCTCGAGAGCTTGCTTAGCCAGGTCGTCCCGTCCCGCAGTTAGGGCCTGCATGGCCTTTTGCTCCCAATTCTCGCGGTCGCGGCGCGCCTTTTCGAGCTTGTTCTCAAGTCCGCGCTCGTTTGCGATCGCTTGAGCTACTGCAAGCGTGGTTTTGTTGACGGATTCCTCCATCTCGATCACCATCTGTTTAAGCATTTTTTCCGGGTCTTCCGCTTTATCCAATGCGTCGTTGACGTTTGCCTTGAATATATCGGTGATTCTGCTGAAAATACCCATTTCCCACCTGATTGTTAATAAACAAGTAATAATTTATATTGTAAAGCGTGTAATTTCTTAGCATAAATCAAATTCATACGCGTAATACATTATCACGTCAATCAAAACGTTTTATTTACTTTTTGATTGAAAATTTAAGATTTTATCGCTTACTTTAGGATGTAATTATGAAATTCGATATTGGCTCCATAATGGAGCAAGTCAAGAAAATGCAGGGCGAATTCGAGCGCGTTAAGCAGGAAGGAGAGCAAATTAAGGTTACCGGCGAATCCGGCGGCGGAATGGTCAGCGTTACTATGAACGGACTTAGGCAAACGCTTTCAATAAATATCTCCGACGAGCTTTTAGCGCAGGGCGACAAGAAAATGCTCGAGGACCTGATAGTTGCCGCTATTAACAAAGCCGCCGAAGCAGCCCAGGCTAAGATGAACGAGCAAATGGGGGCTCTCGCTTCTATGATGCCGAACATGCCTAATATTCCCGGTTTTAATCCATTTTAATAACTAATTAGACCCGTAATGATATATACATCGGAAACAATAGAAAAAGTTGTGGATTCTTTCTCCTCCCTGCCCTCCATCGGCAAGAAAACGGCGCAGCGCCTCACGTTTTATATGCTCCGGCAGCCCGAGGAATTTATAGCGCGCTTCGCGGAGGCGCTTCTTGAGCTCAAGAAAAAAGTAAAATACTGTTCGGTTTGCCATAACTATACCGAATCGGATGTTTGCCCGATCTGTAGATCACAAAAAAGGGACCGCAGCGTGATTTGCGTAGTAGAGGAGCCCAACGACGTGACCGCTATCGAAAAGACTAACGACTTTTCGGGGCTCTATCACGTTCTGCACGGCGTTATAAATCCCTTGGAAGGAGTCTCCGCGGAAGACTTGAAGGTAAAGGAACTTTTCACAAGACTTGAAGGCGTTAAGGAGATTATTTTTGCTTTAAATCCGAGCGTAGAGGGCGAGGTGACGACTCAATATCTCGCTAAGCTCATAAAGCCGTTTGGCATAAAAACTACACGCATCGCGAGCGGAGTGCCAATAGGCTCTTCTTTGGAATTCTCGGACGAGGCGACGCTGTCGCGCGCGATTGAAGGCAGAACTGTAGTTTAATGCTTATGACTGCGGAAATCCTTAAGTTTAAGGCCCGGAGCGAGGTACCGGCTCCAGTAGTTCGTCAGCGAGGTTTTCTCTACGATCTTATTCCAAATCGAATTCTTTAAGGCTTTTGAGCAGACTTGATAAATAATAAAGACGATCGAAAGCTTCAACGCGCAATTAGCGGCGTATTGTGCGGCCTCCAAGGCAAACGTATGCGGCAGCCCGGCGTAGTTTAGAATCAAATTAGCCGGGATCAAACCTGACATCGCGACGTAAATCCCGAATAATAAATGGGAGCTTTCGATCGCCTTCTTCGGGCAAATGTTCATACACCTCATACAACTCTCGCATTTGAACCTCCAATAGGGCTTTCCCGCCTTATTCAGTTTAATTGCCCCGACAGGACAATTCTCCGCGCAAACGCCGCAACTGTCGCATTTAGAGTTATAAACGAATGTTTTCGCGAGCGCAAATCTACCCACGAAATAGTACATTATACTTATTGGAAATAGAAATATATCGATCGGCAAGTCCGCCAGCGCTCTGCCGTATACTTTAATTCCAGAAAGAGCTTTTCTCGTGAACTCGCGAGTTTTATTTTCCCATCTCTCTGAAATTTCTTTAGTCCACTTTTTTGGCAGGGCGGGATGAATAGAAATCCAATTTGAAGGCATATCGACAGACTTCATACCGGCAAAACGCATTCCCTTCGATAATAACATGAACATGGGAGCCCAAAGCGCTAAGCCGTTTACCCCTGGAGTAAAAAGCTTGAAGAACTTTCCTCCCGCGCGGGTATTAGCAAGAAAGAACGAAGCGCCTTTCGCTTTGGGAAATCTCCGAACAAATTTAAGCATCGCCGGCGATGCGTTAAAGCCATGCGTGGGGTAAACAAAATAAATAAGAGTATTTGGAGTAAAATCGGGAGCTTCGGGGATAAAATTGTTATCTATCGAATAGATTTTAGCGGGAACGCCGAGAGATTCGCTTTCGCTTGCGATCCATTGCGACGTCAGTAAAGCGTTGCCGGTTCCGCTGTGGAAATAGGTCAGGACTTTTTCGAATCGATTCATAAGAGAGCCGCTTCGGATTGGTATTTGTAGCGCATAGGGGAATCGAACCCCTGTTTTAGCCTTGAGAGGGCTACGTCCTAGCCGCTAGACGAATGCGCCGGGAATGCAAAATTACGAACTTTTTTGGATTCCGCAAAGAACAATTACGTTCCAGTAGAAAAATTCTCGCTCATAGCTTAAAATCCTGTATGGAATATTCTAATTATCCAGAAGGTCAAAGCCGAAACAATGGCCGCGGATGGGATAGTAATGATCCACGATACAAGGATCCTCGAAGCGATATCCCATTTTATTCCCGCCAGGTTCGTAGTCGAGCCTACGCCGACGATGGAACCCGCGATGGTGTGCGTGGTAGAAACCGGGATACCTATATGAGTCGCAAGGAATAGCGTGACGGCTCCCGCAGTTTCCGCGCAAAAGCCGTGCACAGGCTTAAGTCGCGTCAGCTTCATCCCCATCGTCTTTACGATCCTCCAGCCGCCCATCATTGTACCGATCGCAATCGCAGCCTGGCAGGAAAGAATTATCCACAGAGTTTGAGAGTTGCCCAAGGAAAGCTCCACGTTCGGAGAGAAGATGCCTGCGGCTACTAGCACGGCTACGATGACGCCCATAGTCTTTTGAGCGTCGTTGCCCCCGTGTCCTAATGAATAAAGAGCTGCCGAAAGCAATTGCCCCCGCCGGAAGATTTTGTCCACTTGCATGGGTCGGAATTTGCGGAAAATCCAGTAAACCGCTACCATCAATATAAAGGCGAGAACCAATCCCAGGAGCGGAGCTATTGGAATAAAGAGAGCCGTTTCGCCAAGCTTTTCCCATCGAACGGAGGCCAGGCCGCCGTGCGCAATGCCCGCCCCGGCAAGTCCGCCGATAAGCGCGTGGGAGGAACTAGTCGGCAAGCCGAACCACCAGGTGATCAAGTCCCAGAAAATCGCGCCTACCAAACCGGCAAGCACCACGTAAATAAACGCTGGGTCAATTGAATCTATCTTGATTATCTTTGAAATTGTATCCGCTACCTTGGGAGCGAATATGAACATAGCCACAAAGTTAAAGAACGCCGCCCAAATAACGGCGAAGCGCGGAGAGAGAACTCTCGTTGAAACCACGGTCGCGATCGAGTTCGCGGCGTCGTGGAATCCGTTGATTACGTCGAATACTAATGCTAAACCAATTGTTATAATTACTACAATCCAGACCGTATCCATATTTTTCCGTTTTTATTAATTCAAGGAATAAATAAATGTATCGACCCGCGCTTAGGCGTTGTCGATCAACACGCTTTCAATTATATTGCCAACGTCCTGGCAGCGGTCGATGGATTTTTCAAGTTTTTCAAGAACGTCTTTCCACTTGATGATCAGCTTAGCGTCGGTCTCATGGAAAAGCGATATGATAGATGTTGCGAAGAGTTTGTCGCCGTCGGTTTCTATGTGGCGGATGTTGCGGCAGTGTTGCTTGATCTTATCCGCATTTTTAAGGGATCGGAGCTCTCTTATCGCCTGGGTAAGCTCGTCGACCGCCTTATGGCATATCTCTACGAATTGGAAGGCTTCGGGGCGAATTTCGGAGATCTCGTAGAGGCGCATTTTGCTGACTGCGCCGTTCAGCGCGTTCGCTATGCCGTCGAGCCCCTTTATTATATCGTAAATATCCGTGCGTTCGAGCGGCGTAATAAATGTTTTGTGCAACGCGTCGACGCAATCAACCGTTATAACGTCGGCGGCGCGTTCGTAAGTTTTGATTTCGGCTGAAGCTTTTTCAAAATCGATCTCCCCATCCTTTAACTTCTCGAAAACTAATACCATCTTCTTGGTATTGGCGATATGATTTTCAAAGAAATCATAAAAGCTGTATTCTTTGGGTAAAATGCTTTTAAACATAAAACTCCATACTTTTTATATGTTTGAATTTGAACGACTGCAAAATTAACTATTATTTCGATTAAGACGCGTTCATTATGGCCGGCAACGCAAATTGATAAAAATTTGATTCAATCTTCACACAATCTTAACTATTCTTGAAAAGCTTTATTCGTATTTTTTTCTAAGGCGGTAAACCGCTAATTTGCATTTTTATTAAGAACCAATTTCCATATAAATAATATGAAGATAACCGTAATTGGAGCCCAGAAGAGCGGCGTAGCGGCAGCGCGTTTAGCCCGCAGAAAAGGAGCCGACGTTTTTGTCACAGAAATTAACGAACCCGATAAGTATAATATTGCAATAGAGTTATTTAAAGAATTAGGGGTAGGCTACGAGTTCGGCGGGCATACGGCGCGCGCCCTCGAATGCGATTTGATAGTCGCCTCGCCCGGCGTGCGCCCCTCCAATGAAATAATTAAAACGGCGGAGGGCCGGGGCATAAAAATTATCAGCGAGCTCGAATACGCCTCGCAATTTATTACGAATCCCATTTGCGCGATAACGGGAACGAACGGTAAGACGACCGTTACCAGCCTTATCGAATATATATTGAATAATTCTGGGAAGAAGGCCTACGCCTGCGGGAATATCGGCGCTCCCCTTTCGGATTTCGTCGATAAAATCGAGCCCGAAGCTATTTTGGTATGCGAAGTAAGCAGCTTTCAACTGGATCGGGTAGAAAAATTTCGCCCGCAAGTAGCCGTTATTTTGAATATAACGCCGGACCATCTCTACTACCACGGCACGATGGAAGAATATGCCGGGGCTAAGTGGAAAATTAATTGCAATCAAAATGAAAATAATTTGTTAATTTTAAATAACGACGACCCGCTGCTTGGGGAATCGTTAGTTGAAACAAAAGCAAATATTATGCGATTTTCGATGTCGCGGGTAGATTGGGGGATTTACCCGGAAAACGGCTCGATAATAATCGCGAACGGAAACCGGCAAAAAGAGGAAACGCTTATGAAAACCTGCGAACTCGCCCTACCGGGGGCGCATAATTTATATAACTCCATGGCGGCCGCGCTTGCCGCGCGCGCTTTCGAAGTGCGCAACGAGGACATCCGCGATAGCCTTATGTCCTTCAAGGGCGTGGAGCATCGCCTTGAGCACGTCCGAACGCTGCATGGCGTCGACTACGTCAACGATTCCAAAGCTACTAATATTAACGCTACTTGGTACGCGCTCTCCAGCTATTCCAAACCGATCGTTTGGCTCGCCGGAGGTCGTGGGGACAGCAATAACTATGCCGAGTTGGATAAATTCGTCGCCGAAAACGTAAAAGCGATTGTCGCTATCGGCGAGGAACGCGACGCCATATTTAATCATTTTTGCGCCAGCGTGCGCTGCGTTAAGGCAGATACGCTCGAGGAAGCCGTCATAAGATGCGCCGAGCTCGCCGAGGAAGGCGACGTGGCGCTCTTCTCGCCCGCGTGCAAGAGCTTCGATATGTTCGCCAATTACGAGCATCGCGGCGCTTGCTTTAAAGAAATCGTTAATTCGCTCGATTAAGGCGCCAATGGAAAAAAGTAAATACGCGGGACATATCGATTGGTACATTCTGCTCTCGACCGTGGCGCTAATGCTCTTTAGCGTGGCGTTCGTCTATAGCGCGTCCGCCACGTTTTCCGAGATAAAGCTCGGGAGCGCCGAGTCCCTTTTGCGAAGCCATAGCTTTAAAGTGGCCATCGGTCTCCTTTTACTCTTCGTTTTCGCAAGAATCGATTATCATATCTGGAAGAAATTCTCCAAGTATATACTACTTGCCGCAATTGGCGCGCTTGCCCTCGTGCTCGTCGTCGGCTCCGCCGCGAAGGGCGCGTCGCGATGGATATCCTTCGGCTTCTTTACGTTCCAGCCGACGGAAGTCGCTAAGTTCGCCTTGGCGCTGCACTTCGCCGCACTCCTCTCCGAAAAGCAAAAAGTCATCAAGGACTTTAAGTCCGGCTTCCTGCCGTTTATGATTTGGTTGGGCGTAGTCCTTGTGCTAATAGCGTTGCAGCCGAACTTCTCGAACTTGCTCGTTATATTTATGATCGCTTTTTCGATGATGTTTATCGGCAATACAAATCTTCTTCATCTTGGTTCCACCTTTATAGTCGGCTTAACGCTTGCCGCCGGCTACGCGCTCTCGGCTCAATACCGTTTGAACCGCCTACTCGCCTTCTTCGGCATGGGCGGCGAATCGGACGTTAGCGCGAGGGTTAAGTATCAGCTCAATCAAGCTCTCATCGCTCTTGGCAACGGCGGTATCGCCGGCGTCGGAGCTGGTCAGAATCGGCAGAGCCACCTGTTTTTGCCCGAGAGCTACGGCGATTTTATTTTCTCTATTATAGGCGAGGAATACGGCTTTATAGGCGTTACGCTGGTAATAGCCGCATTCGTTATAATATTCTGGCGCGGCATGCTCATCGCTAAAAAAGCGCCGGACGACTTTGGGTATTTCCTGGCTATAGGCATACTAATTACGTTTGCATTCTACGTATTCGTTAACGCCGGCGTTAATGCCGGCGCGCTCCCAACGACGGGCGTTCCCATGCCGTTCATTAGCTACGGGGGAACGGCTATATTCGTCTACGCGGCCGCTGCCGGCGTTTTGTTGAATATCTCCGCACAAGCAGGAGTTTACCCCAAATCCCAGCGGGCCTGACCTTGCCCTTATCAGGTTTACTATTTTAATATAAATAGAGAATGGAAAGATGGAAGAAAATGTAAATTTGGTTTATTTGGCTCGATACGTGAAGCCAACCGGAGTCGACGGCGACATTTTACTGGGAGATCTCGCCGCGGCTATCCCCTCCCTGCCCGTAGGCTCAAGCTTGCACATGGGTTACTCGGTTAACTTTACTACTCCCTATCGCGTCGAGAACTGGCATTCCGACGGTAGGCGCGCTACCGTAAAGCTTTTCGGAATAGATTCGCCGGAAACTGCGGAAAATTTTGGCGAGTTCGGCGTCTTTATTGAGCGAAGCTTGCTCGAAAGGCTTTACCCGGACCTGATGCTAACCGACGAAATTTTAGAACTTACAGCATACGACGCCGTTACCGGCGAGCGGCTCGGCTCGATAACCGACGTTTGGCTCATGCCCGCCAACGACGTCTGGACGCTCGAGCTCGGCGAAGAAAAAATCCCGCTTCCTGTTATCGAGGACGTTATCGTCAGGATCGACAGAAAAAGAAAATCCGTCTTCGTTAATTTAATGGAAGGCCTGCGGGAGCTGGCATATAAATAAAAAAGGCATTTATGAGATTTGATCTAATCAGCGCCGTACCGGAAACGTTTGATTCCATATTCGGCGCGAGCATTCTAAAGATTGCGCGGGAAAAAGGCCTGGCGGAGTACTTTGTTCACAACCTGCACGACTACGCCGACGATAAATATCGCCATATAGACGACTACCCCTTCGGCGGCGGCGCGGGCATGCTGATCAAATGCGAACCCATAGCGCGCTGCATTGATAAGTTGAAGGAAGAACGAGCATACGACGAAATAATATATATGACTGCCGATGCGCGGCAGCTTACGCAACATATATCGAACGAACTATGTCAAGTCGAAAATATCATCGTAATATGCGGACATTATAAGGGAATCGACCAGAGGATAAGGGATCTTTACGTTACCCGTGAGATATCTATCGGGGACTACGTCCTTTCCGGGGGCGAGCTCCCGGCCGCAGTGCTCGTCGATTCGATCGTCAGAATCATACCCGGCGTTATAGGGGACGCGGAAAGCGCGCTCGACGATTCGTTCCAGGACGGGTTGCTCGCCGCGCCGATGTACACTCGCCCGGCCATTTGGCGAGGTATGGCCGTGCCGGAGGAGCTCACGAGCGGCAATCACGCTTTGATAAATAACTGGCGACGCGAAAAATCGGTCGAGCAAACCAAACGGGTCAGGCCCGACTTGCTCGACAAGCATTAAATTTGAAACGCGGGTTTTTATAATATTCGCGCGCAAATGCGTTATAAAGTATATGAAAATGCGCATTTTATATTATTCAATATTAGCCCTCGCTCTAGCCGGCTGCGGACTGTTCGAAACGCGTTCGCCGGAGGAGCCGGAGTCGGGCGGCGAGAATATGCCGCCGGCAACCAGCCCCGCCCTGTTGGCCGATAACTTCACGCGTTCCTTCAACCGAAAGAGCCTGGAAGACTATATGAATTGCATCGCCGACAGCGGCTTCACTTTTCAGCCCGCAGCGGACGCCGCGGCGCGCTACCCGGCGCTATTTAACGATTGGAACGCGTCCGACGAGCGAAGATACCTGCTCTCATTCTTCGCGCAAGCCCCAAATACCGAACTTGGATACTTAACGCTCTCCAAGGTAAGCTACGAGGCGCAAACGCCGGATTCGGCCATCTATGCCGCCAATTACGATATATCCTTCGAGGCGAGCGCAAGCGCTGTCAGAAAAAGCTACTCCGGCAGCTTGCGTTTGATAATGAAGCCTGCTTCCACGGGTTTATGGACTATCTGGAAGTGGCAGGACTTTTCCCGAAAGGCGGATTCGACGAACGCCGCCCCGGAGAGTTGGAGCGCGCTCAAGGCGGCGTTTCATAACTGATTCTATAATATTCCGCTACGAAACTAATAACCCGACTCGTCCCTCCAGGAAACGATCTGCCATATGCCGCCCGCTTCGACGTTTTTCTTTAACTTCATCGTTACCCTTCCATATACGCTGACGACGTCCGCCGCGTTGAACGTAATGGTTAGAACGAAGTTCCGCGCCGCCTCCAGGCTGAGCGAATCGCCCGTCGAGGTGAATACTTCTCCCCAGACCAGGTCCAGGCTCTGCGCGCCGTTGAACATCCGGGAGGTCGAGAGCATTTCCTCGTCGCGGCCCCAGGTCACGTCGATGCCTTTATCGAAATTTCTAAATGAATAAACGAAGTCGTCCGCCAGCAGCCGACCGTAAACGACGGTATCCTTGAACTGGTAGGCATAACGCATATTGAGGAAAACGTCCTCGGGCTTCTTTTGGTCGCCGAGCAGCCCTACGGACGCGTCGCCGTCGGCAAGCTTCGGAGCGAATGGATTGTCGCAGGAGTAGAGGTAAGGCAGCGACAGGATTAGACAAAAGAGAAATAAGCGGCGGAACGGTTTGAGGGCCGCGCCGCCGCTTACAGTTAATTTACTATTTCGTAATGTCAAGAATCTCATATTTAGTAATCCCGGCGGGGACGTTAACTTCAGCGACTTCGCCTATTGTCTTGCCCATAAGCGCTTTGCCTAAAGGCGAAGAAACGGCGATTTTATTCTGCTCGAAGTCGGCCTCCTCGGCGCTTACCATCATAAAAACCATTTCACGGCTATTAGTTAGGTTCTTCACTTTAACTTTAGATAATATATAGACTTTATCGTTCGGGAACTCATCCGCCGAAATAATCTGGACTTTCGATAGCGTTTCCGAAAGCTTGCTTATTTTCAGTTCCAAAAGCCCTTGGGCTTCCTTGGCGGCGTCGTAATCAGCGTTCTCGGATAGATCGCCATGAGAGCGAGCATCCGCGATCTTCTGCGCGATTTCGATTCTGCCCTTGGATTTCAATCCCTGGAGTTCTTCTTCAATCTCTTTGACTCTCTCGCGAGTCATATAAATAATTTCGGACATACTCACCTCGTTATATTTTACTCAATAAATGACCCATTTTGATTTTTTTAGTAAGCAAGTAATGCTTGTTAACGTCGTTAGGAACGATTTCCAGCGGAATGAGGTCGGCGACCTCCAAACCGTAGCTCTCCAGTCCTACTCTTTTCTTGGGATTATTCGTTATAAGTTTCATTTTCCTAATGCCGAGCGCGGAAAGCATTTGCGCGCCAATCCCGTAGTCGCGCGGATCGGGCTGGAACCCCAGCTCGATATTGGCTTCGACAGTGTCGAGACCATTTTCCTGCAGAGTGTAGGCTTTTAGCTTATTGATCAAGCCTATGCCACGGCCTTCCTGTCGCATATAAAGAATTGCGCCGCGTCCTTCGTTCTCGATCATCTGCATAGCGGTATGAAGCTGCTCCCCGCAATCGCACCTGCGCGAGCCGAAGACGTCGCCGGTAAGGCATTCCGAATGCACGCGAACGAGCACGGATTCCCCTTCATCCCAAGAGCCTTTAACGAGAGCGATTTGCTCCGCGCCGTCGAGCTTATTTTTAAATACTTTTATTTTGAAATCGCCGTACTCCGTTGGGAGGTTGGCCTCGGCCACGCACGTGACGAGCGATTCGCTACGAATCTTGTAGGCGATTAAGTCCTTTACGGTAATAATCTTTAATCCGTGCTTCCTGCCGAACTCGAACAATTCGTCCCGTCGGGCCATAGTGCCGTCGTCGTTAATTATCTCGCAAAGGACCCCGCTGGGCTTTAGCCCGGCCAGCTTCATAAGGTCCGCCGAGGCTTCGGTATGCCCGGCGCGGCGCAGCACGCCGCCTTTAACGGCGATTAACGGGAAGATGTGCCCCGGGCGCGCCAGGTCGGCCGGCTTTGTTTCCTTATCGGCCAAAGCGCGGATCGTGGCGGCGCGGTCAAACGCCGAGATGCCCGTGGACGTCCCGTGCGCATAATCGACCGAAACGGTAAATCGCGTTTCGTGCAACGCGGAATTGTTCTTTACCATTACGTCGAGATCAAGTTCGCGGGCGCGTTCCTCTGTTATCGAGACGCAAATGAGCCCGCGAGCATTGTTAGCCATGAACGAAACCATATCGGGCGTGCATAGTTCGCTTGCGACGACTAAATCGCCTTCGTTTTCGCGGTCCTCGTCGTCCATTACAATTATAGCCTTCCCCGAAACGAGGTCGCGCATCGCTTCTTCTATCGTGTTCATTTCAAATCCATAAAAAAATAAAATAAAATCTTCCATTGCCTTCGGGCAATGAAAGATTTACAGTTATGCGAATATAACGATTTTTTTTATATTTTACTACTCTTTCGACTCTTTTGCGACGATCGCGGACTTTTCAAATTTAACGCGGACGTTGTCGGCGATTTGAACCGTGAAAGTCGTGTCGTCGGTTGCTACGACGGAGCCGTGCATACCGCTGGTAGTGATTACTCTATCGCCGTTCTTGATCGATGCAAGCATCGATTTGTGTTCTTTTTGACGCTTTTGCTGGGGCCGGATCATCATAAAGTACATAACGAAGATTATCAAGCCAAACATTATCAAAGTGGAAACCATCGAGCCGCCGCCTGGCGCCTGCGCAAATAGCGGGGCCGCTACTGCCAAAGAGAATAAATTCATGCTTTGTCCTAAAATTAAGAAATTGTGTTAAATCTATCTAAAAACTCTAACTTCCATTGACGAAAGGAACCCTCGAGTATTTTTTCGCGGGCTGTCCTTGCCAGCCATAAATAAAACGCTACGTTATGCTGGCTTGCAAGCTCCAATCCTAATATTTCACCCGAAGTTATTAAATGGCGCAGGTAGCCGAGCGAGAAATTCCTGCTTGCGTAGCAGTCTATCGCTTCGTCTATAGGCTCGTCGCTTAATTTGTACTTCGCGTTCTTTATATTAATTTTTCCGCGCGTGGTAAAGAGCTGCCCGTTGCGCGCGTTGCGGGTCGGCATTACGCAATCGAACATGTCGATGCCGCGCTCTATGCCTTCCAATATGTTTTCCGGCGTACCAACTCCCATCAGGTAGCGGGGTTTATCTTC
Source organism: Chloroflexota bacterium (assembly GCA_050260015.1). Taxonomy (GTDB): domain Bacteria; phylum Bacteroidota; class Ignavibacteria; order Kapaibacteriales; family UBA2268; genus JBLNBN01. Next base: position 39,223 of record JBLNBN010000063.1, on the reverse strand, counting down.
GAGCATGTAGTCGGTGCAGTAGTCCGTCAGCTCGTACATAAGCTCGGTCGGCTCGCCGACGGAGAGACCGCCGATAGCGTAGCCGTCGAACCCGATGTTTATCATCTCCTCGATATACGCCTTGCGAAGGTCCTTGTACATCCCGCCCTGCCCGATGCCGAACTGGTATTGGCGGAACCCGTAAATAGGATCGGTGGCGTTAAAATGCTTTCGGGACCGCGCCGCCCAATTCAGCGATATCTTCATCGATTTCGCAGCGTAATCCGCTTCCGCGGGGTATGGCACGCATTCGTCGAGGACCATCATAATGTCCGAGCCGATCGATCGCTGTATCTCGACTACGTTCTCGGGCGTGAAGTAATGATTCGAGCCGTCGATATGCGACTTGAAATGGACGCCGTCCATAGTTATCTTGCGCAATTCCTGGAGGGAAAATATCTGGTAGCCGCCGCTGTCGGTCAGTATCGCGCCGTTCCAGTTCATAAACTTATGCAAGCCGCCAAAAGTTTCCAACGTTAAGGGATTTGGCCGGAGATATAGATGATACGTGTTCCCCAAAATGATCTTTGCGCCGAGCGACTCGAGATCGCTCTGCCGTACGGCTTTTACGCTGCCCTGCGTGCCGACCGGCATAAAGGCCGGCGTGGGGATTTCGCCGTGCTCCGTGCGGAGCAGACCGGCCCGGGCTTTACCCTCGGGCGATTTGTATTTTAATTCGAAGAAATTCATAACTTAGGAAAATATTATTTTCAACATAGAGAAGTCGTCCGGAAGTTTTTCCGAATCGTTGATTGAAACAAGCTTCCTGTAGAAGCTCTCTATTTCGGAGCCGTTACCATGGAATTCGCTAATAATTTCGGAGACCTGCTCGATCGAGACGAACGCTCCGTTCTTAACTATTGAGTATACCCCGTCCGAGTATACGTACAGTTCGGCTCCGGGAGGCACAAGGCAGTAATTTGAATGGAATTCATAATCCTTTTTCGCGCCTATTACAATATTGCGCGAAGAGAGGGACGTTACCCCGTTTTCCTTACTGAACAGCAATGCCGGGGGATGACCGGCGCCTGCGAACTTGAGAATGCGGTTTAGCTTGTTGTAGACCCCGTACCAAATCGTAAAGTATAAGTAATTATGTTGCTTTATCTGGAACGTATTATTAAGCGAGCGCAGCACTTCCTCCGGATTGTGGAAATCGGTATCGGCAAGAATTTGAAACTTTAATAAATTTAAAGCGGAAATCGATTGCAGGGATGCGCTAATGCCATGGCCCGATACGTCCAGCAGGTATATTGCAAAATTGTTCTCGTCGATCCAATGATAGCCGAAGGAATCGCCGCCAATATTATAGCTGGGCACAAATTTCCAATCTGTGTCGATGATGGAATTTTCAATTTTCTTTGGAAGCAGAGAAGTAACGTAATCGGCGGCGGCCGCAAGTTCGCGGTTGATGTATTCGATATAAGTGTCCTTTTCCTTATTCATCTCGTCGATTATTCGGATCTTCTCCTCCAACTCGGTTCGGACGCGTTTCAGCTCCAGATGGGTTTTCAAGCGCGCCAGCAGCTCTCCTTTCTTGAAAGGCTTGGTTATGTAATCCGATCCGCCGCAATCGAACGCTTTAATAATATCTTCGGTATCGGTCCGCGCGGTTAGGAAAATAATCGGCGTAGACTCGAATTCTTTTATTTGCTTTATTGTTTTGCAGACTTCAAAGCCGTCCCTGACGGGCATCATGACGTCCAGTAATATAGCGTCCGGCTTTGATTTATCCAGTACCTCGAACGCAGCGTTGCCGCCCGAAGCGACGATAACGTCGTAGTTGTTGTTTCGCAGCATTATACTCAGCACGTCGACGTTTTCAGGGTAATCGTCTACGACAAGTATCAAAGGCTTTTTATCTGTTCCGTTATGCTGCATTATGTCGCTCGTAAAAATCGTAGTCTGAATCTATCTACTTTATTTCTAATAGCAAAGGAAGCGGAGACGCCTATCAAATCGGCTAATAGATCGAGCGCGTCGCATTCTCTACCGGGTACAAAGTATTGATGCCATTCGTCGAGGGCTCCGTAAATTGTGCCCGTTAGAATTACGTAAATTATGATTTTTTTCCGATTTATCTTAGGAATATTTGCTCCGAACAGTAATTGCAGCGCGACGCCATAGGTGAAAAAGGCGATAAAATGCAATATCTTATCCTGGTGCATAAAGTGCATCCTCACCGGCCCCTGGGGTATATCCGAGAAAAAATAGATCGTTAAAGTAATCAACAGGGCCGGGAGGCTAAGTAAAAACCGTCTAATGAACATCGATCGGCTCCGGTCGCAAAGCGATGAATGCTACCATCCTGCCGGAGAGTTCGCCGTCGCGACGGAAAGAGTGGAATCTCTTATCGGAAATCGTGCATTCATCCGATATTTCCATATTCTCTCGAACCATACCAGCAGCGAGAGCCTGCCTTAATATTTCAGCTCGGTTGTCGAATAGATATTTCCCGCCGCCAAGCGGTTTGGTCGACTCCGGGAAGAGCGAAGCCACGTCCTCGCCGACCTCGTAATCCTCGCCGCAGGCCGCGGGAGAAACGTAGGCGAGCAGGTCTCCCGGGCGGCTGCCGTACCTTTCCGCCATCCTGCGAATCCCTTCCCCTAATATGTTCTGCTTGGTACCCTTCCAGCCGGAATGAAGCGAGGCGATTGCTTTATTCACCGGATCGAATAGCAATATCGCGGCGCAATCGGCCACGGTCGAGCAAAGAGCTATCCCCGGCTTGTTAGTCGTCATGCCGTCGTGTTCGCGCGGCCGGCCAGTAGCTGTAATTTCCCGGACCTCTTTGCCATGCGTTTGCAATTGGAATTGAAGCCTATCCGCCGGCAAGCCAATTTGCAGGGCCAGCTGATTGGCGTTCTCTAAATAAATTGGTTCCGAATCGAAACGGGTCGGCATTATTGAAAATCCGTCAGGCGGAAATCCTTCGTAATCGCTCAGCGTAAACCCGGCAATTATTTCCTCGCCAGGAAATATCCCGGGCTCCATTATCTTTATTTCTGACATGATCTCTTATTTATCCACATTCGTTAACTGAGGGAGTTGCTCGCGCAAATCCAGCCTGTTCTTTAAAAATCTTAGCGCGGCAAAGCTGAGTTTCTCTTCGCGCACAGCCTTCGATTTTTTAACGGCGTCGCAGATATTGATACCGGCGTTGCCGTCGAACGCCAAAATTAAGAAATCTTTATCATTTATCAGGTAATTTTCCATTGCCAAGTCGCGAATCGGGTAGGTATGCGGCTTGCGGTCGACTATTAACGCAATCTTCCTGTTCGCCGTATCCGGAACAATTACTGCGACATATTGATCGCGCGGAAAAATTTCAATTTTCCTTTCAGCCCCTTTATTAATCAACCCCCACGCCAGTACGATCGCAGCAACAGAAACGACGGCGCGAAAAGCGAAATGCCTCGCCGAACGAGAAAAAGCGACGTAAACCATCGCCAGCGACGCTCCCAACGCGGCCGGGAATGCGGCGGAGCCTTCTATATAGGCCATGGGAAGCTCGAGCGCAAGCTTATTGAAATAAATCAAAACGTCCACGCTAAAGGACGCCACGGCTGCAAAGCAGGCCGCGGCCCAAGGCGCAAAATAGGAAAATGCGACGCTCAGCATCCCATAAATCAACGCTAACGAAGAGAGCGGGGCGGCGGACAAATTTGCCAGCGGCGAGACGATCGAGAATACGTTAAAGTAGTAAGCGACGATCGGGCTGACCGCAGCGCCGGCCGCAAAGCTGATCGCAAAGCTCTGCGCGAAAAACGCCCAGGCTGCGTTCCGTGCTTTAAAGGCTCTACTAAAAAGCCCTAAAAACGGCTTGTAGAGTAAAGTAATGCCGAAAGCCGCCGCGGAGGACATCTGGAAGCTAGCCGAGTAAATTAATTGCGGCGAAATAAATAGATACGCCAGCAGGGCGAAAGAGATCACGTTTAACGGATGCGCCCTGAGTTCGCGAACCGAGCAATAGTAGAATAGAATAGCCCCGCCCCCCGCTCTCACCGCCGGAGGCTGAAAGCCGGTTACCGCAACGAAAGCGGCTACGAGCGCAGCAAAGATTGCGAACTTTGCCCAGCGAAGCGTCACGAAGCCGAGCAACGCCGCTATAGCCGCGGCAAAAACGCCTACGTGGAGACCGCTCACGGATAGAATATGCGCGACTCCGGTAAGCGAGAATTCTCTCTGCGCGTCCGCGGGCAACCCCGTCCGCGCGCCCGTCAACAGGGCGGAAATCAACCCGCTGTTCGTCTGCTCGTAAAGCGTATTAATTTGACTTTGAATGGCCTCGGAGGCAAGTTTTGAGTAGTATATAACGCCGCGCCTCTTACCAGTTATCGCTATGTCGGTCGACTTGGCGCGCATTACCCAGGATACGTCCAACGCGCGCAGCCATGCCGCCTCGTCGAATTCGTCGGTCAGCGCCGCTCTCTTCGGGAAGCGCGCTTTTCCCGAGACGAGCAATTCGTCCCCGACCTCGATTTTCTTCGCCCCATAAATATTAACCAGAACGCCCTGGTCGCGGAGCTTTGAAAGCGGCTTGGCGTCCAGGGAGCCTTCGAGCGCCAGGCGCGTTTTGCCGCTCGTACAGGAAAGCACTTTAACGACTCTCCCCTTTGCAAGTGCGGGCATCTCAGGGAAGCGCTCCAATGGGATTTCTATTCTTCGGGATGCGCCGGAGCCATATATCGCGAGAGCGCAGCAAAATGAAATCGCGACGTAGAGCGCGGCGGGCGTTAAGCCCGTTTTAGCCGGCTTAAATTCGATAGAACCAGCTCCGGCGGACGCATAATACAAAACCGCCGTCGCAAGCGTTATTGCTGCGACGGCGGCGATTATTTCCATTGAAGGTCTAAGCGCGGAATAAACCGCAAAACCAATTAAAAACGCGGCGAGCGCTTTGAGGGCCGGCAATTTCTCCATACTTTTAAGCATGAGCCGCCTCCCTGCTATCCTTTATCTTTTAACGAAAGGATTAATGAAACGCTTCCCGTTAACTTGAGTTTCCACGAAATATGCTCCCGGGGCGAGCTTAGTTACGTCGAATTCGAACGAACCGCCATTGCCCGCCTGCTCCAGGTACTTAACGCCTATCGCGTTATAGATCCTTAGAGTTGCACCGGAGCCGGCTTCGACGCCTAAATTAACCTTTAATCGATCGAGAGCCGGGTTGGGAGAAACTATAATACCGTTTTGACCGGCGATAGCGTCCGAGATTCCTGATATAAAGTCGTAAACGGCTGAAGTGACCGTGCAACCGTCGGCGTCGCTGTAGCGAACCTTGTATTCGCCTAACGATGTGTCGGGAACAACATAATAGCTCTTGGTTGCATTTTTTATCTCTTGGCCTTTATAAAGCCACTGAAATTTAGATCCTTCCGGAGCAAATATGGTATCCTTGCGCTGGTAAATTTCTCCTGCAGGGAATTCCGTCTTACGCCATACGTTTATCGTTTGCGACGTTACCGTGCAACCGTCGCTCGTTAACGCGGAGACATAATAGTCGCCGGGTTTTGTGATCTTTATTTTGCGAGTCGTATCGCCCGTGGACCACTTAAAGTTGCGGAAATTTCCTATGCTGGCGCTCAAGTCCAATTCGGAGTCGTCGCCGCATAACGCAAATTTACCGGTATTGCTTACCACGTTGATTTGAGCCGGCTCAATTACGTTTACAAATACCGCTTCAGAACGTATAACGCAACCTGTGCCAGGATCTATGATTTGTATGCTGTAATCGCCCGCTTCTTTTACGACCCTGACCTTCTCTTTGCAACCGTCGGACCATGAGAAATCGAAATGCGATTGGTATGGATCTACTTTCGCTTCGAGAATAATGCTGTCTCCCTTACAGAATTCAGTGTCGCCAGTAACCTGGATAATAGGTTGCTTACCAGAGCAAGTCAGGAGGGGAGCTTCCCAAATTCCTCTGCCATAAGTGCCGGCGCGCAGCTTGGGCGTTGCTCCATAGCTTATGTCGAGGTCCTGCACGACTACGTTCGGCAAGCCTTCGCCGAATAGCTCCCAATGAGCGGAATTATAGTCGGAATAAAACACGCCGATATCAGTGCCGATATAAAGTCTATCCGGGGAGTTCTTTTGGTAAATCAACGCGTTGACTGGTATGTTCGGCAAGTTTCCTGAAATATTCTTGATTGTCTTCGTCTCGCCGTTCCACTCGAACACTTTATTTTTTGCATTAAATCCGGACTGCGTGATCCAAAGCGTTTTTGGCTTTGTCGGGTGCACCGCTAAAGAAGTAATAGAAGCCGAACCGTTATAAATCACTTCCCATGAGTTACCGGAGTTAAACGTAGCCCATACCTTCGAAGGAGTAGCGGCGTAAATAACGTTTCCGTCGGAAGCCGAAACGGCCAACGAGGTGAGCGGCGTTTGCTCTCCAAAGTTAGATATTTTATTCCAAGAGCCATACTCGCCCGTGTTGCTTGAACGCCAAACGTTATAGAAACCGGCGTATGTGACATTTTTATTAGTTGGATGAATAAGGAATGGGGCTACCCAAGCGCCAACTTCTTGCGTATAATTTTGATTGATAGAGGCGGAAAAAGTCGATCCGCCGTTGTAGGATTTACTTATAGATCCATAATAAATTGAGGCGAAGACGATGTTCGGATCGGAGCCGACGTAAGCGCAATCCATTCCGTCGCCGCCCATTACATAACGCCAGGCGCCGTTATTGTAACCCATTGTGCCGTTGTCTTGCGCGCCGTTATAAATAATTTCCGGGTGCTCGTCGGAGGATGCAATTTTATAATTTTGAGTGATCGAAAGTCCGTCCTTAATGCTTGTCCAGGTATTTGACGAAACATCCATCCAATCCACGCCGCCGTCGTTCGTGGAAATTATCCTCTTGCCGTCCGGCGTAAATCGCAAGTCATGGTGGTCGGCATGAACGCCGGGAGCTCCGCCGCCATAGTAGTGGCCGACCATAGTCTGAACGGCGCCCATTTGCGGAAGCTTCCAAACGTTGACGCCGCCGACAAAGATTAATTCAGGATCCAGGGGGCTAACCGCCAAGGCAAGATCGTACTGTCCCTGGCCGCGCGTATCGTTTCCTATGCCGGTTCCCCAACCGAGGAAGTTGCGCGACGAGGAGTAATGCAGCATATCCGTCCAGTTCTCGCCTTTGTCGTCGGATATGGTAAGGCAATGGAAGCCGTAGCCCGCGTTGCGCGAAGCTAAAGCGTATACGTAATTGGGATCGGCCGGGGTTACTTCGATCGCTATGCGGATTGTGTTCTCAATTTTTTTGCATTCGGACCAAGTCTCGCCCATATCTGTCGAGCGAAGGATATAGTTTCTCCCGCTCCAACCGAACGTGCTGGCGTAGAGCCTATTGACGTCGCCTGGAGCTTGCTCCATATCGATCGTATTGTAGCCGGCTTGTTTGGAAGTCCAATTGGCGCCGCCGTCCGTAGTTTTATATATGCCTAAGTTAGTAGCGGCGAGCACGATATTGGGATCCTGCGGGTGCACCCAAAGCCTGCCTATAGTTAGCTGATTTGAAAGAAGGCGTGAAAACCCGGTGACGTTCCAGGTTGCTCCGCCGTCCGTAGTTTTAATAATTCCTATCGTATAGAAATTGCTGCCGGAGCCGACCGTTCCATCGGCGTCGCCGGTTGCTACGTACACTGTGTTAGGATCGCTCTGGGAGAACATAATATCGCTGACGCCGAGCGAAAGGAATTGGGTAAATGGGAAGAGTTCCCAGTGAGCGCCAAAATCCTTCGAACGCCATACGCCCCCGGAAGCCGATCCAATCCAAAGCTCCTGGGGATTATGCGGGTGGAACCTGACGACGTTCACGCGGCCAACTCCCTGCGTAGCCGGGTCGTTGCTCGACGGACGGTTTACCGGTCCTATTAAGGTCCATTGGTTGCCCTGAGCGGCTGGACTCTTTTTTTGCATCGCCATAAACGATTTATAATCTTTATAGATCTGAGCGGCGTTTGGATATTCGCCCGTAGGGTATACTCGCTGTTCCCAGAAATATTCCCAACGCTTGAATTGTTTCCAGGTCCTCTCCTGATTTTTTATTATATCGCCGTCTCTTTGTAGCTTGTCCCGCCTGTCCTCGTAGAAATTCCTTTTCCCCTTTCCGGGCTTGCTTAAATCAGCCTGCGAATAAAGGCCGCTCGCGTTAAATGCGAGAAAGCAAAGAATTAATAAAGAAAAGACCTTCCCCGAGTACGTTTTTTTCATCATGTTCCTAATTCCAATAAAAAAAATGCTCTATTAATTTTCTGTAGACACCCTAGCGATAAATTAAGTTACGATCCCGCACAAAATTTATTCAAGCGCTTCTACGAAATCAAAAATATTAAGATTTACGATAAAATAAAAATTAGTTTGTTACATTTCTTATAAAATTACTCTTTTATACGTCTACTATAAAAGTAATTGGATAAACTTTAATACTAAATCAATAACAGAATTATTTAAGGTGTTTTTATGAAGAAAGCGTTACTTTTTACAATTGTTATTATTGCCGCGTTCGCGAACGCTAAAGCGCAGAATTGGACGAAGGTTGAGGGGCCGTTGCCTTATATTAACTTCCTGAAATTCTCCGATACTGATCCTAACGTGCTCTATGTCGGGTCGGATTCATTGCCTACCGATATATCCCGAGGCGATATTGAATTTCCTTTCGTCGGTTGGGGATACATGAAGAGCGTCGATAAAGGCGCGACGTTCGCTCCGGCAGGCCTTGCCGGGAGAGCCGTGTACTGGGTGCATGAAGCGGGCTCCGGCAATCTTTATGCGTCCGTTAGATTTATGTCTACCGGCGGAGTCGTCCGCTCGACGGATAACGGGGCTACGTGGGACCTTGATTACGTCGCCTGCGAGGGCAGCGACCAGGTCTCCTCTATCGTAAAAATTACCGAAAACGGGGTCGATAAGCTCTTAGCCTCGGCCGTTAATACGAATTCAGGCCTGAAAGTTATTGAATCCGATCTGAGCGCTTGCTTCCCGGTTGCGAATATGAACGTTCAATCCCGTAGACTCATTCGCTCGAAGGTAAATCCTAATTTAATTTTTATGGCAGGCGACGACGGTTCGCAGGGGCATGTGCTCCGGTCGTACGATAACGGCAAAACCTGGCTCTCGGACGAAAGCGGGTTGGAGGGACTGCGTATAAACGCCGTGCTACAATCCTCGAAGTACCCAAATTATATTTATGCGGGCGCCGACCAGGTTCTTTTTAATAACATTGCGATCGGCAAAGGCATATATATGAGTCTCGACACGGGGAAGACCTGGCAAGCGCTTGGAGCGCCGGACGCCCAGGTCTTCGATTTAGTCGAGCATCCGACGAATCCCGAATTTATGGCGGCAGCCTGCGGTTCCTATGGCGTATTCGTTAGCGGCAACGCAGGGCAATTCTGGGAGCAGCATTTATCGGGGCTGCCCGCGGATTCGCTCGTAACGCGCGTCGCTATCCCGGACGAGCCTGCTACCGCCCAGGGAGTTAAAGTACTGGCGGGGGTTCAGGGCGCCGGGCTTTACAAATCCGATTACATAACTAGCGGCGTACGCGAATCCGCTGCCATTAATGCGCTCGAAGTGTTCCCAAATCCAATATCGGATCGCTTCAACGTTTCTTTCATTGCGGAAGCGGCTCAACCCTGCAGGCTCACTATATATGATCCTATGGGAGGCGAGCTCTACGCCGAAAGCTTTAGCTCAACCTCGACTGGTTCGCAGGTTAGAACTTTCGCTCCCGGAACAAAATTAACTGCCGGGGCGTATTTTATTGAATTGCGTGTCGGCGCGCGCAGGATGTATCATAAGATAATGGTTAGAAATGAATAATAGATCGCTTTTGACTAAAGCAGCGCTTTTACTTTCTTTTATATTAGTTGCCGGAATGTCGATATCTAGCGGTAATAATTCCGTGCATGAATTACAGCACGGGCAATACGAGTACTTAACGGAAGATTATAAATCGATTGATAGGAATTTTTTCCAAAGCCTCTCCGCCGAGGAACTGGAGCTAATGACGGAGGACGCCGTCCGTGGCGACGAGTATTGGCTCCCGTCTTTTTGGTGGGCGAAGCCAAACGGGAAATCCCCCTATATAACCCCGCGCAAGCGTACGGCCGTCGAGCGGCCTGTTGTGTTCGGATACTTGCCGTTTTGGATCGATCCGGGCGCGTATAGGGATTTCGATTATGGGGCGCTTAGCCACATTGGGTATTTTTCCTTCGACGTCGATCCTAAAACCGGTTCCTTTACTTCCGCGCACGGCTGGCAAACCACGGAAATAGTGGACTACGCGCACAATTTAGGCGTTAAGGTGGTCCTCGTGGCGACTAATTTCGGAGCGAATAATAACGCGGCTATACTCAGTAGCGAATCAAAGCAAAATACTTTAATTACGACGCTTATTTATCTCGTTATGCAAAAGAACGCGGACGGCGTAAATATAGACTTCGAAGACGTCCCCTCCTCGCAGCGACTAAATTTAGTTACCTTTATGCAGAATTTAGTCGTTCGAATGAGAGAAAAGATTCCCAACGCGGAGATTTCAATGGCGACGCCGGCTATAGACTGGAGCGGGGCATGGGACTTGCAGGCTCTTTCGGAAATTTGCGATTACCTCGTGCTAATGGGATACGATTATTCCTGGGCAGGGAGCTCTAACGCAGGCCCCGTTGCGCCTCTCGACGGGGGACAGTATACCGTTTCCGCCTCGGTCCAATATTACCTGAACCAGGGGATCAGCCCCGATAAAGTCGTGCTGGGCGTCCCTTGGTACGGTTACGAGTGGAAAGTTAAGGATTTGAACAAATATTCGCCGACTCTTGAACCGGGACGCGCTATTGCATACAATCAAATCCGGGCCGCAGGCCGGGCTCACGGAAGGAAATTCGACAATACTGCAAAGTCCCCATGGTACGTATATAAGTCCGATACAAGCTATTACCAGGGCTGGTACGAGGATTCCGTGAGTCTTGGCTATAAATACGCGATGGCTCGCGACAAAGGGCTTGGCGGCATAGCGATATGGGCTTTAGGTTACCAGGGAGCGGGGCGCGAACTCTGGAACGGTATAAAAGCGGCGTTCAACCCGGTAAATATATGGGATAGCCCGATATTTACCGCCTCGAAGGATAGGCTGATTATCGAGATTTATCCAAATCCCAACCAGGGAGATTTCTTAATAAATCTCTCCAACTACCAAACAGGGTTCATGCCAAAAAGCGTGCGGATTTACGACCTATTAGGCAAGCTCGTCTACACCGACGGATGGAGCTTCGACCGGGGAGACCGGCAAATTGTTATACAGAACGCCGTCCCGGGAACATATATTTTAATGATCGATAACGACTGCAGGATGTTCAATATCTGCAAGTGACGCGTCATTTAAATTTATAAAAGAGGTTTGCGTTTTCTTTATATTCGCAAACCTCTTTTTTATTATTATCAAACGCGGTCACCGCTTGTTTTTAGGCGGATTTATCATCGGGTAATCCGTTTCCACCTGCCCGGACTTGATCTTTTTAAGCTTATTCTTGGCCAGTATCTTCCTCAAGGCGGTCAGCCTGTCGGTAAAGAGAATGCCGTTGAGGTGATCGATCTCGTGCTGCATTACCCGCGCCAAAAAGTCGGAGGCTTCTTCTTTATGCTCCTTACCGTTGACGTCGACGTATTCCACTTGAACCGATATGGGACGTTCCACCTGCTCGAACAGTTCCGGGATGCTCAAGCAACCCTCCGCCTCCTCGGCGGTTTCTTCGGAGAAATGTGCGATTACCGGGTTGATCATTGTAATGGGCCGCGGCTGCCTGTTCTTGTCGCCGATGGAAGTGTCTATTACGATGACGGAGGCGCGGTCCCCAACCTGGTTTGCGGCCAACCCGACGCCGTTGGAAATGTTATACAACGTCTCGTACATATCGCGTACGAGTTGGTTTATCCTATCGTCTATTTGCTCGACCTTTTGCGCTTTTTCTCTCAAGATTGGATGAAAGCAATTGTATATTGGTAGTATAGCCATATTATAATTATTACTGCGCTTTATGAATTTGCATTTGATTAAAACGCGCAAGTTAAGAAAATATTAGTTAATCGGGATAAGGCGCCGCATTACTCCGTCGCTTCGCTAAGCTCCATCCAACGTGCGAGGGCGGAATCGATTTCCTCGCCGAGTTCGGCAAGCCGCGCGCCAAGCCGCTCAAATTCCTTGTAATCGGTGACTTCCCCTGAATGCAGCCTGGATTCCAGCGTGGCTTGCTCCGATTCGAGCTCAGGTATTTTCCGCTCCAATTCGTCGAACTCCCTCTGTAGCGCATAGGATAATTTCTTTGGCTTTCCTTCGGGCTTCTGACGTTTTTCAGGCTTTTCCTTAACTTCCTTGACGGATGATTTGGCGGCGCGCTGCTCGCTCTCCCTGCGCGCCAGGTAATCCGAATAGTTCCCGGGATATTCGCGAATGTTGCCCGAGCCGTCGAAGGACCAGATGAACTCTACCGTCCTATCGAGAAACGACCTGTCGTGCGATACTATTAGCAACACCCCGAGAAAATCCTCCAGGTATTCCTCCAGAGCCGTGAGGGTCTGTATATCGAAATCGTTCGTAGGCTCGTCGAGCAGCAACACGTTCGGATTCCTCATTAATATTCTAATCAGGGCCAGCCGTTTGCGCTCCCCCCCGGAAAGCGTCTCGACCAGGGTGTTATACCTATTGCGCGGGAATAAGAATTTCTCCAACAGATCGCGCGCGGTCAGATACCTGTCCCTCCCCTCCCCTACGTCGATGTACTCGGCTATCTCGCGCACGGCGCCGATCACAGTCATAGATTCCTTTAAGTCCGATATCTCCTGGCGGAAGAATCCTATGTTAATCGTCTGGCCGAATGCGATTTTCCCCTCGTCCGGCGGCAGCATCCCGGCAAGGACGTTCAGCAAAGTCGATTTGCCGCATCCGTTGGGGCCAATTATTCCGTACCTGTCGCGCGGCTTCGCCACGTAAGTAAAGTCCTTAAAGAGCCGCTTGCCCGCAATTTGCTTACCAATGTAATAGGCGTCGATTATCCTGCCCGTCATGGTTATCTTGCCGAGCTCTATCTTAATGTCCTTTTCTTTATGAAGCTTCGTGTTTTTCCTTAGTTCCTCGATCCAATCAATTTTGCTTTTCGCTTTAGTGCGGCGCGCTTTCGCTCCTTTTTGCAACCATGCCAGCTCCATTCGCAAGCGCGACAAGGAATGCTCGTACTCGGCCTTGCGCGCTGCGGCCATCGCTTCCTTGCGCTCCAGGTAAAGCTCGTAATTGCCGGGGTAGGAGAATAGCTTTTCCTGCTCGAGCTCTACGATTCGAGTGGCAAGGCTGTCCAGGAAATACCTATCGTGCGTCACGAACAACAGCGACAACGACGCGGCGGAGAGATAGTCCTGCAGCCATTGCACCGAGTCGGCGTCCAGGTGGTTCGTCGGCTCGTCCATAATTAAAAGGTCGGGCCTGGAAACGAGCGCCCGTGCTAACGCGACGCGTTTCTTCATGCCGCCGGAGTAATGCGAGAAGCTCTCGTCAAATTCGGTAATTCCAAGCCTGGAGAGGATCGACTTCGCTTCGCTTTCGTAGTCCCACGCCCGGGCTTCGTCTATCTTATGAGCGCATTCGTGCAGCCTTTTCCGACCTTCGTCCGTCAGGAATTCCTCTCTTGTCGCGAGCAGCGTATTGTATTCGTCGATTAGTTCATAGAGCTCGGGCTTAGCGCTCAGGACGTACTCCAGGGGGCTTACCCCGCGAGGGAAATCCGGCATCTGGTCCAGGTATTCGAACCTGACGGCGTTGTTAAATACCACCGAGCCTTCGTCCTGAAATTCCAACCCGGCTATGATCTTCATCAACGTAGTTTTCCCCGCGCCGTTCCGCCCGATTATTCCCACTTTTTCGCCGGATTCCATCCCAAGGGATATCGATTCAAACAAAAATTTATCGTTAAAAGATTTAGTTATTCCTGAACTTGAAAATATCGTCATAATTTTTTATTTTTAGTAAACTAAATGAATAGACTGAAAAAAATGAATTCCGAAATTACAAAAACTGATCAAAACAAAGCGCAATTTGCAGGAAAAGTCCTCATAGTCGAGGATCAGGATATTTCCTTAAAACTGCTAACGCGGCACTTTTCGCAGTATAATTTCTGCTTTGACGCCGTAAATAACGGCGCCGACGCAATCGATCGGATCAATCGCTGCGACGACTACGACTTAGTCGTGCTCGACATTATGATGCCTAAAGTAAACGGCTACGAAGTCTGCCAGAGGATTAGGGAGAAATACTCCCTTTTCGAGCTGCCCGTGCTCTTCCTAACGGCAAAGAGCGCGACGGGAGATCTACTGCGCGGATTCGACGTCGGGGCTAACGATTTCGTAACGAAACCGTACGAGCCCGAAGCGCTGATTGCGCGTTCGCGCACGCTCGTCCGCCTAAAAAGATTGACGGCGACGAACGAGCAGTTGCAGGAAGCGATAAAAGCGAAAAATCGCTACCTGCAGATGAACATACATGACCTGAAGAACCCCTTAAACTCCATTTTAATGCTTTCCGAATTGCTCGGCAAGCAGCGCTCCGACAACGAGGACGCCTCCCAAATGCTCGGCATTATGCATAATTCCGCGAACGTTATGCTAAAGCTGATCAACCAATTGCTCGAGATATCAAAGATCGACAGCGGTAAGATTTCGCTCGATAAGCGGCCCTGCGACGTTGATTTGCTGCTCAGGGAATCCGTAAATCTCAATAAAAATTCCGCCGACGCGAAGCAGCAGCAAATAATTATACAAAACGTTCTCGATAGCGGGACCACTACTATGGGAGACTACGACAAGCTGCTATTAGTTTTCGACAACCTATTAAGCAACGCGGTAAAGTATTCCCCGCTCGGCGGCGAGATCATGGTTTGCGGTAAATCCGTATCCGTCTCGGGTAGAAAGCTAATTCGCGTCGATATAATCGACCAGGGACCAGGGCTGAGCGAAAACGATCTAAAAGTTGCCTTTGGCGAATTCGCCAAGCTCTCCGCTCAACCCACAGCAGGCGAAAGCTCGACCGGGTTGGGTCTTTATATAGCTAAAAGCTTCGTCGAAATGCACGGCGGCTCCATAAGCGCGGAAAACAATCCGCCCATGGGCAGCAAGTTTACGGTTGAATTAGAAGTCGGCTCGAGCCAGGCCGTACCGTTCTAAAAACTGAAAGTTTCGTCGATTATTGCGTTTTGCTCCTCGACGTGCCTCCGGTGCGAACCGGTAGCCGTCGAGGCTGAAGCGCGCCGACCGATGTAACGGATTTTCCGATCAGTTATTCCACCTTCCTCGATCGCGTTTTTCATATAGATCCACGCCCCCATGTTCTTCGGTTCTTCCTGCGCCCAACAGATCTCCGCGTTCGGATAGCTTTCGAATATCTCGCTTAATCGAGCGCCGTGCAGGGGATAGAGCTGCTCGACCCGCACCAACGCCACGGGAGCGGGCTTGGCGTTATGCCGCTCCAACAGATCGTAATAGATCTTGCCCGAGCAAAGAACAAGCCTTTTAATTGCTTCTTTATCGCCGACCATGTTATCGTCGATAATATGATCGAATTCGTTATTCGTCAGGTCGTGCAGCGAGGACACCGCTAATGGATGCCTGAGCATGCTCTTGGGAGTCATTAATATCATCGGGATCTTGAACGTCATGAACATCTGCCTGCGCAGCGCATGAAAATAGTTTGCCGGCGACGTAAAGTTCGCTATTATCATATTATCCTCCGCGGCAAGCTGAAGGAAGCGCTCAAGTCGCGCGCTGGAATGCTCCGGCCCCTGGCCGTCGTAGCCGTGAGGCAGCAGCATAACAAGATTGGAGCTCTGCCCCCACTTGCTTTCGCCGCAGCTGATAAATTGATCGACAATAGATACGGCGTTGTTCGCAAAGTCGCCGAACTGCGCTTCCCATAGCGTTAGGCTCTTTGTGGCTACGACGCTAAAGCCGTATTCGAAACCCAAAACGGCTATCTCGGACAGCGGGCTATCGAAAATTCTAAGCTGCGCTTGATTCTCTTGAATATGATTCAAGGGGATGTAAATATCTTCAGTTTTATAGTCGGTTAAGACGGCGTGACGCTGGCTGAACGTCCCCCGGCGAGTGTCCTGGCCGGACATCCTGATCTCGCGACCTTCGAGCAAAATACTCCCGAGCGCGAGCGCCTCGGCGAACGCCCAATCGATGGCCGGTTGTCCGGCTTGCGCCATTTCCGCCCGCTTTTTTAACAGCGAAAGAGCTTTCGGGTTTGGATTAAAGCTTTCGGGCAATTTAGTGGTCGCGTCGGCTATTTTCTTTAATGTCTTTTCGTCGACCGCCGTATAATACGGCCTGATTGCCTGGCCTGCCTTATGCTCGGAGAGGAAGTTTTCCCGCGGCGCTGTTGGCGGAGCCTCCTTGCGTTTATCGAAAGCCTCGTTAAGGAATTCAACTGCGTTTTTCTTAATCGCGGCGAGTTCCTTCGCTTCGATCCCCTCGCCTACGAGGTCCTGCTCGTAGATCGCCGAAATCGGCTTCATCGATTTGATCTTCTTATATAGCAGCGGCTGGGTGTACGTTGGCTCGTCCGCCTCGTTGTGGCCGTACTTTCTATAGCAAAGCATATCGATCACGACGTCCTCGCCGAATTCCTGGCGATAGAGGAAAGCGAATACGGCCGCTGAAACAACTTCCTCGGGGTCGTTCCCGTTTACGTGTATGATCGGTATCTGGATAATTTTAGCGATGTCGGTCGCATATATCGTGGAGCGGGAATTGTCCACAGTCGTTGTAAAGCCAATTTGATTATTTACAACGATGTGTATAGTGCCGCCCGTTTTATATCCTTCCAATTGGGACAAATTGAAAGTTTCCGCGACGATACCCTGCCCGGCAAATGCTGCGTCCCCGTGCACGAGTATAGGGAGAGCTTGCCTGCAGAGCGGATCGCCGACCTCGCGATCGAGAGCGCGGGCCATTCCTTCGACCACCGGGTCCACGAGCTCGAGGTGGCTGGGATTTGGAGCGAGCAGCGCTTCCAATTTCGCGCCCTGCCTGGATTCGAACGTTCCCTTGTCGCCGAGGTGATACTTTACGTCGCCGGATCCATGGAATGAATCTACGTCGATCTCGCCCTCGAATTCCTTAAACACCTTTGCCAGCTTCTTGCCAAAATTATTTACCAATACGTTAAGTCGTCCGCGGTGCGCCATGCCGAGCATTATATGGGATAGCCCCGCGTTCGCCGCGCGCTCCATTACCGTGTCGATAAAAACAATAAGCGACTCCGCGCCCTCGAGAGAAAACCTTTTGTGGCCGACGAACTTCGTATGGAGAAAGTTCTCAAATACTTCCGCGTGCGAGATCTTCGTATAAATATGTATCTTATCATCCTTCGTCAGCGGGAACCGGTACCGGCCGCATTCGAAATAATCCTTTATCCACTCCTTCTTCGCGGGGTTCTGTATATGCATAAACTCCACGCCCGAGGCCCCGCAATAGCTCTCGCGCAACTTCTCCAGTATATCGCGCAGGTTCAGGTTGTTCGGCTGCCAGGAATCCTCCGCATGGAAGACCCTGTCGAGGTCCCAGATAGTAAAACCATAGTAGGACGGATCGAGCTCCGGATAGTAGTACGCGAGCCGGCCGAGCGGGTTCGTTTGCGCAAGCAGGTGGCCGCGCACCCTGTAGGAGTTTATCATCTGCATAACGTGCGCGCCCTTTTCGACGACGCTGCCCGTATGAGCTCCTGCCGGCGAGCCTAGCTCGGCGGCGTCGACGTCCCAGCGCACTGGCTCGAAGGGTATTTGAAGCGCGTAGAATATCTGGTCGTAAAATCGCTCCTTTCCCATTATCAGGCTGTTAAGCGAGCTCAGGAATTCCGCGGATTCGGCGCCCTGGATGATGCGGTGATCGTAGGTGTTCGTAAGCATAATCACCTGCGAAACGGCCATAGAGGTCAACGTTTCCGAGGATATAGCCGAGAACTCCGGGGGATATTCCATCGCCCCGGCAGCGACGATTAGCCCCTGGCCTTTCATTAATCTCGGCGCGGAAAACGTCGTGCCGATTGTGCCGGGGTTCGTCAGCGTTACCGTCGTTTCCGCCATATCGTCCGGGGTAATTTTCCCCGCGCGGGCGGCGACGACAAGCTCGTCGTACTTCCTGATAAATTCGGAAAAATCCAATTTCTCCGCGGATTTGATATTTGGCACGAGGAGCATACGCGTTCCGTCGTGGCGCGTCACGTCTACGGCGAGCCCTATATTGACGGAACTTTTGAGTATCCTGTGCGGCGCGCCGTTAATTTCCTCGAATGAAGCGTTTAGGTTCGGATATTTTTTCAGCGTACGGACAATAGCCCAGGCTAAGATATGCGTAACGGATATCTTTTTGCGCTTTCTCTTTAAAAGATACTTATTCACAATCTTGCGATTCTCCTCGAGGGCTTTCACGGGGATAGCCCGCGCGGAGGTAGCCGTAGGAATTGCAAGGCTTTCGCGCATATTCTCCGCAATCAGGCCGGCCGCGCGGGTGAACGGCTGGGCGGATTCGTAGCCCTTAAGCGCGCGTATCTCCTGACGCTTCGGCAGCTCGACGCCAGCGATCGCGATCTCCTCCTGCGCGCCATAGGTTTTGGGCGTCGGCGGCAAGTCCTCCTGGGCCGTTGCCGGAACGTAGTTTTCAAAATACTTCCGCCAAGCCGGGCTGACTGAATTTGGATCCTTTATATACTGAAAATATAATTCGTCTTCAAACGCTTCATTATGAGTAATCATGCCAATTACTCTGCCTCTTCCATTGAATTAAAAAGTTTTACCACTTCCTCCGGGCTGTTGGCTCCCAGAACCGCCGCCCGGAATTCGTCATTATTCAGGAAACGAGAAATCTTACTCAATATTCTAAGGTGATTGCCGACCGCGCTTTCCCTGCCAAGGAGCAAAAAGACGATGGATACGGGGTCGCCGTCGATCGATTCGAAATCTATGGGCTTCGAAAGCACCGCCAGCGAGCCGACGGACTCCGAGACGGCGCTCGTTTTCGCGTGCGGTAGGGCTATCCCCTTGCCGATTCCCGTGGACATTATTTTTTCCCTGTCGAAGATTTCTTTACGAGCCGATTCTTTATTGAGTATCTTTCCAGTCGTAGCTGCGAGTTCTAAAAGAGAATTTAGTAATTCGGGTTTGGAATCCGTCGCTACGCCAACCTTTACTGAACTAACGTCGAGTATGTCGGTAACTTTCATATTATAATTGCTTTCCTAAAGTGTTTTTGTGTTTTCGCGTTTGTAAATAACGTCTAAACGTTAAATCGCGTTAAAAATTTTCCTTCCACTGCGCGATTAAATTTGAATATTTTTTCGCGAGAGAAAGAGCGGTTTCGTAACTCGAACAATCCGCGTAAACGATAAACGACGCTTTTTCCTTAGCAGGCAGCAGCAGCGTCGAATCTCCCTTTTCGCCGGCGAATATCTTAACGCCCTCCACGAGTTGACGCTCCATGCCCTCGCTGTACTCCATCGCTTTGCGCATTATTGTTCCCTTTAGTTCCCATGGCACGTTCACCTCCTGCCTGTGGAAGAACCTGCGCGGTATGGATTCGTCGATTTGAGAAATCTTGAGGTTGGTTTTGGCCAGCATCTCCAGGATCTGCCCGACGGTAAACATCCCGTCGCTCGCGAAGAGGAATTCCGGGAAGATGTAGCCGCCGTAGACTCCTCCTACGAAGAGCACGCTCCCGTCGAGCGTCGCGTCCATCATCGCCGAATGCGAATTCTTAATCCGGATTACCTCGACGTCGTATTCCTTGGCGATCTCCTCGATCTCGCGCGATGCTACGATCGAAACGGCAATTTTATAGGGCTCGCGATCGCGATGCGTTTCGAGGAATAACTTTGTAATTATAGAAAGCAATCTCATGGGCGGGTACCAAACTCCCCGCTCGTCAATCAGGGAAATCTTCTCCGCGCCGGTCTCCATTCTAAAACCAAGCTCGTAGCCTAGCGAACGCATTATCTTGCCAGTGTCGTCGCCGTCCGCAGGCTGATCCGTCGGGTCGGGATGGAACCTCGTCGCGTCCACGTAATTATGCAGCGAAAGAACTTCCGCCTTCAGCGATCCCAGTATGCTCGGGAAAATGGTCGACGCCAGGCCGAAGGAATAATCCATTAAGAGCTTGAACGAGCGCTTGCTGATCAGGTCAATATCGAGAGATTGAAGATACCTGTTAATATAAATCTCGTTCGTCCGCTCCGGGTAGCTGATCTGCCCTACTTCGTCGTGGGGCACCCGCTTAACGTCCTCGCCGAAGAAGTAGCGCTCGATGCTTTTGGTCGAGGAGATCGAGATGTCGCGCCCGTCTTTATTGAATATTATTATATCCGTCATGTCATGGTCCCGCGGCGAACGGCGCACGTGGATGCCCCCGTCGTACCTTCCGGTCAATAGTTCCTGCCGCGTTTGGGGTATCGAAATCTGTTGCAGGTCGTTGACGTTCACGCCGACGGAGGTTAGCCCGGCGGTTATCGAACGCTTCATTATCCTCGACACGCGGTCGGGATCGCGGCTGGCGAGTATCGTGGCCTTCTTGCCGAGCGTCAGGCCGTAAGCGGCGCCGAGCTTCGCCCCGAATTCGGGGTGGATTTCTATATTGGATAGTCCCGAGATGCGCGCGTCAGTAAATATTTCGCGGGTCCATTTTTCTTCCTGTATGAGCGAGCGGGAAAGAGTCGCCCCTTCCTCAACGTTTTTGTCGGGCCAGAGCTTTATGTTCGCGTTTAGTCTCGCGTTGTCCCCGATAACGCATCTCTCGCTTATGAATACGTTTTCCGCGATGGTAACCGCGTTGCCGATCGTCGTGTCGTTGCAAATAACGTCGTCGTTAAGCTCCGCGAAGTCTCCAACCTTTACGTTGTCCCAAAGGGTAACGCCCGAGAGACGCGCTCCCATTCCGACCGTGACGTTGTTCCCGATGACGCAATTTCGCAGGTCGGCGTGATCGCCCACCTTTACGTTGTCGCCGATGACATTGAAGCCGCCCAAACGCGCCGTCGGCGCGATTACGGAGGAAGCCCCTACGTATTTATCGCCCGATTTGACGCCCCGAAACTCTACCTTAACTTTCCCGGTCAGCGCGTCCGTTTGCCCTAACTGGTACTCGTTTAGGTTTCCTATATCCCGCCAATAGCCGTCGGAAATAAAGCCGTAGAGAGGAAGCTCGCGCTTTAGCATCAGGGGGAAGAGATCCTTCGAAAAATCAAATTCTTCCTGGAAGGGTATCAAATCCAAAGCTTCGCGCTCAAGTATGTAAACGCCGGTGTTGATCGTATCGGAGAAAACTTGGCCCCAGGAAGGCTTTTCCAGGAAGCGGGTGATGCGGGATTCGTCGTCGGTCATTACGATGCCGTACTGGAGCGGCGTAGCGACACGCGTTAAAAGTATTGTCGCCATGGATTTTTTTTGCTCGTGGAACTCCAACGCCCTCGCGAGGTCGAAGTCCGTCAGCACGTCGCCGCTGATGATAATGAACCGGTCCTTGATCAGGTCGTGGGCGTTCTTTACTGCGCCGGCGGTGCCGTAATCGGCTTGGGCTTGCACGTAATTCATTTCAACGCCGAACTTTGAGCCGTTCTCGAAGTAACTCGTTATACGTTCCGGCTGGAAGTAAAGCACGGATATTATATCCGTTATTCCATATCGCTTCAGTAGATTTACAATATGCTCCATCATCGGTATATTTACGACCGGCACCATGGGTTTTGGAATCGTCATCGTTAACGGCCGGAGACGCGTTCCAAATCCGCCCGCCATTATCACAGCTTTGTTCATCTTCAATCCTTATTTATTTTCAATTTAACTTGGTAATTCTATAGCGATCGCATTTTAAGAAATTAAACAAACCCGCATTACCGAGATTTTTGTTAATTTTGAAATGTCGAGGAGTTTGCCCTCAGTAATGACGTAAGGAATATTAACATTATTTATAATTATAGGCAAATTAATTGAAAACGCTCGTTACCGGCGCGACCGGTTTTATCGGTTCGCATTTAATAGATCTGCTCCTGGAAAAGAATTACGACGTCGTCGCTACCGTCCGAAAAACAAGCAACCTGCGCTGGCTAAAGGACAAGCCTGTCCGGACGATCGACGGCGGCGCTTTCGATTCCGACTCCCTTAAAGCCGAGCTGCGCGACGCGGATATTATTTTTCATGTAGCCGGGGTTACTTTCGGCTCCGCGGAAGAAGACTTCATGAAGGGGAATCGCGACGCGACCAGCAAGCTGCTTGAAACCGCCGCTAATCATTGCCGGAACCTAAAGAAATTCGTATTCGTCAGCAGCCAAACCGTCGCCGGCCCCTCCGCCTCGCTGGATCGCCCCGTGACCGAGGACATGGCCCCGAACCCCTTGACGGCCTATGCCCGCAGCAAAAAGGCGGCCGAGGATGTCGTTTTACAGTATCGGGATAAGCTCCCGATTACTATCCTTCGCGCCCCTGCCGTTTATGGACCTCGCGACGAAGCCATTTTCCCAATTTTCAAATCGGTAAAGATGGGACTGGCAACCCTGATCGGCTTCAACAATAAATACCTTAGCTTAATGCACGGGATAGACTTATGCCGGGGTATCTACTCCGCCGCTATGTCCGAAAGGACGACCGGGGAAATTTACTTCATTACCAGCTCCAAATTTTATTCCTGGAGCGAGGTGATGACTGAAATAAAAAACGCTTTCGGACGCAAAAACGTTCTTATGATTCGGCTGCCGCACTCCATTGTGCTGGCCGCCGCCGCCGCGACCCAGTTCGCCGGGAAATTTATGAAAAAGCCGCCCGTTTTCAACTATGAAAAGGGCGTCGATTTTATCCAGGATTATTGGATTTGCTCGCCGGAAAAGGCTCGCCGCGACTTTGGGTTCGAGCAAACGATGACGCTCGCCGAAGGCGTTCGCGACGCCGTCGAATGGTATAAACGCAATAAATGGCTCTAAAAAAATGCGAAGATCCTCCAATATCGTCGTCGCGATCGGCTCTGCCGTAATTCTTCTTGTCGCGGGGGCGATCTTTACTATAAATATATCGCGCTCGACGCTCTGGAAGGACGATGAAACCTTCTCGACGATCGACGCCGCCAACGAAATACGAATTTACGATAACGATTACGGCGCGCCGCATATAGTCGCCGAGAACGATAACGATATGTTCTACGCCATAGGCTTCACCCACGCGCGGGATCGCCTCTGGCAGATGGAGTACAATCGCCGGCTAGCAGCGGGCCGTCTTTCGGAAATCTTTGGCGGAAAATCCCTCGACGGCGATAAGTTTATGCGGGCGCTCGAGCTCGAATCCCTGGCGAGGCGTATCCATTCCAGGATGAGCAAGCGTTCGCGCTTAATTCTACGGGCGTATTCGGCGGGAGTAAACGAGTTTATCTCTCGCTATAAGTCAAAGTTCTCCTATGAATTCGGCGCGCTATCCTTCGAGCCGGAGCCATGGCGCCCGGAGGATTGCATCATGATCCAACGCCTCTTTGCGCTGGAGCTGAGCCGCGCGTTTTGGACTGAGCCGCACCTTACCGCTCTTGCGGATAAAATCGGTCCAAGCCGTATGGCTTCGCTATTGCCGAACGACAACTTGCCGCCGTACTTTCTTGAATCAAACGCATCGAATGCGCCGGACTCCGCCGCGCAGAACGCCCTTTCGTATCTGGGGCGGGGAAACTTCGATAACTTTGCGGAAAATAACGCGCCGAACGACGAAGCCCTTGAAAAGTATATCGGCTCGCTTAGCGGCGCGGCGAAACTATTGGGCATTTCCTCGGGCCCTATAGGCAGCAACGCCTGGGCTTGCAACAAGAACGCGGATAAACGCGCGATTTTCGCCGCCGACCCGCACAACGCGCTCTCGCTCCCCGCTAAATGGTACGAGCTCCACGTGACCAGCGAAGGAATTAATACTATAGGGCTTACCCTGCCGGGCTTTCCTATGTTCTTTATCGGTAGAAACGATAATTACGCGTTCGGCTTTTCAAGCTATTCCGGAGACGATTGCGATTTTTATTTTGAAAAGTTTGACGAGACCGGTAAAAAAATAATACTTCCCGACGGCTCAAAACGCGACGTCGCGGGCGAAGCGGACACAATAAAGATCCGGGACGGGCAGCCGCTGATATATTACGCCCGCCGCGGAAGGCATTCGCGGATACTAACGGACATTGACTTCTTTGGCGGAAATGATTTCACCTATAGCCAGGGTTCGCGTATCAAGTCGTTCGTACGCAAGCGCGCGCTCAGCTTCCGCTGGACGGGCATGGAAACGAGCGACGAGGTGGACGCGCTTTATAAGATCAATTTTGGAAAGAAATGGCAGGACTTTACGGCAGGCGCCGCACAGTGGAACGCCCCGGCCGTCAACTTCATCTATGCGGACAAGAACGGCTCTATAGGACTCTCCGCCGCAGGCAGGCTGCCCGAACGCTCCGGGGAACGGCGGTTCGCTTACGGCTATCTGCAGCCCGATTGGACGGGACTTTCCCGGCTGCCTAATCCTAACGTATACAATCCGACGAGCAAGGTCGCTTTCGCGGCTAACAATGCGCCGGGGAAATCGGCCGCAGGCTACTTCGAACCTTCTTCGAGAGCCCAAAGGATAAAGGAATCCATAGATTCTATCGCGGATTACACGCTAAGGGACGCGCAATTGACCCAATCGGACGTCGGCTCTCCCTATGCCGACGAAATTATTAAGCTAACCGTTCCGCTGCTGAACGAACGTATAAACGGCATGACCTTGCTGGAAAAATCCGCCCTTCACAGGTTTAAAACATGGGACAGATTTATCTCCGCTTCAAGCGTCGCCTCCACGATTTATTCCGCTTTTATACATAAGCTGATAGTAAACATTTATCGCGACGAATTAGGCCCCTACGGCTTCGAGCGCTATACCTCGCTCGCCTCTATACCGTTGAGAAGGCTTCCCGAAGAACTCAAGAAGGATTCCTCGCTATTTATGGACGATAGATCGACGGATAAGATCGAACGACGTCAGAATATTATTTTTAAGAGCTTCCGCGACGCCGTCGAGATGTGCCGCGACTCCTTTAAGTCCGAAAATATTTGGGATTGGAGATACGGCAAGCTCCATAAGCTTACCCTGCAGAACGGACATTCCATTGGATTAAATTATAAAACCGGATTTAAGCCGATCGAACTGGAGCTGTCGGGCAGCTTTTCGACTATCAACTCAACATCGTGGGATATCAATAAACCCTTTGCCGTTACTTTAGCTTCCTCGGCGAGGTTCGTGGCGGATATGCGCGATTCGGTCGTCTATATGTCCATCCCGGGGGGCGAGTCGGGCGACGCGATGAGCCCGAACTACACCAATCAAATCCAGCTCTGGAAGAACGGCGGTTATCTACGGCTTCCGTTCGGGCGCGAGCCCGGCGCAGGATTTAAATTATCGGTAACGATAAAGCCGAAAATTTAACCGGGAATAGAATAAGCGATCAGTACAACCTGTTGCTCTGCTTTTCGAGCTTTAAGTCCTGCAACTGCGAAGCTTTAATTCCAAATCGCAAATAGAACCCGCGGTTGAATCCCGTGGGATACCAACGGAATTGAAGGTCCCAGCAATGCAGGTCCTTGGTTATAGCGATTTGCGGAGTCAGCAACTCCTTCGAGAGGAAGTCGTAGCGCGTGTTGGCGTTAATAGTCCACGTCTGGGTGAGACGAAGATTTAACGAGGCCGTTAGGTCGAATCTACGCGTTACTTGCTTTAGAAGAGGCTCCGAGTAAGAATAATTAAATCCCAAAGCAACGCTCCAGGGCAAAGTAAGATTTGTCCAACCGGGGGAAGACTCCCCAAAATAATCGGTTACCGCGTCAATCTCGTTCTGCCTGTTCAGGAACCTCTCGCCCAAGCCTGCGGAATCCTTCTTAAGCTTTTCTGTTTCCGATCCGAATCCCGTCGCTTGCGTTTTTCCGGCTGAATTTAAGTTGATCGAGAGTTGAAAGCTAAAGTCCGTCAAACGCGCCAATCCCTCGCCCCGCGAGAGCTTTAATTCGTTTATCCGGCGGTAAGTCCGCGTCGGCGCGCCCGCGCTGTCCGGAAGCGCTTCCTCCGCGTAGGGATTGAACGTCATCGAGCTGTTGAAGTCGAACATAGTGAGCGCAGGCGTGCGCAGGCGAAAGTTCAAATTGCTAAGCTTGTACTCGGGCGCAGTAAAGTTGTACCCAAAATTTGATTCCACTCTCAGCAGTTCAAGGTTCCTATCCGGCAATGTGTCCTTTCCCGGGAGCTTAATTTCAAAGCTATGCACGTCCGAATACGACAAATTCTGGCTTAGGTACGCCGGCGCATGGAAATCGGACTCCGTCGCGAATCGGGAGTACTCGACGCGCTTGCCGGAAGCGTTCGTGTAGTAATCATAAAAACCGAATCCTGGTGTGGAGAAGTCGGGGGTATAATTAAACGACACGGTCGGCTGGTACGTATGGCGGAACGCCCTCAAGCCGAGCGAAGAGGGCTTGACCAGGCCTAAAAGCCTATGCCTGTCGTCGGCGACACCGTAAAGACGCGTCGAAAGACCAAAGCCCGCCGAGAACCAATACTCCGTATAGAAACCGTTTTCATAACTGTCATGGGTCGAGCTATCCGTTGGATCGAACGTCCTCGTCAACCTCCGGAAATAATTCATAGCGGTGAGCGAAATAGAGGGCGTTAGAGTAAAGTAACCCAGTTTAGGCGATATAGAAATCGCCGGGGTATGCCGGATAAATTTTTGCTCGCTGTCCCGGATCAATGTGTCGGCCCCGCTTTCGGCGGCGGTAATGTACTCGACGGAATGCCTTTGCGAGTACTGCGCGGTACCGGAGTACCGTACGGAAATGTCGCGCACCCAGCTTGAGCTCCCGGATGCTCCGGGCGATCGGAACGGGTAGTAATTCGGAAGAGTAAAGCCCAAAGGTATGGTTTGAGAGTATCCCCCGGTTATTATATTCTGATCGCGCTGGTAGGACGCCGTCAGCGAGGAACCGTTATCGTACGTTTTGTTGTACGAAGCGTTGGAAGTTACGTTTTGCCGG
The DNA here is from genome assembly GCA_050260015.1 of Chloroflexota bacterium. Taxonomy (GTDB): domain Bacteria; phylum Bacteroidota; class Ignavibacteria; order Kapaibacteriales; family UBA2268; genus JBLNBN01. The sequence goes on along the minus strand of JBLNBN010000063.1, from coordinate 12,078 downwards.
ATAAGCGAATTAATATCGGTCGTATATTTCCTGTCGTAGTTGTTCGACGTGAACTCGATATTTGCGTCCAGCCGTTCCTGCGGAGTTATTTCCTGGTTGTGCCTGAATATCAATTTCCAATCGACGCCAAAGTCGTTGTCCACGCTCTCGCGCTGGCGGCCGAATTCGACCGTCGCCCCGCCGCTGAACGAATACCTTTTGTTCCAGCGCGTCTGGTTCTTTAGCCTGAATCCCGTCTTGGAATAAATATCGGTAGTAAAGCGCGTGTCCCAATAGTCGGACGCAGCCCAGTAATACCCCAGATCGTTAAAAACTACGCCCTGCCTTCTTGAGAAAAAGAAAGAAGGCACGATAATGCCCGATTGCCTGCCGGACTTAGCCGGGAAAAACAGGCCGAACGGAACTGCAAAAATTGGCATATCCTCTACGTAGAGCACGAGCGGATCGAGAAATATCTTGTCCTGCAGTATTACCTTCATCTCCGGGGAGCCGAAGTAATAGTGCGGATGCGGAGCGTCGCAGGTGGTATAATAACCTTCTTTTACAAAAAGCGTGGTCTCGTCGGCCTTCTTGATTTTCTTTCCGAAGTAGAATCCTTCGCCCATCTTCGTTTCGCCGCCCTGTATAGTTCCTTTGCGGGTTTTGAAGTTGTAGGAGATCTGCTCGCCGACGAATTCTTCCCCGGCGTCGTTGAATTTTGGAAACCCGGTCAGCTTCCCTGTTGAATCCTTACCGGAATACGCGTCGAGTATTGAAGTTTTGAAATTTATCTCAATTAGCTCCGCGTCGAGCCTTTGGTTGCGGAAAATTACGTACGCCGCGCCGCGAAGCCGTAATACCTGGCGTTGAATGTCGAACCGAACGGAATCGCGCGCATAGTAGACGACCGTCGTGTCTATGTCGGATTTACTTTTAGCGACTATAAGAGCGGAATCCTGCGAAGACGCGGGCAGGGAGTCGCGCAGCATGAGCCGCGTAGGCGAGGCCGGGGCAAGCGTGTCGCTGGCCGGCGCTTGAAATGCGGACGCCGCGTTAATAAAAATTGCGAACAACGTAGAAAACAGCAATACTTTCAGGGCGAGTTTCCCCGCCCCGAAGCTTGCTTTTACTTCTGACTCTCTATCGCAACCGGACATCCGCGTTTCCTTCGATTATTCGACCGTGACGCTTTTCGCAAGATTGCGAGGCTTATCGATTTCCCTTCCTAATTCGAGCGCAATGTAATACGCCAGGAGTTGCAGCGGGATGACGGACAGGATCGGCGTCAGCATCGGCAGCGTTTCCGGTATGTAAATCGCATGGTTCGCCACGTCGGGTATTAAGGTGTCGCCCTCGGTCGCAATAGCGAGCACACGGCCTTCGCGCGCCGTCACTTCGCGGATGTTTGAAACTATCTTGTCGAATATCTCGTCCTTCGGCGCCACGAAAACTACAGGCATATTCTTATCGATGAGCGCTATCGGCCCGTGCTTCATTTCTGCGGCGGGATAGCCTTCCGCATGGATGTAGGAAATTTCCTTAAGCTTTAAAGCTCCCTCCAAAGCGACGGGGAAATTGTAGCCGCGCCCGAGGTAGAGGAAATTCTTCGCTGAAGAGTATTCCCTGGCTATTTCCCGGATGCGTTCGCTCTGCCCGAATATTTGATTTAGCTTCTCGGGAAGTTCCGATATAGCTTTAGCGATCTGAATCCCCTCGGGCTGCGAAACGTTTCTCATCCGCCCAAGGTAAAGCGCCAAAAGCGACAGGACTGCGAGCTGCGACGTAAATGCCTTCGTGGAGGCTACCCCGATCTCGGGGCCGGCGTGGATGTAAATGCCGGCGTCGGTTTCCCGGGCTATCGAGCTGCCGACTACGTTAACTAAGCCGAGAGTCGTCGCGCCCTTTTGCTTCGCTTCCCGGATAGCCGCAAGCGTATCGGCGGTCTCCCCGCTCTGCGAAATGGCGAAAACAATATCGTCGCTGCCGATGACGGGGTTGCGATAGCGAAATTCCGAGGCGTAATCGACTTCGACCGGGATATTGGCAAGGTGCTCGATCATGTACTCGCCGACGAGCGCCGCGTGCCATGAAGTGCCGCAGGCAGTAATTATTATTCGCTTTGCGGAACGAAGCTTCTCCTCGACGGCGCTCAAGCCGCCCAGGCGGACGTTGCCGATATCCGTCAGCAGCCTGCCGCGAAACGCGTCGCGCAACGTGTCGGGCTGCTCGTATATTTCTTTGAGCATGAAGTGTTCATAATTATTTTTTTCTATCTGCTCCAAGTTAAATTCTATTTGCTCGATTATCGCTTTAGTTTCTTCATTGCTGATAGTTTTAGTCGTAAAGCTGTCCCGGCAAAGTATAGCCATCTCGTTGTCGTTAAGGTAAATCACCTGGTTGGTATGCTGAATAATTGCCGAGGCGTCGCTTGCGGCGACCAGCTCTTCGGCTCCGATGCCCAGCACCAGCGGAGAGCCTCGACGGGCGGCGATTATTCTGTCCGGCTCGTGCGTCGAGAGTACCAATAAGCCGAATGTGCCTTCAACCTCGGAAAGAGCTAACCGAACGGACGCTTCCAGATCCCCCGTCTTGTCGTAGAACATCCCGATTAAAGCCGCCAGTACTTCCGAATCAGTATCGGTATGAAAAGTATAATTTTCCTCGAGCAGCTTTTGTTTTAACGTCAGGTAGTTTTCAATGATGCCGTTATGAACCAGCGCAATTTTCCCGGAATTGTCCGTGTGCGGATGGGCGTTAACGTCGTTGGGCGCGCCGTGCGTAGCCCAGCGCGTATGCGCGATCCCGATCGTAGAGGTGTATTTTTCCCGGTCGACTAGCGCGTCGAGTTGGTCGACGTAGCCCTTTTTCTTGACAATATGGATACCGTCCGGCTCGAGCAGCGCGATGCCTGCCGAATCATAGCCGCGATACTCCATTCTCTTAAGGCCGTTTATTAATAAGTTAGAAACTTTTCTTTTTCCTACGTAACCGAATATGCCGCACATAATATATTCCGATGTTTTTTTTCTATAATTGCAAAATTAAAAAGAATATGTTTGGTTTGTTAAAAAAAATATTTTATTTTATGCTTTGTATTTAAGCTTTGACTTAAATATTTGAAAATAATTGCCTTTTGGCAAGCGAATAAATGCCCGGAAGAGGCTTCTCGTGATAATTTATAAGGAATTAACCATGAAATATTTATTATTCCTGCATCACAGCTCGGGCGAAATGGAAAACGCTCTCTTTACAAGCCTGTGCACTCTGCGAGAGCGCCTTGACAACTTGCTCGACGAAGAAGAGTTGATCGAGGAATTTATCCCGACGACGGAGAGTATTAGGTTCGAATTGGACGCTAACGAGGAATACTTCTCGGAGCTTTCCAAAGGCGTATGGTTCCACATACAAAAAGAATATAAATACTTCAGGTAATTGTATTCATATTCGACCGACCGTTCGAAGCGATAGCTATTCGTACCTCAGCGCTTCTATCGGGTCCAGCTTTGCGGCCTTCCACGCCGGGTAGGCGCCCGATATCAGTCCAAGCGCCGTGCAAATCGCCATGCTGAACAATATCCATAGCAACGGCAGCTTAAGCGATAGCCCAAGCAAGCCGCCGAATAGCGAGGCCGCCCCAACCCCCAGCAATATACCGATAAAGCCGCCTACCTGGCAAAGCGTTACAGTCTCGACTATGAATTGCCACAGCACCCAGCTGCTCTTCGCTCCTATAGCTTTGCGTATGCCTATCTCGCGCGTTCGCTCCTTTACTGAAACAAGCATAATATTCATTATGCCCACGCCCGCCGCTATCAATGCGATAGCCCCGGATATAAATCCAAAATAGGTGAGGTACTTCGTTATGCTGGAGAATTGCTCGGAAATGGATTCGCTGGTTGCGACCTCAAAATCGTTCTCCTCCCATGGCTTTACGTTCCTAATGCCGCGCAGTACGCCAATCGCTTCGTCCATCGATTCCTCGAGCGTTTCCATGCTTGTGCTTCGGATAGATATCCAGAGACTCTGATTCCATTGATTGGAAAAATAAGTCAGGAATTGGGTGATCGGCAAGACAACCATTCCGTCCTGGCTCTGCCCCATCATGGCTCCCTTCGAAGCGAGCGTGCCGATTACCTGGAAGTTATACCCTTTGACCTTTATCTTCTTGCCTATGGGATTCTCATTCGGGAAGAGTTGTTTTACGACGTCCGCGCCGATCATGCAAACCCGCTTGGAATAATTAATGTCGGCTTCTATCAGGGGCCTGCCGAGATCCATCGTAGAATTTTGTGTGTAGATAAAATTTTGGTCCGCGCCGTAAATGTAAATCGTAGGGTTTGTCTTCCTGGCGCCGTACTCTATAGTCGCGCCCTGATCGAAGCTGGCGAGCGAGACCATCTGGCCCAAAGTTAATCGCTTTTTGAATTGCTCCGCCTGCCGCCAGGTGATGTTCTTGCGCTTCATATACTTTCGCCACCCCTTGCCGCTTAGCACCATGTTGGGCATCTTAGAAATAAAGAAGGAGTTGCGCCCGTGCTTTTCCAATTCGACGTTGACGGTATTATTTATCGATTCGACTAACGCGCCGGCCCCGATGATAGCAAATACTCCTATCGAGATGCTCAGCAAAGTCAGTCCTGCGCGCAATTTGTTCACGCGTATCGAATCCAAAGCCAGCCATATGCTCTCTATAAAATTCATAAGTTGCCTACTCGAATCTTAGCGCGTCGACCGGTTTTAATCGCGCCGCCCTCATTGCCGGCGCTAAGCCGGAGAGAACGCCAACGATAATCGATACGATCGTCGAAATAATAAATAAATTAGGAGGCAGAATCGGGTCTAAAAACGTAATCGACGCGTCGGCTCTCCGTATCAGTAAAACTGTAAAGTAAATCAAGCCCGAACAGATCACGAAGGAAATGAAAGCGCCTAAAATGCAGAGCACGCTGCTCTCAACTATGAACTGTACCAGTATCGAGCTGTTCTTGGCTCCCAATGCCTTTCGTATGCCTATTTCTTTAGTCCTTTCCGTAACGGATACGAACATGATGTTCATAATTCCAATTATGCCGACGATAAAGGATAGAGCCGTCATACCGATTCCGACTCCCCAAATAGATCCCCGGATAATAGCCAGGGATTCTTCGAAAGTTTTCGTTTCGTTAATGGCAAAATCGTCCTTTTTATCGATCGTTAAATTACGTTCCTGCCGCATGACGCCGCGAACCTCGTCGCGAACGTAATCGAGATCGGCTTCGTTGCCGGCTTTAACGGCAAGCGTAAAGGAGCGGTTCTTTCCGAACGCGCTAATAAAAGTGCGCATCGGGATATACGTCAACCTGTCGGAGAACTCGTTGAGGAAGTTGCCCTGCTTAACTATAACGCCAATGACCGTAAACCGCTTGCCTGCTAGTTCCACCTGCTTCCCGATGGGATAGGCTTCGCCGAAGAGGGCTTCGTAGACGGCATGCCCAAGCACGACTACATTCTGGCTGGTCTCATTCTCGAATTGGGTGAAAGTTCGTCCGTACAGCACCCTGGCGCCGGGAGTTTTGGAGAATTCCCAACTGGTCCCCTGCACCTGCGCCCTTTCGTAAACTATATCGCGGTACTGCACGGCTTCGCCCCAAGCCCAGGCTATAGGAAAAACGAGTTCGGCGGATTCAATTCTTTCGGCGGCTTTTTTGGCTTGTTCGTAGGTAATGTCCTTCCGGGCTTCGATGTCGTCCCAATTTTGCTGACCGGCCCAGGGCCACTTGTCGACGTAGAGCATATCGCTTCCAGTGAACTGTATAGTTTCGTAGAGCGCGTTGTCCAGCCCCGTTAAGGCCCACCCCATCAGTATAACGAAAGATATGCCTATAACTACGCCAAGAGAAGCCAGCAACGAGCGCATCTTATTGGCGCGCAGGGATTCGCTGGCTTGCGCCAAAGCTTCCGATATGTCGTTCCACCTCATTTAGAGCCGATCCCGTTGAAAGTGATCGGATTGGGATTTAATTCGTCCCGCTCTATTAACCCGTCCTTAAGCCGGATTATTCTATGGGCGTGCCGAGCGATGTCTTCTTCGTGCGTTACTAAAATCATCGTGTTCCCCAGCCTCCAGAGCTCTTCGAAGAGCTTCATTATGTCCTCGCCGGTCTTGGAATCTAAGTTGCCGGTTGGTTCGTCCGCAAGAATTATTTCGGGATGAGTGACTAAAGCGCGCGCTACTGCTACCCTCTGCCGCTGACCGCCGGAAAGCTCGTTGGGCTTATGCGTCATCCTGTCCGCAAGTCCTACGTTCGTAAGGGCTTCGATAGCGCGTTCCCGTCGGATCGAGTAACCGACGCCGGAATACACAAGCGGTAACTCCACATTTTTAAGCGAGGATGCTCGCGGCAATAAATTGAAGGTCTGGAAAACAAATCCTATCTTTCGATTGCGAATGCTAGCCAAATCGTTGTCGCCCATTTCGGAAACGTCCTCGTCGCCAAACCAATACTTACCCGCGCTTGGAGTATCCAGGCACCCGATAATATTCATTAGCGTAGACTTTCCCGAGCCTGAAGGCCCCATGATAGCGACATATTCGTTCTCATGAATGTCCAGCGATACGTCGCGGAGCGCAAAGACTACCTCGGCGCCCATTTTATAGATTTTCTTAACGTTCGCTATTTTTATAATTCGCCTTGTCGCAGATTTTATGCCGCTATTTTCCATACTTGTTCCCTAGACCTGCTTTTTACCGTATTTTTTCTTAGCCGAACGGCTGATCTTCGAGCCGTCGTTTAACGTCTTGCTAACTGCCTGGAAGCTGCCCGAAATAATTTCCTGGCCCTCGCGGAGCCCGCTCGTGATCTCGATGTAACCGTTGTCGCTGACGCCGGTCTCGACTTTAACTAGTTTCGCCTTGTCGCCGGACGGGGCGAAAACAACCGATTGCGGCTTATTCTTATTCGCCCTCTCTAACTTTTCCTGGGTTAGATTCTTTACGGGTCCGCCTTCGTCCTCGTTCTTAGGCACGTCGCGTACCGTTACGGCCATTAGCGGAGCCGCAAGGACGTTATATTTGGTTTCGGTAAGAATATCCACATTGCAGCTCATACCGGGGCGCAATCTGAATTCCTTATCGATTATCCTTACCTTTACGGCGAAGTTCGTGACCTGGTCCTGGGTGCCGAGCGCGCTTTGCTTTGCCGCGTGCCCGATTTCTATAACCACCCCTTTATATACCTTGTCCGGGAGCGCGTCGATCTCGATATTTGCCGTGTCGCCATTCTTGACGTGGATTATATCGTCCTCGGAGACGTCGACGACGGCGTTCATTACATTTAAGTCGGAAACGCGCAGCATTTCAGTGCCCTGCATTTGAGCAGTTCCTACGACCTTTTCGCCCTGCTCTACGGCGAGGCTTGTAACGATTCCGCTAATTGGCGCCGAGATAGTCGTGCGCTCCGCGGCGCGACGAATTTCCCTGTACTGCGCCTGCGCCTGCTGATAACGGGAAAGTGAGGCTTTGTAGTTCGCTTCGGCGGCGTTGAAGGCCGAGCGCGCCCTGTCGAGATCCTGGGCGGAGGCGAATTGCTGCGAGTTTAATGACTGTACCCTGCCAAGCTCCGATTGGGTGCGGTCCATCTCTGCGCGCCGGGCGTCTATTTCCATCTTGGCCGATTCCATCAGGGCGGAAAATTGCTCGAGCTGGGTTTGGATAATGTCGGGCTTAATGCGGACCAAAAGTTCGCCGCGTCGCACCGTGTCCCCTTCCTTCACGCCCAGGTAAACGATTTCGCCGCTCGTTTCGGAACTGACCTTAATTTCAGTTTCAGCTTCGATCTTTCCAACGGCGGAAACCGTTTGAGTAATTGTGCGCCTTCCAACTTTGGATACGGTAACTTCCACAGGTTTATCGCCGGAGCTAGCCACTCCAAGCAGTACGGCTATTATTAATAATGCTGCAATAGAGCCGATTACTATCCAGGTTGTTTTTTTACTTTTCTTTGCCATTTCTTCCCCGTTATCAGTCTTACGGTTTTATAATTTTAGTAAATTGTTATCCTATATTCTTTTCTCCGCGAGTCGAATCCTCCCTGATAAGCTCGCTCTGGCTCGCGCGCGTTACGTTCTCGGAAAGATATACCGCGGTCTTGGCTATCATGTCGTGCAGCGCCTGGCGCTTTTCGCCAAGCACGAAGAAGCAGCCGATTAATATTATGATTCCGAAGAACGTGCCTACCCAATTCCAGATATTGACGCTGGTGATCCAATAGAGGATCGAAAAATAGATCGTTCCGTACTTCAGCGTAAACCGGAAGAACAATGTCCCAAGCGTCGCTTTAGTCCTATTTGCATTTCCGATACGCATATTTAAAGCCAGCTTGCCGGGGGACGCCGCCATGAATATTTCAAAAGCGCCGATCAATAGAATCGTTATTATTTGCACGGGAAGCGTCTTTGCCAGCAAAGCGGCTTGGTATTCGGCCATGGCGTCGGGATCGCCCATCAGCTCCTGGTAGTTCTGTCCAAACATTTCGCCGAAAGCTCCCGTTAAGGTGTACCCGATTGCGATTATTATCATCGCTATTAGTATGTCGATAAGGTAGGCCCCGAGCCTGCGCCCGAATCCAACGCGCAAAGAGTACGGATCGTCTACGGAATAGTCCGGCATCATCTGCGCGTAGCGGCGCTGTTCTTCTTCAAAGTTGTCTTGAGTTTCCATTATTACACCCTCCATTAATATTTGAAAAACTACTTGAGCTCGCCGATTGCGTAAAGAACTTCTTTTTGGATTTGCAGGTAATTGTAAACGCTCGTTACCCGGTTGACCTGGGCGGTTATTAGCTGCGCGTTTGCGGTCGTAAGATCGGTCGAGTTAGCCGTCCCAACCTTAAAGCTCTCCTCGACGCTACGGAAATTCATTTCCGCGCTGCGCAGGGCTCGCCGGCTTATTTCAAGCCCTTTTTCCGCCCCGTCTAAATTTAGAATTGCTAATTGAATGTTCGAACGCACAACGTTTTCAAGTCGACGTATTTCCATTTCGTTTTGAACGAGCTGAAGCTCCGCGGTTTGCTTTTGGGCGTTGGTCCTGAATTGCTCGAAAACAGGGACCTGGAGGGACAAGCCTAAATAGGAAAATCCCCTTTCGCCAAAATTGTTAAATTGATTATTGGAGAACATCCAACCGCCCTGGGCGTAAAGCTTCGGGTAATAACCCGACATGGTGGAGCGAACGTACGCGCGGCTGGCTTCAAGCGAAGCTTCCAAAGCTCGTATGTCCTGGCGGGAGTCGATGGCGCGCTTTATTAGCGATTGCTCCCCGCCTATCCTTTTACGAAAGCCAAGCATGTCCTCGTCGCCAACGTCGTTGGCCAGGCTCGTCTCCAGGAACGTCGCCTCCATATCCGCTTCTAAACCCATTGTGACGAGCAGGTTAGCTTTAGCGATGTTTACGTCGTTCTCGGCCTGCAATAGTTCGAGCTCGCGCGTTCCTAACGCGGCTTCCTGCGCGTAGACGGGGGTAATTGAAATCGTGCCGGCCTTGAATTGGGCTTGGATCATTTCTAATGTTTTCCTGCCCTCTTCAATATTTTGCCGACGGATCTTAACGATCTGGCCGTTCTTGATTACGTTTATATAATTGCGAATAACCTCAATTCTAATATTATCGCGAGTTTGCTCCGCTGTCATCCTGTTTGCGTCCAGCGTCTTTTCGGCTTGGCTATAGAGCGCGTCGCGGTTGAAACCGTCGAAAATCAGGTATTGAGCCGTTGCCTGCAGGGAATAATTACTGAGTTGATCCGCGGGAACGTCGTAGACAAGGCCTTGATAATTCCTGGATTTAAGACCAAATTGTCTCTGGTAGCCTAAGCTGACGTCCGCCGAAGGTAAATATGAACCGAACGCAGCCCGCACTTGGGCGTCCGATGTCTGGATGCGCTGTTTATTAACCCGAACGTCATAATTTTTTTCCAGCGCGATTTGGATGCTCTGCTCAAGCGTAAAGACATTCTGCCCTTTTGTTTGCGCCCCGGAGCTTACCGCGTTGAAGAGGATTAGTATAAATATTGAGGAAAATACTCTTTTCATATTCTAAACCGATACCATTAAAGAATACTCAAAAATACGAAAGCTTTGCTCTTTAGTTTCAAAAAATATATCAATTATTATTTCAACTAATTCCCAGCTAATGGTAATCTCTTCATTAATGATACTTTCTTTCGGCCGAGCGCGAGCCGCGCCTGTCGACGGCCGTTACGTTAAATTCGAACGGCTTCTCGGTATCGATCGGCGTAATTTCAAATATTTGAACGTATTGCATAGAAGCCCGGTCAAGCGTCGCTTGCCCGTTTAATTCGCGGTAGCGCGCGTTGCCTTCCAATTCAAGGCGGACGACATAGTTCTCACGGCCGGCAAATGCGCCGTAAGCTGCAGTTTGCAGGCGCACGGTCTTTGCGCCGAAATCAATTAATCGAACGACTTCCGGAGGAGGGTAGCTCTTAATTTGAATAGGATAGCGTTGTCCAAACAGCTTGCCGTCGACATACCGTTCAAGGTAAATAGTCTTACCCGTATCCGAAGCGCTTGGGGTAAATGCGAGCTCGCCGCCGCCTTCGCTCGACGCGTAGACGTTCCTGCCGTCCCCGGACTTAAGCTGGGCGGAGCTTTCCTGGCCGCTTACGAAGGGCATGTTAAGCTGTATCGTATAATTACGGTCGGGATACATTACCTTATCGTATTGCGGCGATTTGAGCATTTGCGGAGCCACCTTAAACTCCATCTCAACCTCCCTGCCGGTAAACTTCTGCCTAAAGGCGACGTTAACGCGCGATTCGCCGTAGGAGGGAGCGACCCCTTCAAGCACGATCCCGCCGGGATTTAACGACTTTAAGTATACCGTGCCGCCATTGTTCTGCGGCGTATTGTTAATTCGGATTTTGGGAGCTTCGCTAAGATCCATTTTAAGATCCGCCCCGGCCGAGAATATAGAATTTTGCCAACGTTGCCCTGCAAGAGCGCGAATCTCGTAATTTTGCAGATTAAACGAGAAATTGGTCGATATAAACTGGGGAGCGCCCATGCCGCCGTCAATCCTCGTTCCCGCTGTTTCGCCGGTTGCTGCAAGAGCGGAGCTGCCGGGTATTTTTTCATAGAAATTGAGAATCAGGTTAAATTGAGCGGAGGCTCTCAGCTGCGGCCTTTCCGATAAAAGATCTGCGCCGCGCCGGCTTTTTGCGACTGCGTTTACGCGAACGCTATATACGGCGTTATTCCTGGCGTCTGCCGGAGGCTTCCAATAAAAGGAAGCGGATTTATTCTCCTCGTCCTCTATTAGCCTAAAATACCTCGTTGAGGACATTTCGTCGCTGTTTATCGAGACCCGACGCTTTACCGCGGGATCCTCTATGATAAACTCGTAATTTACGTCCTCCACGTCTCCGGAGTAATAAATATAATTTACGGAATCAAGAGAAATAACGTTTAATCCGTTGGAATCGATATACGCCTTCGCGAAGAGCGCGTTTTTTTCCGCGCGCAACGTAAAGCTTTCCGAGTAATTCTTCTGATTCGAACGCTCGTCGGCAGGCTTCTTATCCGGCAAAAGGAATAGAAGCGCGGCAAGATAAAGCACGAAATATATATCTACTATTCGCCTTCTCTTCGGCGGTGTAACTCTCATTTCGATTCCAACTTCGAACTAAAGTATTTTTCTAATTCGGCGCGCACGGCCGATTCAATTTTTTCTTTTCTTATTTCTTCAATTTCGGCGGAAAGCTCGTTAATTTTCGAGTTCAGATCTTTAAGCGCGGCCCCCGTCTCGCGCATCGTTTCAAGCAATTGAGGATTGGGAGAAATTGCGGCGGCGGCAATTTCCGTGGCTTTATTGGCCGCGGCAATGCTTTCCTCCTGTCGGGCCGATAATTTTTCTACCCCGCTCGCAAGCTGCTCGATCTGTAGCACGGCGGAAGCGAAGTCGCGACCGATCTCCCCGATCTCGCTTAGAATGTCCTCATTTTCGTTGCTCTTTGCGGTTTCCTCGGATATATCCTGTCCGGGGGTAAAGAACATTACAGAAAACATTAACACAAGCATGCTTGCTTCAAATATCAATCCCGCTATAAT
>JBLNBN010000062.1:0-5596 GCA_050260015.1 Chloroflexota bacterium | reverse complement strand
ATGCTTTCGACGCTGCCGTTCTCGAAGAGGTCGCGTATGTTTAGCTCCGCGCCGAACTTTTTATATATAGTGGAGATTAGCTTAATAGCGGTAAGAGAATTGCCGCCGAATTCTAAGTAAGAATTCTTTATTCCTATCTTATTTATTCCAAGCGCTTCGCTCCAAATCGCGGCCAATTCTTTTTCTGTTTTAGTTTTGGGCTCGACGTAAGCTACGCTCTCGTAGAGCAGGTCTTCGGGCTTGGGTAGCGCTTTTTTATTAATCTTACCGTTGAAATTGAGCGGAAAGCTCTCCAATTCGATAAAATACGACGGCAGCATATAATCCGGAAGTGAGTCGGATAACTTTGCGCGAATTTCATCGCGTCCGAGCGACGACTTAAGAGTATAATAGGCCAGCAGCCTAACGTCGAAATTATGGTTCTTATCCGGAATTATTACCGCTTCGTCTATCTCGGGTATTGAATTAAGAGCGTATTCGATTTCGCCGAGCTCCACCCTATTTCCATATACTTTTACCTGCCTGTCGATCCGGCCAATATATTCAATTTGCCTGTCCGACAGATATTTCCCCATATCGCCCGTTTTATAGACCAGGTCTGCTGGGTCGTTAGTAAGCGGATTTACGATAAAGCTCTTTTCGTTCAGCTCCCGATCATTAAAGTAACCGTTACTTATAAAAGGAGTTTTTATGTGAATCTCGCCCATGACGCCTATGTCGCAGAGTTTATCGCCGTCCAAAATTATGACGGAGGCGTTGGATATTGGTTTCCCCAGCGGAACGATCTTATTCGGATCGAAACGCGCGTCTCCAAATCGATTAAATACCTTGGCCAGAACGGTTTCGGAGGGGCCGTAGAGATTAACCAGTTCGACGCGGGAGCCGAATATCTCTCTCCATTTCTCGACGTCCCTGCCGTAGAGCGGCTCCCCGGCGGACAGAACGTACTTCATCGATTTAAACATAGCGGGGGCGTCAGCGGAACCGAGTTCCTTCATGAGTATGCGCAATAGCGAAGGGACTATATGCAGCGCGGTTACTTTGTTCTCGTCCAGCCATGCGGCGAACAGCTTGTAGTTATTCTTTACGCCCGGTTCGGGTATTAACACTCGTCCTCCGCAGAGCAGCGGCGAGAAAATATCCCTAAAGCTGACGTCGAAAGTAACGGGCGCAAGCAGGGGTATGCGGGTCGTTTCGTCAAACGCAAATTCCCGGCATTCCCAATGGACGAAATGGCTTAAGCTCTTATGACGTCCTAAGATGGCCTTGGGCTCGCCGGTGGAGCCCGACGTAAAGATCAAGTAGCAGGAATCGTCGGGCAAAACCGCGACGGCTGGATTTGCGGTATCGAAGTTTGAATAATCGTTAAATTCATTTCCGTTAACGGATATTCTCCCGCGGTCGATCGCGATAGAATTGGCGAAACTCAATTCGCTTTCAAAGAGCTTTGCGAGCTTTCCCTGCGAATCTATGTCTTTTATAATAAGGACCGGCTTTGCCTTTTGAACGTTTTTCTTAATAACTTCGGGAGGCGCGGAAGCGGATAGGGGCATAAATATCCTTCCAGCCTTCATAACGCCAAGTATTGCCGCAATATATTCATAGCCCGGCGACATAAGTATTGCCACAATGCCCCCGGCTTCTGCGAGATTTTCTTTTTCTATCAGGTTTGCGATAGCGTTCGCAAATCGGTTTAATGTCTCATAATCGGTTTTATTTCCCGCGCTCTCTACGGCTATATTATTGCGAAACTTTTCTACGTTATATTCAAAAACCTTATGAAAAAGCTTATTATCCAGGCCCATTATCTATTCCCGTTTTTTAAGTCGATTAATACTGCAATTTGATCCCAATCATTGTCTTGGTGTCGGTCGAATACGCCTGCACGTTCTTCGCGTCGTTATCGTAGGCATAGTCGTAGCCGATAAAGAACGAGAGGAAATCCCAAACGGCGAAATTAGTCCGAAGCTCGGCGGCATACCTATATCTCTTTGTTTCGGATAGGTTTGGATAGTACCTAAGCCCCTCCTGGAAGGAAATCTTTTCGGTGACGTTCCAGGCGTAGGACTGCATAAAGAACAGGTAAGCCGCAGGTTTTTTCTGCACGTCGAACATATCGATGGTGTACGGCGGAGGAATATCGTATTCTATATCCGCGACGCCGGCAGCTAGCACTGCGTTCAGGAAATGCTTTCCCTCAAAGACTTGATTTATGCCCAGTCCGCCATAATAAGAGTACCTGTTTAGAATTGCGGAGTTGATATCCCTCTCCCACACGGTCCCGCCTTCTAAAAATAGAACTTTGGTCAAATCATAATCGATAGCGGCTTCAGCTATTTGCTTATTTGTAACGATTTTCGACGCCGAATGCGGGTCGCCGGAATTATCGGCAAACTTAGTTATGTCGCTTATATCCGCCAGGTAATTCAGATGCCCCGTCACCCTGCCCTTCCTGATGAAGTTCAAGATTTTGCCGCGATAAACGGTTCCCTCGAGATTACCTGACATATTCGTAAAGGAGAAATCGCCCTCGGCATGGTAACGGACCGCGTCGGTTGTGTCAGGATTGGTCAGCGAGCTGCTCAACCACCACGGATAAGAGGAGTTGGCTTGTCCAAATGCCATCGACGAACAGGCGCTAATTGCCGCAATGAGAATTACTATAGTATTCAAGTAGCTTTTTTTCATAATGCCTTTCCGGTTATATGTTAAATTCGTCTAAAAATATGCCAAATGTAATGACTATCATCAGCAAGTCGTTATCGAACGTTTGATTTATGGAGAATCCGTCGCGAGCGTACATTTTCCTCAATCTCTCTATTGAATCGGGGTTGAAGTAGCCCTGCCTTTTAATGGTCTCAAAACTGAGAATATGATCGATATAACCGTCGTCGTTTTGGAGAAGCGAGGCGCTGCCCGGCGCGACGAACGCAAATTTCTTCCTTTTCGTAATTCTGTCGGGAAGGTATTTTTCCGCGGTTTTCTTTAATATATATTTTTCCGTTCCGCCGTTAATATGGAGCGAGGGATGGATATTTTTGATAAAGTCGATCAACTCGACGTCTAAGAACGGGTAGCGCCCCTCGACCGAGTTAGCGAAAGTGACCCTATCGCCGTGATCCGCTAGCAAATGATCCGCTATCCTCAATTTGAAATCGATAAAGGACCTCTTATGCGTTACGTGCCTGCCCTTTATTAAATCGATGTCGATTGGCGAAGCGTTCGTGCAGTTGAAGCTATCGAACTCTCCCGATACGTTCGCGGAGTAGAGGGATTGCCTCATCTCGTTGAACTCGTAGTAATTCCTCTCGTAGAAAAAGTCGGGGTCGCCCCACAAACGCTGCCGGATCCGCCTGTCTAAAAGTTCCTCCGGCTCGTCCGAATAGTCGTCCGTCGAACGGCTTAGGTCTAAGCCATAACCCACGTAACCCGCAAACAGCTCGTCGGCGCCTTCGCCGGTTAGAATTACTTTTAATCCGTTGGAGCGGACCTCGCCGGATAGGGCCAAAGAGCATACGTCGTATGTTTCTTTAAGCGGCGTTTCCGCATGGCGAATAACGCGCCGAAGCATATCAACCGTGGCGCTTGGGTCGAATACAATCTCGTGGTGTATTGAGTTTACTTTTTCGCTCGCAGCCCGCTGGTAACTTCGTTCGTCGATCGCCGGGTCGTCGAACCCGATGCCGAAGGAATGGAGAGGCGCCGAATCGATATGCTTCCTGGCGAGACTTGCGATTAAAGAGGAATCAAGCCCGCCGCTTATATAGCAGCCCACGGGCACGTCCGCGTTGAGCCTTAGCTTAACCGCCCTATTTAATTTTTCGTCGAGTTCCTCGCAGAGCGCGGAGATATCTATATCGGTTCTTAATTCGGATTCCGCCGGATAGTCCAAATCCCTGTATTTCCTGACGCTAATTTCGCCGTTCTTTACGTGCAGGAAATGCCCGGGACGCATAGCGTGGATATTTTTAAAGATAGTCTCGGGAGACGCTATGGATGGGAATGCAAATAGCTGATCGAGAGCTTTTAAATTGACCTCTTTCCTGACCGAGGGATATTTAAGTATCGCCTTCATCTCGGAAGCGAACAGCAACTTGCCGTCGCTCGCCGTCCAAAAGAGCGGAGCTATCCCGACGGGATCGCGCGCAAGAAAGAACTCGCCCTTCTTCTTATCGTATATGGCGGCGGCGAACTGCGCGTTGAGCTTATTGAGGAAATCTATGCCAAATTCCTCGTAGAGGTGCGGCAAAACTTCAATATCGCATGTGGAGCGGAACGCGTGCCCCTTGCTAAGCAAATAGTCTTTCAGTTCTTTATAATTGAATATCTCGCCGTTGCAGACCATCGCGATAGAACAGTCCTCGTTAAAAAAGGGCTGATCCCCGTTCGCGGATAGATCTACGATGGAAAGCCTGCGAAAGCCGAGAGCTATTCTATTATCTATGTAATATCCATCGCTGTCCGGCCCCCTGTGGTAGAGTTCGTTCGTCATCGACGGAAGGATGCCGCGCCCGTTCGCATAGATTTTCTCTACGTCAAGCTCGCCGTTTATTCCAAATATTCCCGCAATACCGCACATTTATTACTAGAACTCCTCGCTGACGTAAAGTAACGAATTTCTGAAATCCTCTTCTTCAGTTCTTTTGTCCTCTGCCTTTATCCTTTGTCTAACGTCGTCGAGCGCAAGCGCTTCGCTACCTGTTATCATTTCGAGAATTTGATTTATCTCGCCTGCGAAGCGTTCAATAGTTTCGGGCTTAAATAATGCGGTTTTATATTCGATTATAATGTTAATCTCTTCTTTTTCTTCGTAATAGAATTGTAAATCGTACTTGCTGAAGAACGAGCTGTCGCCGAAAACGGAAGTCTTCACTCCGTCCAGCGCGAGTGCGTCTAAGTCGGCGGAGTAGGCGTTGACAATAATGTCGAACGCCGGCGAGCCGGTTTCGCCGTACTTTAGGTCCATCTCCTCGACCAATCTATCGAACGGATACGCCTGGTTGGCGTTCATTTGAACTATATTATCGCGTATTTGGCGGATAAGGTCGCTAATAGGCTTTTCGCCGTCGAGCTTGAGCCTTAGGGGCATCGTGTTGATGAAATACCCGACGACGTTCTCGAGTTCGGGTTCGGTTCTGCCCGAGAGCGGTATTCCCAAGGTAATATCTTTTTGCGAGCTCTCGATATAGAGTAGAACATATACTGCGGCTGCGGCTACGTCGAATAAGCTGCAGCGCAACTTCTCGCTTATTTTTTTTAACGATTCGAGCTTTTCTATGTCCAGGCCGAGAATATGCGTATTCCCCTCGAAGGACGCGGCGCCGTTTCGCGGAAAATCGGTCGGGAGTTGGAGATTGCCCGGGAAATCCGTCATTTTTTCCAGCCAATAGTCCCGGCGCTTATTGATCTCGTCCTCGCCTCGCAGCCTTTCGGAATATGCGGCGTAGTCGAGCCGTAGGTCCTCGAGCTTGGGCGTAATTCCCTGCGCGAGGCTATTATATACTTCCGATATTTCCTTTAGAAGTATTTCGTTCGACCAGCCGTCGAAAACGATGTGATGGACCTTAAAGAACATAACATAACGCTTCCTGCCGCC
>JBLNBN010000061.1:0-38543 GCA_050260015.1 Chloroflexota bacterium | reverse complement strand
GGCAAGCTTTACGGCTCCGTCACCCCGCAAATGATCGGGCAGGAACTTACCGCGAAAGGCTTTAACATTGATCGTCGCAACATCGCGCTCGAAGAGCCGATCAAGACGCTCGGCGTCTTCGACGTTAAGGTTAAGCTGCACCCGGAAGTCGCCGCCACGCTCAAGGTTTGGGTTATCGGCGAAGAAGAATAAGCAAAAGCTTTTTTAAAGCAAAAAAGCAAGATAGATTTCTTAGGAGAGGTGCGAGAGTGGTTGAATCGGGCGGTCTCGAAAACCGTTGTACGGGCAACCGTACCGTGGGTTCGAATCCCACCCTCTCCGCAAAGACAATTAACATTGATCATTTAACATTTAACAGTTCTTTTCGGATATCGTTCCTTAAGTAAAGACAATTTTGCATCGAAGCGCTTTAGTTGTATTACCAGGCATTTTCATTTAACGAGATAAATATTATGTTAGTTAAAGATAATGTTACGTATGAAAAAGCATGTGAGTTCGCTTTAAGCATTGTAAAGCTTTATCAAAAGCTAATACAACAGAACAAAGAGTTCGTCATGTCGAAGCAATTACTTCGGGCAGGAACTTCTATTGGCGCAAATATCGCCGAAGCAAACGGAGCAATATCCGATATAGAGTTCTCGGCGAAATTTTCGATTGCCTATAAAGAGGCGCTGGAAACAAAGTATTGGTTGACTCTACTAAAAGATTCGGGCTTTATCGCTGAATCCGATTATGCAAGAGTATTTGCCAATGCAGACGAACTTGCTCGGATTCTTTATTCCATCATTAAAAAGATGCGAATTGAACCTAGAAAAAATGATAAATGATAAATGTTAATTGATAAATGATTCCAGGCCCGGATGGCGGAATTGGCAGACGCGCTACATTCAGGGTGTAGTCTCCGTACGGGGGTGCAGGTTCAAGTCCTGTTCCGGGCACACATTTAAGACGTTCTCAGAAGAGGACGTCTTTTTTTATAGATACATGATTAGTATGCAACCGTCGAATAAACATCAAAATGAGACGATAAATGCTAAATGTTAAATGCTAAATGATTTTTCAAGTCCTGTTCCGGGCACACAAAAATAAAAAACGCCTTGCCGCAAGGTAAGGCGTTTTTTTTGGCGAATACGCTAATGCGTAGCGATCAAATTTCGCTTTTGTTAAACCGGCGTAGACAGTAGAAAAAATTCGCTCTTTAAGTCATTATCTTTTATTATTTTTGCCAGGTTAAAAATTCGGTTTAGCCGGAATTAAATTAGCCCGTTGTTGAATGGGCTATTTTTATATAAATTCTTAATTAAGGATTAGGAATGGAAAGAACAGCAAAAATAATACTCGAAGACGGCGCCGTGATCAAGGGCAAGTCTTTCGGCTACGAGGGGGCGTCGGGCGGCGAAGTCGTGTTCAACACCGCAATGACGGGCTACCCCGAAAGCCTTACAGACCCCTCGTACAAAGGCCAAATTCTTGTCCTCACATATCCTATCGTAGGAAATTACGGAGTCCCTGAAAATAAATTTGCGGACGGTTTGCCGACTGAGTTCGAGTCTGAATCCGTCCAGGTATCAGGGCTTATCATTTCGGATTACTCGTTTGAATTCAATCATTGGAACGCTTCCAAGAGCCTGGGCGACTGGCTGAAGGAGTTCAAAATACCCGGCGTTTACGACGTGGACACAAGAGCGCTGACAAAGAAGCTCCGCGACAAAGGCGCTATGCTCGGCAAGATCGTATTCGAGGAGAATTACGATCTTGATTTCCATGATCCCAATCAAGAAAATCTCGTTGCAAAGGTCAGCATAGACAGGAAAACGGTCTATGGCAATGGCAAATACAGGATTCTTCTGGTTGACTGCGGCGTAAAGACTAATATCATACGCTACCTTCTAAAGCACGACACAACTGTAATAAGAGCGCCCTGGGATTATGATTTTCTTAGGGAAGATTATGACGGCCTGTTCCTGACGAACGGCCCCGGCGACCCGACAAGATGCGAAGCGACTATAAATAACCTGTCAAAAGCTTTGAAACAGGACATTCCCATATTCGGAATATGCCTTGGCAGCCAGCTAATGGCGCTTGCGGCGGGCGCGAAAACGTACAAGCTAAAGTACGGCCATCGAAGCCACAACCAGCCCGTTATTCAACAGGGCGCTAACCGGGCGTACATAACCTCCCAGAACCACGGGTTCGCCGTAGACGACGCCAGTCTCGGCGACGACTGGGAGCCATATTTCAAAAATTTAAACGATAATTCAAACGAGGGCATTCGACACAAGTCAAAGCCCTTTTTTTCTGTCCAGTTTCATCCTGAAGCGTCGGGCGGACCGATAGATACGGAATTTTTGTTCGAACAATTTATTCGGAACGTAAAAGAATGGAAAAATCAATAAAGAAAATACTCGTTCTTGGTTCGGGCGCTTTAAAGATAGGCGAGGCGGGCGAATTTGACTACTCCGGCTCCCAGGCGCTAAAAGCTATTCGCGAGGAAGGCATAACCACGGTTCTTATAAATCCCAACATAGCGACAGTTCAGACCTCGGAAAATATCGCCGACACCATATATTTTCTCCCAATAACGCCATATTTTGTCGAGAAGGTAATCGAAAAGGAAAGGCCCGACGGGATTCTCCTCTCCTTCGGCGGGCAGACGGCTCTTAACTGCGGCATAAGTCTATACAATAGCAAGGCGTTCGAGAAATACAATGTGCAGGTTCTCGGCACGCAGGTTCAGGCAATACTCGAGACCGAGGACAGGGAACTGTTCGTTAATAAACTGGCGGAGATTGGCGTAAAGACTCCGCGAAGCATTGCCGTCGAAAGCCTGGAAGATGCGAGGAGGGCGGCGAACGAGCTGAACTACCCGATCATCATTCGCTCCGGGTATTCGCTTGGCGGGCTGGGAAGCGGCTTCTGCTCGAACGAGGAAGAGCTGATTGCGCTGGCGAAGAAATCCTTCGCTTTCTCCAACCAGATACTGGTCGAAGAATCGCTCAAAGGCTGGAAGGAGATAGAATACGAGGTCGTGCGCGACAAGTACGACAACTGCATAACGGTCTGCAACATGGAGAACTTCGATCCCCTGGGCATACATACGGGCGAGAGCATAGTCGTGGCTCCATCGCAGACGCTATCGAACAGGGAGTATCATGAGCTTCGCAAGCTGGCAATTAAGATAATTCGCCACTTAGGGATTATAGGCGAATGTAACATTCAATATGCGCTTGATCCCCAATCGGAGGATTACAGGGTAATAGAGGTAAACGCAAGGCTATCGCGCTCTTCCGCCCTGGCTTCGAAGGCGACTGGCTATCCGCTGGCATTTGTAGCAGCCAAGCTCTCTCTCGGGTACGGACTGCATGAGCTAAAGAACTCGATCACCAAGACGACGTCGGCATTCTTCGAACCGGCGCTGGACTATATAGTCGTCAAGATACCGCTCTGGGACCTTAACAAGTTCAAAGGCGTTTCGAAGCAGATTGGCAGCAGCATGAAGAGCGTCGGCGAGGTTATGGCTATAGGCCGCACATTCGAGGAAGCGTTGCAAAAAGGACTAAGGATGATAGAGCAGGGCATGCACGGGCTAGTCGGGAACAAGGACCTGGTCATAGAGAACTATGAGAAAGAATTATCCGAGCCGACGGATATGAGAATATTCGTAATAGCCAAGGCGCTTGCCAATAATTACTCGGTAGAGAAGATTTACCAACTTACAAAGATTGACCGCTGGTTCCTGGAGAAGCTGAAGAACATATTCGACGTACGAAACGAGCTGCTGGCGTACGACGATCTAAACAGCGTGCCGTTCGATCTTATGAGAAAAGCCAAGCGCCTGGGATTCTCCGATTTCCAGATCGTCAGGATAGTTCTAAAGGACGAAAGCCGGGACATTGAGGCCGAAATGCTGGAGCTGAGGAACCTGCGCAAGAGCAGGGGCATAGAGCCGGTCATAAAGCAGATCGACACGCTCGCGGGAGAATACCCGGCCAAAACGAATTACCTCTACATGACATATAACGGCGACGAGAATGATATTGTCTCGGAGCACGACGGGCGGTCAATCATAGTTCTTGGCTCGGGCGCCTACCGCATAGGCAGCAGCGTCGAGTTCGACTGGTGCTCGGTAAATGCCGTAAACGCCATAAGGAAAGAGAACAAGCGCTCGGTCATGATCAACTACAACCCCGAGACGGTCAGCACGGATTATGACATCTGCGACAGGCTCTACTTCGACGAGCTATCATTCGAAAGGGTGATGGACATAGTCGAATTCGAAAGCCCGCAGGGGGTGATAGTATCAATGGGCGGGCAGATACCGAACAACCTCTCGATGCGGCTGTACAAATCGGGCGTTAATATATTGGGCACCTCCCCTGTTTCCATAGACATGGCGGAGAACAGGCACAAGTTCTCAAACCTGCTGGACAAGCTCGATGTCGACCAGCCGCAATGGAAAGAGCTTACCGAGGTGGAAGATATTATGAAATTCGCCGGGGAGGTGGGGTATCCGCTGCTTGTCAGGCCGTCGTACGTTCTCTCCGGCTCGGCGATGAACGTTGTATCGAACGCGGGGGAGCTTGAGAAGTTCCTTAACATGGCGGCAAACGTTTCGAAGCAGTATCCCGTCGTGGTTACAAAGTTCATAGAGGACGCCAAGGAAATCGAGATGGACGCCGTCGCCGACAGGGGCAGGATAATAGTCTATGCCATATCCGAGCATGTCGAATTCGCGGGAGTTCACTCGGGCGACGCCACGATGGTTTTTCCGCCTCAGAAGATATACGTCGAGACGGCAAGGAAGATAAAGAAGATAACCGAGAAGATAATAAGCGAGCTCAATATCACCGGCCCGTTCAATATTCAGTACCTTGCCAAGGATAATGATATTAAAGTTATCGAGTGCAACCTGAGAGCGTCGAGGAGCTTCCCGTTCGTATCGAAGGCGCTTAAAACCAACTTCATAGAGATAGCGACCAACATAATGCTTGGCAAGACAGTCGAGAAGCCGAGCAAGTCGCTTTTCGATCTGAATTTTATTGCCGTAAAGGCTCCGCAGTTTTCATTCTCGCGACTGCACATGGCCGACCCCGTCCTGGGCGTTGAAATGGCCTCCACGGGCGAAGTTGGCTGCCTGGGCGAGAATTACTACGAGGCGATACTCTGCGCTATGCTTTCGACCGGCTATACTATTCCGAAGAAGACCATACTTCTTTCATCCGGCCCCGTAAGGTCGAAAGTAGAGCTGGTCAACAGCCTCAGGGCTCTGAAGGAAAAGGGATATGATGTGTATACCACAGAAGGCTCGTACAACTTTTACAAGAACGAAGGGCTTGAGACGATAAAGGTCGGCAGGTACGGCGACAACGGCGAAGACCGAAATGTCATAGACATGATAAGAAACAAGAAGTTCGACCTTATTATAAACATACCTCGCGAACTGTCGGAGAGGGAACTCTCGAACGATTACCTTATAAGGCGCAGCGCGGTTGATTACAACATACCGCTTATAACTAATTCCAGGCTTGCGAGCGCTTTCATTATGGCATTTACAAAGATCCGGCAGGAGGACCTGCCGATTAAGAGCTGGAATGAGATGAGCTGACCTTTCTTTGTTCGAAGAACAAGGGATCCTATGTTGCAAAGAAGCAAATTGAATTCTGAATGTGGAATTTCATCGAATTTTTGATTCATCCGGCGGATATGGTTCGCCGGATGATTTTTTTTTTGTGCGCAGATTGTTCACGGTTTTTATGCGGTAAGTAGCGGGCGCAAATAGAGACCGATGCGACTTCTTCCCCGGTTATCATTCAATATATGCTTGCAAAGCCATTCGCGCCCGCTTCGGAATATAAATATCGATAACGATTAATCATTAATCGCTTCCTTTGGACAATTATTCAAAAGAAAATCTTTATAAAATATTTATACATTTCCGCTGCATTTTTACTCGCTATTTATACGCTTCGAGATAATTTTGAGTTCGATAAATTTCCGCGCCCGGGCTAGCTTGGGCGCTACATTTAAGTAAGAGATAGATCTTTGTGAAATCAAAATTAAAAAGAATTGTTATAGGCGAAAAGCGGGATCCGCGCGATCCCGGGGTGTACCATAAAATAGCGTTGATGGCGTTTTTCGCGTGGATCGGCCTTGGTTCCGACGGGCTATCGTCGAGTTGCTATGGGCCCGCGGAGGCGGTCTTGGCATTACGTGGAAATATGCCGTTGAGTCTTCTGATCGCGTGCGGGACTGTGATAACTATCTTTATTATAAGTTCAAGCTACTCCCAAATCATCGAACTCTTTCCCTCGGGCGGCGGCGGGTACCTCGTCGCCAGTAAGCTGCTTTCCCCGCGGACGGGTATGGTCTCCGGCTGCGCGCTTTTGATAGATTACGTTCTCACGATTACTGTGTCCCTGGCGAGCGGAACGGACGCCTTGTTCAGTTTCCTGCCGCTGGAATTACAACAGTTTAAGTTGCCGTTCGCCCTGGCCGCGGTCATATTGCTGGCCGTATTGAACTTAAGGGGCGTTAAGGAATCCGTAGTGTTTTTAATGCCGATTTTTTTGATCTTTGTCGCTACTCATCTTTTTGTAATAGCCTACGCGTTTTTTACTCATTTCAATTACCTTCCGGAAATTGTTTCAAAGGTGGCGATCGACTATAGGCAAACGCAATCGCACCTTGGAACGCTCGGCGTATTTCTTCTGCTAATGCACGCTTATAGCATGGGAGCAGGGACGTATACGGGTATAGAAGCCGTCAGCAACGGTCTGCCCATACTCAGGGAGCCGAGGGTTAAAACCGCGAAAACGACGATGAGATACATGGCTATTTCGCTGTCGGTGACGGTATTCGGTCTTATCCTGGCTTATTTGTTCTTTAACGTAACGAACCAACCGGGAAAGACGCTTAACGCGCGATTATTCGAACTTGCCACCGCGAGCTGGTCGCCGACTTCGTCGTATTTATTCGTAATAATTACGCTGATCTCCGAGGCGGCAATTCTATTTGTCGCAGCTCAAACAGGGTTTCTCGACGGTCCGCGAGTGCTTTCAAACATGGCGCACGACCGGTGGGTCCCTACTCGATTCTCTGCTCTTTCCGATAGGCTAGTCACTCAAAATGGAGTGATGCTTATGAGCGGGGCGGCCTTCGTATTGATGCTGGCTACCCGCGGCTCAGTCGTTTTCCTGCTTGTCTTGTACAGTATTAACGTATTTCTCACGTTCGTACTGTCGCAGCTCGGAATGGTAAAGCATTGGATCCAGGAGCGAAAAAAAGGTGAAAAGTGGAGAAAAGGATTTATAGTTAACGGACTTGGCCTCATGCTTTGCTTTTTTATTCTTGTCATGGTCGTTGTCACCAAATTCCACGAAGGGGGCTGGATAACTATACTGATCACTGGCTCGCTGGTATCGTTAGTTCTAATTATTAGAAAACACTACGACGACACCGGTAAAATGCTTGGGAAGCTGGATCAAACTCTGTCCGATCTAAATTCAAAGGACATAAAATTCGTGGAATACAAGAATGGGGAATGCAAATGCGACACGTCCGGCCGAACCGCCGTTCTGTTGGTAAACGGCTTTAGCGGCATCGGCCTGCATTCGCTATTGAGTATTTTCAAGCTGTTCGGCTCCTCCTTCTCAAATTTTGTCTTCGTCCAAATAGGGCTTATCGATGCGGGAGTATTCAAGGGGATAGAGGAGGTCCGCGCCCTGAAGGAGAAATCGGACGAGGACGTTTCGAAGTACGTCGGGTTTATGAACGATCACGGCTTTTATGCGGAGGGAATAACGTCCACCGGTCTCGACGTCGTGGAGGAAATAATGAAGTTAGCGTCCCAAATAACAGAGAAATATCCTAGAGCCGTCTTTTTTGGAGGTCAGATCGTATTCCCAAAGGATACGTTCTTCACGAGACTTTTGCATAACTACACGGTATTCTCCGTTCAGCGAAGGCTTTATAAAAAAGGAATCGAATTCGTAATATTGCCTATATCGCTTCGAAAAGCGGCGGCGTAGACTCGATCAATAGATGTTATAATTCATATTTAAAGGCCGGGGTAACCGGCCTTTTTCATTTTGGAAATACCCGGAAGTTAATACTTGTTAAAGTTAAAGTCATGCCTGCAGGAATATTTTTACAAAATATTTATCGATTCCTCGTTATAATTTACAACCTATTTACATTTATTCCAATAATTTAGGAGCGTTATAGTTTGTGTTAATATTGGAGCGTTATCATGAGAATGAAATCAAGAATAACGTTGGGATTGGGACTAGCATTTTTGCTGGTGTTCCTTATAGCCGGTTTGAGTATTTACTATCTGAATCGGATTTCCAGCGATGCTAAAGCGATCCTGAAGGATAATTATAAAAGTCTCGAGTACGCGGAGAAGATGACGCGCTCTTTAAATTTGATTCGATCGACGCAAGTCGGGCTTTTATTGCGCCCCCCTAAAGATCAGGGGACAAATTATGATTATTATCAAAAAGCTTTTGCTAATTTTGATAAGTATTTAAAGGCCGAGGATAATAATATTACCGAACCCGGAGAAAGGGCTGTTGTAGCTAATCTTAAAGCCGATCTACAAAATCTCAAGGAACTGGGCGACAAACTTTGGACGAAGAATAGCGAAAAGAATATCTATCTAAGCGACGTTCTACCAATATGGATGAGCATGGACCAATCGTTAGGAAAGATACATAGCTTAAATATGCAAGCGATCCTCGAGAAAAACGAGAGGGCTAAGGCGTCCTCCAATAGCGTAATCGCTATAATGGTTGTGTTAACCGTAATTTGCGTAGTTCTTGGCGATTTATACTATTTCTATTTCCCAAGCTACGTCGCCTACGGGCTCCGTACGCTCTCATTGCGGATGAAAGAAATTGAGTCCGGCAAATACGACGAACGAATTGCCTTAGATTCCGGCGACGAATTCCAGGAAATATCGGAGTCCTTGGACAAAATAGTTGAACAATTAAGGGTAAAAGAAAAAAATGCCTGACAACCCCGAAAACAGGCCTGATCCTGACTTATTATTAAACGCTATTAGTAAGCAAGCAGAAAAGTCCTCCAAGGGTAGGTTGAAGATATTCTTCGGGATGTGCGCCGGAGTTGGAAAGACTTACGCTATGCTAAGCGAAGCTCGGGAATTAAAGAAATCAGGCGTCGACGTCGTTATTGGGTACGTGGAAACTCATAACAGACCAGAAACTGACGCTTTAGCGCATAGTTTGCCGGTTATCCCCAGGATATCCGCAAAATATAAGGGAATGACCCTGGAAGAAATGGACGTCCGGGAGATCATAAACAGAAGACCGAAAGTCGCGCTCGTGGACGAACTGGCACATTCGAACGCGCCCGGTTCAATGCACTCCAAGAGATGGCAGGACGCGGTCGAACTGTTAAACGCCGGCATCGACGTGTTCGCTACCGTAAACGTTCAGCATATTGAAAGCCGAAGGGATACGGTAAAGGAAATTACTGGTATAACCGTGAAGGAAATGGTACCGGATTCAATAATCGATATGGCTGACGAAATAGAACTGGTCGATATTTCCACCGAGGAATTATTAAAACGGTTTGCCGAAGGTAAAGTTTACTTGCCGGAGAAAGCCGGCGTCGCCGCAAGAAATTTTTTCCGCGTGGGCAACTTAACCGCGTTGCGGGAAATGTCGCTGCGCGTCACGGCGGAACGAGTAGACAGCCAGCTTCGCGAATATATGCGGAAGGAGAACATCTCCGGCCCTTGGAAATCAGGCGAAAGGCTGATGGTCGGCGTTAGCTCCAGTCCATATTCCGCCAGCCTGATACGTTGGACGAGGCGACTAGCTTACACGATGAAAGCTCGTTGGTTCGCCGTCCATATCGATACTGGAGTAAGCGACGACGACGCCGCGAATGAAAGGTTATCAAGCAATATCGCGCTGGCGAAAGAGCTTGGGGCGGTAATAATAAACGCCGCGGATACCGACATAGTAAGAGGAATCCTAAGGATCGCAAGGCAAAATAACGTCTCGCAATTGATTATTGGGAAACCTGTTAAAAGAAACTTTAAGGATTTAATAGGAAAGAAGAACTTAGTTGATCGGCTGATCCGCGAGAGCGGGGATATTGACGTTTACGCAGTTCGAGCGGAAGAAAATGGAAGCGCCGGGAAAAATGAGAGCTCGAGCGCATTTAAAAGTCATTCCAGTATAAAGCAATATCTCCTGGTAGGATTATTTATAACCCTGGTTGCGGCTTTATGCTTCCCGCTCAGGAATTATATCGGCTATCAATCCGTAGGCTTAATAATGCTTTTCTCGGTAATTTTACTCCCCTTATTTGCAAACAGGGGCCCTATACTGTTGGCGGGTTTATTGAGCGCTTCCGTCTGGAATTTTTTCTTTATCCCCCCGCTCTTTACTTTTCATATAAATACGATCCACGACGTCATAACTCTCTGCCTGAATTTTTCCGTGGCTATAATATCAGGATTCCTAACGGCAAGGATACGGGATCAGGAGCAGACCGTAAGGCAACGAGAGGAGAGAGCGGTCGCGCTATATAACCTTGCCGACGAGCTCTCCCATGCGTCTTCGAAAGAAAAAGTTATCGAGATTGCTATTAGTCAAATCGAGAAGTTATTTGATTCTCCTACGGCCTTCCTATTGCCAGGAGTAGACGGTAAATTACGGTTAGCCGCTAGCTCCAGGAACTTCGACTACCTCGACAGTAAAGAATTAACCGTGGCTGAGTGGTCCTTTGAGCGGAAAATGCCCGCAGGGAAATTTACGGATAACATTCCTTCCTCGAAGCGCTATTACACCCCGGTTGCAACTCCGCGCGGAGCTATCGGGGTCGTGGCATTAGATATTAAGAAAAGGCTAACGCTCGAGCGAGAAGCGGTATTGAATAATTATATTACGCAAATTGCTTCAGCCTACGAAAGGGAAATATCCGAAGAATCCTCCAGGAAATTTTTTGTAGACGCCGAATCGGAAAAGCTCTATAAGACGTTTATTAACTCGGTATCTCATGAATTCCGAACCCCCATTGCTATTATCCACGGAGCTTCCAGCGGCCTGCAGGACGACGCCACAATAAGAGACCCGGCGGCAGTGAAGGATTTGAGCGGGGAAATTCTGGCGGCCTCGAAGAGGATGGACAGGCTCGTGGAAAATCTCTTGAACGCTACGAGGATCGAATCCGGCACGATACGGTTTAATCCCGATTGGGTCGAAATTAACGACGTGGTCATTTCTGTAATTAATAACCTGGAATACGATCTGAAAAATCACAAAATAGCCGTTAATATAGAAGGCGATTTGCCGTTTATTAAAGGAAATTACGTTTTGATATCGCAAGCCCTGGCCAATGTCGTCCAAAACGCGGCTTTTTATTCGGCCCCGGGTACGGCGATAAAGATAAGCGCTTATTATAGTAAAGAACACGTTTGTATTAATGTAGAAGACCAAGGCGGAGGAATCCCGGAGTCCGAGCTTGAGAGAATATTCGATAAATTCTACAGATTGCCCGGCGTTAAAGCAGGCGGCGCCGGCTTGGGGCTTTCAATTTCCAGGGGATTTATCGAAGCTCACGGCGGATCGATAAGAGCGGAAAATTCCGAAGAGGGCGGAGCGAGATTCATTATTACTCTACCCTGCGAGGGCGAGCTATTTGCCGGCAACATATCTGAAGAATAATATTAATTGAATAGAGGCGCATAATGGACGCATTATCGAATATATTAATAATAGACGACGAGCCCCAGATTAGGAAGCTTCTTAGGATCGGGCTGGAAGCCAACGGTTATAAAACGACGGAAGCCTCAAACGGCAGGGAAGGGCTCTCGCAAGCCGTAATGTCTAAACCCGGCGTAATTCTACTCGATCTCGGATTGCCCGACGAGGATGGAGCGGAGATATTAAAGCAAATTAGGGAGTGGAGCAATGTCCCGGTGATCGTGCTTACAGTTAGAAATTCCGAGGAAGAGAAAATTGCCCTGTTGGACGCCGGCGCAGACGATTACGTTACCAAGCCCTTCGGTATGGGAGAACTCCTGGCTAGGATCCGTGCGACTCAGCGAAGAGTCGAAAGCGTCGTCGAATCCGCAGTGTTTATTTCAGGAAATATTTCGGTGGACCTCGCGGCTCGTATCGTAAGGAATAACGATAATATAGTAAAGCTTACGGCGACGGAGTACGCTATTGTAAGCCTTTTTGTGAAAAATGCCGGGAAAGTCCTCACGCATAAGCTAATAATGAAGGAAATCTGGGGAAATCAATTCGCCGAGGATACTCAATATTTGCGCGTTTATATGGTGCAAATTCGAAAAAAATTGGAGGAGGACGCGACTAATCCTAAGTTGTTTGTGACGGAGTCCGGTATCGGTTATAGGCTGAATGTGATATAATAAACTTACAGGGTATGAGATTACGCTAATAATATCCCGTAATGTGTTATATTGCACGTATTATGAATTGATTTCTTAATGTTCAAAGATTAAGAGGGGCTTCCTATGAGAATAGTTTTTTTCCTCGCGCTAATGTTCGCAGCTCGGCTCGGCTACGCTCAGGGGGCCTATAACGAAATTGCGGAAGCGTCCCGGGACACGATGAAGGAGGCTGGCATGAGCTTCCGGCTTCCAAACGAAAAATGGCGGCTGGTCGATAGCGGAGGCTCGGACGTAAAACGCTACGTATTTAACCGGGAAGAGCTAACGGATTCCCTCGGCAGAAGCTCCGCCGCGGCGATCGTGGTCGCCGTGGAGGACGCAAAAAATTATAACGGCGACCTGATCCTCTATTCGACTTCAATAAGGGTGGATTTGTCAAATAACATAGCGATCGACATTAAGGAAGTTCTTTCGTGGGAAACGAAGGATTGGCCGCTGCCCTACAAAAACGCAGTATTTTACAAAGCAAGCTACTCCGAAAATGTATTGGAGCATCTCCTCTATATGATCCACATTATTAATAAGCATAACAAAGGCATCCAGATCTACATGGATATGCCCCAAAGCCTCGCCGCCGGGTACGAACATGAATTTATCGATTTCCTTAAGTCTGTAAAGGAGGTCGAGAGAAAATTGAGCCCCAAAAAGAAAGGAAAGAAATAACGCAAAGCGAAGAGATCCCATAAAAAGCAATGTCTAAACCCCTTCTAATTCCAATAATACGTTGGGGCAGGATAAAAGAGCAGGTATCTTAACCGCCATTGATTAAGAACTTATGATATTAGCGCGTTCATCGCGCAGATAGGGATCATCTTCCCGTCCTTTTGCGGGTACGGATTGCAGCATTTTATAACGCGGCCGAATTCGAAGTTGTAAGCGTCCATAAAGTGATGGATAAATATCGCTTTCATATTTTGCATGCCCAGCTCCAGGCTCTTTCTCCTTTCAAAGCCGCAGGAGCTCAGCTCTCTCAGCGTCCGCCTGATCCTATTCAATACGTTCTCGCTTAGGTTATTTGAATCCGCGGCCGACCAGAGCTCGAACATTCTCTCCTTCATTACCTCCAGGCCCTCATAGTCAAGCCCGGGTAAAGTTTTATTTGAGATTACGTCCAGGAACTTATCTTTTCCCAGGAAATCCACCAGGCTATAAAATTTGCCGTCCCCGGCGTCCAGATAGTACGATAGGGCGAAGCATGAGTAATGCGAGCACGGAAGCGGCTTGAAATCGTCTTTCTTTACGTATGGGCTTTGGGAGAGCCTATTTATTACGTCGGGTATAGTTATCCTGCGGGAGAGATCGAAGTTCTCCGACGCCGCGCCGGTTAGGCATAGCGGTTGGAACATCAGGCTCAGAGCTTTCCCGGCAAAAAGAAAATCAACCAACGCGGGTATTTCATGCTCGTTTACGCCTTTGGCTATAGTCGCCACGAGCGAGTAATTGATTCCCTCCGTTTCAAGTATATTAATTAGCTCAAGCTTTTGTCCGTTCAGATCGCTCCCCCTAAGCTCGATATAGGTCTCCGCCGTAAAGCCGTCGAATTGAATAGCCGCAATAATTCCCAATTCTTTAAATAGGTCCCTCAGGGCCTTATCTTTTAAAAGGGATAGCCCGTTCGTGGAAACTGTAACCTGGTTAACTTTCTTTTCGGAGCACAGCCGGAGGAAACCAGGAAAATCGGGGTGTAAGGTGGGTTCGCCGCCGCTGATATTGACCACGTCGATATTTTCTTCGGACATGATTAAGTTGTCCAGGATAAACTCAAATTCCCGGGACGTCAGGTCAAAATCCTCGGTAAAGCCCTTGAGGCAGATAGGGCAGGCCAAATCGCATGAGCTGGTAATTTCGATAACCGGCAGGCAGACGTGCTGCTGGTGCTCAGGGCAGAAGCCGCAGGATTCAGGGCACCCCTTATACTCGTTAATGGATAGCTTCTTCGGCTCCTGGCGGGGCTTTACGTAGCTTAAGCTTTCCTCGAACCAGGCGACGTCGGACGATAGCAGGTCGTACGTCAAGCCATGCTCGGGGCAGAACTTTTCCAGCATAACGACGCCGTCCCTCGCGATAGCCCTCGCGGTCGCCCGTAGCCTGCACGAATTGCATAGAGCCTGCGTGTAATAGTATGTGTTATCTGCCATAGCGGCGTTCCCGATTAATGTATATGCCTAAATATCGAATGCTGGTAATGGATATTCCGTTATCATGCTTTAATAACTGTATGCAGGGTTTTTCTCGTCGAAATCGATATCCTTCAGCCCCGGGTTTATCTTAAGCTTCGTAAACTGGTACTTTTCCAAAAGCTCGTCGTTCCAGCCCCAAACCGAAAGTTGCAGCGGCAGCATTAAATCTTTGTCAACATAAAGTTCGATCAATTTTCCATGATAGCCTTTGCGGGCGGGAAATACCGCTTTGAAAACCAAAGCCGGCCTTCCAAAAAGCTTCTTTTCGCCGTCAAAAGTAAATGCGCCCTCGCCGGCCTTTTTAGCCTTGTCGTAGTTGCTCCTGATCAGCCTTATTATAAATCCAATATCGGACTCAAGGACAGAATGCCGGTTGTTTTTCATCGCGGCAGCGCTTTTTGGATCAAGACTTACATTTTTTACGTTAAGAATGCCGCCAAGATGGACCAGCAGCTTACCGTCGTATTTCTTTCCCGCGTAGAGAACTTCCATACCTGAGTAAAAGCCCTCGTTAAACTTGAGATAATAAAAATTCGGTTTCTTATGCTTGTAATTGATGTTATTCATTTCAATCAGCTTTTCACCGATTTTCTCTTTTTTGTTCATAACGCAGGTGTAATCCCTGACATTGGAATAGGCTTTCTCCATTGAATTAACCAGCGAGTCGAAATCATACGAGTCGGCGGGCAAATTTGCGGGCGCAAGAGACGCCAGTATCATTAAAACTAATAAAGTGCATTTTCCTTGGAGAAACATGCGGTATCCTTGCTTATATCTTTTAAAATTTATTCCTGAATCGTCGCTATTTTTCCACCCAAAATCGCTCGTCTTTTTGCCTGTATAATAAATTATAGGAACAGGCCGGAATTGAGTTCCCGTTTTCGTCGGGGACAAGATCGCCGCACTGAGCGATACGTTCCAGGTCGAAATTGTCCTCGTCCATATGCGGATGAATTAGAATCATCTTCACTCCCGATTCGAGAAAAGCTCTTCTCTCCTCGATGGATAAATCCCTGTCCTTTGGGAAAGCGTCTTTAATAAAGCTCTTAAGCGCTTTAATCTCTTCCGGGTCGCTTCCCTCGGCCCAGAGCTTGCTTACCCCGTCCATAAATTCCTTGGAAAAGTTACGGTCGGGCTGCAGCAGGTAAGAATCCGTCATCATTCTAACGAGCGTATCTTTATCGAACAGCTTGGTTAGCGATATAACGCGCCCTTCATGGACTATGTAATAGGCGGCGGAGTAGCAGAGGAAATGATAGTTCGCCATAGGGAAGAAGTCGTTCGTATTGAAAGGCTCTTCGCTTGCAATCGCCGCTTCCACTTCGTCGATCGTAATGTGTTCTCTCGGTTGGAATCCCTCGCCGTTCATACCCGTGTAGGTCATATTTTGTATTGTAAAGCTCTTTACGAAGCTCTTACCAATATAATCGCGGCAAAAGCCCGCAATTTCTCCTTCGTTCAAATTTTTGATTGCCACGGAGAGCAGCGTAGCGGGTATCTCCAGCTCTTCCATATTTTCCAGGGTTTTTCTCTTATGAGAAGAAATATCCCGCCCATAAATCTTTACGGATTTTTCAGGATCGAACGTATCGAGCGAGAGAATTACCTGCACGCCCGATTCCTTTATGCCGCGCGCGAATTCCTTGTCGCTGGCAATCCTAAGCCCGTTGGAATTCATAGTGATCCTACCGACGCCCTTTTTCTTGCAGGCTTCGATTATCTTAAATAGATCGGGGTGCATGGTTGGCTCGCCGCCGGTTAGATTTATCAGTTGCACGCCGCCGGAGGTTTCCAGTATATTATCGATGATTCTTTCAGTTTCTTCGACGGATTTATAGTACTTCCTATCCTGGCGATTATAGGTGAAGCATTTTGGGCAGTCAAGATTGCAGTCGTTCGTTATTGAGAATACGGGCAGGAGCATTTTGTTCGAATGCCAATCGCAAACGCCGCAATCGTTTGGGCAGCCATGTTCGGAAGGTTTCGTCTTCAAAGGCCGGGAGAAATTCTTGTAATAAGAGCTTCTTTTTTGATACCATGAGTAATCTGCGGCGAGCTTGACTGAGCGCCTGCCTTGAACGGCGCAGAGCCTTTCGAGGAAGACGGAGCCGTTCCTCGAGAGGATCATCGCCTGTTCCGGCTTGCCGCAAACGTTGCAGTACGCTACTGCGGACTTGATATATATTTCCATGCTCATCGCTAAAATCCGCCGTCGACGAAGATGTTTTGCCCGTTAATATAAGATGCTTTATCGGAAGCGAGGAAGCAGACAAGCTCCGAGACTTCGCGCGCCTTCCCGCTTCGGCCCGTGGCGTTGTGCCGGTTGAAGGTTTCCTTTAGGTCTTCCGGGATGCCGTTCGAGACTCCGCCTTCCATCATGCCGGGTATGACGTTATTTACCCTGATATTGAATTTTTTTAGCTCGGAAGCGAGCGCCAGCGTCATCCCGCTATAAGCGGATTTTGTTATAGCGTATGTAACGGGGACGTCGAGCATCCTGTGCCCCGCGATGGAGCCCAAATTGACTATCGCGCCTTTCTTCTGCCTGATCATGCCCCGCACTGCGGATTGAGTCAGGAAAAGAGTTCCCTTTAGGTTGATATCGAACACGAGGTCCACGTCCTCCTCCTCGAGCATCGCCAAGGGCATTATCTGTGCGATTGCCGCATTATTGACGAGAACGTCGATATTCCCGAAGTTTTTATAAATAGATTCGATCTTCTTCTGCATGTCTTCGACGTTTCGCATGTTTATTTCTATACTGCAAACGCCTTTTAGCTCGTCGGCAAGCAGATCGGCTTTCTCCTTATTCCTGTTGTAGGAGAATATAACCTTAGCGCCGAGCTCGTGGAAGTTCCTGCAAATTTCGGAACCGATATAGCCCGTCCCGCCCGATACGAATACTATCTTGCCGTTAAGCATTTTCGGCCTCCTTAAGCCTCTGCTCAATCACCCTAACGATATCGCCGACTGTGATAGTTCTCAATACGTCTATCCTTGAGGCTCCCGGGGAGATGACCGACGCTTTGGCGGGGAAGCGGTTGCAAATTATACTATATCCCTCCTGGCTCAGTACGCCGTCCGGGAACATCTGCTCAGGGCTGACGTATTCGCCGCCGGTGAGTATTTGCCCTGTTTTTAGCGCGACGCCGAAATTTTGCTCTATAACGTATATTATTTCCACGAAATCTAATGAATCAGCCCCGATATCGTTAACGAGGGAGCGTTCCGGCAGGACATCGTCGATGGATTCCAGGCCGAAAACGGGAAGCAGCGACTCCCGAAATTTAAGTTCAATATCCATGTATTTCTCCA
Source organism: Chloroflexota bacterium (assembly GCA_050260015.1). GTDB lineage: Bacteria > Bacteroidota > Ignavibacteria > Kapaibacteriales > UBA2268 > JBLNBN01. Next base: position 20,600 of record JBLNBN010000061.1, on the reverse strand, counting down.
GGTTGATATAGTGTAATAATCTAATTTATATAATGGAGCGTTCAATTATAATAGCCTACGGGAATTATCGCTCCAATCCGCCTATCTTTCTTGTTTGTTATGTGTTTTAGTATCTCTTCTTCCGCGATCAGCCCGCCGGTCGTATAGCAAGCGCCGAGGCCAAGGCTTTCGGCGGCCAGCAAAACGAGGGTCGCCGCGCAGGAAATCGATTTCGCGGCGTTTTCCGTCTCCCATTGTTTGATCATCCCGATCTCTCCGGGCGCCGCCGCGTCCGCATCGATAGTAACGCTCGTCGTTGGGGTAACTCTATAAGTGAGAATGAAAGCAGCGGGAGCTTTTCCGAAGAAATAAAAGTTCTTTGAGTATTCCAGGAAACCTGTCCTGAAATCATCCTTGATCTTCCGAGAAAAACCTGCGGCGTAATTTTTGACGGCCTCGGCTATTTCCGCGAGCTTCGATTTATCGTTGATAATTATTATGTCCCAGGTCTTCCTGCCGGAAGCGAACGGGGAAGTTTGAGCGATTTCCCTGATTAGCCCGAGAGTTTCCATTGGAACTTCGCGATCAGAAAACGTTCTGCAGCTCTTCCTGCGCGAGCATATCTTCTTTAACGCTTCGTAATCCGTCATTAAAGCCCCCTGATGAATCCGCCGTCGATCCCGACGGTTTGCCCGTTAATGAACTCCGAGGCGTCCGAGCAGAGGAATGCGGCTAATTCGGCTATATCCTCCGGCTTACCAAGCCGCTTGGAGAGAACGCTATCCTTAACCTGGTCGGGCGCGTAGGACATTATTTCTTTTAGGCTTGCGCTCTCGACGGGGCCCGGGGCGATACAATTAACCCTAATGCCTTTCGCCCCGAACTCGGCCGCAAGGCTCCTGGAAAAGGATTCCATAAATCCCTTAGTACCGGCGTAAACCGTTTGCCCGCGATTGCCGCGATGCGCGGCGACCGAGGAGATATTGAGTAATACGCCCTTTCTTTTAGATGACATATAGGGGAGGACCGCCCTGCAAATCTTAATTAGAGCCGTTACGTTTACGCTAATCATCCGCTCAATAATTTCATCCTGCAAAAAGGGCAGCACGTCGGTCTTCACGACCGCGGCGTTATTGATCAAGACATCGGTCTTTTCTATTTCTTTACAAAAGCGGGAGAGCGACTCCTGGTTTGAGAAGTCGGAACAAACTAATTCTATATCGCAGCATTTGAATTCCGACCGGGCGAGGCTGGGCTTTCGGCTGTTGTAGTGAAGCAAAAGCCTATCGCCTTCGGAAGCGATCCTTTTCGCCATAGCCAGCCCTATGTCCGAGCTGCCGCCCGTGATTGTTATGGTTTTACTCATATCTTTTCAGCACGATCGCGGCGTTCTGCCCGCCAAAACCCGCGTTTAGTTTAAGAATATAATTGATTTTCGTATGGAGCGGTTTTCCCCGCACAACGAAGAGATCGGCCTCGGGGTCGGGAGTCTCGAAATTTGCCGTCGGCATAACTTTCTGTTCTTCCAGGCAGTGCAGCGCCGCAAGGATCTCGAGCGCCCCGCAAGCTCCGATTAAGTGGCCGACGTGCCCTTTAAGCGAGAAAACAGGGATTTGGTTATATCTTTTGCCGAATATTTTCTTCATGGCCTCGGTTTCGGCGGGTTCGTTCCTGTAGGTGCCGGTGCCGTGCAGATGGGCGCAATCAATATCATCAGGGGAAATCCCGGCTTCTTCTATAGCCGTCAACGCCGCTTTAGCCAGCTGTCTACCGTCCGGCAGAGGATCGGTGGGCATGTAGGAATCCATAGTGGAACTATAACCGACAATTTCGCCGAGGATTTTATTCTTATCCGCCTTTTCATAGCTTTGCAGCGACAGGGCGGCGGCGCCTTCGCCGATTACGAGACCGCATCTCCGCTTGTCGAAAGGCCTGCAGGATTCTTCGGGCGGTCCCTCCCATGCCGATAGAGCTCCCAATTTATAAAAGCCGAGATAATGCAGCGGGCACAGCATGGAATCGAACCCGCCGCTTATTACAATCTTATTTGGATTGCGCTTAACCATTCTAAAGCCGAGACCGATCGCCTGCGTGGAAGCGACGCACGCCGCAACGTTGACGGAGCAGCCCCCGCTAAACCCGTACATCCCTGCTAATTCGCGGAGTACGGTCCGCGTTGAGCGGTAACAGAACTCGTTCCAATCGCCGTCGGCGTAATTTTTACCGTCTATATAGGAAACGAGGTCGAAATAGTCTATCCCGGCGCCGAAATGCGCTATCCTATCCCCCGGCGCATAGTCGAATAGCCCAGGGTTGTTATCGGCGAGCTCGGCGACGGCACGCCTAATGAATTCCGCTTTCCTGTCCGTTTCCTGCGGAAATTTAATAACTTTACCATTGGATTTCGCTTCGCCGCCCAACCTCGTTGGGAAATACTCCGAATTGAAACCCTCGATATTATTAATTCCTTTTCGCCCCGCCTCAAGATTTGCGAAGAATTCATCCATCCCATGCCCCAGCGGAGAAACCTGGCCGGCCCCGGTAATTACAACTCTATTCATTTAATTTCCCGCCGTTGGGAGCAAGATATTTAAATATTTCGATGGCTTCGGTCTCGTCGTCGTAAACCGGAAGCGCGGCCAGGAAGCTTTTATCAACCAAGGCGAAGCCGCTCTCGACGGAGCCGTCAGCATAAACCTTGCCCGCGCCAATTAATATATCGCCGTCGATCGGGGAGTGGAGCGCATAGTCGACGAGAGCCCGCGCTGACGCGTAGACTACGGCGTTGTCGCCCGTAAGTCCTTTCTCGATCGATATAAAGCTGAGGGGCATGTTGTACAATACCTTGAATTGCGTGAGCGGCGAGATGGACTGCATGCCGTTTTCCACGAAATTCCGCTGGGAAAACCCGCCGTCCTCGCCCATGCTGGAGTCCACAACTTTGGCTAGCCCGAAATCTTCGTGCTCGACGACTCCAGTCGCATAATACGCCGGCGTGCCGGGAGCAATTTGGCGCATCTCCTCTAATTTGCTGAAGCATACTATTCCCGCGGCAGTCTCGCGATTATAGTATTTGTTCATTTTCTTATTTTTAAGGTAATTCAGGACTGGAATCTGCTCCGTTGGCCCGTACCTTTCAAAACTAATTGTCACAAACGACCTCTTTAGCGTTTCTCATACAAATCGCATAGATCTCTTCTCGTGATTTTTGCAGTCGTTCGTTCGGTATATCGAAGAAATTAAAGAGCAATTCTCCCTCGGCGCATATCTCGCCGTCCAACTCGGCCTTTACTATAGCTACGCCGTACTCCTCGTTGAGGGTTTTGACGTCGGCCCGGTAATACATTTTATCGCCCGGCCCGACCGCTTTGCGGAATTTCATCTTATTCACGATCGTTAGCACGGACCTCTTGTTCTTAATGTTCCTTCTATCCATAATAATTTCAAAGAAGGAACCCGCAAGCTGCGCCAAGCCTTCGAGTATCAGGCTGCCCGGGAATATCGGGTAGCTGGGGAAGTGCTCGTTGAATATATCGTCGGCCATCGAAACGCATTTAACGCCTATAATGTATTTATCGTAACAGACTTCTTCAGCCCTGTCCACTAAATGGAATCTCATCGCTATCCTTTTGGTTCTAATTTTGTAATGTTCCGCCCGGCATATTTTTCATATAACCCTGGCTGCGCTATTCTCCAGCCGGCCAGCCCGTACATCAAAAAGCTTACGTTTTTATATCCTTTCGACTTTAGGTAGTATGCGGTGAATGGTGAATTGACCCCGCCCTGGCATATTGCGATTATATTCTTATCCTTCGGTATGGCGTGCAAATACTTTTTAATTCCATAAAATGAAGCTTCGAAAGAATTTGGGATGCCCTTCAGGGATTTCCTATCGTAATTGTATCGGACGTCCAGAAAAAATGCGTCCTTGCTGAAAATTACGCTTTCGTCGAGTTGCGCAGGCTTGAACATATTGATAGAAGGGAGCTTGCCGCGGAAATATTCGTCGATGGACCTTATCGTATAATCGAGGTCTTTAATGGTAATGCGCTCGTTAAGACTAAAGCGAATAGTGGAGCGCGCTTCCTCGTCGGTCAAGCCGATTGCCTTTAATACGTGCGAGGGCGCGTTCTCCTGGGTGTTGCAGGCCGAGCCCGCCGAGACTGAAATTCCCTTAAAGTCCAAAGCCGCCATTAGTCTTTCATTATTGGAGCCCGGGAAAATGACGCTAATCGTATTATTGGCAAACTGCAAACCGTCGGAATTGATTACGGCGCCCGGAACAGTTTCTCTTATATTTTTTATAAAGTATTTTTTCAGCTCCGCTAAGCGGTTCGCTTGCCCAAGCTTGTTCGGTATTGCCCGGCAAGCGGCCCCGAAGCCGGCTATATTATGTATGCTTTCCGTGCCCGCCCTCAGGCCGCGCTCCTGATGGCCGCCGTGGACGAAAGCGCCGATTGGGGCGCCTTGCTTTACGTAGAGCCCGCCGACGCCCTTGGGGCCGTTTATCTTGTGAGCTGAAAAGGACGCGTAGTCAAAATCGAGTTCCCTTACGTCGACGGGCAATTTGCCCAACGCCTGCACGCAATCCGAGAAAAAGTAACTGCCTTTCGCATGGGCGAGCGCAGCCGCCTTCTTAATATCGTTTATAGCGCCCGTCTCGTTATTAACGTACATGCAAGCGACCGCGATAGTCGCGTCGTCGATCGAGTTTTCCAGCTCTTCGAGGTCGATTAAGCCCTGCCGATTTACTTTTAGGTAATGAACCTCCGCGCCCCGGTTTTCCAGATATGCAAGGGTTTCCAGGACGGCGGGATGCTCGATTGGGCTGGATATGATTTTCCGCTTTCCAGGGTAGAAATTCTCGAACAGGAATTTGAGCGCCGTGTTATTGGATTCCGTGGCGGAGCCGGTAAAGATGATTTCGGAGGGCGAAGCGTTGATAGATTTTGCTGCGGCCTCCCTGGCTTCTTCGAGCATCGTAGAGGCCCTGAGCGAAGTCTTGTAAAGCGACGAAGGATTGCCGTAGGCTTTCTCAAGCGCGTACCTCATCGTTTTTATGACTTCCTGGGAAATTTCCGTAGTCGCGTTGTTATCCAGATAAACTTCTCTTCGGAAGCTGAGCATACTCGATCTCCTAAAAAGATAAAGTTAAGTTTGAGCAAAGTTAAGCAATATTTTAATGAAAATTTAAATCAATTTGCCAAATAAGCTATGAAAATGTAATATTTTTATCTTAATTTGGAGGAAAATAATTATCTTTTATCTTTAACAAGCAATAAATTACAACGAGGGAACGACCGATGGACCTTATCGCGATCAAGGAATCGAAGCTAGCTTGCTTTGTCGGTAAGCATAGGCAAACCCTGGTAAATATTTACGTTTTTATCAACGTGGCCGGTTTTTTCGGCTGGAGTTACTATAAAAATCCGGAAACGCTTCGATTCGACTTTATTGAAATGGCCTACCTCCTCCACAACGTTATTATGGTTGTACTGTTTCTCGTCCGGAAGAATTACAAGTCAATCGACAATAATCTCTTCCACCAGTCGGTTGCGGCGTTCGCGTTCTTTTCGGGACTGGCGTTCCTGGGGCAGGCGCAAACTGCGGATCCGACGCTGCTGCTTATTTCCCGGGTATTGATCGGGGCTTCCTGGACTATTAGCATAGCTACTCTCCTGAACCTGGGCAGGAGCTTTGGCGTACTGATAGCTCTTCGCGAAGTAAAAACGGGCGGCCTTTATTCAATCGTCAGGCACCCGATGTACGCGACCGACCTACTTTTCAGGATAGGTTTTGCAGTTAGCCACGTTACGGTCCCGACAATGGTTCTGCTAATTTTAACGATCGCCGCGTATGTTTACCGCGCCCTGCTCGAGGAGCGATTCCTGACGCAGGCGCCGGAATACCGCGAGTATATGCTGAAGGTGAAGTACAGGTTCGTGCCCTATATATATTAGGCGTCCGAACTTAGATTTATTAGATTGTATGAGGGCTGTGAGTTTTTTACAGTTTGAATCGTATAAGGCGCAAAAGGGCTTTTGAATAGCCTTGGGTTGCCGTCGTCCTTAGAATCTTATTCTCCTGCCGCCCGGCTCGCGCCTGTCGTCCGGCGGCGGGGCCCCGCCCAGCGTGGAGAGATTATAGATTAGGTTCAGCGAGTAGTACCTCGAAAGTATCTTGCTGGACGTTCGGTCCGTGTAGAATTCGTTGACGGTTATCATTTCGTTGTTGTTCGCCTCCAGCACGTCCGCCGCGTTCAGGCTCAGCTCCAGCGCGTTGCCGAAGAATTTAACGCCTACGGCGAAATTGAGCAGCGCGCTGTTCAGCGCGGGGTAGCTCGAGCCGAGGCTCTGCCTGCCGGTAAATTCCGTTTCTACGAAATACCTCTCGGCGAACGTCCACTTTATCTTGGCGTTGCCGCCGAGAGTATTGGCGTACTGCGATTGCCCGTTACGGGAGTTTAACGTCTTCGAGAGCGATAGGCGGGAGGTTAGGTAGAACTCCAGCTTCTTATCAATATCCCCCGTAAGCGACAGGTACGAGCCCCAGTTGTACGAGTCGGAATGATAGAGCAGGCCGTTCAGCATGCCCGGCGTTCGCGATAAATACCCCCATAACGAAAGAGCGAGCTTAGTCGAGTACAGGTCCCAGGGGTAGGAGTAGGAGGCGTTGAACCCAAGGCTCCGCGCCCCGTCGAGATTGATCGGCGAGGATACCTGGCCGCCGGCGAGCATGCGGATCCCTCCTTGTATAATCGTGTCCCGCTGCAGCCTGATAGTCGAGGAGACTATCTGGTCGTTCGTTACGCCGTAGCTGAGATTCGCGTAGATATAAGTCTTCTTCTCCGGGTTGAAGTTCCTGTACTCGATGTGCATTCGCTGCATTAGGGCGCTGTTCAGCCCCGGGTTGCCGATGTAAACGTACTGCGGGTCGTCCACGGAGATCTTGCTGTTCAATTGGCTGAAGTTCGGGTCCTGCGAGCGCGTCCAGTAGTTTAGCCGGAGATTGCTCTTCGGGCCGATCTTGTACTCTATCCATGCTCGCGGCAGGATTGAATTATAATTGTAGGATAGCTCGGTCTCGTAGGGGAACGCTCTCCTGTCATGATGCAGCGAGATCCGGTAGTTTGCGTTTGCGGTGATCGAGAGATCGCCCAATTTATATACGAGCTCCGCGCCCGCCCTGTGCGTCAGCTCGGAGTACCTGTATTCGTCGGAGAGCGAGGAGTCGAGCGGCGCCGTAAGGTAGTCGGGCGTTTGCGCGTCGTAAACGCTCTTGTTCGCGGAGCTTTCAGAGTACTCCGCCTCGTAATTCAGCTTTATTCTAAATTGTTCGCCGAGCGGGCGCGCGTAGGTCAGGCTCGCTTCGGCGTCCCGGCCGTTGGAGGGCGTCAGCGTTTTCCTGTATTGGAACGATTCTATCTCCTCGCCGCCGACGAGGCTTAAATCGTTGGATAAATAATAATAATTGCGGTCGCTCCTGTTTACGCTTGCGGAGACCTGCGCGGCGATCGTGTGATCGGTCGTGTCGAGCTTGCGCTTGTAGGAGAGGTCCGCGGAAAATGACCCCGTGTTGGATTCGTTGTTGGAATTCCTATCGGACCTGTTGGCGGCGAGCCCGCTCCCATACAGGTTTTCGTTAATATTATTCGAGATATTTTTCGAACTGCCAAGCCCCGCGGAGGCGTTGAACAGCGCTTCGTTCTCCTTATCGCCGACGTATTTTATCCTCGTATTGAGCTTAAAGTTGGAATTTTCGGAGTTGGAAGCGTTGGTTTGATTGAAGAGCCTGATAGAATCGGAAAGCGAGAGGAACTCGCGGTTGGTTTCGGACTGGTCCCTGCCGTTCTGGTAGGAGTAATTGGCGTTGCCGGTAAAGTCGAGCTTGCCTCCATAGACGTTGGAGTAGTTCGCGCTCAGGTTGTAGTTCGGATGCGCGGGCGTAAAGGCCGAGGCGCCGGAGTAGAGCGAGCCGTTGTTAACGCCGCCGTTGAAGGAATACTTCTGCGTAGTGTCGAAGGCGTTTATGTTTCCCGTAACGTCGAGCCTGTCCCATGCGGAGTAAACGCTACGCAGGTTCCCGTAGTAGCCGCCTGTAATTTTATTCTTGGTTACTATGTTGATCGTTTTCTTTTCGTCGCCCTGCCGCAGCCCCGCGAATTCCGCTTTTTCATCCTGGCTGTTGTATACCATTATTCTCTTAACCGCGTCGGCGGGCAGATTCTTCAGGGCCATTTTAGGATTGTCGAACAGCGGCTTGCCGTCTATCAGCAGTTTCGAGGCGGCCTCGCCGTGGACGGTAATGTTGCCGTCGCGGTCTATCTCGACGCCGGGTATTTTCTTTAGCAACTCCTCGAGCATCGCGTTACGGTCGGTATAGTACGCCGAGGCGCTGAATTCCGTAGTGTCTCCCTTTTGCTTTCCCTCGGGCCCTTCGGCGACGACCTCGACGCTTTCGGTAGTTATAGCGAGCGGCGCAAGATAAATCTTGCCGACGTCAACGTTCTTAGCTCCGACTGCGATACTATCGGTGAAGGTCGCAAAGCCGACGAATGATACGTAGAGAAAGTATTGGCCTGAGGGAACGCTTTCAATTTTAAACTTGCCGTTTTCATCCGACTTCGTGAGGAATCTCGCGGAGCTATCCGGCGCAAGCAGCCTTACGCTGGCGTTGGGCAGGGGGGCAGTCGTCGCGCTGTCCAACAGAGAACCGGCGACGTCCGCCGAGTAAGCCGCGGCGGATGCGAAGAGGAGGAATATAAGCGAGAGACGGAACATATATAACATTTATTAAGTTTAAAAATGTAAAATAATAAAAATTCACGGAAAATAGTTCTTATAAGACCAAATGCATAATATTCTTCAAAAAGGTAAATAAAATATTAAATTAATACTTGTTATCTATAAAAAAAAGGAATTCATAGGATTAATTTATAGCAGGAGTTGCGTAAAAAGATTAAACACTGATATTGCATAATTCAAACATTCATTGCGTGCATTCAAATCTAAAATTAGCATGAATTATTGGAGCCGTTTGTTTTCATAAGTTGATGAGGTGTAGTTGTGTTTTTATGTTTAGATGATTATCGCAATCATTTAATTTTTTATTTATATTTTTTATTGTGTTAATGTATTAATTTGTAAAATTGATTCATTCTTTTTATTTTGATTCTGAGAAAATTAATGGTTAATATAAAAATTGTTTCATTATTACGGACTAAAGGAAATAACCCAATGAAGAATTTATCCCTACTTACAGCAATTATATTAATAGGATTCCAGCCATTATTTTCGGCATGGCAAAAGAATAATATAAACATCGACGGCGGTTTTAGAGCATACCAGGTAATGGATAATAATAAAATATTTATGTTGTCTGACTTAGGACAAATAATTAAGATCAATAAAAATGATGATAAATGGGACTCAACGTTAACCGATTACTCCCCGGAAAAATATTATACAGGTTTTTTCTTTATTGATTCGCTCAATGGATGGGTGGTAGGCAACCTCGGTAATTGCCTTAAGACAACGAACGGCGGGGCTACGTGGACTAAGAACAATTCATCTGCCCTTGGTAAGGAATTGTTAACAAATATTCAATTCAAGTCAAAAACGGAAGGGTACATTACTTCAAACAATAAGGTGTTTTCCACCTCGAACGCCGGCGAAACCTGGGAAAAAATTTACGAAAATAAGAAACATTCCTATTATGGGTCAAAGCTTATTGACACCTGCTTATTCCTAATCGACGACGGCGGCAACCTTACCTTAACTTCAAATAATGGGACGTCCTGGGACACTTTAAAATTATCGGAAACCGAATTAACCTCTATTTCGTACAGTAATGGAGAGATATGGATATCGTCATATGACAATAAACTACATAAATCAAAGGATTTAGGTCGTAACTGGGAGACGATGGACTTAAATATAAAGGACCGGTATATTTTGGATATATTCTTTATAAACAAAAATACAGGCTGGCTTACAACAGGTGAAAATGAGATATTTAAATCCACGGACGGCGGTATAACCTGGAAATTACAGCTGAACGGTATTCCTAATCCGTACAGTCAATTTGAACCGATATTCTTTGTGTATTTCTTCGATGAATTACGCGGAATAGCGGGTAGCGCAAATTCTAAAATGTACGAGACGTTCAATGGCGGCGACTCCGTAACTTCGGTGACCGAGATAGCGGACATCAATTGTAAGGTATGGTATTCCAAAGGAAACCTGTACTTCAATATCAATGATGATCTTCATATTAATAATTTGAGTATCATGGATGTTGCCGGAAAGGAGTTAAAGTCATTTGACTTTAATAATCAAGCAGAGATGAAAGAATACGTAATGCCATTTAGTATAAATCCTGGCATTTATATTATTCGGATTGGCGCTAATGATAAGAATATCTATAAGAAACTAATAATTGATTAGTAGAGTCTCTTTCACCCCCGCCTCCTCCTGCGACACCCCGCAGGGAGGTGGCGGGGGCTCGCATTTTGCTGCAGATATAGAACCGCTGCGCGGTACGTAAGATTTACGCGCTCAATAATTTTATTGCTTCGAAAGCCCTTTGAATAATACGCTACCATTTACGCCGTAGGCTTCACAGCTTTGTAACGCGAAGCGCTCCTTCCACTCGATCCCACCCCCGCGGCTTCGCCGCGGAAAGGAAATACACGAGGAGCGCTTTTCTATAGACATGCGAATCCTGTGGATTCGTTGAGAGCGGATGATCCGACTGTATAAGCGCGTACTTACAAACGTTTTTGTATTTAGAATGTCCTTTGGATTCCTCGCTTCGCTTCGGAATGACCGATCTTCTATGTTCCCAAACGTTTGCGCGTTATTCGCTGCAATCCTATCCGGTTAATCATTTCAATCAGCTTAATCCCGGTTCAGACAATATGGTATCTCCTAATGAACATCTTAGTGTGTGTTACTCACGCACAATAAAGCAGTTACGGCGTTTCGTGGCGAATTTTAACCTGAAATTTGCTGATCTACGGAACCGGACGCCGAGTGTTTTTGCGAGCGAAGCGAGTAAAAATGTATCGAGGCGTCTTTATAAGATCGGGCGTCTCGATACAATTTTTTTTCTCGTACCCTCGAAAAAAAATCACCGGAGGCGTCCCTTTGCCTATCTTGTTCATTTACCCTTTGAGTAATAGGCGAAGCCTTTTATGGTATCTCTGAGTGACAACCCGCCGTACCTATTCCCTATTGCATTCTCAAAATATTATCGTATATTTGCGATATACGATAAGGAGTATGTATGAAAGAAGATTATCAGGAAAATGAAATAAAGATGGCGAGATACGCCAAGGCGCTCTCGCACCCGGCAAGGCTGCAGATCCTGCGTTTGCTCGCCTCGAGCGCTACGTGCTATTGCGGCAATTTGGTGGACGAGCTCCCGCTCTCGCAGTCGACCGTCTCGCAGCACTTAAAGGAACTGAAGGACGCAGGCCTGATCCAGGGCGTCATCCAGCCCCCGAAGGTAAAGTACTGCATCAATCCCGCGGCCTGGGAGGAGGCGAGCAAGCTCTTCGGGGAATTCCTCCAAATTAAGAACGCAGTCTTTTGCGAAGTAGAGGAAATAGTAAAGGAATGAAACGAGCGCTAATACTCTGCACGGGGAATTCCTGCCGAAGCCAGATGGCCGAAGCGTTCCTGAACTATTTTGGCGAGGGGAGGCTCGAAGCGCAATCGGCGGGAACGCGCCCCTCGGCGGAAGTCCACCCGCTGGCGGTTGAGGTAATGCGCGAGGAGGGCTTGGATATTTCTTTCGCGCGGCCGAAATCCGTCGACGAATTTATCGGGCAGGACTTCGATTACGTAATAACCGTTTGCGACAACGCCCGCGAAACTTGCCCAATATTCTCGGGCAAAGTCGGGCAAAAGTTGCATGTCGGCTTCGAGGACCCGGCGGAAGCAGTCGGCTCGGAGGAGGAAATTCTTGCGAAATTCCGCGAGGTTCGCAACCAGATAAAGGCGAAATTTAGAGAATTTGCTGAAAATGCGTAGGCTTTTCCAATACGGCTTCATTTATTTTTGCATAAAATTGCAACAATTATTAGAGATCATCGTATATTTACGATATACGATGAATAAAGCCGGATTTGCTTTAGCTTCGATATCATCGTGTTAATATTAATTAAATATAGAGGAAATAGAAATGGACATCAAGGAAACTGTAAAGCGGAAATACGGCGAAATAGCCGTTCTTAATAATTCCACTGGTTGCGGCTGCGGGTGCGGCGACGGAACGACGGGGATAATGATGAACGACGACTACTCGACGCAGAAGGGATACGTCCAGGAAGCCGATTTGAGCCTGGGTTGCGGGCTTCCAACTCAATACTTAGATATAAAAGAAGGCGCGACGGCGCTCGATCTCGGCGCCGGGGCCGGGAACGACACATTTATCCTTTCCGCGATCGTGGGAAAGAGCGGTCGCGCAATCGGGCTCGACATGACCCCGGAAATGATAGAGAAGGCCAACGCGAACAAGAGAAAAACCGGCATTGAGAACGTCGAGTTCATTCTCGGCGACATTGAGAATATGCCGATAGAGAACGATACCATCGACGCAGTAACGAGCAACTGCGTAATTAACCTCGTTCCCGACAAGGCGCGCGCCTACTCCGAGATCTACCGCGTACTTAAGACCGGCGGCAGCTTCTGCTTCTCCGACGTCGTTCTCGAGGGCGAGCTGCCCGAAAAGTTCTCGAACGTGGTCGAGCTTTACGTTGGCTGCGTATCGGGCGCAATGCAAAAGGAGGCTTACCTTGACATCATTAAGAACGCCGGCTTCGAGCGTTTGGAGATAGTAAAGGAGAGAAAGATCGACATAGCCCGCGAAACGCTCGAGAAGTACATTTCCCCGGAAGACGTGGGCGAGTTTGAAAAAACGAAAATTTTAAGCATCACTTTCAAGGCGTTCAAGCCATAATTCTCAATAGAAAATGGAAAAAATAACTAAAAAACTCTCGTTTTTAGATAGATATCTTACCGTATGGATATTTGCGGCTATGGGAGCCGGCGTGGCGTTGGGGTACTTTTCCCCGGGCGTCGCCGGCTTCTGGTCGCAATTCAACAGCGGCGCTACGAATATCCCCATAGCGATAGGCTTGATCTTAATGATGTATCCGCCGCTCGCCAAGGTCAAGTACGAGGAACTCGGCGACGTATTCAGGAACTTTAAAGTACTCGGCCTGTCCTTGGTGCAGAATTGGATCATCGGCCCGATCCTGATGTTCGCGCTGGCGGTACTATTGCTGCCCGACCATCCCCATTACATGGCGGGGCTTATCATGATCGGCCTCGCGCGTTGCATCGCGATGGTGATCGTGTGGAACGAACTTGCGAAGGGCGATACGGAGTATGCCGCGGCGCTCGTAGCGTTCAATTCCATTTTCCAGGTGTTATTCTTCTCCGTATATGCGTACGTATTCCTAACGGTCTTGCCGGGTTGGTTGGGACTTCAATCTTTCAAGGTCGATATCACTATCGGTCAAATCGCCGAGAGCGTCTTTATTTATTTGGGTATCCCTTTTATTGCGGGCGCGCTGAGCAGGTTCAGCCTGATAAAGCTTAAGGGCAGGGAATGGTACGAAAGGGTATTTATTCCAAGGATCAGCCCGATCACGCTGATTGCGCTTCTATTTACAATCTTAGTGATGTTCTCGCTAAAAGGGGAATATATAGTCAGGATCCCCTTCGACGTGGTCAGGATAGCTATACCGCTGTTGATCTATTTCGTCGTAATGTTTTTTATTTCGTTTTATATGGGCAGGAAAATCGGCGCGGACTACCCGAAGACCGCGACGCTCTCCTTCACTGCGGCCAGCAACAACTTCGAGTTGGCGATAGCCGTGGCCGTGGCCGTATTTGGAATAAATTCCGGGGAGGCGTTCGCGGCCGTAATAGGCCCCCTCGTCGAGGTTCCGGTCTTAATCGGCCTTGTAAACGTTGCGTTGAGGATAAGGAAGAAGTACTTTGCTAAGGAATATACGCAGGCGTCCAAGGAATTAATCCCAGGGTAACGGCTTAATAACGTTCAATTGATAAAAAACCGTATTTCTCAATTAGGAATACGGTTTTTTATATATACTCCTTTTAATTCTATAAATATGTTCCGCCAAATTACTCAAGAGGTAAATGACGAAAGCCGAGTTACTTGTCCAACGCCTTCGGCGTATCGTTTTCGACGCAAAGCGCCTGTTACAGATGTAAAACGCCTACGGCGTAACTATCGGCGTACTATTCAATAGATTTTCGACGCAAAAAATTTATAAAGAGCTTATATCCTACGAACCGCTTAGCGGTTCTACATCTGTAACCAAAGATGCACACCCCCCCTCCATCTTTTCTGCGGCGGAGCCGCGGGAACGTGCGTCAAAGAAATAAAGGCGGAGCGTTCGTACTGCATTCCGGCGCGGAGCGCGTGAACGATGGGAGGCCTTGCCCATTCAGGCTTTATCTGCACAAGTTAACTATAAATTAAAAGGCGGTTACTTTTTCGCGCCCGCTACTTATGGTATAATTTGGAAAAACTTATAATTTAGAAAATATTGCTTGCTTTTCTGTTTTTTTTTTTTTTACTTTGGACGCCGTCAATTCTCCCAAATTATTTTTCTATTAATCGGCAGGAGAAAATATGAACGGCATTGTGGGTTAGCCAAGGGCGGATAGCCGGCGTTTACCCTTGGCTTTTAATCGCGAGTTACCGGCAAAGAGGCTTATGCTATAAGCCGGGTTTGAAAATTTGTTTTGATGAGGCTTATGGCTGACAGATCATAATTAACGATTTCAGAACAATCAAACGGTTTAATAATGAAAAAATTCGCGCTTTTAGTGATCGTTCTTTTTACGTTCGCTTTCATCGCTTCCTACGCTCAAGGCAATCCCTGCTTTGAAAACTGCGACAATCCGCCATTTCAATCTCAAATAGACTCAGTCCATTTCGGCAATACTGATTGTTTTGTATGGTATGAAATACAATACAGAACAATTACGTGCAATGGGCAAACAATTTACGAGATGAAAGTAAACGTCATTATGGCAGTTTACACAGATCAATGTGGTTTCTATTCGCTGGATAACAATACCCAAAACTACATCATAGGAAGAGTATTGGGCGATCCAGCACGAAATCCATTTCCTTTTCCCGAAAAATACCAATGCATAACCCAATACTTGGTGTCTGGTCCAGCATGCTGGGAAAAAGTCTATAGAAGCATCGGGCCTAAGGGTTCAGGATGGTATTTCTATAACTGCGACGGAGCTCCGCCTTGCTGCAAAACATACTCAGTATGTGTTGATGGGCAAGGCGTCGCGTATGTGAATCCTCAAACTTATATCCCTCAGTCTTGCTTGGGCCTCATAGGTTCCGAAAGTCATCAACAGTGCTTTAACTGGTGCCCATAAGGGGAGGATCGCGACATGAAAACAACTATAATGCTTTTCATAATGATCTGTTTAAGTCTCCCAAATACTTCGTTTGGGCAAAACAAATCATTTCGCAGTCGACCGACGACGGTTGTAATCGCCTTCCCGGACGGCCGCCATCTTGCCGAGAGCCTGCCTTACGACATTAAAGAGTTTACGCAAAAGGCGCAGGCAAGCGAAAATTCCAACTACACCGCAAAGGTAACTGACGTTAGAATTTTCCCTAACCCTATAACGGACGCATCGACAATAGAGTTTGAATCTCCAAAAGCCGGTCATATCAAAGTCTTCGCTTTAGTCAACAGCGAAAAGCGAGCGCTTTATGAGGGCGCTTTGGTCCTTGGAAAGAATTCTATAGCGGTCAACTTGAAGGACTTCAATAGCGGGTTGATCACTTTTTCGTTGGAAACGGAAGGTTCGGTAACTTACGATAAGGCTATTAAGGTCAAATAACGAGACTTTAAAGAAAGACTATGCCTCCTTTCTGTAGATTCTATTGTTTTTACCGAAAGGAGGCAGTGATAAAAAACAGCTAAAAATTTTCATACAAGGGATAACCGATGAAACCTATTATAGTATTTGTTCTGATAATAATGGCGACCCTTACCAGCAAGGCAGATAATAACCCTAATGTTGTTATTGGAAAAGATACAATTTTCTATAAGTGGAATATTAAAGATTACAATCCGGAGAATGATCCCTGGAAGATATTGCCCTTCAACAAAATAATTCACTATAACGGGAAAATGTGGCTGGCAGGCTATAATGCTTATTCTACAGATAATCTAAATACATGGAATGGATTAGACCCCTTTCGTAGTTTTGGCCTTGTCGTTAAAGACTTTACATTGACGGCGAATAACAAAATAATTGCCGTAGCGGACAGCATAGTTAACTATAAATCCGCCTGGGGCAATATCTTAATTGTAGACGATCTGTCAAAACCAGCGAGGCAAATAAAGTTAGATATTTTCAAAGGTAACTCCCTACAGAAAATAATCTTTAAAGACTCTCTAAACGGAATTCTCAGCGATTATCTTAATGCTCTCTATTCGACTTCGGACGGAGGAGAGAGCTGGGAAAGGATGGACGGTTTTCCAAATCCGTTTGGAAAAGATACGATCTTTATTCATTCTTTACAATACTTTGGAGAATCGAATACACTGTTGGTCCAAATATTTAATTCTTCAATAAAAAAAGAATTTTTAGCTATAAGTAAAGATTTTGGCCGCACTTGGTCGGAACTACGTAGCTTTCCAAGGAAAATAGATTATCCTAAGTACTATCTCCGTAATGATTCCTTATGGATATCCGGCGCTTCTCCCACTAATCACGGCGCTGAATTGTATAAATACATATATTTTTCCCCCGACTTAGGAAAAACCTGGGAAGCGCAGCTGTTGGCTTTTACTGAGACAGGTTTTGATTATATAACTTCAATAGCGTTTTTTGACAACAGCGCCGTCGGTATGGCCTGCGAGAACACGGCAAAAGTAATGCTGACGTTCGACGGCGGCGCGCACTGGACGCAGATCCTCGACGAAGTTACCGCTTTCGGCGATCGATACTATACTAATTATTATGATTCGCTTAGTAAGGCAAATAGGAAATACTCCATGGTAAAAGCGGATAATAAAATGGTATTCTTCGGGATAAATAAAGTATTTATATTCAACAATCTGAATATCCCTAAGAGCGTAAGCGACGGCGACAAAGAAGAAATCTATTGCGAGTACGAAAATAGTACGCAAGAAATTGAAATATCCTCGCCATCCGCTTACTTAATCAACGGATTTACTATCTATGACATAACGGGGAAAACGCTATATAAAAGCGACGCTGCGTCAAACTCCCCTGTTAGAATTTCAAGTCGGGAAATAGGAACAAGTAGAATAGTTTTCGTGATGATCAACGCAAACGGCCAGGTTTATCTAAAACGATTATTATGCGAGTAAGATTATGAAGCATACCTTACTTGCTATATGCCTGCTGGCAGTCGTTTACGGCTCGCATGCACGACCCGCAATATTTGTAAACGATTCCGATAGAATCGACTTAGGGATCGTAAACCCGCGCGTGGTCGATAACCGATTTACGGTTTACAACAGGGGCGACGACACGCTCGAAATAATCTCGATGGCCGCTTCCTGCAGCTGCACTTCGTTCAATATCGATAAACGTAAGATTGGTCCGAATGATTCGGCGACGGCGGGGTATAAGATTGATTTAAGGGAAATTAACGGCGAACGAGTTTACCACATATATTTTAACACTAACGACTCCGCTCATCTTAAAAAAGATATAAACATCCACGCTGAAGTCTATCGCGACCTTGAGAGCGTCCCAAAGAAACTCGGCGGTATTTTTAATATGAGATTTGGGGATACTGCAACTTATAAGTTAGAACTTATCAATTCAGGAGAGAATGAGATCAAAATAACTGAAGCCAAAATTTCAGATCCAAATTTATTTACGTTAATTTCTACTGTTCCTGAAAACTGTACAATTCCGCAACATTCATCAAAAGCGCTTGACTTCAAGATAAAAGCTAACCAAAGAAGCGCAACGATTTCAAAACTAATTCTTTACACAACCTCGAAGACTGTTCCCGAGCTTGAGTATACGTTTATTATGGAAACTGCCAGATAAGGAATAATACTATGAGAATAAAGATACTTATTGCCTTAATTTTAGTTCTATTGCCGGAGGTTACGCAGGCCGGTTGGAGGCGTCTGTTTAAATATCGCGAGAACAGAAATACTCCGATGTATTGCATCAGTTGCGCCGACAGCTTAAATTGTATTGTTCAGGGCGTTCCCCTACTCGGCGATTCATTTATATTGAGCAGCGCGGACGGAGGGGCGACATGGCGAACCCTCTTTGCCGATAGCGCTAAGACGATTTACAATGATTGGGGAATGCCCATAGGCAAAGAGCCGCCGATGTTTTACCCGTTAATGCGACTTGATTTCGTCACGCCGAACTTGATTATCGGCGGGCATCAGGGCGGCGAGGTTACCATTTCAAGAGATGGCGGAAAGACCTTTACCGTAGATACGCTTTTACCACCCGACGACATAGTCCATATAGATTTTAAAGATTCATTAAACGGTTTCGTTATGAACAACTTCAACATAGCGAGAACTACCAACTCGGGCGTAACCTGGGATACGATAACTAAAAGCATTAAAAACGAACTTAGATTCTTCGAAAAGGCCTGCATTATCGAGGACAATATATACGTATGCGGACTGAGATACGAGGGAACGTCTACATATTCGGCTTTTTATAAATCTACGGACGGAGGGGGTAGCTGGACCTGGAAAAAAAATCTTTTATCAAATCCTACTTTTCATCCCTACGACATATTCTTTATTGATCAGTCGGAGGGGTGGATTGTTGGATTTTCAGATTTTCAAGTCGCGGAAAAAAGCGGAAGAAGCGTTATACTGCATACGACCGACGCAGGCGAAAACTGGGAAACGCAGCTTGATACAATGTCTTCGAATAACAATGCGGGCTTAAATGGTATTCAATTTGTAAATAAAAGCGAAGGTATCGCCTATAGTATTCAGCGCTCAATATGGCGTACCACGAACGGAGGAGCCGTTTGGGAAGCCGACACTTCTTTTGTCGGATTTTCTAAGGATGGTATATCGGACTTAGAGCTGCCGACAAATAATACGAAGCGTATATTATTGACAGTATATAATCTTGGCGAGATATTCCTCTACGACGAGAACCTCTCGGCAAGCGACCCCAAAGCGATAAATATGGAGATTTCCCCCAACCCCGTGAAGGACTTCATTTCAATTCCTTCTTTGCCCAGCGACAGAATTGAGATATATTCCCAGCTCGGCGTGAAGGTATTGGAAGCTACGACCGACGAGGAAAGAATTGACATATCCCGACTGCCCGCGGGCGTGTATTTTATCAGGGGCGGCGGGAGAGTAGGGAAGTTCGTGAAGATCAATTGATAAACATTGATTTTTATTTAGTTTTTGCAGAGGCGGATAAAAGTATCCGCCTTTGTTGTATGAACCAGGATTTATCTGGTTAACCTAACATGCTGAAACGCATTTTAGGAAGAACAAGTTATCGTTTGGAATACCAAAACCTCTCGCTTCGAGACTATATAAAATTGATTTCAACTAATCTTTATCCGATGCATTCCAAATTATCAGATATTATTTCTCATTTATGAATTTATTTAATTAATTGTCCATAAAAACCTCATATCGTTCATTATATTTTCTCGGCTGACAAGCCAAAAGTTTATAAGTCTTTATAATACAAAATATTAACCCCTGTTGTGAGTCTCAAATAAGTCGATTTTAAGATTATTGTCAAGGGGGGAAATATGAAAGCTGTTGTTTTTCACGACATCGGGGATATTAGGATCGAGGAGGTTCCCGAGCCCAGGCTGCAGGAACCGACGGACGCAATTATCAGGATTACGGCGTCGGCCATTTGCGGGACGGACCTGCACATGATTCGCGGCACGATGCCCATGATGGAGAAGGGTACGATTCTCGGCCACGAAGCCGTCGGAATTGTCGAGGAGATAGGCTCCGACGTGCGCAATCTAAACATAGGCGATCGCGTGGTAGTTACTTCCACTATCGCCTGCGGCCACTGCTCCTATTGCCGCGCGGGGTATTACTCGCAGTGCGACAACGCCAACCCGAACGGCAAGCATGCGGGAACGGCCTTCTTCGGCGGCCCCAAGACGAGCGGCCCGTTCGACGGCTTGCAGGCCGAAAAGGCTAGAATTCCATTTGCAAATATGACCTTGTACAAAATCCCAAAGAACGTAAGCGACGAGCAGGCGATATTGCTCTCCGACATATTCCCGACGGGTTATTTCGGGGCGGACCTGGCCGAGATAAAGCACGGCGATACGGTCGCGGTGTTCGGTTGCGGGCCTGTCGGGCAATTCGCCATAGCGAGCGCTATGCTGAAGGGCGCGGGTAGGGTCTTCGCCGTCGATCGCGAGGCGACGCGTTTGAGCATGGCCCGGGCGCAGGGCGCGGAAGTTATCAATTTTGAGGAAGAGGAGCCCGTCGCAACCCTAATGCGATTAACTGGCGGAATAGGCCCGGATAGAATTATCGACGCCGTGGGAGTCGACGCAGTTAAGCCCGAGCGCGGCCCCGCCGC
>JBLNBN010000060.1:0-65682 GCA_050260015.1 Chloroflexota bacterium | reverse complement strand
ATACAGGATTAGTCTTGCAAATGAAGGAACCGAGCTTCGCCCCGGCGATACCGTTTATTTTATAAAAGAGATATATGAAAGCTATAGGGAGAGGAACTTCCCGTTAATAGCTTTTTATTCGAAGGGAGTGGCTGAACTCACGCCCTACGATGGGATTAATCCGGGCGAAGAAATTTTGACTGAAGCGAAGGAACTGTTCTCGAAGGGTAAATATGATCTCCAAATTTTCATCGGGTATGGCGTTGATGAGACTCCCGAAATAGCGCAATTAAGAAAAGTAAACATAGAAAATCTTCTTGGAATAAAAGAGCAGGCGCAACTTTCCGATAGAAAAACCAGTATAGAAATTGTTCCGCCTTCTAAAAAGGCTAAAAAGCATGAGGCGCTTGCGGAAGAAAGCAGGTTTATTAAATTTGTTTTCAATAGCGGCGCAGTTGGGAAGGAAATTGTTTTAACAGGTGGAACGGAAAAGCTCGTGCCCAAAAGATTTGACGTTTCGACTGGTATCGATGGGGCCGCGGGCGCCGCGAGTTCTACAGTTGAAGTTAAAGTAAACGGCAACGTCAAATTATTTGTTCGCGCCGCCCGTGACACAACCGCGGAATTTACTGTCGACGACGCGTCGTCGCCCGGTTCGGAGATCCTGGCGCAGGGCGAGGTAAAGGATTCCGCGGGCAGAACGGCAAGAGCCGGGACTGAGTATCCTATTGCGTTCAAGCGCAAAGTCGTCTCGACTACCGTAAACTACGATAATTCGAGTAAATCCCGCGAGTTTGTATTGGGATATTTCGACTTCGACGAATCAGTCTTTTCCTCGATAGACCGGGAAGCGTTAGAAACTATCAGGCAGGCTTTCGCCGAGGGAAAGAGATTCGAGATACTCGCCGGGACCGATTCAATCGGCTCCGAGGACCATAACGCGAAATTGGCGAAGAAACGAGGAGAAACGGCGCTAAGATTAATTGGCGCTGAAGAGAGCGCCGGAATAAAGATAATTATCGAGGATCCTGATCTATTCTCGAACGATACGCCCTATAAGCGCGTAAGGAACAGGTCCGTTAAAGCGAGAATATACGATTAATACACAATATATTACAGTTTATGAGAAGAAGTTTTTTTGTATGCGGGCTCCTCTTGTTTTTGGCAACGAGGAGCTTCGCTTTTGAAGGCGCGCTATTTAAACCGTTAACCGCGGCTGCTTTCGAACCGCGGGTGGGCAGCTTTTACCAATTCGGAGCCAGGAAATTGAGGCTCGATATCGGCGCCTCGATCGATTTTGCCGAACTTTACAAATCGGATTCCGCAGAGTGGCGAATGGCGGCGGATTTCTTTACCTACACCCGCTTGCGCTCCCAAAATCACTTTAAGTTCCCCGTTGAAACTTCCGATTACTACTTCGGGGTTAATACGACCTTCAACGCCAATATGTTCGGAACAGGCTTTACTGGTAGGATACGCCTGGCTCATATATCCTCGCATCTGGTGGACGGCTATTCGACCGACGGCGTATTTTGGAAAAAGCCGTTCGTTTACAGCCGGGAATTTTTCGACGTAGCCGTTGCAAAACAGTTAGGGGGCTTCAGGCCCTATTTGGGAATGAATTTTCTTTTTTCGACCCAGCCGCGCGACAATGGCGCATTCGCTCCGCAAATTGGGGTCGATTACGAAAAAGAGCTCGCAGCTCATTTGAACCTTATAGCCGGAATCGATAGTAGGATTACCGAGGTCAAGTCAAAATTCAGGACCTCGAACTCGGCGCAGATCGGTCTTTTATTCAAACCGGTCGAGCATGCAGGCATTTCGTTAAACGGATTCTTTTACGACGGGCGCAGTATGCATGGGATGTTTTACCGCGAAAGGGATTCCTATGCCGGGTTTGGCTTCCAGGTTCATTTTTATTGAGAGACCAAATCAAATAACGTAGATTATTAAACGTGAATTTTTCATCAATAGTAACCAACGAGCGAGAATTTTATGTCAAGACTACCGTTTCTTTTGATAGTTTCGATCCTGCTTGCCGCTTACCCGGCTATCGCGCAAAAAAGCGCGGTTTCAGGGACGGTCCGCGAGTTGCATTCCGGGGAAGCGATGCCGAGCGCGACCGTTATGATAGTCGCCGATACGGCGACCACGCTTAAAGGGGCTCGCGGAACCCGCGCAAACAAGTTCGGCTTTTATTCTATCCCAGGCTTAGCCCCCGGTAAGTATAAAATTGTCTCACGCTCCGTCGGCTATATCGATTTTGAATCTAATATTACGATCGAGCCAGGAAAGGACCTCGTTTTCAATATTGAGTTGTTAAATCGTGACGTCCGCACCCAGGAAATAACGGTGGAAGCCGAGCGCGAGCCTACTACGCATAGCATTAGCATGGTAAGCATTTCGCCCGAGTTTATCAATAAGATGCCCTCGATGTTCGGCGAACGCGACCTGTTTAGAACGCTCCAGTTGCTGCCCGGCGTAAAGCAGAACACGGAACTCTCGGCGGGACTCTATATCCGGGGCGGTTCGCCCGATCAGAATTTAAATCTCCTCGACGGCGTTATCGTGTATAATCCTTCCCACCTTGGCGGCTTCTTTTCCACCTTTAATACGGACGCGCTCCGCGACGTAAAGTTGATCAAAGGCGCCTTCCCAGCCGAATATGGCGGAAGAATTTCCAGCGTGCTCGATCTGACTATGAAGGAGGGGACGAAAGAAAAGTTCACCGGCTCGGGCGGCATAAGCCTGATCAGCTCCCGGTTAACGCTCGAGGGGCCGATCGGGGACAATATGACCTATATGATCTCCGGCCGCAGAACTTACCTCGACGCTATGCTTTACCTGTTCCTCGACAAGGAGGATTACAGGAATTCCCCGACTTACTATTTCTATGACTTTAACGCGAAGACTAATATACGCCTTGGCGATAAGGACCAGATATTTTTAAGCGGCTACTTCGGCGACGACGTCTTTAAAAACAAGGACGATTGGGAAAGCGAAGCGAATTTTGGTATCGATTGGGGCAATACGACCGGCAACCTGCGATGGGCGCATGTTGTTAGCCCTACGCTTTTTACGAATTTCTCCCTTATCTATTCTCGTTATAACTTCGGCTCCTCCTTCAGCGCCGACGATACGTCGTCCGCAAGCGCCTTCAACTCGTTTTCCAGGATTCAGGACCTAACTGCTAAAGGCGAAGCGCAATATTACCCCCAGGAAAATCATATCGTAAAGACCGGCTTCGAGCTGACAAACCACAGGTTCGAGAATAAGGTCTCAAATGAGATACTTAACGAGTTCGATATTCTCGATTACACAAATCAAAAGTTTAAAGCATGGGACCTGGCGCTTTTCCTCCAGGACGAATGGACTATCAGCGACAAGCTCTTTGCAAATATCGGCGCGAGATTTTACTATTTCTCTGAAGGAAATTACACGGATATAGAGCCGCGCCTTATGCTTAATTACCAGGTGGCCGAGGGATGGACGCTGAAGTCCAGCTTCGCTATCGCGAACCAGTACCTGCACCTGATCGAGTGGGAGCAGATCTCTCTGCCAACCGACCTATGGTTCCCCTCGACCTCTACGATTAAGCCCTCGCGCTCAACTCAAGGCGTTCTCGGGCTCGAGCACACTTTCAACGGCGGCGAATACCTCTTTACGGTCGAAGGATATTACAAGGACATGAAGCGTCTTTACGAGTATAAGGAGGACGCTACGTTCTCGTTTGGCATGCCGCTTGAAAGCCAATTTACATCCGGAAAAGGCTGGGCATACGGCGCGGAGTTCTTCCTTCAGAAACGAACGGGCAAATTTACGGGTTGGATAGGCTATACCCTGGCCTGGACTAAAAGAAAATTCGAGGATCTAAACAATGGCGAAGAATATTTCCCTCGCTACGACCGCAGGCATGACGTCAGCGTCGTTGGCAATTACGAGCTTGGCAAGAAATGGGAGATAAGCGCAACATGGGTGTACGGTACCGGGCAGGCATACACTGTGCCCAGCGGCTCATACCGATTTACCGACCCGGTCGACGGGTCGGATTACGGCGATTATTGGAATAGAAAATATTTATACACAAAAAAGAACGGCTTTAGGCTCCCGGCATACCACAGGCTCGATATTAACTTCCTGCATAAAGTCGAGTACTTCGGCAAGCCGTTCGAATGGTCCTTTAATTTCTATAATGTTTATAACCATATGAACCCTTTCGCGTGGTTTATAGGAACGGATTACGATTACAATAGCCCTAATTACAACAAAACTGTCGTTAAGCAAATTACCCTATTTCCTTTCTTCCCCGTCGTGGGTTTAAACTTTAAAATATAGGAACCGGCAATGAAAAACAGGCAATTTTTTAAATACGCCCTTATCGCTTTATCAGGATTATTTATTGCGTCCTGCGAGAATAACGTCGACGACGTAACGTTGCCATACGAGGAGAAAATTGTAATCAGCGGGCTGATAGAGCCGGGCAAACAGCTCGATATTAGTCTTTCCCGCACTGTGCCGGCATTATCGCAGGAAGATAATAACGATATGCTTATCAATCCCCTGCCCGAAGTAACGCTAACCTCGGAAGGCCAGACCTGGAACCTGGTAAGCTACGACGTGCAATTCCGGAAGTACACTCTGCAGGGCGTTGAATACCAGGAAGGAAAGACATATACATTAGACGTAAAATGGAAGAATTTACACGCATACGCTACCACGACGATACCTAAGGCGCCGATACTTCGGTACGCCACCTATAAAAAAGTGGCCCATAGCTACGGCGACGGCTATATTGACACAACTTATTTATATTACGTTTACTTTACGCCCGAAAACGGCGGGGTATACCGGGGCGGGTATAACGATATTAACGGTTCGAACGAAAATTACTGGTATGGCGGGAAGTTAAGCAATGGCAAGAACGTGAACTCGCAGGGATACAGCGCTGTTGAAATTGAAACGTATGGCAATTGGATGTCCCCGGAAATGGTAAAAGAGAACTTTAAATTTGTTGTAGATGCGTTCGATCCGATTTACGAGAAATATTACGACTCGCGCTACGCCGGCGACTCCCCTAACGATATATTCGGCATCGGCGGCACCAACATTCGTGGAAATGTCCAGGAGGATGGAATAGGCATTTTTATAGGCAGGAACAGGGCCGTAAAACCGGCGAAGGATTTAATTAAATGAAGCTTGCAAATTGCCTGAAAAATAGTTAATTTTGAAGTTTCCAAGATTCCGAAGTAACGAATGAACAAATTCCGCAATTTTTGTATAATTGCTCATATAGACCACGGCAAATCGACGCTTGCCGATAGGTTGCTTGAAATGACGGGCAGAGTTACCGCCCGCGAGATGATTACGAATCAAATCTTAGACGACAATCCGCTCGAGCAGGAGCGCGGGATTACTATTAAGCTGCATGCTATCCAGATGGAGTACAAGGCCGACGACGGCGAAACGTATATTCTAAACCTAATCGACACGCCCGGCCACGTGGATTTCTCTTACGAAGTTTCGCGCTCGCTGGCTGCTTGCGAAGGCGCAATATTGGTCGTCGACGCCACGCAGGGCATCGAAGCCCAAACGATTAGTAACTTATACCTGGCCGTCGACCACAACCTGGAAATTATCCCGGTTTTAAATAAAATTGATCTGCCAAGCGCCCAGACGACTATCGAAGGCGTTAAACACCAGGTAATGGACTTGATCGGCTGCAAGGATGAAGAAATTCTTATGACCTCGGCTAAGCAGGGCTTGGGAATTAAAGAAATCCTTGAAGCTATAGTCAAATTGATCCCCGCGCCCAAGGGCGACCCGAACGCTCCCCTTCGCGCGCTCATTTATGATTCTATTTTCGATTCATATCGCGGCGTTATCGTAAACGTAAGAATTTTTGACGGCACGCTTCGCGAGAACGATAAAATCCTATTTATGGCCGCCGGTATGACTTACGACGTGGAGGAAGTTGGCATTCTCTACATGAAGCGGCAACGGACCGGAACTTTGGCGGCAGGCAACGTAGGTTACTTTACGGCGAGCATTCGAAGCCTAACCGACACCAAGGTCGGCGACACGGTTACGCATGCGAAAAATCCTTGCTCCGAGGCTATTGCGGGCTTCAAAGAAGTCAAGCCAATGGTCTTCAGTGGCATCTACCCCGCCGACGCGGACGACTTCGAAGATCTTCGCGAAGCTCTTGGAAAATTGGTTCTCAACGATTCGGCAATTTCATTCGAGCCCGAGACTTCGAACGCCTTAGGCTTTGGATTTCGTTGCGGCTTCCTTGGCTTGCTTCACATGGAAATAGTCCAGGAGCGCCTGGAACGCGAGTTTAACCAGACCATCGTAACGACCGTGCCGAACGTTCGCTACCGGATAGTTAAAACTGACGGTACCGAGATGTTCGTGGACAACCCGGCGCAATTGCCCGTTCCCACCGCCATCGCCGAGCTACAGGAACCCTACATTAAAGCGCAGATCATATTGCCGAACGAGTACATCGGCGCGATTATGAAGCTTTGCCTCGAGCGCCGCGGCACGATGCTTCACACCTCGTATCTTTCCCCCGAACGCGTGGACCTGACATGGAAACTGCCTCTCGCCGAAGTTGTGTTTGATTTCTACGATAAGCTGAAATCGCTTTCGCGCGGGTATGCTTCGTTGGATTATGAATTTACCGAATTTGAGGACGGCGATTTAGTAAAGCTGGATATATTGCTCAACGCAGAACCGGTGGACGCTCTCTCCTCTATTGTTCATAGAAGCAAGGCATACGATTGGGGTAAAAAACTTTGTACAAAATTAAAAGACTTAATTCCGCGTCAAATGTTTGAGGTGATTATCCAGGCGGCGATCGGTTCCAAAATCATCGCTCGTACGACGGTAAAGCCTCTTCGCAAGAACGTGACCGCTAAATGCTACGGCGGCGATATCTCTCGTAAGAGAAAGCTGCTGGAGAAGCAAAAGGAAGGTAAGAAGCGAATGAAACAGGTTGGCTCCGTCGAAATACCCCAGGAGGCGTTCTTAGCAGTTTTAAGCCTCGACGACTAAACATTAATTGGTTGCTTATTATACGGGATTGTTAAATGGCAGATTACAAGTATTTTTCTCGCGATTATTGGAAAGAACGCAGGCGCGCTCGTAAAGCAGCGGAAGCGGAACGCAAAGCAAAGGAAAAGCCCCTGGACACGCTCTGGTCCTGGATCAAGACCGGCGTAGGGGCGATCGTTATTGTTATGATTATTAACGGGCTGGCGATCGCGTCGTTCGTCGTTCCGACAGGGTCGATGGAAAATACAGTTTTGACGGGCGATTTCTTATTCGTTAATAAGTTCGTTTACGGCCCCTCGACGCCGCAGGTTATTCCGTTCCTGAATATCCCGCTGCCCTTTTATAAGTTCCCCGGCCCGGAAGACCCCGAGAAAGGAGACGTAATTGTATTTATCTTCCCGGGTAATCGCGACGAAGTCAAGTCGCCGGAATTTATGTATTATTTGAAGCGTTGCGTAGCTACCGCCGGCGATACTCTCCAGATAATAAACAAAAAAGTTTTTGTAAACGGCAAATCATTTCCGCTCCCACCGCAAGGTCGCGAGGAGCCGGGAATAGCTTCCGCGGAGGATTCATGGATCACCTTCCCGGCAGGCAGGGGGTTCACCCGGGATAATTACGGCCCGATCAGGATACCGAAGAAGGGCGACATTATCACGCTCGCTCCATCCAACTTTAACGAGTGGGCGATATTTATCGCGCGGGAAGGTCATAAGGTTTCCACGGACGGCGTGAAAATGTTTATCGACGATAAGCCCGCAGATAAATATACTGTGACGCACGATTACTGCTTCGGCATGGGCGACAACCGCGACCATAGCGCCGACAGTCGCTATTGGGGATTTATTCCATACGAGAACGTCGTAGGCTCCCCGATAGTAGTGTATTGGTCCTGGGACACCAATCAGCCCTTCGCCAATCTCGGCGATAAGCTAAAATCGATTCGCTGGGGCAGGATCGGTACTATAATCAATTAAGAATTATGTCGCGTTCTATTTACATTCATTATCCCTTTTGCAAGCGTAAATGCTCGTACTGCGATTTTTATTCCATTACGTCGCTGCAAATGGCCGATGTGTACTTGGACGCTCTTATCAAGGAAATTCATTCTAACATGAGCAAAGCGGAGAGGTTCTCTCCGCTTTCCGTATTTATAGGCGGCGGGACGCCCTCGCTGCTTCCGCCGGCATCGCTGGAGCGAATTTTACTCGCCCTCTCTGAACACTGCGACGTCGGGAACGCAATAGAATTTACTATGGAATGCAACCCGGGCGCCTCGGAAAGCCAATTCTTCGCCGACTACCGCTCGCTTGGAGTAAATAGACTTAGCATTGGTATACAATCCTTTGTGCCGAGCGAGCTGCGATTCCTTAATAGAATTCATACGGCCGGGGAAGCGCAAGCGGCAGTCCAAACCGCCGCTAAAGCTGGATTTGAAAATCTAAGCCTTGATCTTATATTCGCCGTGCCGGGGCAGACTCCGGAGTCCTGGAGGTATTCCCTTTCCAGGGCGATTGAATTGCCGGTTTCGCACATATCGGCTTATAGCTTAATTTACGAGGAGGGCACGCCGCTTTATAAACGTTATATAAGGGGCGCTCTAAAGATAATCGAAGAGGACGAGGATACGGAAATGTTCTTCGACGCAGGGAAGATACTTGGCTCCGCCGGTTTAAGCAGGTACGAGATATCGAACTTTGCCAAGCCCGGCTTCGAATGCCTGCATAACCTGCACTACTGGCGGCGCGGGGAGTATTACGCATTCGGCCCTTCCGCGCATTCGTATTTAAACGGCGAGAGGAAGAAAAATGTGGCGGACCTTCGCGAATACGTCAGATTAATCAATCGAGACGGGAATGCGGTCATAGAGACAGAAGCGCTTACAGCGGAGCAGATAACGATAGAAAAGATTTATCTCGGGCTGCGGGCGGAAGGGATGAAATTGGACGATTTTTCCGCCGAAGGCTACGACGCCCCGAAAATAAAAAACCTTCCTTTCGTTGTCGACCTGCAAAAGGAAGGTTTGGCAAAATTAAACGGAAATCTTTTAACGCTGACCGAGCGCGGGAGGTTTCTCGCCGATGGGATAGCCGAACGATTGATCTCCATTCTTGGGGGCGACTATGGCGATCCCAACGGAAATCCTTCTGCCTGAATCGGGCCTGGCTGGGTTAAATAGATTTTTATAGTTCAAAGACATCATACTCGAACCGCCGCCATCAAGATTCATTGCATCGTAGCAGCCCACTGCAGCCATTATTTGGGCCATTTGCGAGAGGGACGCGCCGTACTGCCCCTCCGAGCTTTTCGTGCCCTCTACGGCGACTAAATAGAATTTTTCGTTATAGGCGTCGACGCCTATCGCAGTTCGCGGCAAGCTGTGGCTTACAAATCTCGTCGCGGTCGAGCCCTCGCGCTGAGCTTCGTGCGAGGCCACTCCTTCCCGGACAAGCCGGGGGGTGCCGCTCACGGCGTCGTAAAAGACCACGTCGGGATTTACGTTTGTTTCAAAGTTGAAGAAAAGCGTATCTCCAATCCTAAAATTTTCGTCGCGCGGAAAGTCTTTTCCAAATGACAGTACGCAGCCTTCTTTCGGCATAGGGGCTGCGGCTGAGTCTGCGAAACCGATTATAACGCATGGATAAGATCTATTTATGGCCGGTTCGTCGGCATACTGCAAAAGCAATTTTCTATGCGAAAACTCCTTGCTTTCGCTTATAGCGTCCTGGGTAATTTGCTCGGCGATTTGAGCGGAGTCAAGAGCCGTCTCGGTGGAGTCGTCCATAAATTCCTCGCCGGCCTTTTCGCTCCAGGCCTTTTCTATTTGTCTTTTTAATTTACTCGCGGTCACGTACGGGATAGTGTCTCCGCCGAAACGATTATACAGGCAAATGCCGAGCGAATCCGACCTGCGATTAACCTGCTCGATATCGTATATTTTGCCCCGTCTGCCGCGCCTGAAGCTGCCGCTGAGCTTAAACCGATCGAAGTACGGATCGCCCTCTTCGTTGAAGAAGCAACTGCTCCAGGACTTGTGCGAAGAAAATTCAATTATTTCCCCGTTAGAGATAGCCGGCCCGATAGGAGTATTGCTGTAGGCGGTCCAGAAATTAGCGTTAACGGCTGCGAGCGTGCGGCCTTCCTCGCTAACGGAGTCGTAATGCCGCGTAATGCACTGCAGCTTCTCCAACTCGGAGCATTTGCCGCCCGCTTTTATTGCCTCGATAGCGCAGCCGCTGTTGTTCATGTCCATTGCGACAACGTGAACGATATGATGTCGGGAGCTATCCCCTATCATAATTCTTTGATAGCGAACGCCCCGGTGCAAGAGCGAATCGGAAAGAACCGTCTTATTCTCGGTCGCTATACGAACGATTCTCGGGCCCCTCCTGCTGCGCCTGCCCTTTTTTCGCCTGCCGAATTTAGATCTTTTTGATTTTGACTTTTTCTTAGATTTTTTGGAAGCTCGCGCCAGGGATGATTTCTTCTTGGCAGGGGCCTTTTTTGACTTTACTTTGGTAGTTCTTCTTGCGGAATGAGCCTCGCCGGAATTCCACTCGGGAACTGAAAGCGAGAATACTATAATTAGGATATATATTAATAAGTTACGTATTTTCATTTATGTTAGCCGCCAATCTAAAAATTATTTATCGGTATCGCCGTATAAGATTACAAATTTACTTGTTTAATTTTACAATTCAAAGCTAATGGAATACGAAAACCTACTCTGGGAAAATCGAGGGAATTACGCCCTGCTGAGTCTTTCGCGTCCCCAAAAACTGAACGCGCTTAATTCCGGTCTTTTATCGGAACTCAGCGACGCGTTAAATCATTTCCACGACGCCGGCTCGATCGAAGGATTGATAATTACCGGGTCGGGCGAAAAGGCTTTCGCCGCCGGCGCGGACATCGAGGAGCTTCGGGCGGCAGCCGAATCCGGGGAAGAATTCTCAAGGTTTGGCTCATCGATTTTCAGCAAGATAGAAAATTCTTCGAAACCTATAATAGCCGCAATTAACGGCTACGCGCTCGGGGGAGGCTTCGAACTGGCATTGGCCTGCCACATACGCTACGCTTCGGAAAACGCCCGTATGGGCCTCCCGGAGCTGTCCCTGGGGGTAATACCGGGTTACGGCGGCACCCAAAGACTTACCAAGCTAATCGGCAAATCCAACGCTCTTGAAGCTATACTTTCCGGCAGACAATTTACCCCCGAAAGGGCTCTTGCTTTAGGCATCGTAAGCGAAGTTTTTAAGCGGGACGAACTAATCGTAAAAGCTGAAGAAAAGCTACAAATTATACTTTCGAAGAGCCCCATAGCGAGGGCCGCAGCTATTCGTTGCGTTAGGCTCGCCGAATCAGCCGACATACGGGACGGACTTACGCACGAATCGCGAGAATTCGGCGCCGCTTGCGCTTCCGAAGATTTCTTGGAGGGTACTTCCGCTTTTCTGGAGAAGCGAAGCCCTAACTTTAAAGGGAAATAAGCCGGCGACAGGTAGTATTGTTTATAGATTTCGCAGGGAGCGTTTTTCGAACTCCCTCAGCGCGTCGCGCGCTATCCATCGCGCCGATCTTGAAGCGGAGCCCTTTTCGGATATTAGCCTGTAGCAAGTTTCCCTGGCGGCTTCGAGCAAATTATCGTTTCTCTTACCGATTTGGCGAAGTGCCCAATTAACCGCTTTTTTGACAAAGTTACGTTCGTCCGTCGACCCTTCGAGAATTGAGTCGAAGCATGGGTAAAAGAGATCGTCGACAGCTTTCTTATCATGTACCGCAAGCCCGGCAAAGCATGCGAACCCCGATCGTTTCTCAAATTCGTGCTCGCGTTCCGTCCATTCAAAAGCCTTTTCCCAACCGAACGGCGATCTTGGGAAGACTTTCATGCAAAATTGATCGCAAAAGTCCCAGGAATCAAATAGCGACACCAGTTCCTCGGCGTCGCTTTTAGTTATCTTCTTAGGATCGGCGATAATCGCCGCGAGTATCCTGGCTTCGTGTATCTCGTCACGCCAAAGTTCGCGCGCCAATTCATGATTTTTCCCGATAGGCTTCGCTATTTCTCTTAAAGCTTCCATCCCAATTCCGAGCGCATGCGCGTTATTTATACCAAAGCGCCCCATTCCCTCGATGTTGCGCTCGTTCCTAAGCGTCTTTAAATACGCAATGATCTCTTCTTTCATTAATTTTTCTCGCACTATATTTTTACGGACGGCAATATTATTGAAACTTTTAGTATTTTGCAAATGTATAGTATTAAAGTTTCATCATCAAGCGCATTATTTGAGAAAAGATAATTACATATTGATATACAGATATTTTATCATAACAACCGGCGTTATTTTTCTGCTTGGCGGGATGGCGCTTTTTTATCTGAACGCGCAGATAGTCACCGACGAGAACAGGTTTACGAATCTTCCTTCGAGGCTGTACGTTGGCGAAGCCGTGGAGAACGATACTTTGTCGGGAGGCTCGCTTAAAGGCAGGATTTTAGTTGGCGATTTTATCACGGAAATAAACGGCGTCCGCGTTAAGGAAATCACGGATTTCATCGACGCTCTTAATAATATAGACTCCTCCTCGGTGATTAACGTTAAAGTCTTCAGCTTTAAAAGGAAAGGGATTTATGACGTACGCATCCGATCGAACGAATTGCCTGAGAACTCGCTAATAGTCCTGCAGTCCGGCGTATTCGTGCTTTCAACCGAGCGCGACGGCGCAAGCGAACGCGCGGGCATATTGCCGGGCGATATCATTACTAAGATAAACGGCAAGACGTTTGAAAACGCATACCAGGCCGACTCCCTGCTGAAGAGCTTTAGCTATGAAAAAGAATATTCCTACGAGATTTTACGCAATGCGAAAGTATTCAACGTTAACTTGAGGTTAGCCCGGTTCGGCGTTAAGATCCAATATGTGGGAGTGTTCCTGGCCGGCGCATTATGCTTAATGCTGTCGATAATACTAATGAAAAAGCGGGGGTCGCTTCCCGGGGCGCGCCTGGCCGCCACATCGCTTTGGGCGTTTGGGTTCGTATGCGTGGCAGGGCAAATAAGCAATTTAATGACCAACCCGGACGCGATGAAAATTTCGCTTTTTACTGTAAATTTCTTTTACCATATGTCTTACGCGGTCGCACTGATCGCGCTATTTTACCTGCCGGCGGAAAACGTCCTCATAACTCAACGAAAGTCCTTGCGGATTACGGTTTTCGGCGGGGTTACGCTTTTCTTTTTATTGTTTACTAACTTAATATTTTATGCTTCCTCATCATTTCGAAATCAAGTAATTGACTTCGTATTAGTGTCCTACTGGCTTTTCTATATAACCGTATTTTTGTATTATCTTATTCGTTACAGGCAAGGGATACTGCGACGCAGCTTGAGGCCGCGCTTATTGATAGCGGGGGTCTATATGCTGCATTTAACGCTCGTGGTTACGTCCCAGCTCTCCTGGCTTGGCGATTATATTCAAAAGTACTGGAAGGCTCTAGATTATCTGAATATACTCGCGGCGCTGGCCATTCCATGCGCTTATTTTTGGATTATCTTAAGATACAGAACGTTCGATCTTGACCTTAATCTAAGGCGCAACACTCAATATCTTCTCATTTCGAACGCTATCCGTGCTTTCTTCGTAATCTTTTTCATTTATCTTTTAGTCGTATTTTCAAAAATTGATCTTGCTTTGCCGAACGTACAATTTACCGGCTCGTCGATAGAAATACTCGATAAAAGAATGAATCCGCAGCGCGAAAAGGTTTACGATAGCTTCCTGTTCTTTGTCTTTACTCTATCGGCCGGCTATATCTTAAAGAAAAGCGCCGACATTGCTATAGGCGCCCTGGATCGCAAGTACGATCGCGTGCGCTACGACTTCAAGCGCGCGCTTAACGAAATCGTAGAGATAATAAGCAAGAAGATTTCGATAAAGGAACTCGCTTTCGAGATGTCCGATAAAATTGCGGAGCTTTTTAAGATAGATAAAGTTGCGATCTTTTTCTTCAAGGACTCGCGATGCATTTACGAGTATTTCTATTCTCCGGCGGATAAAGCGGAAGCCGAAAGAACTTTGCTGCTAAATTGCGACGTACTCTACGAAAGAGCGAAAAGGCGCAGCGGCCCGGTTCGCGCCGAGTACCTCGAGGGCGACGTACGCAAAGCCTTCGAGGAAGCGAAGTTTAAATTCTTTGTTCCGATCATTTCTAAATCGGATATTCTTGCCGTTTTGTTGCTTGGCAGCAAGCTCTCGGAGACGGAATACAATTCCGAGGATTTCGAATTTCTTAACTCCATCTGCAGCCAGGCGGCCATAGCGATAGAAAATTCCTACCTATACGAGGACCTTCGCTCGCAGGAACGCATAAAGCACGAGCTGGAAATAGCCAGGAAGATACAGCTCGCTTCCCTGCCGAAGCAAGCCCCGGCCGTCGCCGGGCTCGATATTGCCGGCGGATCCTACCCGGCGTTCGAGGTGGGAGGCGACTTTTTTGATATAGCGAATTTCCGGAACGGACTGGTCTCCGTTATTGCCGGGGACGTTAGCGGAAAAGGAGCGTTCGCCGCGCTATATATGTCGAAGACCCAGGGTATATTGCGCACTCTGCAGGAATATTCGGAGTCGCCCAGGGATCTTTTTATTAAGACCAACAAGCTGCTATATTGCGATATTGAGCGTAATTCCTTTGTCACGGCTTTGGCCGCTTACATCGATACGTCAAAAAATAAGATGGTAGTTGCGCGGGCCGGGCATTTGCCGCTTTATTGGTACAGGGCCGCATCGAGGACGATTGAAATTATTAAGCCGGCCGGTATAATGCTTGGGGCTTGCAATTCGGATACCTTTAACGTCAATATTTGCGAAACCGAGCTGCATTATGAGAACGGGGACGTCTTCCTGTTTATAACCGACGGCATACTTGAATCCCGTACCCCTAAGGGCGAGGAATACGGCGAGAGCCGCGCTCTAAACCTTCTCACGCAACGATCGGGAGAAAGCTCCGCGGCGATTAAAGCGGCTTTGCTCGCGGACGTAGCCGAGTTCAGCGCGCCCGCGGAGCAATTCGACGATATGACTCTTGTAGTAGTGAAAACCGTTAGTAAAAACGGCTTATAATCTCTATTTCATAGCTTCGTAAAGGCATTCCTCAATCTTGCTCGGGTAGCTGAGCTTTTTATCCAGAACCAGGTTGACCGTATCCATTACTGAATATACCGGGGTTCCGTTTTTAACGACATAAAATGCGGGCAGGCTGCTTATGTTCAGAATCGAGGTATAGGGGTGCTTCGATCGTTTGTTTGGCATAGCGTAGTATTCCGCAGATGTGTCGGGAAGATCGATCAGCGATATCACTTTCGCTAATTCGGAAAAATACTTTCTATTAGAGCCGCAATCGCAATCGCCGGCTACGAATGCATAAACTTTATAGCCATCCTTGGGCAGGGAGCGTAATTTTTCAATCGTTACGCTATCGGGCTGATAGGTCGCCATTCTATCCTTAACCCATATATAACCCGGCATCGAGCTCATTTCCTCTATCGTAAGTCGTTCAGAAGAGGCGGGTTCGTTGTCTTCCTGGCAAGAAAAGCTGCCGAAAGACGCCGCTAATACTATAAGTAACAGTAATTTTTTCATATTAAATAAGTCGGTTATTAAGTAAATAATCCAATTTCAGAGCACAAAATAAGCGAAGTTCGCCGATTTTCCAAATCATATTCTAACCAGCGCCTCTTCGCGCAGCCACCCCTGCGCCCCGTTGAGCAGCTTAATCTTCCGCCATCCGCCCTGCGAGTCCAGTATCTCCAGCTTGCTGCCCTCATGCAATTCGAACAGAGGCGAGCCGAATTCGTCCGGCGCCGATTTTACTAACGCGCTCTCCCAGAAAACAATAGCGTTCGAGTTATCGGTTAACTCTTTATAGGACCAATAGGCGAGCCCGTATGTAATAAAAACGGCTAACCCCGCGGTTATTGCTAAAAAGAAATATATCTTCTTCTCGCGCGGCTTCCAGCTCCAATAGTAGAGGGCAATGAAAATAGCCGCTATCCAGGCGCACGCTATAGCCAAACCCGACCATGCGTCGGCGGACAGATAACCGAGAGCTTGCCGTACAACCCGTACAAAAAGCGGTTGAGGGAGCGGGTCGATCCTATCAATTATGCGAAGGTTGGCCATTCTTAAATTGAAGGAGATATCGTCGTCGTTTGGTTTATATTTCTTCGCTCTTTCGAAGTTGAGTATCGACTCCGCTTTTTTACCCAGCTTGTAGCTGCAGCAGCCAATATTATAATAAACCTCGGCGGAAACATACCCCGTGTTCTCGATTTTCTTAAATAGCGTGTACGCTTTCTTGTAATTGCCCTTGGCGTATTCGCGAGAGGCCCGGTAGAACGTTTCGCTCGGTTCCTGCGCATATAGCGATAAGGCGCTAATTAATATAATTAGCGTTGTAAGAATTTTCATACGCCTTCCTCTTCTATCTTTAATACGAAAGCGCATGCCCGGTCGTAAATTTCAACCGGGGACAGGCTGGTTTCCCCGCTGGGCGCATATCTCAACCTGTCGGATTCGCTTAGCAACAATATAGCTTCGTTAATTAATTCAGGATCGTAATTCCTCACTTTCATTACAGCCGCGACCGCGTTAATTGAAATCGACGCTCTCGGTATGGATAATTTGTCGGACAGGTAATCCCACAGCGATTTATTAATCTCGGCCATAAATTCTTCGCCCGCGCCGAATTCGCCGTACTTTTTCGCCTTCGCAAGGCCGCGCTTGGCGTTGGCGCCGGCTAACTTTGACCTTATCAGGTATTCCGAGCCACGCGGAGCCCTTCTGCGCCTTATATAAACGATAAATATGGCGCTCAGGGCAATCGGTGAAAACAGCAAGAAGAGAAATGGCGGCGATCCGAAAAAAGCTTCCGACATCTTATGGAACACCGTGGGAGCGTCCTTTATGTACATTATATCGCGCCCAAGCAGCTTGATTTCTTCTTTTCTTAAACCCGATACTTCGCCTGGCTTGCCCTGCCGAACATTTAAAAAGAATTCGCCGCTTCTTTCCGTAACGTATTGTCCTGTAGTTGGATTGAAAAAGGTAAATTCGAATGGTTTCAGAACGTAAAGTCTTGTTTTTCGGGGTTGAAGATAGTACTCGAATGTAACGGCTCCCGTTATTCCGTCAAAGCCGGCCTTAACGTCGCTATAAACCTTTGGTTCGTAACTTTCCAGCTCAACGGGGAGCGAGAGCTTTGGCGTGTTAATAAGGTCAAGATTCCCCTCGCCGCGGATCTTTATCGTTAGCGTCACAGGTTCGTCCGTAAGGGTCTCGCTCTTGCTTATCCAGGCCTGCATATCGAGGTTCCCCACCGCGCCATGAAATGAAGCGGGGGCGCCTGCCGGGAGAGGCTTAACGCGTATTGACTGGCGCGAGGAGGCGAACACGCTTCGAAAGTCTTTAAACTCTACAGTTGGCCCGGTAGTCCCGGTCAATGTTGTCGCTATCGAGCCGTCGGGGCGCCGTTCCGTTCGAAGCTGAACGATCGCCTGTACTTCCATCGGTTCGGGAGTAAGTACGCCGCCCTTCTGCGGGATAATAATCACCCTTTTTATCTCCGATACCCGATATGGAACGCCGGAGAGTTCGACATCCTCGTACTTGAGTTCTCCGAGATCGACGTTTGTAGTCCAAAAGCCCTGGAATGCAGGCGCTTTGAAGTCCTGAAGATCTACGATACGTAAATCCTTGTGCGCGTATAGCTTGTACGATACGGTTATTTGTTCCCCAAGGACGGCGGAGGTTTTGTCGAATGTCTGCCTTAAAAAAAGATATTTTTTCAATAACGACTGGGCCTGGCGCTCGAAAGTAACTTGCGAAAACAGCTCCTGACCGCCATTAGCCGCGAGTAAAGAGAGTATTATAATCAGCCGTATTTTAGTGGAAAGGAGCCGCATAGGTTACCAATTCTTTGCCTTCCGGGCGCGTGGATTTCCCCGCCTGTTGAATTTTTGCAATGATTGCTTTTCTTCGTTTCTTAAGGCGTTGAGCATTCGTTCAGCATTTTCTTTGTTGAGTTGTCCCCCTGAGCCAACCGAGCCTTTTTTATCCTTTTTATCGGATTTGTCGTTTATGGATGATTGTTCCTGGGGTGACTGGGAAATCTTTTGTTCTTCCTCTTGTTTTCTTTTATTCTCCGCCGCAAGAAGTTTTTTGGCATAGGTTAGATTATACCGGGCATCCTCGTCCTTTGGGTTCAACCTGAGCGCGCTTTTATAGGCTTCTATGCTCTCGGCATACTTCTTTTGTGAAAGCGCTGAATTGCCGTAGTTATAGTAAGCGGCTGAAAGAATACTTTTCTCTTTGGTTCTGCCGATCAGGTCAAGGAATTGGGATTCTGCGTCGCGGTATTTCCCCTGCCTGTAAATGGCAGCGCCCAAATTAAACCTGGCGACTTCGGATTTATCGTTTCTCTCGATTGCCCGTCTGTAATAGTCCGCGGCTTCCAGGTAGCTCTTTAGCTCGAAGAGCGAGTTCCCCTTTTGAATTAGTCCGCTCTCGCCCTGGGAAAAAGCGCGGTACGAACCGATTAACAATGCCATTAATACTATTAGCTTCATTTCTTTACGCTCCCAAAAAGGTTCAGCGTAGTTATTAACTTATTTCTTCTGTCCGAAAATAACTGTTCGAAAACCAGGAGCGCAAACGCGAACGCAGCGAAATAATAGTAAATAGATTCAAACTCGGTAAATACTTGCGTCTTCTTGGTTTTGTCTTTCGAACGTCCGAGGGCGCTTATTACGCTTGAAAGGTCGGCCTCGCCTGCGCCGGCGTCGATCAATTTACCCCCGGTAGCCGCGGCGACAGAGCGCAATATCTCTTTGTTGGGTCGCGAATAAGCCTCTTCGCCCGAGGGCGATTTTAGCGACGCCCCGGTTTTGATACCGTTAACGTACTCCGGTACGGGCGCCCCTTCTCGCGAGCCGACGCTAACGGCAAATATTTTAACTCCTTCGTCCTCCGCGTTCTCCGCGGCTGGCAGCGGATCGTCCTCGTGATTTTCGCCGTCGGAAATGATTAGAATAGCTTTGGATTCTTTCTCGGAGGGGCGCAACGCTTCTAGGGAGATTTCTATCGCCTCGGCGAGCGCAGTACCCTGCGAGGATATTTGATCGGGGGAAGCGTTGGACAGTAGCAGCTTTGCCGCTCCGTAATCGCTCGTTAAGGGCATTTGCAGAAAGGCCTCGCCCGCGAAAACTACCAGGGCTACCCGCTCGCCGTCGAGTTCGTCAAGGAATTTCATTAACGACTGCTTTGCGCTTTCTAACCGCGTCGGCTTTGAGTCCTCGGCTAGCATACTGTTGGAAATATCCAACGCAATAGCTATGTCGCCGCCGACGCTTTCCCGCGTTTCCAGCTTCGACCCGATTTGGGGATTGGCCGCGGCGACTACTAAAGCGGCGAAGGAAATTGAATATAATGCAAAACGCAGGTACGGCTTGTTAGGGGAAACGTTCTCGTAGAGCGTTCGTTCCGAGCCGGAAAATCGCTTGAGCATGCGATACCTGTAAAAACGATACCATGCGAAAACCGCCGCAAATGGGATTAGCGCTAAAAGCGCGTACAAAAGCGCAGGATTTTCAAATCTGAACATTTGCTTCGCGCTCCTATTATACTCAAATCAACCCGGCTTCCCGTAATTTCTTTTTCATAGCGTTGAGTTCTTCAAACATATCGGGCAGTTGCTTAATACATGCCTCTATTCTAAACGCGGTTCTATGGTCCTTTATTGGGGTGCCGAAGTAAACGCCGCTCTTTGGAACTGACTTCGCTACCCCGCTCTGCGCCATGATCGTAACGTCGTCGGGAGTGGAGAGATGCCCTGCCAAGCCGACCTGGCCCCCGAAGCGATTTCGCTTGCCGATCTTCGAGCTACCGGAAATGCCGGTTTGGGCTGCCATTGCAGTGTTCTCGCCGATCTCGCAGTTATGAGCGATATGAGTTAAATTATCGATCTTAACGCCGTTCTCAATGATAGTTGAGCCCAACATAGCGCGATCCACTGTCACGTTCGCTCCGAGTTCCACTTCGTCGCCGATTATTACGTCGCCGAGCTGAGGAATCTTTTCCCAGGAGCCGTCGGACTTTTGCTCCACATAGCCGAACCCGTCCGCGCCGATCACTGCGCCCGCATGAACGATACAATTCTTTCCGATCTTAATGTCCCGGTAGCAAACGACGTTGGGGTGCAATATCGTTCCGTCGCCGATAATAACGTTTTCAGCGAGATAGACGGCGCCAAGTAAACGGGCGCCATTGCCGATAACACAACCCCTGGAGACAATACAATTATGCCCAATGAAGGCCCCTTCGCCTACAATCGCGTCCTCGCTCACCTGCGCGCTTGGCATTATTCCGACGCGGCTGTCCGAGTTAATCTGCTCGTCTAGTATTTTAAGCAGGCGGACAAATGATAAATAGGGGTTTTCCGAAATTATAAAAGCTCGCCCCTCGGCGGGTTCGTTCCCTATTTCTTTCGGTACGATTATACAGGTGGCTTGCGAATTATCGAAATATTCCCTGAACTTTTCATCGGAGTAAAAAGTAATATCCCCGGAACGCGCGTGCTCAATTCTATTTAAGTTAACTATTCGCGCGCTTGCCGTTCCTTTAACTTCACAATCTAAAGCCCTGGCTATTTCGCCGGCTGTAAGTTCTATCATTTGATCTCTTTAAAATTTAAAACTAAAATGAGCCCGGAGGCTTAGTATTGGTTGTATCCCTGCGCATTCTTAAATCCTCGGGCGTCATTACCGCGGGGGGGCGTTTACCGTTTTCCGAGGGTTGCTCGAACTCGCGCTCTTCGGTTGGCTTTTCTTCCTCGGGCTCGGTAGCAGTCGCGCCGCGGCGTCTCGAGCTTGCCCTGCGAGGAGTCTTAGATTCTTTCTTCGCGTTTCGCGGATCTTTATCTATCTTCTCTTGTTGTTCTTTTTCCAGCTCTTCGACGTTGACGCCAAGGGCTTTAAGAACTCGCAGCGTAAGGTCGTACTTGAAGTTGACGTAGGGTAGCGGTTGAACGCTTTGATCGATGATTATGTCGTATCCCTGATCGGAGGCGACCTCCTGCACGGCGGCGTAGATTTTCTGCTCGACGGGTTTCCTGATTTGGGAAACAGTTAGATCGTACTCGCCTCCCTGCTCAAATTTTTGTTTCGCGTAGGAATCCAGGTTTGATCTTAAATTCGCCAAATCCTTATCCTTCTGTATCTTTTCGGCGTCGCTCCAAACGAGCCTGTTTTTCTTGATCTCGAATTCGAGATCCTCGATTTGCTTCTGGTACGAAGCTATTTCGCGTTTCCAATCCTCCACGAAGGATTGAATACGCTGATCGGCTTGCTGCGATTCAGAGAATTTTTCTCTAATGACGTTGGAAGAAATAAATCCCACCTTTTGCGCGAGCGCGCCGCTCGTTGCGAATAGAATAATCGCAATTAATATTATAGACTTCCTAAACATAATATTTGCCTTCCAATGAATAAAGCGGGAAGAATTAACCATGCGCTATCCGTCAGTATGAAAAAAGTAAGTTAACTATAAAAAAGTAATAATCAAAGTTTAATAATAGGGAGATTTTTCCCTCAATGGGTTTCATTATATGCGAAAACACTTTATCATACTCGCCTCCCGGGTAGAATATGTGCTTGTAGAAGGCGTCCAGGTTTGATCTTAAATTTGCCAAATCCTTATCCTTCCGGATCTTTTCAGCGTCGCTCCAAACGAGCTTGTTTTTCTTGATTTCGACTTCAAGATCTTCGATTTGCTTTTGGTACGATGTTATTTCTTTTGTCCGCTCGTCAACGAATGAATGGATGCGTTGCTCGGCTTGCTGCAATTCGGGGATTTTCTCCCTAATGACGTCGGAAGAAATAAAAACCACCTTTTGCGCGAACGCGCCGCTCGTTGCGGAAAGAATAATCCCAGTTAAAATTATAAATCGCTTTAGCATTATATTTCCCTCCGATGAAAAAAGCGGAAGAATTTACAAACGCAATCCGTCTTTTAAAAAAAGTAAGATAACTATAAAATAAATATAATCAAAGCGGAATAAATGCGGAATATCGCGTATAAAAGTCCCAATAGCCGAAGAGAGATTAACTTGCCGTCAATCTCTCTTCGCTAACGAGTTTCAATTATTTCCCGCCTCTTTTAATGCGGTCGAGCACTCTGTAAGTGATGTCCTGCTTCTCGTCGAAGTAAAGCACGGTTGAGCCGCCCTTATCGAGCACTAACGTGATCTTCTCTTCTTTTGCAGTTTCGGCGATCGCCGAACGAACTTTATTCCTGATAGGCTCGAGGAATTGCTCTCTCATCATATTTAATTGGCCTGTCTGGCCGAATTTTTCTTCCTGGTACTGCATTAATTGCATCTGCTGCGCCTGGAGCGTTTCCTCTTCTTTTTGTTGCTTCTCCTGCGGCATCATGCCTTTTTGCTTGCTATATTGCTGAACTTTTTGGTCGAAATCCTGGCGCATTGCTATCAGGGAATCCTGCCATATTTTTCCCATGTCCTTGAGCTTTTTGTCCGCGTCGGCGGCTTCCGGCAATTCTTTAACAATAGTTTCCACGTCGACTATACCGATGCGAACCGCAACGGTCGGTGCGGCGCCTTTGGCGGCTTGCGCCGATGCGTTAGCGGAAGGTAAAGCGATTGCAGCCGTTAATACCAAAGCCCATAACATTTTCTTAAACATTTCTTTCTCCTGTGATTTTATAGTTATTTTTACTGTTGACCTAAATGAAATAAAAATTTCCAGCCGGATTTACGCCCGGTTATATCACGATCGAAGCCGTAACCGTAGCTGAACCCGATATTGCCTATCGGCATTAATAATACTTGCACTCCGACGCCTGCTGAGCGTTTTAGATCCAGCATATTGGAAGTTTCAAAGCTTTTCCAGACGTTGCCGGCCTCGCCGAACATATAGAAGTAGAGCGGCATTGGATTTAACGAGAGAGCGAAGCGCAATTCAGCGCCGTATTTTGTCATGAATCTCCCGCCCGATTGCGGGCCTATGCTCTGATCCTCGTAACCGCGCAGGGGCGTTACGCCGAAATAATTGCTCAGGCCGCTGCCGCCCATGTAGAAATACTCTCGCGGCGATATTGTAGTGTCGTACTTAAAGCTAGTCAGGTGGCCCCATTGCGCGTTAATGTAGAAAACTACACGATCCTCATCCTTAATTTTATAGACCGGATTGTAAAATTCGAACGAGAGCTCGCTCTTTAGATAATCCGTGGAGCCTACTCCAATCGCTCCCATTGCGAAATCGTTCGAGAAGGAGAATTTCGAACCGACGGTCGGGAAGAACGGGCTATTGACGCTTAATCTTGAAAAACGCTGCCCTATCGTTACTTCGGAGTATTTGCCCTCGCGGTAGTACGCGCCGCCGTAACCGATGTCGTTAAGCTGAACCCTCGCGCTCCAATCGCCTCGCCAGTAGTCGTCCGGCCATTTAAAGCGGCGGCCGATGTTCAATCCGATACCGGTCGTTCGAACAGTATATACGTTCTCGTAA
Organism: Chloroflexota bacterium; assembly: GCA_050260015.1. GTDB lineage: Bacteria > Bacteroidota > Ignavibacteria > Kapaibacteriales > UBA2268 > JBLNBN01. The sequence continues at coordinate 42,073 of JBLNBN010000060.1, read as the reverse complement.
TGCTGGTCGTAAATATTGAATCCGATCGTCGTAGGATCGTCGAAGAGCCAGGGCTCGGTAAAGCCGAGCGAGTAAGTATTGTATCTACCCATCTGGCCCCATTCGGCCTGAAGATTTAATACCTGCCCAGCGCCGCCTTTAAAAGGCTCCGTAATGGAAAAGTTGTTAAAGGTAAGTCCTATTGCGCCCGTTAAACCGTAGCTTCCAGCATAACCGAGCGATGCGCTTATCTGATCCGCAGGGCGCTCCTCAACCGTATAAATTACGTCGACGGCGTTGCTTGTCGTTGCCGATGGCTGTACGTCGGGTTTCAGGCCCTCGGGATTAAAGTAATTGGTTGCGCCTAATGCCCTGACGGAGCGGATAATGGCTGAGCGATCGAAATAGTCGCCCGGGCGAGTGTAGAGCTCGCGGCGAATTACCTTATCCTTCGTCTTCGTATTTCCTATCACCGTCACTTTATCTATCGTAAACCTTTCATTTTCAAAAACGTTGACAACTATGTCGACAGAGTCGCGCGAGGCTCTGACCTGCTCGGGTACGAGATTTGCCTGCAGGTAGCCGTTGTCCATGTAGAGCGACGCGGCGTCCGTTTGGTCCTCGTTGCCCTTCAGGTTCTTTTCAAACTTTTCAGAATCGAACGCGTCCCCGGGCGCCATGTCCAATCTTGAGATCAACGCTTCGGATGGATATACCGTATTGCCGCGGAAATCGATTTTACGAATATAGATTTTATCCCCTTCGCTTACTTCGATCGTTATGTAAACGGCTTCCTTCGCTTCGTCGTAAACCACGGTATCGCGCACTATTGAGGCGTCGGAGTACCCGCGTTTATGATAATACTTTAAAAGCAATTCCTTGTCCTTTTCATATTCCTCGCGTTCGAATTTGGAGGAACGCCAGACCTGCCACCAACTCTTTGTGTGGGTCTCGTCGAAGGCGGAGGCGAGATCGTCGTCGTCGAAGGCTTTATTGCCTTCGAAATTTATTGATTTTACATGGAATTCCACGCCCTCGCGGATGTTTACGCGCATGTTGTAGTAATATGCCGTATCAGTGCCCTCAAGCGTCGCGTCGACCTGCGCGAATTCCAGGCCCTCTTTTGAGTATAATTTCTTAATTGCCCTTTCTACGAGGTAAAGATCGTGGTTGGATACTATATCGCCCCGCCTTTTGGAAATGGCTTCAAGTATTTTGGAGGATTCAATTTCCTTATTTCCCTCGATAAAAATGCGATTGACGCGGGGAAATTCCTTGACTTTAATTATCAGGAATATACCCAGCTGATTTATCCTATCGACAACAATGTCGATGTCCGAGAATTGCTTTCTCGTCCATAAATTGTTAATGGCGGATTGAATCTTCTGGTCCCCCGGCAACGCAAGGTTATCGCCAACACGAAGTCCCGAGAGCGAGATTATTGTTTCTACGTCCGCGAACTTATTGCCCTCGACAGTAATACCGGCTATCTTATAGGTAGTCGTCTGCGGGGCGCTCGGTCCGCCCAAGGGGGACATCTGAGCAAAAAGCGCGGAAGAGAACAGGAGGAAAACTCCGAGGATTGCGATTAAGGACCTTAGAAAAAAATTATTTAAGCGCATTAACGACTCGCTGAATGTATGATTGTTGTTCGTCGGACTTGGTTTCACAAGAAATTTGGCTTGAAGTTTTACCGAATCTGCGCTCGCGGCAGTAATAGTTTTCAATAGCTTCGTAAAGATCTTCCCGCCTGAATTCAGGCCAGAATTTATTAGTTATATACATCTCGCCGTAAGCCATCTCCCATAGGAGGAAATTGCTGAGGCGCATCTCGCCGCTGGTTCTGATTAAGAGGTCGGGATCGGGTATGGCGTGGGTAGTCAGGTAGCCGGAGAAGAGCTCTTCGTTGATGTCTTCGGGCGAGACCTTTCCCCTGCGAACGTCCATAGCGAGCATTTGAACGGCGCGAACGATGTCCCATCTGCCTGAATAGCTGAGAGCCAACGCCAGCGTCAGTCCGTCGTTGTGCTTAGTTCTTTCAATGGCGGCAAGCAACACTTTTTGAACTCTCTTAGGCAGCGAGCTTAATTTGCCGATTGAAAGCAACCGGACGTTGTTTCGATGCAGCTCGTCTAATTCCTGTCGCAAATAAAGCTCAAGCAAATGCATCAAGCTGGAGACTTCCGTAGCCGGACGATTCCAGTTTTCAATTGAAAAAGCGTAAACGGTTAAGAACTTGACTCCAATTTGCGAGCAAGCCTTAACGATATCGCGTAAGCTCTCAATACCTTGTTTGTGTCCTGCAACCCGGGGCAGATTTCTTTCTTTAGCCCACCTGCCGTTGCCGTCCATGATTACGGCAATATGTTTCGGAAGCGCGCCCTGCTTTAATAGCAAGCCCTGGCGCTCTTTGTCCATATCGCTTATATTTTCATTCCACATTTTTTGTTACCGCTTTTTCTGTGAACAAGTCGTACGGCTTACCTTCGATAACTTTGCTCCGGATAATTATTATTTGCGTTCTCGCAAAATACTAAAATAACGTTTGGCTGCAAATTTTCAAACATTAATCTTTTAGCGATGAGTACTTTCTTTCTATAACGCCAATTTGAGTATATTAGTTACATCTTCGCGCTTTAACTCCTGGAATACGCCGGGAAGTCCCTGCAAAAGGGTATTCTCGGCTATGGCGGCGATCTCGCCGGCAGTTATTCCCTTTTCCCTTAAGGAGATAGGAGCTCCCCAATCATGGAATTTTTCCTTCATAGTCAAAACTGCTAAGTCTATGGAGTCGCAGTTCCAGACGTTTTTAGCCCAACGCAGGAATCGTTCCGGTCGCTTTCGGGAGACGTATTTAATCCAAGCGGGAAAGACGATGGAGAGACCTTCGCCATGCGCGATTTCAGGATGCATTGCCGAAATACCGTGTTCAATGGCATGGCTTGCCCAATCCCCGTTTGGTAGGCCGGCGCAGGACAATCCGTTGAGAGCGATAGTCGAAGCCCAGGCGAAATTAGCGCGAGCTTCGTAATTCAGTTCGTCTTCCATTAGTTTATCTATGGAACTAATTATGCTGCGCATTATCGCCTCGTCCACTTGAAGCGTTATTTCCTGCCTGTCGAGTAAGAAGTAATACTCCATTACGTGGCTAAGCGCGTCCGCTCCTCCGTTGGCAGTTTGCCGTCTTGGTAGGCTGGATTGTATTTCGGGATCGACGATAGAAACTCTTGGGAAAAGATTAGGCGAGCCGATAGACCATTTCTTCCGCTCCTCTTCGTTAGTTAGCACAGCGAAAGAATTCATTTCAGATCCAGTCGCCGAGATAGTTAGGATAGTAAATACCGGGAGAGCTTTTACTATTTTTTCCCTTCCTTCGAACGCGCTCCACGGGTCGTCGAGGTAGTACCCCGCCGCAATTGATTTAGCTTCGTCTATACAGGAGCCGCCGCCGACAGCAAGTATTCCTTCGAGATTATTCTCGCGTATCATTTCGATTGCGGCCCGTGCATGCTCGAGCGTCGGATTGGGCTGGACTCCGCCGAATTCGATAAATTCAATCCCCGCTTCGCGGAGGGAATTTACGGTTTGCTCGTAAACCCCGTTTTTCTTTATCGATCCGCCGCCGTAAAGCATTAGAACCCGGTTTACCTCGTTCCTTGATATTTCCTTACCAATCGACGCGATTTTCCCTTTGCCGAAAATCAATTTTACAGGATTATAATATGTAAAGTTATCCATGCCTATCTCTTTTTCTTCTTATTATTTATTTTTGTTTTAAATAAGCGCCGCTTATACGATCGCCTATCTTATGGTAGGCGCGGCTTCCGTTATCGTAGATAAACGGATCGATTAAGGAAATATCCGGGGAGCCGGCCCGGTCCAGGCAATCGTCGTCGATCAAAACGTCCTTAATCTCGCCGATAAATTGCACATGGCTGCCAAGCTCGACAGTCTGGAACAGCTCGCAATGCAATGAAACGGGAAATTCCAGCACGTACGGCGCATCTACCGATTCGCTTTTCATAGGAGTCAGCCCTAACGATTCAAACTTGTTTTCGTCCCGGCCGGAGTATACGCCTACGTAATCGGCTTCCTTAACGTACTTAACCGACGGTATGTTAATAGTAAATGCCTGCCGGTTAATTATATTATCGTACGATTGACGTACTCGTTGGAGGGAAACGGCAATTAATGGGGGCTTGGAGCAACACATCCCTCCCCAAGCGGCGTTCATTAAATTTGGCTTATCTTCTTCTCCGTAGGATCCTACGATGTAAACGGGGAGACAGTATGCGAGCGTGCGTGCGCCGAGCGATTTTTTCATTTTTTTACCACCTATCGTAATGTATTTTTTCTGCGATTAGTCCCGTATGGACTTCTTTTGTTTCGTTTGGAATACCGATTGAAATGACGTTAAGCGGCATAACGCCTTCCGGCAAATCAAGTAATTTCTTTACAGGCAAAATTCTGTCTATTCTCGGGTAAACGCTTACCCAGACGGCGCCGTAGCCGAGCGCGTGCGCTGCCAGTAAAATATTTTCGGACGCGGCCGAGCAATCCTGCACCCAGTAGTCAGGGTATAGCTCAATCGAGCGATCGCCGCAAACCACGATTGCCAGGGCGGCTTCCGGCAGCATTTCGGAATTTGGAAGTATTTTGCTGATCTGTTCGCGTAAATTTGAATCCTTTATCACAAGAAAATGCCATGATTGCTGGTTGCCCGCAGATGGAGCCGCCATAGCGCATTCAAGGATTAGGTCGATATCTTCTTGCGCGATTATCCCCTGCTCGTATTTGCGAATGCTTCGCCGCGACAGTATTGCGTCTATTGCTTTCATTTCCTTACCCTTAAATTATTTAATTCTATATTTTCCGGCATCTGCCCAGTTATGGTCTTTGCGTATAATCTATTTCCGAACCCAGAACTGAATGAGGGATTAAATATACCGCGACGAGGACGATTGCGGCAATTACGGCCCAACGTTTGCGCTCAGGATGCTTCTTTAATTGCACGGCGGCGACGATCCACATTATTATCGATAGTGCCGTCTTGTTATCCGTTAGGTCGTTTCCTACCGGCCAACCCGTCCAATATGCGTCAAAAGCGTACTTCTGCACAATAGGCCCCAGCACGACTCCTCCTATAAAAAGAAGTACGGCTGTAATTACTGCATGCATAAATAGTTTATCGTCCCTGAAAAAGGCCCCCAAACCTGCGCGCGTCGACCACAGCATTGCTACGAACATTATTAAGATATGCGGTATTAATACCCACCACGGCACGACGCCCTTGAAGCGGGTAATAATAGGCTCGTCGGAAACGGCCTTAATTTCCCCGGACGGCGCCTTAAGGTCGATGTTATACATTATCTTACCGGCAGCCGGCTGCGCGGGCAATTCGCCCTTAAGCTCGTCGCCCTGGCGCGCCATAGGCGTACGCGTCCATTCGTCGTGGCTGGGGTATCTTTTATATGCCAGCTCGCCCCAGATAGTCTTATCGGGAACTTCTACCGTTATTATTTGGTTAGAGTTGACCTCGTGGCTTCGCGGCAATTTATATTTAATCTCTTCGCCCGCAATCCGGACAGATCCGCGCGCGGGGTAAGTAGGTCCTGTCATTCTTTGCCAGGCGGCGAAAAATATTGTTAGGATAAAAGCCGCAATCCAAATGTAGAGAGACTTTTTCTTGCTCATGTGCATCCTTAATTCATCTATTTAATAATAAATACGCGTTCGGAGATATGTTTTTCAATATAAAACAAAAAGTTCGCATTGAAAAAATACTTTTTTGTCCGAAACTGCGCTTCAATATTAAACTTTAACGCACATTTGCTCAAATCATTTGAATATTTTTTGGAATGTAAACAGAAAAAGTAGTTCCTTTGCCTATGTAGCTTTTAACTATAATTTTACCCTGGTGCTTTTCAACAAATTCTTTTACGAGATTTAATCCTATGCCGTGGCTAAGAAAATCCTCCGAACTGATTGTTAAGCGTTTGTTCTTCATCGAAAAAAGGTTCTTCACCTCTTCATCGGACATTCCTATTCCCGAGTCCTTTACCTGCAAACAAAACTCCTGCTCCAAATTGTAATAAGCTACTTCAATATATGAGCCTTTTGGCGAGTAAGCATATGCGTTTGAAACAAGATTTCTTATTATTGTCTTGAACATATTTACGTCGACAGTAAATATTGCGTTCGGATCGACGTTTAATTTCAGCTTAATATCCTTTCTCGAATTTGACGCTTCAGTTATCATGATCGCAGAAATTACTGTCTCGAGGACGTTAGCTTTGATAGGTTCGAAGATCAGTTGCTGCCCGTTCGCTTTACGCCATATCAATAAGCTGTTTAACAGCCGGTTTAATTTCGTTAATGATGACTCCAGGGCATTTAGGATTTCCTTAGCATCTTGATTATCAGGAAGCGAGTCGAATTCTTCCAATAACTGAATAAGCCCTAAGCAGCCGTGAATAGGATTTCGTATATCATGCGCTAATAATTTAAAGAAGGTATCATTGCTTTCGACCAACAATTTTAATTCGTTATTGCTCTTTAGCGTATCCCGATAGTGATCCATCATTGCGGTGGTATCTATAACTATTCCAAAAATACCTATAGTCTTACCCTCCGGACTTGTTATAGCGGATTTGTTTACAGATAAGCTACGTATATCCTGGGGGCTTAATTGCACCGTAGAGTCATAAAGGGCGACTCCGCCCTCCTTAAGAAGTCGTTCGTCGATCGAGGCGAAGGCGTCCCTCTCTTCCGGGCTTAGCAATCCATCAAGCGTTTTTCCCAGAATATCCTCTGGTTGAGCGTTGAAGGCTTTGTAAAAAGCCGGGTTGCAGTCGATAAATTCCATCCTGGCATTTTTTACAAACATAGGCGCAGGCGAATTGTTGAAAACTCCTCTGCCAGTCTTAAAATTAATAATTTCAGAATTGGGGTGATTCGTTATGTCTGTAACAAAAAAATCCTTAGGAAACTGCGGGAGGCTCATACGAGACGACTTCTTTAATATTAATAATATTATTATAAATATGTGAGGATTATTAATAGGGCTAAGTAATATAGCATAAAAATATTTATCCAGACCTTCGCCAAATTAAATAAATTTATTAATATATCCAAAATATAAATTTTTCAACACTCCTTGTAATTGGCGCTATTTTAGATAGTTACTTGAAATATATGTTAAATAGGAGTTAAATATCGTTAATATTTCGAAATAATGCTTTATTCTTAATTATCGGTTTGGTTTGTAGTCGTAAAAATAGTAATTTAATGATTATGTAGTTATGCAGACTACAAAAATGAATAATTGTAAAACATAAATAAGGTTTGTAATGGCGTTTGTGAATTCTAAACAAGACGAAGACGATTTTATTGATGAGCATGAGGACACGTTAAAGGATAAATTCCTTACTTTCCATGTCGGGGCCGAGTGCTACGGGATCGAGTTACGATACGTAATTGAAATCATCGGTATCCAAAAAATAACGAGACTGCCGGAAATGCCGGACTTTATCAAAGGAATCATAAACCTGCGCGGAAAAGTAATACCCGTGCTTGACGCGAGATTAAGGTTCCGTATGACTGAGCTTGGTTACGGCGATAGGACTTGTATAATTGTCATCGAAATCGCTAATTCCTCGTTTGGGCTGATTGTCGATACAGTAGCGGAAGTGCTCGGCATACAGGAAGACTGGATAGATCCCCCGCCGCAGTCAAGCAAAACAAGCAACAATTTTATCAAAGGGATTGGAAAGGTCGGCAATAGCGTCAAGATCTTGATCGATGCGGATAAGTTTCTAACTAACAACGAAATAGACGCAATTTCTACAATAAATTAAGGAACAAAAATGAAAATCGGCACAAAACTAACTATCGGATTTTCTTCAATCGGGTTGTTAATGGTTCTTATGATTGCTGTCGCTTACGTAAATTTGAGTAATACTAAGGACAAAACAAACGGAATATTAACGAGCGGCATGAAAGTCCGTATGGCTAATTCAATTATCGACAAGGCAAATCAGAGCGCGATAAATGCTCGAAACGCTATTATTCTGAAAAACTATAATGACAAGCTTAAAGAGAAATCAAAACGTATTAAGAGCGGAGAAGAAATTACCGAGTTGCTTGAAGAACTTAAAAATGCTCTCACAACTGAAAAAGGAAAAGAACTTTATAATAAAGTACTTAAAGAAAGGAACGATTACGGACCAGCGCTTAATAAGATGATTGATCTTGCTTTAGAAAATAAAATTGACGAAGCGTCCCATTACATGACGGATCAACTTGAACCGCTACATATAAGGTACATGGCGTCAATTAACAATATTATTTCATATCTCAACGAGCAAAACTCAAAGGTTGGCAAAGAAACGGCCGATTTGGTCTCGACGGCAATATCAATTTTATTGATCCTTCTCGCGATAGCGATAATCGCCGCGATACTCATCGCCATTTACGTTACCCGCTCAATCGTCAATCCAATTAAAGCGGCAATCGAAGCCGCCGACAGTATGGCCGACGGCAAGCTCGACGTTAAACTCGACGCAACCAATAAAGACGAGACGGGACTACTGATGCAATCGCTCGATAAGATGAGCGCGACTCTACGGAACACTATCGGCGAAGTAAACGAGATGGGCCGCGCAGCGGTCGAAGGTAAGCTCGACGTGCGCGCCGACGCTAACAATTACAAGGGCGATTACAAAACGCTTGTAATTGGAATTAACGACACGCTTGACGCGATAGTCAACCCTCTTAATCTCACCGCCGAGTATATTGCGCGTTTTTCCAAGGGAGACGTGCCGGAAAAAATCACTAAAGAAGCGAAGGGAGACTTCCAGGTTATCAATAATAACCTTAACGGGTTGATAGATGCGCTTAACTTACTCATCCAAGACGCCTTTTCATTAGCTAACGCAGCCGAAGAAGGAAAACTTAAATTCAGAGCGGACGAAACCAAACACTACGGCGACCTTCGTAAGATCATCCAGGGCATGAACCAAACGACGGAGAACTTCTTACATAAACTCAACGTTTCGTCAGAATTTATACGAAGAGTAAGCGTCGGCGAACAGCTTGAAAAAATAAATGAAGATTACAAAGGCGATTATAATGTAATCAAAAATAACGTTAATCAAACAATCGATATTCTTTACGGAGTATTAGGAGAGATAACAAAACTACTCGATCACTCCTTAGAAGGCAGGTTAGATAAAAGAGCCGATATTACTTTATACAAGGGCGCATGGTTAAATATTGTGAATGGTCTCAATAAAATGCTAGACGCTATCCTATTGCCTATCGGCGAAGGAAATCGCGTGCTGAAGCTGATACGCGGCGGAAACCTGCGCGAGAGAGTCAATCTCGAGCTCAAGGGCGACCACAAAGCTATGCAGGACGCGGTTAACGGCGTGCACGACTGGCTGACTGCGCTTATCCAGTACGTCACGAAAATAGCTAACGGCGACATAACGGCCGACATCGCGAAAGCGTCCGAGGACGACCAGATACACGAGTGGCTTATACTTATGCGCGAGAGCGTTAAGTCCATTACGCAGGACGTGCGAAAGCTCGCAGATTCCGCTTCCGCGGGAGACCTGAGCTTTAGAGCGGACGCTTCTATCCATAAAGGCGACTTCAGAAAAATAATCGAAGGCATTAACAATATGCTCGATATTTTGGCGCAACCCGTCGACGAAGCGGTAACTGTGCTGAAGAGAATGGCCGACGGAGACTTAACGCGCAGCATGCTCGGCGACTACCGAGGCGATCACGCCACCTTGAAGAACGCTCTTAACGACACGATTGAATCGATGAACCAAATCCTTACGCAGGTACGCGCTACAATAGGAGAAGTAAACCGTGGCGCTAACCAGGTGGCGGAGGCGTCCAACGCATTATCGCAGGGCGCAACTGAACAAGCCGCGTCGCTCGAGGAAATCACTAGCTCTATGGCCGAACTCGGCTCGCAAACCCGCACAAACGCGGAAAACGCAGGCGAAGCAAACAAATTATCGCTTACCGCAAAAGAATCCGCCGATCGCGGCAACATAGAGATGAATGAGCTCAACCTAGCTATGGACCAAATTACTGAATCGAGTAAGGACATATCAAAGATCATTAAAGTAATCGACGAAATAGCCTTCCAGACGAACCTGCTCGCGCTTAACGCGGCGGTCGAGGCAGCCCGCGCAGGCCGCCACGGTAAGGGATTTGCCGTCGTAGCCGAGGAGGTTCGTAATCTCGCCGCGCGAAGCGCCACTGCCGCCAAGGAGACGTCCGACTTAATCGAAGGGACGATTAAAACTGTCGATCGCGGTAGCGAACTTGCCGGGAGAACCCGGGCCGCGCTCGAAGGGATTAAAGAAAGCAGCGACCATGTAACGAATACGGTAGCTCTTATTGCCTCCTCTTCCGTCGAGCAGGCATCGGCAATAACCCAGATAAACGAGGGACTTGTCCAGATAGATAAAGTCACTCAGACCAATACCGCCTCCGCCGAGGAAAGCGCATCCGCATCCGAGGAGCTTGCGGGCCAGGCAAGTCAATTGGAAAACATGATAATGAAATTCAAGCTTTCCGATATGAATTATTCGTACGATCCGCAAAAGCAAAGCGCGCAGCTGAAAAAGGCTAACGGCCGCGGAGCCGTTTTACCGGCTTTGGCTTCCGCCGCACGTCAAATGATCAACCTGGACGACGGCGAATACGGTAAATACTAATTTTCCTAAATATTGGAAAATTTATAAAAAGGCGGGATTCCCCGCCTTTTTCATTTATATAAAGATTATCATTTTGAATATTATGACGTTTACAGGAATTTTTCTTTCGTTGATTTCTGCAACAATTGTATTTTTGTAGCGCTATATAATAACTTAATTTTTTTTGCGTACATACCGATAATAAAGTAAATCTACTTTTTAGGGACAAATAAGGACTACTATGGCATATATTGAAGCCCAGGATTCTGAAGACGAGTATTGGGAAGAAGAGGAGGACACGCTTAGGGATAAGTTCCTTACTTTCAATATCGGCGAGGAATGTTATGGATTGGAATTAAAGTACGTAACAGAAATCATCGGTATTCAGAAAATTACTCGTTTGCCGGAGATGCCGGAATTCATCAAAGGCGTTATCAATCTTCGCGGGAGAGTAGTGCCCGTGATCGACGCGCGAATTCGATTTCATTTACTCGAAAAAGAGTATGGCGATAGAACTTGCATCATCGTTATTGAGATCGAAAGCTCTTCCTTTGGCTTGATAGTCGACACCGTAGACGAAGTGCTCTGTATTCAGGAAGATTGGATAGATCCTCCCCCGCAGTCCTCGACTCTTCGGAATAAATTTATCAAGGGTATTGGTAAAGTTGGCGAAAACGTAATAATCCTGATAGACGCTGATAAGTTTCTAACGGATAAAGAAATAAATGAAATAACCTTACTTTCTTAGGAATATACTATGAAAATCGGAACTAAATTAACTATCGGCTTTACTTTAAGCGGTTTGCTTATGGTAATTATGGTAATTATCTCGTACATGAATTTTGCTGAATTGGATAAGCAAATGAAGATAATTACTAATGCGAACGTCAAGTCTACAGCCGCGAATAATATAATCGATCACGTTAACGAATCCGCGGTATTATCACGCAATATGGTGATTTTTAATAAAACCGCCAATATGCAGACGATCAAGGATAAAATAAACGACGCCAGCGTCTCTATAACTAAGAGTCTTGAAACGCTCGATAAATTGATTGTAACTACAAGAGGCCGCGAGCTTTTCAACGACGTCAAAAGATTAAGGGTCGATTATCGCGAGGCGCTGAATCGCGCCGTTGCGGCAGCATTGATCCATAATTCGGACATAGCCACTAATATAGTCGCTACGGAACTGCAGCCGAAGCATGACGCTTACGTAGATGCGATCGGGAAATTAATTGATTTTCAGGACCAATTGATTGCCGAAGCGAACTCAGGTGCGGCGGGTTCTATTTCCTCGGCGGTTAACCTGCTGATTATCGTTCTAATATTGGGCGTGATCGGTGCGATTGCCATAGGTTGGTATATTACTCGCTCAATCGTCAATCCAATTAAAGCGGCTATTAACTCCGCCGACGAAATGGCTGAAGGAAAGCTCAATATCAAATTCGATACTTCGAAAAATGACGAGACAGGGCTTCTCATGCAATCGCTCGATAAGATGAGTTCCGCGCTCCGCGGGGTGCTTGGCGAAGTAAATTCCTTAAGCGCCGACGCGGTTAACGGAAAGCTGGACTCGCGCGCGGATGCCGATAATTATAAAGGAGACTACAAAACCCTGGTTGTAGGCATTAACGACACGCTTGATTCGATTATCAATCCGCTTAAATTGACGGCAAGCTACATAGACCGCTTCTCGAAGGGCGACATTCCTGAAAAGATTTCTAAGGAAGCTAAAGGCGACTTCAACAAGATAAACAACAATCTTAATAACTTGATCGATTCCTTAAACTTGCTTATACATGACGCTTTCGCTATGGCCCGCGCGGCGGACGAAGGCAACTTGAAATTCCGCGCCGACGAAACGAAGCATTCTGGCGACCTGAGAAAGATAATCCAGGGAATGAACCAGACGACAAACAACTTTGTCGAGCCTTTAAATATTGCCGCTGAATTTATTAGAAAGGTCAGCGCCGGCGAGCCTTTAACGCAAATCACCGAGGAATTCCGCGGCGATTACAATATGATAAAGATTAATATTAACAATTCAATAGTTATCCTTTACTCCGTAATCGCAGAAATTAATGCATTGATCGTATCTGCCATAGAAGGCAAGCTTGACAATCGTGCCAATGCAGATAAATTCCAGGGCGGATGGCTGGATATGGTAGGCGGTCTTAATAAAATGCTCGACGCAATATTGCTCCCGATCGGCGAAGGAAATCGCGTGCTGAAGCTCATACGCGGCGGAAACCTGCGCGAGCGGTTTAATCTCGAGCTCAAGGGCGACCACAAGGCTATGCAGGACGCCATTAACGGCGTTCACGATTGGCTGACGGGACTAATTCATTACGTCACGAAAATAGCTAACGGCGACATAACGGCCGACATCGCGAAAGCGTCCGACGACGACCAGATACACGAGTGGCTTATACTTATGCGCGAGAGCGTTAAGTCCATCACCCAGGACGTGCGAAAGCTTGCTGAATCAGCCTCCGAAGGAAATCTCAACTTCAGGGCGGACGCGTCGGTCCACAAAGGCGATTTTAGAAGAATTGTCGAAGGCATCAACAAAATGCTCGATATTTTGGCGCAACCCGTCGACGAAGCGGTAACTGTGCTAAAGACAATGGCCGACGGCGATCTGACCCGTAATATGCTCGGCGACTACCGCGGCGACCACGCCACCTTGAAGAACGCGCTTAACGACACGATCGAATCGATGAACCAAATCCTTTCGCAGGTGCGCGCAACTGTCGCGGAGGTTAATCGCGGAGCCAACCAGGTATCCGAAGCTTCCACGGCGTTGTCGCAGGGCGCTACCGAGCAAGCGGCATCTCTCGAGGAAATAACGAGCTCGATGACGGAACTAGGCTCGCAAACGCGAACGAACGCGGAGGACGCAGGTCAAGCCAATAAGCTTTCGTATGCCGCTAAGGAATCCGCCGACAAGGGCAATAGGGAAATGAACGAGCTAAGCGCCGCAATGGACGAGATAACGGAATCGAGCAAGAATATCTTTAAAATCATTAAAGTAATCGACGAAATAGCATTCCAGACGAACTTGCTCGCGCTTAACGCGGCGGTCGAGGCAGCCCGCGCAGGCCGCCACGGTAAGGGATTTGCCGTCGTAGCCGAGGAGGTCCGTAATCTCGCCGCGCGAAGCGCCACTGCCGCCAAGGAGACGTCCGACTTAATCGAAGGAACCATTAAGACGGTCGACCGCGGCAGCGAGCTGGCCGGCAGGACCCGCGCCGCTCTCGAAGAAATCAAGGAGAGCAGCGACAACGTGACCGGTATCGTGGCCAGGATAGCCGCCGCTTCCGTCGAGCAGGCATCCGGCATTTCCCAGATCAATGAAGGACTCGTACAGATCGATAAAGTGACGCAGACGAACACGGCATCCGCCGAGGAAAGCGCGTCCGCGTCCGAGGAACTCGCCGGCCAGGCAAGTCAATTGGAGAATATGATCATGAGATTCAACCTGACCGATATGGGCTATGCCTTAGACGAGCGCCAAGGCGTTCCCAGGTTAACTAAAAAAAGCTCCAGGAATTCCAGCCTACCCGCGCTTTCGGCGGCAGCAAGACATTTAATTGATTTAGGAAATGAGGATTACGGCAAATATTGATCGTATTTCTGTATAAAATCCCCAAAAGGCGGGCTCTGCCCGCCTTTTGCTTTTGTAATATGCCCGATTATAGGTATATTTGCAAAATTCAAACAATTATTAAATAACGAGGTTATATGGCGACGGATTTCTACGCGGGCTATAAGTCGAAGTACAAAGTAGCCGCCGACAATGCTATCGATGAGCTCTCCAAACACATGTTAACGGACGGCTTCAACTTTGTTCTTGATTTGGAAAAAAGTAATGATTCATATTTTTTTGACGCTCGAAATGGAAAAAAATATTTAGATTTCTTTACATGCTTCGCGTCTATGCCTATTGGCATGAATCATCCCAAGCTGCTTGACGAGGATTTTATTAAGTATTTGGGCTGGTGCGCTTTGAACAAACCGTCGAATTCCGACGTGTACTCGGAGGAGATGGCTACTTTCGTCAATACGTTGTTTAATGTCGCCGTTCCCGATTATTTTAAATATTGCTTCTTTATTGAAGGCGGCGCGCTTGCCGTAGAAAACGCTTTAAAGACTGCTTTCGATTGGAAAGTTAGAAAGAATAGAAAACGCGGTATGTCGCGCGAATGCGGTCATAAGATCATTCACTTCCGCGAGGCTTTCCATGGCAGGAGCGGGTACACGATGTCCCTCACCAACACCGATATCAACAAGATAAAAAAATATCCGAAATGGGATTGGCCTCGCGTCACAAATCCAAAGCTTCTCTTCCCCATAAATGAAGAACGGCTGGAAGAAACGATTAAGCAGGAAAATCAATCCATCGCTGAAATTAAGCAAGCTCTGCTCGACAATCCGCATGACATTGCGGCGCTGATTATTGAACCGATACAGGGCGAAGGCGGGGACAATCACTTCCGCAAAGAATTCCTACAAGAGTTACGCCGCCTCGCCGACGAAAACGAATTTCTGCTGATATTCGACGAGATCCAGACCGGCGTAGGTATTACGGGAAAAATGTGGGCCCATGAGCACTTTGGCGTTCAGCCCGACATAATGACCTTTGGAAAGAAGATGCAGGTTTGCGGTATTCTTGTCGGCGACAGGATCGACGACGATCCTGAAAACGTCTTCCGCGTTTCCTCCAGGATTAACTCCACGTGGGGCGGAAACCTGATAGACATGGTCCGCGCTACGAAATATCTCGAGATTATCGAGGAAGAAAATTTAGTCGAGAACGCGCGCGTTTCCGGCGAGTACCTTCTTAGCCGTCTAAATGGGATGCACGAGGAATTCGCGGACGTCGTAAAGCATTCGCGCGGCCGCGGCCTGTTCTGCGCGTTCGACCTGCCGAGCAAAGAATTCCGCTCGTATTTTATTAATAAATGCTTCGATGTAGGCTTAATTATCCTTCCTTGCGGCGAGAGCGCAGTTCGCTTCCGCCCGGCTCTAAATATCACCAAGGAAAAGATAGACGAGGGCTTTGAGATAATTCACGACTCCCTTGCCTCAACTATGAAGACGCGAGTTCTATAAGTCAAAGAAACGATTAATAAAAAAGCGGCCCTCGCTATGAGAGCCGCTTTTTTATTTTTATCCGTTTTATCGGGCTAAGCTTCCTGGTTTGAGCTTATAAAGTTCTTGCCGGCTTCCAACGCTTTAAGGTTCATTTCAACTATTGCGTCGCCTTTTCTGCCGAAAATACGTTTTATTGCGCTTTTAATAGCCTCTTCAGGTATATCCAGGTGCGGTATTGCCGCGCCAAGGATAACTATATTGGCCGCTTTGGGCGAACCGCAGGTTTTAGCGATCGCTTCCGCGTCGAGCGCGACGTGGTTCGGGAAAGAATTAATTTCGCTTAAAATCAGTTCCAGGTCGGGATAATTCGGAATATTGATAAACGGCTTCGTGCTGGTTATAAGCCATCCTTCCCTGGAGAGTACGGGTAAATATCTTAGTGATTCCATCGGTTCGACGGAAATGATTATATCTGCTTTTCCAAAGGGAATCAAGTCCGAAGCGATTTCGTTGGTCGAGAGCCTGAAGTGCGAGGAAACGTCCCCGCCGCGTTGGCTCATGCCGTGAACTTCCGACTGCTTAAAGTTGAGACCGGCTTCTATAGCGGCAAACCCGATAACGGAGGCTATCGAAACGATGCCTTGTCCGCCTACCCCTGCAATTACAATATCTTTTTTCATCTATTTATTCCTATTTTTTGTTTTTCTTTTGCGCGCCCAGAGCGACAATACATTCGCGGCGCGGGATGATTACGGAAACGCCTTTGTAAGCCAATTCGGTCTTCATTATCTCGACTATCTCCGCATGGTTCTTCTTCATAGGATTGACCACGCGGATATGCTCGGGCTCGACTCCGACGGCTTCGCATATCTTCTCGATCTTTCCCGTCGCGGAGCTCGTTTGGCCGCCCGTCATTGCCGTTATTTCGTTGTCGAGTATCAATACGGTGATCGGGGATTTATCGTTGACCGCGTCTAATAGGCCGGTTATTCCGGAGTGAGTAAAGGTCGAGTCGCCAATTACCGCCACAGTAGGAGTTAATCCTGCGTCGGCGGCGCCCTTCGCCATCGTGATGGACGCGCCCATATCGACGCATGAATTAATCGAATTAAACGGTGGCAACGCGCCGAGCGTATAGCACCCGATATCTGAAAGCACGCGACCATCGCCGTATTCCTTTATCGCTTCGTTCAACGCGGTATAAGTGTCGACGTGCGGGCAGCCCTGGCAGAGCTGCGGAGGACGAGAAGCGACGAGCGACGGTATGGTCATCAATTCGTCGGAGGCAAGGCCCATCGCCTTTGCGACGATATTCGGATTCAATTCGCCGTCGCGGGGCAATGCTCCGTCGAGCCGGCCGCGGATCGTTTTGCCGTTGTGAAGCAAGCCGCGGAGCTGCTCTTCAATGAGCGGAGCGCCTTCCTCTAACACCAATATTTCCCTGCATTCGCTATATAATTTCAGGATCAGGTTCTTCGGCAGCGGGTATTGGCCTATCTTCAGGACGGGATTCTTTAGCGAGCCGTTCGGGAAGTTCTCCATTAAATAATTAAATGCGATACCGGAAGCGATTATACCAAGCGACTTGTCTTCTCCGTCGATATACTTATTGAAACCCGACGTTTCGCTCTCGAGCTCGAGTTCGGGCTGGACGGCCAAAAGGCTTTTGTAACGCTTGCGGGCTATAGCGGGAAGGAGCACGAACTGGCGCGGATCCTCGGGCAATCTCATTTCGTTTTGCGAGGCCTTTTCGCCGAATTTAACGCCCGCGCGGGAGTGAGCGAGCCTGGTTGTGATCCTAAGCAAAACCGGGAGCTTATATTTTTCGGATATCGAGTAGCCGTAGCGGGTCATGTCGTAGGCTTCCTGCTGGTTGGAAGGCTCGAGTATAGGGGTCATTGCAAATTTCCCGTAGAAGCGCGAATCTTGTTCGTTCTGCGAGGAATGCATCGAAGGATCGTCCGCTGAAACGACAATTAAACCGCCGTTAACGCCCGTAACGGCTGAATTTACGAAACCGTCGGCCGCGACGTTCAAGCCGACGTGCTTCATGCACACCATCGCGCGCTTGCCCGCGTAGGACATGCCGAGAGCGGCTTCCATCGCCGTTTTCTCGTTCGCGCTCCAATTCGAGCGGACGCCCGATTCGCGAGCTTGCTTGCTATGCTGTACGTACTCCGTAATTTCCGTAGAAGGCGTGCCGGGGTAGGCGTAAATACCGGATAGACCGGAATCTAAGGCCGCTTGCGCTATCGCCTCGTCCCCTAATAAAGGTAATTTTTCCATAATATTTCAATTGTTCGTGAGAAATCGCAATTTTTAGTTTCGCAATTTAAGAATTTCTTTTGGTATTTTATGCCAATTTAGTAACTTAAGCGTCAAGTTAAACGGACTGGCGTTGAATCTGTTTTCATTTGAAGAAACTTTAAAGGCTTCCAAGTTTAATCAAAGGGCAGATGATTGGAAACGCATTTTTTAACCCCAGCGGGGTTACAGCTTTGTAACGCGAAGCGCCCGCCCCTATCCGCCTATTCCTCCGGGGCATAGCCGCGGGAAGAGGATGTGGGGCGACCTCTGTCCGTAAGCTGCGCTTCGCTTGCATACGGTTATTAATAATATCGTCCCTTCGGGACTTAATATCAAGTCCCTGATAGGGTTAATTTAGATGATTCTATTATTTATATTATAGTTACTTATAGCCGGTAGTTATTCGGAGCGTTAATGCGCATATTTTGTAAAATACTGCTTGGTTTTTCCATCGTCGCGACGATTTTTTCGCCGTGCCTGGCTTACCAGTACTCCTCGAGCGGTAAGAAGTTTATTTTTGCGCTTCCGCCGAACGAGAATCCCGCCGCCGGGATTGACGTTATAGCCTGCAGGATTATAGTCAGCTCCGCCAAACGCGCGAACGTAACGATTCAAACGCCTACCGGCGAAGTTATTAACCGGGAAATGCAACCCTCGACCAGCTTCGAGTATTCTTACCCGCTAAAGCAATTTGAAAAGTCCGAAGTTTACGAAACTTTTAAAGCGGTTAAGAAAACTTTTGAAATTGTCGCCGACGATTCGATCTCGGTTTACGTGCTCTCCATTAAGGACTATAGCGCCGACGGCTTTTCGGCTATACCCGTGGACTCCTGGGATAAGGAATATTATCACGTCGGGTACTACGACTACGCCACGGGCAAGGGCGCGCTCTTCCCAAGGGGCGGCGGCTTCCTTGTACTGGCCGCGGAAGATAATACTCGCGTAACTATCGAGGTTCCCCCATCCCTGGTCTCTATGGATTACCTCGTAGACGGAAAAGGAAAACCCCGGAAAATTGAAGCGACGCTGCAGAAGGGAGAAACTTATTCAGTGCGCAGCGAAGGCTCCCATCAATGGACCGATTTAAGCGGCGCGCATATTACCTCCGATAAGCCAATAGGACTTATTTCCTACCACTTGCGAACCGTATTGCCCACGGAAATTGATAACATAAGTTTTGGACGCAATCACCTTTGCGAAGCTTTGCCGCCGGTTAGGGCGTGGGGCAAGAAATTCTATTCGCTGGAATTCAACCGGAGAGGCGGAGGGGACTATTTTCGGCTGTTGGCGTCAAAAAATAATACTAACTGGACCTGTAAATACTATGATAAAATTACGGGCGCACTGCTCGGCGAGCTAAGCGGTACTCTGGACGCCGGGCGTTTCTACGAGTTCAACCAGCGCCCCGGGGCGGACCCCGTAAATTGGTTCTCCATCCGTGGAGTAGCCGTGTGGGAGACGTCCGAGCCTTCCCTGCTCGTTCAATATTCCTATAGCTCCGATTGGGACAATAAGCGCCCGAAGGACCCCAACGACCACTCGGGCAATAGCTTCGATCCGTCTATGTCGCTCGTTATGCCCGCGGAACTCTATACGCAAAACGGCGTGTTGCGCTCGACGGGGTTCCCGTTTAGCGATAACTGGTTAAATCTTATAATAGTCGGCGACCCGAACGATCCCGACGAGACCGCGGTGAAATCACTTTCCCTGAACGGTAAGCCGCTCTACCAGGTATATCCTAAGCTGCTCTCGCAAAGGATACCAACTACGGACCTATACTGGGCGCACGTTAGGGTCGACACCGGCACGCACGTGCTGACGGGCCGGGCGTATTTCTCCGGCACGCTTTACGGGTTTGCCGTGGAAAATTTTTATTCGTATCCTATTTGGGCTTCGCAATCCCCCATCCCAGTAGTCAGGCAGGTAGATTCGATCCCTCCGCTATTCTTCACGACCGCCGATTGCGGCTACTTCGATATCGTTGTTACCGATTCTATCGCGGGCGGAGGCGCATTCCAATCCGGTATTAAGAAGATCGCGTTAGTCGCGGGCGCGCAGAATCTAAAGCTATTTTTCCCGCAGGAAGCGACGGAATGGATCTATAGCGCCCCGCAGGCGACCGCTTCGCTTCGCGCGGAAGTCGAGGATCGCTCGCTCCCCGCTTCGGGATTTATTGCCGCGGTCGATAGCTTCGGCAATACAAGCCTTAGCAAATTGGAGTACGATCCTGCGGACAGGTACAAGATCAATTTAAAGCTCGTGCCATCCGAAACGAACCCCGAACCCGGCCGGTTCGTCGAGTTCGCTTTGTTAGCCGAAACGGGCGCAGTAAAGCCTCCGCTTAACAAGCTGAGCCTGAAGATCGCATATCCGGCGGAGCATTTGTTCCTCTACCGCGATACGCTGAACGCTTTTAACGACGGGAACGACCGCTTCTCGATAGGCGTTCACGACGGCGCGCAGTACGATACGCTAATCGTAAACTCCAGGCCGCCGTATGTAAATATTCTCGATACTGCCGCCGGCGCAACGAAGCTATTCGGGATTAATATGATGCGGCTGCTGCCCCTAAGCCCGGAGCCAGCAGTAGTCAGCGTAGTCGATCCTATGACGAATCTTGACGATTGCGTCGATATTACGACCGAGCCAGCGGCCGTGGACTACGAAGTTTGCGGCAAGGAACTTCGCTCCGTGGTGTTCGGCGAACCGTACGCGTTCGAGGCGAATAGCTCCCGCGGCGCAATCGACGTAAAGTTTACGGTACCGTTCGATCAACCGGCGGAAATAGAGATATACTCGTCGTCGGGCGAGTCCGTCCTCGAAAAATATATCGCTGCGGCTCCGCGCGGAGCAAGCGCAGCGACGCTCGACGCAAGCGCCTTTTCCGCCGGAGTTTACTTTATCGTATTTCGCTCGGGACCGTACGTCGCGGCTCGTCGTGCGTTAATTTATTAGGCTGCGGCGCGGGAAAGCGCAAAAAAATGTTGCGCAATTAGCGAAAATGTCGTAATTTTGTATCTCTAAAACGCGACGATGTCGGCACGGGGTGTAGCGCAGCCCGGTAGCGCACTACGTTCGGGACGTAGGGGCCGGAGGTTCAAATCCTCTCACCCCGACATCAAAAAGAAAACAGCCTGCAAAGCAATTTGCGGGCTGTTTTGGTATATACGGATTATTGAGAAATGACGCGTAAACGCATGAAAATTAAATGGTCTGTCAATCAAAGACTCCATAAAAGCTTCGCCTATTACTCAAAGGACAAATGACTGGCAAATCGTTTCTTAACCCCGGAGGGGTTACATATTGGTAGCAAATTGCCTTCCCGCTTCCCCCTCCTTTACGCGTCTCCGCCTCGGATAAAAGTGTGTGGGAGCGGACGCTTCCCGTTACAAACCTGTAACCCCTTAGGGGTTAAGAAAATTTAAAAAGCGCGATATTGGATTTACAGGATGAACTTAACAGTCGCCAATAAAAAAGGCCGGGATTGCTCCCGGCCCAGTTCCTTTGGCGAAAACGATGTTCATGGAGAACAACGGATTCACTTTTAAAATACAAAATATTTATATTATGCGCAAGCTTATTTATTATCTTTGAAAAATATTACGTACATAAAATAAAGGCCGGGATTGCTCCCGGCCCAGTTCCTAACCAAAATAGGCATGCCTCTATATTTATCAACTCCATATTCCCCCGATACTCCGCCTGAAGCTTCTCCGCGGGATGAAAAAGAAGCAGCGCGACGCTATAGATATTCGAAAAATCGAATAGTTTCTTCATCAAGACAACAAGTCAAGGATTTACTCCGAATTTTCATTATTTTTGTCGTTAGCGAATTCGACATATTAAAAACCGATTTTCCTATGAAAAATATAGATATTAGTGAAATACTGCGGCAGAAGTCGCCCGCCCTTTTTAGTAACTATCCCTCTTTCGTTTCAAAGGGTTTAGTGAATTTCCTCGATCTGCTTTTTCATACCCGCCAGATCAACCACGTGCTGAAGGAGTTCGCGGCGGAGAAGAATTTCGATTTTATCGACTCACTGTTTAATTATCTCGACTTCAGTTACGAGCTTTCCAAAGAGGATAAGTTGCGCATACCCGCGGAGGGAAAGCTCGTAGTAGTAGCAAACCATCCGCTCGGCGGGCTGGACGGCCTGGCGCTCCTCCGCGCTTTAGGCGAAGTCCGCAGCGACGTAAAGGTAGTGGCGAACGACGTGCTTTCGCATATAGAGAATATCCGCGACCTCCTGCTGCCCTACGACGTGCTATCGGTCTCGGCGCAAAGAAAGAATTTGGAGCGGATAGAGGCTTCGCTCGCGGCGGACGAGGCGATACTTTTCTTCCCAGCCGCGGAGGTCTCGCGGCTAGGCTGGAGCGGCGTCCAGGACAGGAAATGGCTTAAAGGCGCCGTCAAGTACGCCTCGAAGCTGAACGCCCCGGTCCTGCCCGTCTACGTCGACGGCCAAAATTCCGCGCTATTCTACCTGCTCTCGCTGCTCTACAGGCGATTCGGCATGTTTTTACTCCCGCACGAATTATTCAATAAAAAGGGCGAATCGTTAAAGCTGCATGCGGGCAACCCGATTCCCGCCTCCGCCTTTACTCGTAGCGGGCTGAACGAGCGTCATTTGACAAATTTACTAAAGAAGCACGTTTACAGGATAGGCGCGGGCAAGCCGGGGATATTCCATACCGAGACGACTATAATCCGCCCGACGCCAAAGGAACTGCTAGTCAACGATCTATCCCGCTCGGAGCTGCTCGGCCAAACGGCGGACGGGAAAAAGATATACCTTTGCGCCCACGACTCGGCTCCCAACGTTCTTCGGGAAATATCCAGGCTTCGCGAGATCACGTTCCGCAGCGTAGGCGAGGGCGCGGGCAAGGAAGCCGATTCGGATAAATACGATAGGTACTACGACCACATCGCTCTTTGGGACGACCGGCTCCAGGAAATAATGGGATCGTACAGGCTCTGCCTCGTGCGGGACGTAATAGAAAACAAAGGCGTAGCGGGCCTTTACAACGCGTCCATGTTCGCGTTCGGGCCGGACTTCAATCCAATATTCGACCAGGCGATAGAGCTCGGAAGGAGCTTTATCCAGCAAAAGTACTGGAAGAGCTCCGCGCTCGATTATATCTGGCAGGGCATCGGCGCATATATCCAAAAGCGACCGAACGTGAAGTACCTGCTCGGCGCGGTTAGCGTAAGCGATTCCTACACTACCTATGCGAAAAACCTGATAGTATACTACTACAAAAAGTGGTACGGGATAGAATTGAACGGCGTAAAGAGCTTGACCCCATACGTGATCTCCGCTAAGGAGGAACGCGATCTCTCCAGCATATTCGCAGGAAAGAGCCGGCAGGAAGACTTTAACGCGTTGAAAAGCGCGCTGAAAGAGCTTGGATTTACCGTGCCGGCGCTCTACCGCAAGTATGTTGAGCTATGCGAGTACGGCGGGGCGAATTTCATCGACTTCGCGGTCAACGTCAATTTTATGAATTCGTTGGACGGGCTCTTGCTGCTCGATCTGACGCGAATGCGCGAAACCTCGCGCCATCGCTATTTCGGGCAAAGGAGCTTTTTAGACCCGAGCAGGAATTGATCGGGTATTATTGCTTAATCTCCGAGAGCCGAACGACGCCGATCGAGACTGTCTCAAACGAAAACTCCTTATTTAGCTTTCTATAAAGCCACGTTTCGTGGGTTCTCCCGTTTACAAGGTTCGAAGTAATTTCCTCGGGAGGCCCGTAGTGGATATAGACGCGGCCGCGGTCGGTTTTAGCTCCGTCCTGTTCCGTAAGCGTTTGGTAGTTGAAGTGCGCATAGTCCGCCCGCCGGAAGAATTCCGCCATCGCTTCGTTGTATTCAGTGTCGGGCGTAGGGTCGCGTTTTTTCCAGTATGCGAAGAGCTTTTGTTCCTTTTCCTCGTCGTCGCCTTCATTTAGCTTGTCGTGCTCCTCGTCCTTCATTATGTAGCGCATTAAATCTATCGCATACGGAATGTTTTTAATGGAAAGCGGCCGATTTTCCCATACTACGCTGAATTCATCCTTCAGCGTATCCGACCGTCCCTGTTTCCATATATTCAGCGAGTACTTCCCTTCCTTTAGCTTGCGATAGTCGAAGTCGGCGGCAAACGCGTATACCCTGTCGGCCATTTTTGGATTTAAATTGAAAAGCAAAGTGATCTTATTCCGCGAATCGATACTAATTACCGGCTCGTTGCCGCTAACAGCTACAAATTCTCCTTTTGCAACGGGGGCGGCCTTTTTGTCGCTCGGATTTACCGGGAAAATAGTATAATGAATATTATCGTACTTACCGCTTCCGTCGGCCAGTATGATTATGCTCGTAGGCTCGTATTGGAACGGAAGGTCGTTATTGAAAATATAGGGCGAGTACCCGGGGCCGTATTGCGCCGCGAAGAGCGGTTGCGAGACTCCCAGCCTGGTTGTAGGTTTGATCGCTTCTAGGGTATAGTCAACTTTCTGGAATTTTTGGGTATTTTTATCGTAAACGTTAATCGACGCCTTAAATGTTTGGTTAGGCAGAGTCGCGGTTAAGTAATTGACGATAAACTCGTTTTTTGTATTAGTTTCCTCGTAGGAATTAACGTAGACGGAATCGGCGCCAATAAGCCTTCTGCGGATAATTCCCTCCGCGTCCCTAAGCGTGGCTTCGGTGGACAGCGTAGCGAAGAAATGCCCCTTCGAGGGATTAATCGTATTCTTGACAAAATTCAGGCCGGCATACCTGATTCTATAGAGGATCACAATGTTCATTGAATCCGGGGATTCCGAGGGAAAAGAATAAGCCGAGGAATAGAAATTTACGCCGAAGGAATAGTAATCGCTTTTATCCGGCATTTCATTACGCTGGGAATAAGCGAATTGGGCCAGCCCAAGCCCAATCAGCATAATAGCTAATATGTTTCGCATTAGTATTAACCGTCGATTTCTTGTAAAAAGCCCCGCAGTATTAATGCGGCGGCAAATCTGTCCGTAGAGCCTTTTTTTTGTCGCCGGGATTTTTTGCAGCCGACTTCCAACATTAGTTTTTTAGCTTCGACGCTTGAAAAGGCTTCGTCGTATTCATAAACGGGTAAGTTAAATTTTAATTTAATCTCCGATTCAAATTTTTTTATCGCGAGCATTACTTCGCTCTCCACCCCGTCCTCGCGCACCGGCATGCCGACTAAAACCGCGCCCGGGCGCTCGAATTCGAAGAGCTTTTCGATATTGGACCAAAGCTTGTCGTCGTTCGAAAGCGTATCGCGCGTGGAGACAGTAATATGAAAATCGTCAGTAACGGCTACCCCAATTCTCTTTATACCAAAATCGAAAGCTACTATTCTCTTTCCTTTTAAATCATCTCTATTGCCCACTTTTTCTCTCCCTTTTCTGGGGTATTTTGAATATTATCTCCGAGCCGTAGTTCTTTACCGAGTTGATTAATATCTTGCCTTTGTGCAGTTCGGCTACGTGCTGCATTATAGTCGTGCCTATGCCAAAGCCGCCCTTGCCCTGCGACGTTGTGAAGTAGGGAGTCAGCATTTTTGCCTTCACGGCATCGTCCATGCCGACGCCGTTGTCTATAATGGAAAAGTAAGCGAATTCCCTATCCGTTTCCGCTTTAAGAGTGATTTTCCCCTTCCCCTCGGGGAGAGCTCGTATAGCGTTTTCAATGGCGTTACGTATGGCGCGCTGCATCTTTTGCCTGTCGCACCTCACCATGAAGGGCGCCGGCTCCACCTCGAACACTACTCCCGGGAACATCGATTCGTCAAACTCGCCGCGGGCGGCGTAGCAGATCTCGAACGCGACGGAGTCGGACATCTCTAATTTGTCGCTGCGCCCGACCGTAACGATGTCCCGTACGCGCTGTATAAGCAAATTCGCCTGGTAAATTATTTTACTGCGTCGGGATATATTCTGCGAGCTTCCATCGGCGCTTATTTGCTCGGCGTTGAGCTTTATCGTGGAAAGGTTCGTCTGCATGTCGTGAGCCAGCTGCGCCCAGTTATACAGCCTTTTTCTTTCGATTTGCTCGGTAATATCGAACCCGGCCAGCACTATTCCCCGGTAGGAATTGAATATATTTTTAATGATAGTCAGAGTAAAAATTACTTCCCGAATTTCCGTAGGGGTTTCAATCGCCAGCCGTTCCGTAAACGAATTTCTCTCGACGAGGGCTTTTTCGATTAAAGATAGGATAGGTTGAGTGTGCTCCAATGCGAAGTAGCTCGTGTACTTTCGCATTGTCGGCACTGCGGAGCTTATCCCCAGCAGCTTCCTGGCGCCTTCGTTCATTTCCTGAACGGCTCCGCGCCCGTTGATCGCCATCAGGATACCGCTTGAAGGAGCCTCGACGATGGTTGCAAGCAGCCTCTTCTCATGCCTGTAAAGCTGAACGAATAAGATAGTGGAGAGCAGCAATATGCCGGGCAGCAAGAACTTACCGCCCCTATCCACGAAAGAATTGACCCGCCACAAAGGGTTCCTTTCGCCTGCGAGAGTAATGGATCCCCTTTCCGTAGAGAGAGTTAGTAGGTCGATGCCTGTAAAGACCGACGGCGCTTCGTAAATATATTCGCTCAACGGCACATAGTCCAGGGATAGTATTTTCCCGGCGGGAGTAAACGTAACTAACCCGTTACGAAAGAGAGCAATAAGCCTTCCGTCGAGATACCAAAGCCCGAAGGGCTCGATAAACTCATGCGGCAGCGCAGTTTCGGACCAGGCGTTATCGCTCTGGGCCATGCTCGCTTTTATATAACGCATTGAATAATTTCCGCCGGAATACTGAAGCGCGTATAGCTTTAAGCCGTCGTCGGATTCGCAGATAGCTATCGAGGAGCTTCCGCAATCCGCCCAGAGCGATGAGACAAATTTTCTTCCTTTTACATCGTATATTTTAGCGACCGATCGTTGCCCGTCAGGGGAGAAAACGGCCGCAAAATACCTGCCCTGCGAAAGCAGTCGCGAACTCTCCACTGCGTCGAAGTTCGCGCGCTCGCGTTTTCCATCAGGAAATATTACTGTGAAGATGGAAAAGTTCTCCGTTCCCTCCAAAGTCCCGACATAGGTTTTGCCATTCTGATTAAATACGGATATAGTCTCGGCGCGGCCTAGATCGCGCGGCTCGCCGCTATCGTTGGCAATTCCAAATAGCTCCCCGCCGACGGAAATAAATGTCCCGGAGGCGCCCGCTAAAATGCCCGCGTTAGTTTGAGCTGCGATTTGGATAGGCAAAGTAATCTGCCTGATTAGCTCCAGCTTAGGATTAAACTCCGAATACTTGACTATGGATTTCTCTAGCAGCAAAAGTTGCAGGTTAGAGCCGCGTACGGACGAAGCCAGCACGACGACGTCGCCGAGGCTCAATCCGCGGCGATTTCCGCCGCCGGGACCTTTTTGGCTGTAT
Source organism: Chloroflexota bacterium (assembly GCA_050260015.1). Lineage (GTDB taxonomy): Bacteria > Bacteroidota > Ignavibacteria > Kapaibacteriales > UBA2268 > JBLNBN01. The sequence continues at coordinate 14,539 of JBLNBN010000060.1, read as the reverse complement.
ATCGTCTGGTTGGAAAGCGCCCAATTCGATTTAATGAAATAGAAAAGCGAACCGTCGCCTGCGGGTAAAAGGAACCCGCCGTCCGCGCTCGATTGTATCTTGTAGGAATATGGCAAGGCGGTATCGGCGCGCGCGGTTTGTACGGCGACCGATAGAGTTATGAATATTCCAACCGCAATTTGTGCTATTTTAAATTTCAATCTCTTTTATTTAGGTCGCTTTCTAAATTATTGTTTAAAGCTGTAGGTTCCAAATCGAACATAGCTTCGATAAAAGCCGTTGGATCGAAGGGTTGCAAGTCGTCGATCTTTTCGCCGACCCCGATATATCGAACTGGTATTTTTAATTCGTCCGCTATGGGAATAACTACGCCGCCCTTAGCGGTGCCGTCGAGCTTAGTAAGGACTATCCCGGTAATATTAGCCACCTTCATGAATTCTTTCGCTTGCACAATGGCGTTTTGCCCGGTCGTAGCGTCCAAAACGAGATATACGTCGTCCGGGGCGTCGGCTTTTAGCTTTTTCATTACGCGGGAAATCTTTTCAAGCTCGCTCATCAAATTTGTTTTATTATGTAGTCTGCCCGCTGTGTCGATAATTACGACGTCCTTTCCCTGGTTCTGGGCGGATTTCAGCGTATCGAATACCACTGCGGCAGGATCCGCGCCCTGCGCTTGCTGTACTATGGAAACCCCGGCGCGTTCGGCCCAGATCTCGAGCTGTTCGTTCGCCGCAGCCCGGAATGTGTCCGCTGCGCCGATCATTACTTGCTTGCCGGCCTTCTTGTAATTGTAAGCCAGCTTCCCAATCGTCGTAGTCTTACCTACGCCGTTGACGCCAATTACTAATATCGTATGGGGTTTATTTGTATCGTCGGTTTTATACTCCGCGTCGCTTTCCTTCGAGGGGGATTGGATCAGGATGTTGTGAAGCTCGTCCTTGAGCAGATCGTAGACGTCTTCCGCATTTTCAAATCCTTCTTTCTTGACGCGAATTCGAAGAGATTCAATGATTCTTTCAGTAGTATTTATGCCGATATCGGCAGTGATTAGAATTTCCTCTATATCAGATAATAACGATTCGTCAATTTTCCTTCCTACGCCAAGTATTGATTTGAGACTGTCGGAAAAGGACTTACGCGTTTTAGTTAAACCTTCTTTCAGGCGATCGAAGCGAAGCGCATCAGCGGCCGACTTAAACGCTTCGCCGGCGCTTTCCATCGCCGCGCTAACGCTTTCGCTTACTTTTTCAGTCGCTTTATCTACGCTTTCAGAAATCTTCTTAGCGCCTTCTGAAATTTTTTCCCTGAATTTTTTGAAAAAATCGAGAGCCATGATTTTCCTGTTTTTTATAAAAAGATTTTGCAAATATAATATTTAATTCACTCTTAAACGAAAACAAACGCTCATAATTTCTTTGCCGGGTAAAAAAATAAAAATCTTCCGCCCGCGAGCGGCGGACGGAAGATTCTTTTTGTAAAGTTCCGCTTAACGTATTACGTTTAGCGTCGTCTTCAGGAGCGAGCCGCGTACGTCCAGTACGAGGAAGTACGAGCCGGAATTTAATTCGTTTAAATTAATAGGCAGCACGCTAACGCCGTTCGAGACAGCGTCGGAAACGTTTAGGACGCGAGCGCCTGCGGAATTGATCACGTAGAGCTTAGCGTTAACGTTTTCCGGAAGGATAATCGTTGCTTTAGCTTCCGTAGTAGCCGGGTTAGGAGTTACGGTCAGGCTGACGCCGCGCAAATTCTCTTCCCAAACGCCGGTATTTTCGCCTTCGCCCCAAAGGGAGACAGCTGAATTCGGCTTAACGGGGTCGTTCGTTACTATAGCGAGATTAGCGTTGTATTTTTTAGCTTCGGTTGGAGTAAATTTTACTTCAGCTACGAATTTAGCGCCGGGAACGATTGTTTTTGGAAATGTCTCAGCGGTGTTAAGCTCGAAAACGCCTGCGGTCGTAAAGGTCATGGACTGAATTACTAAGTCGGCAGCGCCCTTATTCTCGATTTCAACCGTTTTGATGGAGGGAGTATTTAGCTTTACTTTTCCATAGTCCAAAGTTGTTACGCTAAGCGAAACTACGGGCTTCGGAGCGGCGGGGATCAACCAATCCATCGCCTTCTTAATGAAGGATTCGCGGGCGGATACGTTTGTGATAATTGCCGGGGTTATTCCGACTAAAAGACCGCGACTGTTATCCCACTGCGTTTTTACCGCTACTACGGAATCGACGGCTTTTACCCTGAGTATCGGGGTGGTCTTCGATGGATTAGTAATAGCGAAACCTGGAAGCAGGTAAGAGATGAGCTGAATGGGTTGGTCGAACGAATCAGTAATGGGATCGTTACTATAGCCGATAAGCGCCGTCGTTTTTCCCTGAGTAATAGCATTGACATAGCTAACGCCAAAGTCTACGAAAACGGAGCTAAGCTCGGATTTCGAAAGGTGCATAGCGCCGCAGGCAAATATACCGACGTTTGCATCGCGGTTAATATACTTCGAGATGAAGGTAGCTTCTTCCGAGGAAACTTTGCCCGTAGCCGCAGCGTCCCAAACGAGATTCTTTAATTGCGGTAAAGTCGTATTGATTTTCGCAACAGTTGAAGATTTGACTTCTACGAATTTAGTATAGCCTGCCTTTTGCATAGCCGGGAGTATAGAATTAACTCCGGCGTCGTCGTTTACGTAGAGCGAAGAAATTTCCTTCGAAACGATTGTCGCCATTACGCTGGGAAGCGCGGACTCGGCGTTGTCTACTTCTTTAGTGATGATAGAGTACCCGCCAATGCCCGGCGTCGTTCCAGGGTCGATAGTTAATTGCACGGTCTTGCTTTCCTTGCCCTGCAATCTAAAGGTCGTTTCAGTGATGTCAAATGTAGCAGTCCAATCCGACGGGGTGCCGGCTAACTTTTGAGCTTGAACTTTGTAGTCAATCGGAAGATTGGTTGTGTTCTTAATCGTAGCGGAAATTATATGATTCTCGTCGTTACCCAGGACAAATAATCCGTCGTTTGTGCCTGTAACTTCCGATTTAAGGACTTCCTGGGTTGCGTAAACAACATTGTCGATGTGAACGTCGAACGGATTGGAGGAGTTGAATTGGGCCATCCCAATGAATTTGATCTTGCTTTTGTTCCAGTTAGGATCCAAAGTGATCTTGCGGGAGAAAGAATAAGTTTGGCCGACTTCAATATCGGAGATATCGGGCAGCGAGCCTTCAAAGCCCAACGCGCCGCCGCCGATCATCCTAACGACAGCCTGGTGCTTGTACCCGACGATTGGGTTGCCTTTGCCGTAGTATGGGTGCCCGCTTGTTTTGTCGTAGTAATTCGATTGATTATAAGCCGCGGATGACCCGGTTACGTCGTCTTCCACTACGTAGAAGTTGAGGCGCATTTCTTTCGTGGGTTTGGAGTCGAACTTAGCGATTACGTTAATGGTGTAATCATTTCCGCCGAGCGGAATATAAGTCGCTTTCAGATCTACTACGGCAGCCGTCTGAAGCGCGATGTCTACCGCTTGGGCCCAGGAGCCGCGATCGAGGCCGATTGTAGGCTGCCCGCCCGCGTTGAACACTATGCGGTCGACGCTGCCCATTGGGAATCCTGTAATGCCGACTAAGTTGTCGACTTCCGCGAAAACGGGTATTTCCATGGGATCGCCCCCATGCAATTTAACCCCTATCACCTGGTCGGGCTTCGCCGCCAGTATATCGTCCATCTTCACCGTACCATCGACGCAGTAGCCGCACCACGCGCCGGTATATTGCTCCAAAAAGACGCGCTTCTTAGCCGTTGCCTGGGCCGGCTCGTTTGAAGCCAGGAATAAAGCCATCAGAGCAAAACAAAAAGAGAATAAAAACTTTCTCATACTTAAACTCTCCACCTTATTCAAAAATATTAGAACGTTTATAATGCAATTATAGCAAATTTTCTCGGAATAATGCAATAATTTTTTATTGTTCAAAAATTATTTCATCGAATTATAATTAAGCTCGTACTTAGACTTATATCCTGCGACTTGAGAACTAATAAATACAAGCCCGGCGTAAGGCTCTTTACATTAATTGAAGTACCGCAGTCGGCTCCCATTCTGCAATTGGAATATTCGGCCGCTATGCTCCCAAAGCTGTCATAAAGAGTTAATGTTACTATTAAGTCGCCCGGCAGGTTAGTATGCGCATAAACTATCTCGCCGGCAGGATTAGGAGCCACAGTTAATTGCGCGCCTTCCGCGTTATCGTCCAGGGAATTAATTTTCCCTTTTATGGCATATACGGAATTTTCAATCATAACGTCGTCGTCGCCTTGGCGCTGCAATACCCCGACGATCTTAAGATTATCTTTATTCCAGTTGGGATTTAGCTTGATCTTATCTGTAAACGAGTACGTCCCGTTCAATTCTAATTCGGACGCAGGCGGCAAAGAACTAACGATGCCCCTTAATCCGCCGCCGACTGCCCGGACAACGTTCTTATGCGCATAATTTACGATTGGGTTGCCCTTACCATAATACTGGTGGCCGGCCTTGTCGTTATAGTAATTTGACTGGTCGTATCCCTTGCCGGAGCCCGTTACTTCGTTTTCAATAACGTAATAATTAAAGGCCAAATCGGCTTGGGGTATCGCATTGAAAGTAGCGCTCAACTGGAGTGTTAATTCTCCCGGTTCGTTTATCTCGTAAACGCATTTTATATCAGCGATTGCAGGCAGCTTTAGGGCCGAATCCACCGCCCTTTTCCAGTAGGGGCGATCCAATCCAACTTTATTATTGGACGGATAATTGTAATCCCTAAAATCAACTGCCGCGGCGGGAATTGCATGGGTATAAATGTAATTCCAATAAATCTCGCCGTCATCGATTCTCATCGAGTCTGAACCGTGTAACTTTGCCCCGATTAATAGATCCGGGTAATCAGCCAGCAGCGAGTCCATAATTACCGTACCATCGACGCAATTGCCGCATCCGGCGTCGGTAAATTGCAGGAAGAAGACTCGTTTTGTTGCGTTGGATAATGCTTGCTCATTTGAAATTAGAAGAAATGCTATCACAGCAAGACCAAAATATAACATATGTTTTCTCATTTCGATTCCTCTACGCTTTAATAAAGTTATTGCCGGCAGTCCCGCGCTTTGTAATTGATCTTTATAATTATTTGATTATATTTAAATTAGCTTTTGCAACACCTGCGTCGGACTCCAATACCAGGAAGTACGCCCCAGGCTCCAGCCCGCTCAAATCCAGCGGCGCGAACGTCTCCCCGCCGCCTATTTTGCCGACCAGGTAGGTTATTCGTTCGCCCAGAGCATTATAGAGTATGAGCCGTCCAAGAGAGACTTCGGGCAAATTAATCTGGGCCGTAGCGCTATTGGTCGCCGGGTTAGGATAAATACGCAGCGAGGTTGTGTTTAAAGAATTATCGTTAACCGAAAGTTCCTTTTCGGCATAGACTGCGTTATCGACGCGAATATCCGCCGAATCGTCATATTGGACGATGGCTGCGACGCATAGATTATTCGGGTCCCATGCAAGATCCAGCGGGACTTCCCGGGTAAACGTATATACTTTTCCAGCCGTTATTTCCGTCGAGGGAGGTAATGAACCCGGAACGCCGCGAATGTCGCCCCCGATGTAGCGTATTACCTTTTGATGCACGAATCCCTTTATCGGGTTGCCTTTATTGTAGTATTCATGTTCCGATAGCTTATCGTAGCTATTTGCCTGGTCATATGCTTCGCCGCCGGTTACGTCGTTCTCAATTATGTAATAATTAAGAGCCATATTCCTGGCGGGAATTGAATCGAACGATACTTTAATAGTTAAGAGGCAGGTGCGAGAATCAGTTATACTGAATTTTGCGGAGATATCAGCGATAGCCGGAATTTTTAGAGCTTGCTCTACGGCCATATACCAGCCGCTGCAATAAACGACATTGAGTGAGCTATCGTTTGGATTATAAGTATTTCTATCGATCGTGGCGGTAGGTCGGGCGTTGGGATTAAGGCGTTTATATATCTTCTCCGCGTCCGATATTTCCATAGGATCGGAGAGATGTAACTTCGCGCTCACTACCTCGTCGGGGTGCGACAAATGTATAGCGTTTATCATAACGAACCCGTCGACGCATGTTCCGCACTTTGTGCTCGTATATTGCTCTATAAATGCTCTCTTACGCGCCTTTGCTTCTAAAGCTTGCGGCGCCGCGAATAAATAAGCTATCAATGCGAGACTAAATAAGTATATATGCTTTCTCATACTCCTATTCCGCCAATAACTCAGATAATGAGAACAATCAATTGCAATATTAAGGAAAAATATTTAATTTTTGAAAATAAATTTTAAAATCTTTTCATTAAGCAAAATAAATTTGGAGAATATCTCGATTTTACATAAATTTACGCTGATAAATCGGAACAGGAGCAAATGATGAAAACTTTTTATTTTATGCTATTTTACGCGTTTATGGCCGTTACTCTTAATGCGGCTAATGCCGACGTAATAGACTATACCAAGAGCTTATATTTTGAAGAGAGCTGCCCTGGTTCCTACGTTACCAAAGATATTGTGATTAAGAATTTTGACTTTGAAACCGTAAAGATTTTGCGCAACCCAGTCATCAGCGGCCCCGATGCGAGCTATTTCTCTATCGTAAATAATCCTTTGCTAAATAACGATATAGATCTTCCCCCGTTCGATAATGGAGAGAACGCTCTTAATCTTACCGTTAAATTTACTTACGTCAAAGGCGATACGTCGCTTAAAACTGCGCGTCTTACGATTTGGACAAATTATCTCCCAATGGAGTTAAACATTGACCTGAGCGGAAGCTCGACAAATACTCTTTATACGTTCAACCCCTACAATTTAGACCATGGCTCCGTAGCGGCGGGACTAACGCTTCGCGACACTATCAATTTTACGAATCTTGGATTTGAGCCGGTCCGCCTGGATAGCGTTTTATTCGGCACGCAGAAGCTAGGATTTCAGGTTCGCAACGTCGCCGCCGGCGATACGGCGCAAATACCTTTAGAGTTCAATTTTCCAAGCAGCCAGGAAATATATTCCTCCGTTAGAGTATTTATGAACGCTGCCTGCATGGATACGCTTATCGTTCCGTTCCATGCAATTATTGACGGATCCGTTTTTAGCGTTACCAGGTCATTGGATTACGGCGATTCTCTTATTTGCGGCAGCAAGGTTTTACCTGTCGTTATTAGGCCGGGGAGCTCCCCGCTTTCTATTGAATCGATCTCACCCGTCGCCGGCCCTAACGCCTCGGTTTTTAGCGTAGTAAATCCGCCTGCTACGCCGCTTAACGTTCCGAACGAGGGTTTGTCTCTCAATGTGCTCTATTCTCCTAAAATTGACATTAAGTTCGGGATACAGCAGGCTGAATTCACATTAAAGCTTAAAGACGGCAAAGGCGCCATGGACGTGAAGGTGAGTTTAACAGCTTTCATATGGAAGGACAGCGTCGGGGTAAGCCAAATGGATTTCGGCAACGTCTGGGTTGGAGCGCCGGCAACGTTGCCGCTAACGATAAGCAATCGCCCAAAATTCCCAATCGTTATCGATTCCGTTGTCCTGCTTTCAGGGACCCTGGGGTTTAGCCTGGACGCTGCTGCGATAAAGAACTACCCACTTGCTCCAAACCAATCAGTCGACCTTGACGTAAGCTTTAATAGCTTTCAGCAGGGCTCGTTCAAGGACACTGCTCGCATTTTCTTCAGCATGCTCGATTGCACGTTTATTCGCGACGTTACGCTTTCGGCCACGGCTCACGGCGCAACCATGCTTAGGATATGGCCGGAAGTTGAATCGGCCGAGGTAGATCCGAAGCTTGATAATTTCAGGACGGGCATCTACGCGACTTCCCCGGCAGATTCAGTAATTGCTTCAAATTATTCGCTCGATTCGATCGTTGTTTCCCTGCCGCGACAAATGCTATTTTTCAAGGCGCTTTCTAAAGGAAGATTGATTAACCAAATTAAGGACTTCGATAGGATTCGTCTCACCATCCAACCCGAAGCTGCCACGGCCCCCGAGCGTTCGCTTATTGCGGAAATTGAGTGCGCGCCGCTCCTTGGAGCCGTAGAAAGGGATTCAATAGTAATAGAACAAGCTTTCTTTACGGATAAGCTAAAATCTATAAGTTTAACGACCGAGGGCAAGGAACTAAACCTGGTCTATTGCGATAGGGGCGGGAAAAGACTTTTGGACAACAGGATCGTAAAAGCTGAAGCTACTTCGTTTACGCGCTCCTCCGACGGCAGGGCCGGGGTTAAATTCGTCGCGTCCGAAGTCGGGCGGCATGCTCTTCGCGCCTACGACGCCGCTGGCAGGTTAATTTTCCAGCGAGATTTTAATTGCTCAGTTCGCGGGGAAAATTTTGAATTTATACTGGATGAGCTTGACCCAGGCTTGGTTATTATTGCGATCGAAGCTCTGGGCGAAGTCGTTGCAACAAAGGTCCTCGTGGCGGGCTTTTAATATATTCTATTTTTTCGGTAATTTGTATTCCTTTTACGGCGCCGAATGTCAAGTAGAATTAAAACCCTCGCTACCGATACTTTAATATATGGCTTTTTCATAGTGTTAGGAAGATTCTTAACGTTCTTCCTGACCCCTCTCTATACCAATTACGTTTCAAAGAGCGTCGTCGGCGACGTAACTTACCTCTTCGCCCTAATGAGTATTATTGCCATCTTCTTTACGCTTGGTATGGAGTCTTCTTTCTTCCGTTATTTCCGGGAGGGAGACAATTACCACGAGAAGAAGGTTTTCTCGCATTCGTTCTTTATAATAATGGCGCTTGGGATAGTATGGACTTCGCTGGTAATGGGCTTTTCGCGGCAAATCTACGAATGGCTGGAAATTGAGGGCAGTCTTCGTATGTTTCAATATGCGGCGATGATCCCTATATTCGACACGTGGATGGTAATCCCCTACGCGGTCCTGCGAATGAACCGGAAAGCTATGAGATTCGCCGCCACGCGCTTCGCTCTTATAGTTATTACAGTCGTACTCAATTTCTTGTTTATAGTTTACTTCAGGTACGGCGGCGAAGGCATTTTCCTGGCGCAATTGATCGCCTCCATAATAGGCGTGGCAATTTTCATCCCTGAAATTATTAAATACTTCACTCTGGATTTCGACTGGAAGCTGCTAAAACAGATGTTCCGCTTAGGCCTGCCGACAGTGCCTGCGGCGTTTTCTTCAGTTCTATTGCAAATCGCCGACAGACCTATACTAAAAGCTCTTACCAATTCCGAGACGGTAGGTATGTTCTCGGTAAATATGCGGCTTGCGCTGCCGATGCTCGTTTTCGTATCGGTTTTCGAATACGCCTGGAAGCCGTTCTATTTAAGCAATTATAAGGAAGAGGGCTCTAAAGATATGTACAGCCGGGTGCTCACCTACTTTACGATGATTTGCGCGGCAATTTTCCTTTTCACTTCTTTATTTATCGAATACGCGGTAAAAATACCTTTCGTGGGCGGCAAGTTAATCAATCCGGAGTACTGGAGCGGGCTTTACATAGTTCCAATAATACTCATCAGCTACTACTTTAACGGCGTCTTTACAAATCTGACTGCTGGATTTTTAATCAAGAAAAAAACGGAGTTGATCACAGTGGCCGTGTTAGCCGCGGTAATAGTTAAGATCGGAATGAACTTCCTCCTGATTCCATCTCTTAATTACTCGGGCGCCGCTTGGGCGTCGGTAGCCGGTTACCTGACCAGCGCGAGCGTTCTATATTTTTATACGAGAAAGATTTACCCCATAAATTACGAATGGCGCCGTATCGCCATACTCTTCGGTCTCTGCGCGCTCACTTTTTTCCCGGTCTATCTAATAACGAACGGTATGGATTCGCTCCCGGCAATCCTAATTAGGATCGCGTCGCTGGTTCTGTTCGGTATCCTTCTCAAAGCGAGCGGATTCTTTACGCAAAAAGAAATCGCCGAAATAAAGAGATTATTCCGGCGATCAAAACCTGCTAAAGCGACTAATTAAGCCATTGGAGAGGGCGACTCGAAAACAAGTTCCTCCTTAGTGCCGCGTTTGCTGTGGACCTGGTTAGGAGCGACGTAAGTTCGTCTCTCGTTGACGGCGCGCTCGAACTCCTCCGGGAAAGTTGCAACGAATCCGCGAACGGCCCATGCCGCCGCGTCGCCGAGGGCGCAAATCGTATTTCCTTCGATGTTGTTCGCGACCGAAATAAGCATATCCATATCGTTGCGCGTACCCTCGCCGCGCTCTATGCGCCTTAGTATCTTTTCCATCCAACCGCAACCTTCGCGGCAGGGCGTGCACTGCCCGCAGGACTCATGATGGTAGAACCGCGCTATTCGCACAGTGACTTTTACAAGGTCGGTGTCCTCGTCCATCACGACGATGCCTCCCGTGCCGATGTGCGTGCCGTGCAGCTTAAGCGATTCCTCGTCCATGCGAACGCCTTCCAGCTTATCGCCCCTCAAGGGCGGCATAGAAGATCCGCCCGGGATAACGGCTTTTATCTTTTTGTTGCCCGGTACGCCGCCGCAGACGTCGTTAATAATTTCGGTCAGCAGCGTTCCCGTGGGAAGCTCATAAACTCCTGGACGATTGACGTGGCCGGAGACGCCGAACAGCAATGTGCCTGGGTGTTGCTCCGCCCCGATTCGGGAATACTCCTCGCCCCCCATTTTCATAATGGCCGGGACCGTCGCAATTGTTTCGACGTTATTTATAGTCGTGGGCATGCCCCAAAGGCCGAAGTTTGCCGGGAAAGGCGGCTTGAATCTCGGGTATCCGCGCTCGCCCTGTATGGAGTTCATAAGCGCAGTTTCCTCGCCGCAGATATACGCCCCGGCGCCTTTATGGATATAGATATTCGTCGTGAAGTCCTTGCCGAACGTTTTCTTCATACCGTCCCCGATATATCCGGCAGCGTAGGCGTCGTCGAGGGCTTTCTGCATTAATCGGATCCAGCGATGGTATTCGCCGCGTATATAAATATAGGTCGTCGTTATATTCATCGCGTAGGCGGCTATCAGTATTCCCTCTATCAATTGGTGAGGGTTCTTTTCGAAGATCAACCTATCCTTGAAGGAAGCGGGCTCGCTCTCGTCGCCGTTTATGCAGAGATATTTGGGCTTGTCGTTAGCCTTAGGCATAAAGCTCCACTTTAGCCCGGTTGGGAAAGCTGCGCCGCCCCTGCCCCGCAGTTTCGACTTTTTCAATTCATTGATTATAACGTCGGGAGTTAGCGTTAAAGCCCGGCGGAATTGCTCGTAGCCGCCGTTCTTTTCGTATACGCCCAACTCGTGGAAGTTCTCTATATCGCTGAGTACAATTTTCGGATATTCCATAATTTCTTTCTTTAATTTAATAAGATTTTCAGACGTATTAAATTTAAACTGATTGACGGCTAACGCTTGTATTTCATTGCGCGACGCCGTTAACCGCGTATTTCCCCTCAACCAATTGCAAATATAATTCTTCGTACTGGGGAATGATCTTATCGACGTGAAATTTCTCGACTGCGCGATTGCGCGCGTTTACGGAAAGCGCTTCCAATTTCTTTGGATTTTCAAATAGTTCTACGATATACTTGGCCATACGTTCCGTGTCGCCAATTTCGGTAACGAAGCCTGTTTCGCCGTGCTCGACGACTTCGGGAATGCCTCCCACGCTCGTCGCTACTACCGGCAATCCGCACGCCATCGCCTCCAGCGCGGCTAACCCGAAGCTTTCGGATTGGCTCGGCAGCAAAAAGACGTCCCCGCAGGATAGTATCTGCGGAAGTGCAGTCTGCTTACCGAGAAATTTTACGTGCTCGGAGATTCCCATCTTCCGGGCGAGAGCTTCCGCTTCGTGCCTGTCGGGGCCGTCGCCGATTAGAACGAGCTTAGCGGGGCATTTCTTTAATACTTCGGCTAGTACTAGTATTGTGTCGGTAACCCTCTTTACCGGTCTAAAATTGGACGTATGCACCAGGATTCGCTCTCCTTCGGCGGCTATTTGAATTCGCAATCTGCATTCGGACGGCTTATAGACTTCGGGATTTATAAAATTATAAATTACTTCTATTGGACGTTCGGGTGAAAAGAGTTGTATAGTCTTGTCTTTTAAATACTGGGAGACCGACGTAACGGCGTCCGATTGCTGCAAGGAATACCGCACGATAGGCTGGAAAGCGGGCTCCAAACCGACCAAAGTTATATCTGTGCCGTGCAACGTAGTGATTAATTTTATATTTTTGTCCCCGAGAATTTGCTTGGTCAGCAATCCGCTCACTGCATGGGGAATGGCGTAGTGGACGTGGACTACGTCCAATTTTTCATATTTTATTACGTCGATAATTTTTCCCGTTAATGCGAGAGTATACATGTGAAATTCGAAAAGCGGGTAATGCGGTATTTCCACTTCATGGTAAAATATATTCGGATGAAACGTATCGAGCCTCATCGGAGCCGCATAGCTGATAAAGTGCACCTGGTGGCCTCGTTCGGCGAGTTCCATCCCGAGCTCGGTCGCGACGATTCCGCTGCCGCCGTAAGTCGGATAGCACACCATCCCTATTTTCATAATTCTGCCTTTATATATTAAAATGAGTAAAACCGAAGACGGCAAGGAAAAAGACAAATACTTTACGATCGCCGGCGTAAACCGTTCCCAGATAAAAATCAAGGGCTCCAGCTTTATCGCAACGGTCGTACCGGCAAAAGACAGGGCCGAAGCCGAAGAAATTCTACAAAAGCTCAGGTCCGAATTTTATGACGCAACTCACAATTGTTTCGCTTATAGGTTCGGTCCCGACGGGCTGGACTTCCGCTACTCCGACGACGGCGAGCCGAGCGGCACGGCGGGTAGGCCTATCCTTTTCGCGCTAAATAAATTTTCCCTGACCGATATTATATGCGTCGTAACGCGATACTTCGGCGGCACAAAGCTTGGAGTTGGGCCGCTCGCGAGGGCGTACTCGCAGTCGGCTATCGAAGCGCTCGAGGGCGCCGCGGTCAAAACGCTCTGGCGCACGACCGACGTCCAGGTGTTTTGCATTTACGAGGACGTAACGCTTATTAAAAGGCTGCTCGCCGAGTACGCTACGAGCTACGACGAAACGTACTCCGACGCCTGCGAATTCAACGCGAAAGTGCCGATTTCAAACGTGGCGGATTTTTGCGAAAAAATAACTTCGATGACGAACGCGCGCGCGGGCGCTCTCGTCAGAAATGCGTAAATTTGCCTTCGATTAATTTCCAATACGGCGATACCATGCAAATCATTAAATCAATTGAAGAGATGCAGAGCGTCTCGGGCAAACTTAAAGCAATTGGTAAAACAATATCCTTCGTCCCGACTATGGGCTATCTCCACGAGGGGCATGCAGGACTCATCAAGCGCTCCCGCGAGCTGGCGGACGTAGTTATAGCTTCCGTCTTCGTTAATCCTACGCAATTCGGACCCAACGAGGATTTCGATAAGTACCCCCGCGACCTGGAACGCGATTCGAAGATCGCCGAAAGCGCGGGCTGCGACTATTTATTCCACCCCACCGTCTCCGAAATGTATCCGCGCGGCTTCGGCAGCGGCATTATTGTTTCGGGCGTAACGGAAGTTCTCGAGGGCGAAAAGCGCCCCGGCCACTTCGACGGAGTCGCGCTCGTAGTAGCCAAGCTCTTCAACGCCGTAATGCCTGATATAGCCGTTTTCGGCCAAAAGGATTACCAGCAGACGCTCGTTATAAAAAAGATGGTTAGGGACCTCAATTTCCCGATTAAAATAGTAATAGCTCCAACGGTTCGCGAAGCGACCGGCTTGGCGATGAGCTCCCGTAACTCCTACCTCGATCCGACCCAGCGCGAACGGGCCTCGATCATATTCCACGCGCTCGAGGAGGCCCGGAAAGCCGTCTCCAAGGGAACCCATGAGCGGAAAGTCCTAAACGCGATTATCCTGAACAAGCTTCGCTCGGTCCAGGAGATTAAGATAGACTACGTCGCCACTGCGCTCGCCGAGACGCTCGAGCAGCCCGACTCATTCCTTCCGGGCGAAAAGATAGTCTTTCTCGTCGCCGCTTTCTTCGGCCGCACTCGCCTGATCGACAACGCGCTCGCCACCATACCCGACGACCCGAACGTAAAGAAATTCGTCGAAGGAATTTAATTCATTTAACATTTATCATTGATAATTTATCGGACCCGCCACGAGCGTTCGCGCGTTGATAAACGTGCTAAGCGCATATTACTGCATGGGTTTATTCATACCCGCGCAAGCGGGTATCAATTTTTTCTGAACCTGGATTATAAGGATTAGACGGATTAGCGGGATTAATCTCCAGGGAAATGACACGCAAACGCATGGAATTAAAAACGTTGGGTCATTCAGAGATACCATAAAAGGCTTCGCCTTTTACTCAAATGGCAGATGATGTTAATAGCTTTTCTTGTCCAACGCCTACGGCGTTGCTTATAGGCCGCAAAGCGCCGGTTACAGATGTATTACGCCTATGGCGTAACTGTCATCGAATTATTCGATAGATTTTTGACG
>JBLNBN010000059.1:0-45990 GCA_050260015.1 Chloroflexota bacterium | reverse complement strand
TAAGCGAAAGTAGCTCAGTTGGTAGAGCACGACCTTGCCAAGGTCGGGGTCGCGAGTTCGAGTCTCGTCTTTCGCTCAACGACGTGAGTCGTTACTTCCTCTTTATGCTGCATGCCTTGCCGACAAATCCCCCCGCCGGTAAGGCATTTTTATTCGCCGCGGCTATCGGGGAGGCTGAAACGTTGAAAACTGAACAAAGAATTATATTCTATAAGCGAAAGTAGCTCAGTTGGTAGAGCACGACCTTGCCAAGGTCGGGGTCGCGAGTTCGAGTCTCGTCTTTCGCTCAACGACGCGAGTCGTTACTTCCTCTTTATGCTGCATGCCTTGCCGACAAATCCCCCCGCCGGTAAGGCATTTTTGTTTCTTATCGCCCTTTTTCCATCCCTTTTTGATAATCCTTAAAAAAAATTGCGTATTTTAAAATTTATTTGGGACGTTTTAACAATTCATGTGTCTTAGTATATGAAACGCGTTCACTTTTTAAATTTGCTATACTTTTTCGTTCTTTTGACAATTTGCGGGTGCGACGTCTGCCCTCCGCAAGGCGGCGGGAATGACGATCTCTCCGGTTATATTTTCTTTACGGCGTACTCGCTGGGGGCTCAACGCCCGGCTATATGCTATATCGACGCTAACGGCGACGCATTCCGGGAGATTTCGGCGAGCGGCACGATTTACTCCGCACCGTCCGCCAATAACAAAATCGCTTTCCTGGCGGTCGACACGGCGCGGAAGAAGAATATGCTCTACCTGGGAAATATCTTCGGCGGCAGTCCCGTCCTCATTGAGGAGGACAACGAGAAATATTCGATAATAAACCCGATACTCTCGCCGGACGGCAATAAGATCGCTTTTTTTGGAGGGAACTCGAAGCTGAATATCTGGATAAACGATCCCGAGACTAACTCGCCCTATATAGACGAGATAAGCGCTTCGATTTACGACAACGTATTGGCGTCGTTCTCCCCAGACGGGAAACTTATAGCGTACGTCGAGAAAGTAGGGGGGCGACCGAGCCTCGTTATAGTCGACGTAGCCGCGCCCGACGAGGACCTGTTCCGTAAAACGTTCCAGGAGACCGCTCCCGACGCCAGGACGCTCGACGCGCCGGTTTGGACGCCCGACGGCGCCCAGCTGACCTACGTGACGCAAAACGATGTTGCCGACCTGATAACTATAGTTTCCGTCCCGGGGTTTAAGGAAAGATCGATCCCGATCGACGTAAAAGCTCTTGGCGCCAGGACTGCCGCGGCATTCAACGGCGCCCGGCATATAGTTTTTACGGGAAGGGAAGGCGCGCTCTGGATGATGACGCTCGACGGCGACAAGCCCAGGTATACGAACCTGACGGAATCGGATTCGACCCAGGTTTGCCTCTACCCGCAATGGTCGGACAATGGAAAGTATATAATTTACAACGTGTTCAGTTCGCTCGACGACCGCGACGCGCATTCGCAAATCGCCCTAATTGAGCTGAATTTAAATAATTCTACTCCGCAAATTGTTCGCCGGATTACGTTGGCTAATAATGCGCTGAGGGGGTATTGGAAGAAATAAATGCAGGCGAAATTCGGCAAATATTCCGATCTCGAATTGCTCGATCGCATCCGCTCCGGCGGCGGCGACCGCGAGATGGCTTTTGCCGAACTCTACGGAAGATACTCCTCGAAGATTTATTCGTTTTGCCTGAGAATGCTCGGGGATTCCTCGGACGCGCAGGACGCATTCCAGGATTGTATCCTCCATTTTTATGACGCCGTGCTAAAGGGACGCGAAGTTAAGTTTGTCCAGGCTTACCTGTACCAGATAGCAAGAAGGCACTGCCTGAACTTTAAAAGAGATAAAAAAAATATGGTCGGCATCTCCGAGCTCGATTTCGTCGCCGTTCGCAACGAATACGAGGACGCGGAGCTGATGGACCTAATTATGAAATCGCTGGATTTGCTCGAGCCGGACTACAAGGAAGCCTTTATCCTGAGACAGCTCCACGGGCTTTCCTATGCCGAGGTTTCGGAAATTACAGAAGAAAAAGTTTCGACTATAAAAACTCGCGTGTGGCGAGCAAAAGACAAAATTAAACAAATACTTACACCGTACCTTGAGGACTTAACCAAATAGAGTTGCGCCATGGAAAAGTACTATAATAATCTGATACATGAATACTTAGACGGCGGGCTGGAATCCGAAGCCGAGGGAACGCTCTTTATGGCTCTCTCCGGCGACGAGGAATTGCGCCGGGAGTTCGATAAGCTGCTCAAGATCTCGATGGTGAGCTCCGCATCGTATTCGTTCGACCCTCCTCCCGTCGAGACAAGCGCCCGGATATTCTCGCAGCTCGGGTTCTCGCTACCGGCGAACCCCGATTCAGCCCCTGTAAAAAAGCTAACCGGGTTAGCCCTGCTGGCGGCTTTTCTCTGGAAGTTCGCGCCGTTCGCCGCGGTGGCTATCCTGGCTGGAGCGCTTTCGATAGGTGCCTTTAAGTATTGGGGGCCGGAAAGCGAAAACGCTAATTCGCTCGCCGGGACGGACGCTCGTTCCTCCGCCGGCGCAGCTATTTCCAAGGAGGCGGCGGCAAGCGGATCCGCTTTCCCGGAAATAGCTTCCTTCGAGGCGCGGCCGGGCATGAATAATAAAAGTTCTATAGCCGTAAAGAGGGCGGGAGCCGTCGGGAAATTCTATAAAACTTTCGCTACGCGCGAGGAATTCGAAGCGTTTATACGCAACAATCCTATTTCTTCGCAAAATGGATCGACGAACGACGGCGACATCGCGGCCCTAAGCGGGAACGCTAACGCCCTGCCCGTTAACAGGATAGAAGACAGCCCGGAACTGAAAAGAAACTCTCGTTATAGCCTTCGCCCCATTAATTTTAACGAATTACCGAATTCCTTACGTTCGGCTCCCCAATCGCTGGGATACGCTCCCAATCTACGGCTTGGAGCGCTGGGTTCGAGGAAATTGAGCGTTGAGTTTAGGAAATTGACGATCGATAAGAGTAATCTAGAGCTGCTCCGCAATCCGAACGCGTTCAACAATTATTCGGTCGCGGTAAACTATAAAATACTGGATGAATTAGGAGTGGGCCTCGTAGTCGCCCGCGAAAACTTCCCGCAACAATTCGTCGCGCCGTCGGGCAACAGGCAGAGCCAGAACCCGACGCTAACGACTTATGCCATAGAAAGCCGCTTTTCAACCGATTATCTTAACTTAGCAGGCATAGCGCTTCCCTACGCGTCGGTCGCGGCAGGCGGAAGCTCCATGGGCCCAATAGGCAAGCTGGAGGCTGGTATAGCTCTTGCGCCTTCGGACCTGTTTGAGCTCGCCTTCGGCTGGCAGTCGGGTTATCTTTTTTACAATGTGAACGGTACAAATTATATCGCGGACAAAAGCGGCTTTATATGGGGCGTAAGAGTTAATTTTTGAGAATTTGCTATCTATCAATATTGTGCGCTATTGCGCTGATCGGATGCGAATGCGTCCCTAACGCTGAAACGCCGAAAAAGATCGAACCGACCCAATTCGGGAAGGCGCGTATAGTAAATTGCAACATGCGTTACCGCGGGTTCAAGCTGCGCGCAGGCGATATCGCATACGAACGCACAATCGATTACGACGCCGCCGAGTCGCCGCTGGAAAAATTGCCCGCTGGAAGAGTTAATATCCGCCTACAAAGCGGCGGCGATATCTTCATTAATCAATTAGCCGACATAGTTCGCGACTCGGACTACGTGCTAATCGCGTACGGCGAGAAGAACTTCAGCCGTATGCTTATGCTGAAGGACGACTTCTCCGCGGGGCAGCCGCGCGCCCGTTTCGCTCTAGTAGCAGACCTGCCGCTCGCCGATTTCTCTTTATCGAATGGAGAGTTTAAGCGCGAATATAGATTGCTCGCGCGCGGGGCCAGCGAAACCGAAGATTTGCCGCCGGGCGTCTACGACGTTCAGGTTACCTCCGAATCCCTCCCGGAAATTATATTTAAAGAAAAGCTCACAGTCGAGCCCGGCTTCTCCTACCTTATCGCCTTCCGCGGCAGCAAAGGCGCGGCCGGCGGCGCGCCGCTTGAAATTTATTCCGTTAAGACGCCCCTCGCCAAATAGCAATTAACAATTATCAATGACCAATTATCAGGCGCGACGCTTCTATGACCACTTGTGATGACGCACTAAGCGGTTGATAATAGAAGAGTTGATTCTTGCCCCACTTGGGTAGAGTTAGAGAGGGGGTCGGGGACATTTACCATTCAACATTTAGCATTTATCGTGATAAATTGTGGAGAATGAACGCGGAGCGTTCGTAATGTATTCCCACGCGGAGCATGGGAACAATGCATCCTCATATTCTACCGCGTAGCGGTTAAACATCTGTAACCGAAGGCGTCCCCCGCCCCCTCTCCCCCGCGGCGAAGCCGAGGAAACGCCGCGACCGGACGATGGAAATTAATCATCGCCTGAACCGCTTCAAAGGCGCCGCCAGAGATAATCTAACGAGTCCGGAAGGCGTGGCGCACAGAAAACGAAGACCCTGCGACGTCGAAATCGACTTGGGACGCATCTTGCCTTTCAAATGTAAAAAATTTAATAAAAATTGTAAAATAAATGAAAAAATTTGGCGACCAAAAATGAACTGGTTTGTAGTTATTTATTATAGCGGAGTTCTGATAACAAACTCCGATTTTGTTAACGAAAAACTAGGAGCAGATAATGATCAAGTTAATTCTTTTCATGTCTTGCCTTTTATTCACTTCAGTCAATATTTCTTTAGCGCAGCCTGGCTGGACATTCCACAAGAATGCGGATATACCTGTAAACGGTATGTCTTTTTGTATTCAAACGGATTATGTAGGCGGCGGAGTCTACTTGGGATTGACGGGAGGATTAACGAAACACAACGGGTTCGAGTGGTTGAGGATATACTACAACGAAATAGAACCTAACTTGCATTCAAACGAATACAATGTCCGCAAGTTATCTCCCAATGGAGCGTACATGTGGGCGGGTACGAACGCCGGTATTATTCGCTTCGATGGATACGAGAAAAAAATCTATAATTCGCAGAACACAAAAAACATGACGGAGGACCACATCCGCGGTCTAACGCCGGACAAAGAAGGCAACCTCTGGTACCTCAGCCAGACTTTTGCTATCAGCAAAATTGACGTCGCCGCCGACACAGTAATAAATTACGTAGTTCCGCACACATTTCCCATCCCATTTATTAACGACGCTAAGATGTTCACCGATAACGATTTGCGACTCTGGTACTATCTCGACGGCAAGCTTGTGCGATTTAAGGGTTCAACGGCAAGGGTTCTGGACTCAACCGATATTCCGATAATAAAGGACGACAAAATGAGCTGGGCGCAAATCCAGTTCGACGGCTCGCTCGCGGTCCTTTTTGCAAGGCATATTGGAATATTTAAAGAAATCAACGGCGCTTCGACTTTCAAAGAAATCGTTGTTCCCGACACGATGCTTGCCGCTGATGAATTCTTTAAATATGTAAAAATCGATATGGAAGGAAATTTATGGATACTCGCGAGAAGAGATTTTGGCGACGCAATAGGTTCCAGGCATTTTTATAAATTGACGAAGCAAGGGGAATGGACCAAATACGAATTTCCGTTTATCGAGGGAACTATTTCACAAAACTATTCCTTCACCGACTTCACAATAGATCTTACCGGGAAAATATGGTTTGCCGAGCCCTATTACGGAGTATTTGTTTTCGATCCGAAGTTTTCTTCCGCGAAGGAGGAATTAAAGAATACTACAGAAATATTTCCAAACCCGGCGTATGATTTTATTAGCGTCTCCAATTACAAAACTTCGGAAGTCCGGTATGCAATTATCGACCTGCTTGGTAGGGAAGTTCTAAACGGCGAACTTTCAGGCAGCAAAATAGATATTTCCGGACTTATACCAAGCGGGTATTTTCTTAAAATCGGAAGGGAAATAAAGCCGTTCGTAAAGAGCAAATAAGATTCACTTTTGAATAAAAGCTCGGAGAATCATTTACTCTCCGAGCTTTTTCTTTCAATTTTACGCAGCAATAGCGGTTATATCAACTAGTACTTCGTTATTACTTTATGTTATGTCTTTCATCCGAAATCTAATTATCTTTTCAATTAACTCAACCGGCAGCGGCTCATTCAAGGGGAATTGCGCCGAGCCCTTCGCTTTCTTAAACTTTGATAGCTCCTCCTCGAATTGCGTAATTCCCGACGGTGTGGGGTAGAACCCGATATGATTCTTAAAGGCCGCGAAGTAGACCAGCGGGCGGCCATTCAGCTTAAATGCAGGCATCTGGTAGCTTATGGATTCCTCGGCGTCGGGAGCGAGCTTTCTTACTAATTCCAGTATTACCCTTAATTTGGCCTGCACGTCGACAGGGAATGAAGAAATATATTGGTCGATGCTGGTTGGTTTTGTATTTTCCACTGATTTCCTTCTTAACTCAAAAAGTAATTTACAATGCTCTTCCCAAAGTACGTCATTAATAATCCGGCGAACACGCTTACGCCAAGATAGAGAGATAGGTAAAGAAATTCCGAATCACTATAAAGATTTATTGAGTCGTTCGCGAACGCGGAAAACGTAGTAAAACCGCCGCAAAAGCCCACTGTAAGGAATAATCGTAATTCCGCCGACATAAGATTGCCTTTTTCGAATAGTCCGAAGAAAACGCCGATTAGAAAGCATCCTGCAAGATTAATCGCGAGGGTAGCGAGAGGGAAATTAGTATTGATCGATTTATGAGCAAGCTCGGTTGTTAAGTACCGAGCTACCGTGCCAATGAAACCGCCGGTTCCGATTATGATTACCTGCTTGAGCATATAAACCCAGTATCCTGTCTACTGCTTATAAATACTATAGAAAAGCAAAATTAAACAATTTCTCCGTATATGCTAAAAATAATTCCAACAGTCTTTCAATGATATTGCTACTTAGCTAAGGGTAAATCAGCCGAACCGCGTAGGGGTGGGACGTCAACCGCAAAAAGCGCGCGTCCCCGCCTCCTTTGCGCGGCAATGCAGTGGGGTGGCGGGCCTTTTAATCGCATGGGCCTTCGCGCCGTATCGCTATCCGCAAAAAAATCCGCGCGATTTAGATGATAAAATCGCGCGGCCGGGAACTACTGATTCAATTTCTCTATTTGGATATAATGAAGCTTACAGCGGCATTTTTATACCGGATATAGTAAACGCCCGGCGGCTGGTCGTCCAGACCGGCCTCGAATTTTGGGCCGGGAACTAAAATCGTCCTGATTATATTTCCTTTTATATCATAGATCCCTAAAACGTTCCCGCTCTCGGCGCCCTCGATAGTTATCTTATCTTCAGCCGGGTTGGGATAAATCTTAATCTTGCTTTTCGTTAGGTCCGTCATAGGGACGGAGGCGGCGCCTTTATCGCCGGCCAATACCTCGACGTTCGGCGAATCCTCGTAGGCGAATTCCTTTACGACGCAACTTTGACCGTCGGCGGCTACGCTTAATTTTAGCCAGCCGTACAGCCATTTGTTCGAGACTTTAAACCTGAGACCTATGCACTTATCCGATCGTCCGGGCCAAATAGTGTCCATATTCATCGACGAATGATTGCTGTTGTACCAAACCGTGCAATCGGATTTGATCGTGTCCCCCTCGTTCAACGGGACAGGCATAAAATGGTACGGCTGCGGTTCGTAAGTAAGAGCTTCGCTACCGTTATAACCGGAGAAGAATTGAACGCACCCATGGTGGCAGATGTAGAAGTCCGGCATACCGTCTTTATTCAGGTCCAAATCAATCGCCGTCGGATTCATTCCGACGGTTATCAGCACGCTGTCCGGATCGAAATCGTAGTATTTGATCTTGCACTGCAAAGCGGTCGTCGCTAAAAGGAACGCGATAACGTAAAACAACGTTTTCATGTTATTCACCTCTCCATAAAACAAAAATCCTGCGCTTACAGGCTATAAAGAATAACACTAAATCTCTACAAACGTTGCATCGTATGGATGACATTAATTGCGGTAAATGTCAGTTAGGGAAATGCGAAAATGCAATTTGAAGGGCAAAGGCAGGGTTGGCTACTGACATAGAACCGCTACGCGGTTCGTATGATTTATGCTTTCTTAAACGCTTTCACGTAGGAAGCCTATTGAAAATTACTCTAACAATTACGCCGTAGGCGTTGGACAAGAAACGCGACAGCAGTCATCTTTCCCTTTGAATAAACGGCGAAGTTTTCATATAGAATCCCGGGGTGAACTTCTTAATTAAGAGGATGGTCGCCGAGCGTTATTACGAGCGAATCGAGTAAAAATGTACCTAGGCGTCTTTATTCTGGCTAGGGGCGTATCGATACAATTTTTTGCTCGTACCTACGCCAAAAATCAACCGAGGCGTCCTTTCCTTGTTCATCCGCCACTATTCTTCGCCTGGCGTTTATACCGGTTCTTTTATCATATAATTCCTTCAATGGTTTGAGACCCGCCGCTTCAAGAATGCGCAGATTCCCCTTGATTAAATCATACGGTTAACAGTGGAGTTGAGTTAAAAAATGATTTGCATATATCTTTGGATCAATAATATTTATTAGGAAAATCTAAATTCTTCATATTGGTTATACCAAAAATCATTATATTAATTTAATTAGTAACCAATTCCATTAAAAGTTTGTCTGTGTAATAGGGTCATTCTTAAATAATTATCGGGATATTATTATGAAGAAACTTATTTACCTCCTCCTCTTTATATTTTCCAACGGCGTCGCTTCGTCCCAATCTATTTCAATATATAATATTGACGCCTCAAATTTCCCGGTAATGAGAGCCAAATTCAATGCGATAGGATTGAAAGGGGAGCTTGTGAAATCAATCGCCGAGATTGAATTGTCCCTTTATGAAAATGGAATTCCACGGGATATATTATCAGTTTCATGTCCGCCCGACGTTACGCCCCGCGACGTTTCCACGACGATTGTTTTCAATGTCGCCAACGCGACTAAATCCGGTTCGCTCGACATAGCGAAGAGCGCGGCGAAAGCCTGGATCGGGACGTTGACTCCGGGCTCTGAATGCGCAATAACGTCCGTCGACAAGGTAAATTCCTTAAATCAGGATTTCACTTCAAATTCCTATAAGCTAAATAAAGCTGTAGATTTAATAGGAGAGAGCAAGGGAATCGACTATAGGGTCGCGCTGGCGGAGCCTCCCGCCGGTGGCATAATTGTTGCGAAGGCCGCGAAAAACAAGAGGGTAATTATTCTACTGACGGACGGACTGCCCAATCGTTTTCCCGACGAATTGAAAATAATAAAAGACGCTAATGATAATAATATAACTATTCACTGCATAACGATAAATATGCATGCCCACGAAAGCCTGAAAAGGATAGCGGAGGCGACGGGTGGATTATGGTTCGAGAACGTTAGATCCCGTGAAGAAGCCGAAGAAATAGGTCGGCAGATAAAATCCCGAACGGTATACGGCGAGAGCGCATGCGATTTCGAATGGAAAAGCGCTGCGGATTGCATCCGGGAAACGAGAAATGTCGAGTTGAAATGGGGAGGCTGCACTTCGCGCGCAAATTATTTCCCGCCATCAACCGCCAAAGCTGAGTTGAAATTCTCGCCAGTTTCAGTCTATTTCGCAAATAAGCCAATAGGCGTTAAATCCGATACGACGATAGAAATAACCGCCGTCAATTCGGATTTTGACGTCGAAAGCGTCCACAGCACAAGCCCATTCTTTAAGGTTTCGCCCAATAGCTTCACTCTGAAGAACGGGGAGACTAAGACAATAACGGTAAGTTACACGCCGCCAGACAGCAACTCGTATTATTCGTTTATCAGGTTTAAGACCAGGACATGCACGGGCGAATTCTATGCAATGGGAGGCTACACTTTTACAAAATCGACTGTCAATACGTTAGAATTGACTTCCCCGAACGGCGGGGAGTCTTTTATAGCAGGCTCAGATACGATCATTACCTGGACCGGGGCGCTTCCTACGGACAAAGTAACGCTGGAGTACAGTATCGATAACGGAAAAACATGGAAGATAATTACCAAAGAAGCGACGGGGCTCCAGTATGCCTGGAAAAACGTTCCAAAGCCGACTAGCTTCAGATGTTTAATTAGAATTACATCCCGAAGCAAGGAGCCGCTAGTCGAATGGTCCAAGACGTACAATAGGTGCTACTTCGACGCCGCGAGGGACATTAAGCAGACAAAGAACGGCAACTATATAGTCGTCGGCGAATCGAGCGACTTATACGGCGACTCGAACGTTTGGATACTTTATCTAAACCAAGCG
This sequence comes from Chloroflexota bacterium, assembly GCA_050260015.1. Classification (GTDB taxonomy): domain Bacteria; phylum Bacteroidota; class Ignavibacteria; order Kapaibacteriales; family UBA2268; genus JBLNBN01. Next base: position 35,689 of record JBLNBN010000059.1, on the reverse strand, counting down.
GGCGATATAATATGGGGTAAATCCATTGGCGGGGCGAACGACGACAAAGGCTATGCTGTTGTAGAAACCCAGGACGGAGGGTTCGCAGTCGGCAGCTTTACGATAAGCGACGACGGCAACCTTAAGGATAAAGACCTGGGCGCCGGCGACTTCTGGATTGTGAAATTAAACGTAAAAGGAGATATAGAATGGTCCCGCACTTACGGCGGCGAGCATCCGGATCGTTTATTCTCATTAACTGGCGCCAAGGACGGCGGTATTATTTGCGCCGGCCTAACCTCATCGCACGATCACGACGTTTCGTTTAATTATTTGAAGGACAGTCTCAACCCGACCGACGATGTTTGGGTTGTAAAAATCGATAAGTACGGCAATATTGAATGGGAAAAGAGCTATGGCGGGTATGGGGGAGAATTAGCCAAATCTATAAAAGAAACGAAGGACGGCGGATTTATTCTCGCCGGCAGCACAAATTCCTCGGACGGCGACCTAAGCTTTAACCGTGGGGAGACCGACGCCTGGGCAATTAAGATTACGAAAAAGGGCGTTCTCGAATGGCAAAAGACATACGGCGGCGCTTCCGACGAGATATATAACTCAATATGCGAAACGGACGAGGGAGAGTTTATAGTCGCAGGCATTACTAATTCGACAGGCGGCGACGTGTCGGATTATAAAGGCCATTCCGACGCCTGGATTAGCTGCATTGGCGCGGACGGCTCGCTTAAATGGAGCAAAACAATCGGCGGCAGCGGCGAAGATTTTGCGTTCTCCGCCGTGGAATCTGACGATCACGGAGTAATATTTGTCGGCGCGACGCATTCGTACGACGGAGATATTAATAGGCCCGATTTGCACAAAGAACTCTATATGCCACGATTTTGGATTAAGAAAGTAGGCTATGGCGGCGATTTGGAATGGCAAAAGATATTTAACGAAAAATTTGAGGGGCAGGCGTTCGCAATTGAGAGAACTTCGGATAAAGGTTATATAATTACTGGCGTTACGGACGACCTCGACGGACAGTTCTCCAATTACGTTATTGTTAAATTGTCCCCGGACATCTCAAGCCAAACCGACGTTTCCGATTCGCTTTTTGCAATTGTAGCCCCCGAAGCGAACAGCTTTGATGTCGATATGGGGAAGGTTCTCGTCGGCGATTATAAAGATTCAGTAATTAAGGCTTTCGTCGTCAACAAAGGCTCCGCCGCCCTCAAGATTGACGATATTCGCCTGACGGGCGCCGACGCGGAGGACTTTTACGTGATCTCCGGCAGTTCCTTCGTTTTAATTCCGGGAGAGAAACGCGAAGTAGCCTTCCACTTCGAGCCAAGCGCCGTAGGCAAACGATATGCGACTATTGAGATCGTCTCGCAGGATTCGCTATTAAGGCAGCGTATTACGGGCGAGGGGGTTCTTCCAATGATCGAAGTTCTTTCGAATATTATTGATTTTGGAGCGCTGCACGTTGGCGATCGGAAGGATACTGCCGTAGTTTTGATTAAAAATTTATCCTCGGAAACGATAAATATAACTGATACGAAGATGCTTGGTCCGGACGTTAAGCAATTTGAAATAATTAGCGGGGGCGGATACTTCTCGCTCGCGCCGGATTCTACACGGGAATTAGTTCTGAGATTCGAACCCGTCTACATTGGGCGCACGAGCGGCGGGATAGGCTTCTTCTTTAACGGTATAGGCACGCCTGCGAGGGCGCATCTTTTTGGGCAAGCAGTGGGCGGAAGGATTTACTGCACTAGCGACTCTGCGAGCGCGGGCGGGCGGGCGGTCATATATCTAAAAACTGTAGGCGTTAGTATCAATTCCTTCCAAAAGCTTGCGTCGGCGTTTAGGGCGAACGTAGAATTTAACAAGACGCTGCTCGCGCCGGTCGACAATACTCTTATTTCAAATGTATCCGAAGATTCTACTACCGTAGAATTGCGGGGAAGTTTAAAATCGGATAGCGTTCTGTACGCTCTTGATCTTATCGCCGGCCTGGGAAATACCGATTTTACAACGATTGAAATTAAAGACTTCAAATGGATTGACGTCGATGGTAATGATATAGAGTACGAAGTCGAAACTGTCGCCGGTTCCTTTAGGTTGCTTGGCGTCTGTCGCGAGGGAGGCGATCGTTTTATTATGCCGACCAGCAAAGCTGGCATATTCTCCATTACGCCCAACCCCGCTTCGGAAGAAATTACGATTACTGTAAACCAAACGGAAAGTGGCGAGACTTACGCGACAGTTTACGATATTCTCGGAAATGAAGTATTGAGGAAGTACATGGAAAGTAATAACATGGGTAAGAAAGATATAAAGCTCGACGTCGCAAAGCTCTCCTCAGGGGTTTATTTTCTTAAGTACTCGACCCCTACGAGCGCCGAAGTAAAACGCATTATGATTAAATAATGCGCGGAGTATAGATCGTTATTAGCAACGAAGCGAGTAACAATGTATCGAGGCGTCTTTGGATAAGCGGGGACATCTCGGCGCTATTTTTTCGCGTACCCTCGAAAAAACTGCTCGATGCTCCGCGCTTGTTCATCTTTCCCTTTGAATAAACGGCGAAGCCTATATATAGAATCCCGGGGTGACTGGTCATTGTTTATCCGGGACTTACGCGTAATTGCGGCGCTAATATATTCAAATCACAGTTCAAGCGCGTATTTACGCAAAAAAGCCAAGCGTTATTGCGCTTGGCTTTTTTCGTGGGCCCGGAGGGACTTGAACCCCCGGCCAGCGGATTATGAGTCCGCTGCTCTAACCAACTGAGCTACAGGCCCGTCCCGTTAAGAGAGTACAAAATTACGAATATTTTTAAATTCTACAAAACAATTTTGTCCTCTCAACCGGCTCAATAGTTAAATAATCCGAAGAAAAGGCCGATCTGCAGCGAGGGTCCGTTGAAGTTTATTTCCTTCGGCACGCCTTTTAGCGCCGTCAAATTATTGAATTCCCAGGTAGGGCTGCCGAAGGCGTACGTGTAGCCGGCGCCGAGCCTAAGCAGGATAACGCTAGTAAGCGCGAACTCCGCGTTAATGCGCGGACGCGCGTAAAGAATACTACGGGAGCCGCGTTTATAGTAATTATTAGCGTCGGTCGAAGGCGTCATGTCGTCCGTCCAGCGCGCGTCGCCGTCCGTTTGGTAGGCGAGAAGCCTCAGTTCGCCCCAGCCCAATTCGGAGCCGGCTGTGACCGCGAAATTTTTAAATGGCACGAAGGAATAATCCAGAGCTATCCCCGTAAGGCCGGTCTCAAATTCGACCGTTTTAGTGAAACCAGTAACGGTATCCTTTTTTTGGGACTTAATCCCGCCGCCGGAGCCGAGGAAGCCTAATCGCATGTTTGGTATGAATACCAGGCTTGTAAAGCCCTCGACGCTATTGTACCATACGACGGAATTGAATTTATCAAGCCCGAAACGATCCTTTATCGTCGTATTGATTAAATCAAGCTTTGGGAATTGCAGCGAGCCCGTATACCCAAGTCCCAGGGCGAAGTAGGGGGACTCTTCCTCCTGTATAGGCGCCGTCTCGAATGAATATTCGTCTAACCGTTCGTCCTGCGCGAACGAAGTAAAGGGAATAAGAAAGGCGAACGCCATGGTAATGAATAGTAGTCTCTTCATCGTTTCTCCGGTAAAATCTTTGCAATTTTTCTGTATATTAACAAAAATCTAATTTATTTATTTTAGGATTTAAAGAAAGCGAGCCCGGCGAAAGAGACTCCCGAGCGGGTTTCTTTCTCGTCCCAATAGCCGTATTTTAGCCGTTCGCCGCGTCCATTGCCAAGCAGCCGCAGCATTGAATAAATGGGCGAGAGACCGCAGATCTTCCACTTGTCCATGTCCTCGCCGACCTTTTGGAAGAAGCCGTCGGCGTCCCCGCGGGAAAGTCTTTCGATTAGTTCCGCGTCGGATTGTTCCATCTCACGGAATTTGTCCGCGGCGTCGAATTCGTCCTCGAACTTTCTGCCTATATGGGCGAAGTCCACGCTGGCGACTAACAGGTACTTTTTACCGGACTCGTCGATAGCCGTACTAAGTCGCCCGATAAAATCTGTAATCCTGCTATTGGAGCTCGGCAGTTCGCGCCGCTCGAGGAATTCGAAGAATGAACCGACGAGAACGGGCAATATCGTAAAATTGGGCTTGTCCGCGGCGAGCTTAGCGATAAATACTGCCGCAAGCTCGATGGAGTGCTCGAACCGGTGGGCTCGCTCGTCGATCTTGAATAGCGCGTCCGAGCCGTTGCGGAGCGTTTTAATGAGCTCCGTATCAGTTTTAAGTATGCCCGCGGGGGTCTCGTAATTCTTCTCCGAAAGCATAAAATAGTCCGTAGAGACTCTATGGGAAGTCCCGAAAACAATAGCCCCGTCGTAATCGTTCAAGTCGACGGAATTCCATACGGAGGCGTACACGTTACGGGCGGATTCGCCGACGCGGAAGTCTATATGCGGAACGACGACGGCGTCCGGGGGCGAAGGGAATTTCTTTCCCGGGGCGGAAGCGAGTATGGATTCAAGCTCCGCCTCCAACTCGACCGGGTCCTCGGGATAGGCTCCGCCGGCGCAAATAGGGGGGCGTTCCGGGCTTTGGTTCCATTCCGCCTCGATTTGCGCCTTTGCTTTAAAGTAAGATTCGCTCTCCATGAGTCCGAGCGATTCGAGCGCGTTTAGGTTCTCGATTAATAAGGTGAAATCGGGTTCTTCGCCCGTTTCCTGCTTAAATTGCGTAGCAAGATCGTCGAGCGTTACTTTCCCGTCGAAAATCTGTAAAAGCATATAGAAATCGTATGGCAGCGCTACCCCGTCGCGGGCTATCCCAAGGGGGTCCTGCATAGCGACGAAGCGTTCGCCGTCGCGTTCTATTAAATCTATTTGAAGGTCTCGCCGCAGGCGCGGCGCAGGCTCTTTTGGAAGCATTGAAGTATCCTATTATTTCGGTTCTGTCTTTTTGACGAACGAGCGCGCTATATACTTTGAAACGACAGCAAAAACAATTGCGGCGACTGCCACTACGATGGCAAGGGTTAATAACCATACGTTTCTTAGGTAAATCCATGCTACGAAGAATAACGCGGCAGCGGTTCCGTTGCCGATCAATACGAATCGAGCGGAAGAGTTCATATTCTTTTCAATACTGTCTTTCTCGACCATAGCTATTTCCTCAAAATTTCATTTAAAGCAGTTTTGGCGTCCGTTTTGGAATCGCGGTACTTAACAATAAGGGGGGTGTAGATCGAGAGCCCGTTAACCTCGGCGAATTCCCCGCGCGCCTGCCGCGCGCCTGCGACTACTACGGCCGCCTCCGGGATTTCCAGGGGGACGCCTTCGCTTGCGCGGATAATGCGTTCATGCACGAGATCGTAGACGGCGGAGGATGCGTTAAGAACGACCCCGGAGCCCAGCACCGCTCGCGTTCTAACGAGCGCGCCTTCGTAAACGCCGCAATTGCCGCCGATCATTACGTCGTCCTCGATTATCACGGGGCGGGCGCCTTCGGGCTCGAGCACGCCGCCAATCTGCGCGGCGGCCGAAACGTGCACGCGCTTGCCGATTTGCGCGCATGCGCCTACCAGGGCGTGCGAATCTATCATAGAGCCCTCGTCGACGTACGCGCCGATATTTACGTAGCAGGGCGGCATTAGCACGGTTCCCGGGGCAAGGTAGCTGCCGCCGCGAGCCGCGCTGCCTCCCGGAACGACGCGAACCCCGCTGTCGAGAGTAAATTCGTGTAGCGGCAGCGTATCCTTATCGAAGAATTTCATAGCGCCGTCGGCAAACTCATGCATAACCCCGTACTTGAACATTAGGAGTATGCCGCGCTTAACGTAGCCGTTCACCTTCCAGCCGCCCTCGCCGTCGGGTTCGGCCGCTCGCAATTCGCCCGTTTCCAGGGCATGGCGGAATTCTTTTATAGTATTAAAAATATGCATTATGTCCGATTCATGACCGGCGCAAATATCTTCTATTCGTTGCTGCCACATATTGTTTTTGCTTCCGAAGTAATAATAAGTTAATTTAATAATATTGGAAAGAAGTAAAAATCGTGGAATTATTGGTGAGAAATAAAATTCACTTATTCTACAATTGCTTCGTCTGATTTTGTAATCAATTAAAGAGGTCGACAATGGAAAACGAAACGCAGGCCGATCAAGGATTTAAGTTCTCAGAGAACGAATTAGTTAAATACGGCGGTCAATTTAAAGAATCGAATTTTTGGACGAAGCTGGCTAAGGCAGCAAAGCGATTGGGGTCCACCCTGGTTGAAAAGGTTTTAACGCTCTACTATTCATTGCGGGACGACAACACCCCCGCATGGGCGAAAACGGTTATTTACGGCGCTTTGGGGTATTTCCTAATGCCGTTTGACCTATTGCCGGACTTTATTCCGGCGGTGGGCTTTACCGACGATATGGGAGCTATTATTTCTGCGCTCTCGATAGTGGCGTTTTACGTAACCGACGAGCATAAGAAAATGGCGAAGGAGCAAATGGAGAAGTGGTTTTCCATGCCGCGCTATACAAAAGTCGATTAAATGATTTGAAAATTAAAATATGTAAAAAAAATTTTAATAATGTAAATTCGTTTTTTAGTGTATTCTTAACCTCAAGAAGAAACTAAGAAACGGAGACATTATGGACGTAGGCGCCTTTTTAGTCGGCGACGTATGTAAATTCAGGGTATGGGCTCCAGCTTGCGAACGCATGGAATTGGAGTTAATTAGCGGGGCGCGTAAAGGCGTTCATGCAATGCAGCTCATTAGGCATGGATACTGGGAAGTTGAACTGGAAGGTATCAGTCGGGGGGACGAATATTTTTACATACTGGACGGGAAAAAGCGACGCCCTGACCCGGCTTCAAATTATCAACCCCGAACCGTTCATGACGCGAGCGCGGTCGTCGATCATCATGTTTTTAATTGGAACGATAACGAATTCAAAGGCATAGAGCAAAACGACCTGGTTTTTTACGAGCTTCACGTCGGGACGTTTACCCCCGAGGGCACCTACGAGGCCGTAATAGGGAAGCTCCCCCATCTAAAAGAATTGGGCGTCACGGCAATCGAATTAATGCCCGTAGCCCAGTTCCCCGGCGGTCGAAATTGGGGCTACGACGGCGTATTCCCATTCGCTCCGCAGAACTCCTACGGAACCCCCGATCAATTAAAGAAATTAGTTAACGCGTGCCACATGGCTGGATTTGCCGTGGGGCTCGACGTAGTGTACAACCACTTCGGGCCCGAGGGCAGCTACCACCACGAATACGGTTATTACTATACGGATAACTATAAAACTCCATGGGGCGCGGCTATAAACTTCGACGACTCCGGGGCCGATTCCGTTCGGCATTACTTTATCCAAAACGCCCTGTATTGGATGGATATATACCATATTGATTTCCTTCGGCTGGACGCCGTGCACGCTATATTCGACTTCGGCGCGGTCCACTTCATGCAGGAACTTTCCGAGGCTGTCGACGAGCTCGCGGAGGGGACGGGAGTTATGAAATATATCTTTCCCGAGGCGGGACTGAACGACCCGCGCCTGATCCGCTCGCGGGATATGTTCGGATACGGCGCTCACGGGCAATGGAGCGACGATTTCCATCACTCCCTCAGGTCCTATCTAACCGGGGACGTCTCGGGCTACTTTGCCGACTACGGTTCGTTCGACCACGTAGTCGACTCCTATGCAAACGGCTGGTCGTACGATTGGAAGTACTCCGAATGCCGGAACCGGCGCTTCGGCGCTTCTGCGGCGGGGTTGCCCGGCGAGCGTTTCGTCGTCTTCATGCAAAATCACGACCAGGTGGGCAATACCATGATGGGCGACCGTCTTTCGACCATCCTGACGAAGGAGAAATATCTTCTCGGTTCGGCGACTTATCTTCTATCTTCTTTTCTACCTATGGTCTTCCAGGGCGAGGAGTTCTGGGAGAAAAATCCATTTCTATTTTTTGTAAGTCATGGCGACGAGGAATTAATTGAAGCCGTACGCGAGGGAAGAAAGAAAGAATTCGCCTCGTTCAATTGGGTGGGGGAACCGCCCGATCCCTTCGCCGAGGAGACGTTCAACAAATCCAAGGTAAATTGGGACCTTCTCTCGCAGGAGGAGCATCGGGAAGTATTCGAGTACTATAAAAAGCTTATCAGGATAAGGAAGGAAATCCCGGCATTCCAGGATCTCTCCAAGCGCGGGATGCATATAATGGCAGATTACGACAAAAATCTATTAATCGTTAAGCGGAAAAACGGCGACAGCGAAGCGCTACTATTCTTTAACTTTACCGACTCCGCAGAAAAAGTTGAAATGAAGTTCGCAGGAAATTGGCGAGTATTCGAGGAAACGGCAATGTTTTCCGATATCATACAGACAAATCTCGATCCATGGTCTTTCAAATTACTAATTAAGGAATAAAGGAATGAACAAGTACGTATGCATCCACGGGCACTTTTACCAACCGCCCCGTGAGAACGCCTGGCTGGAAGACGTGGAAGTGCAGGATTCGGCCTATCCGTATCATGATTGGAACGAGCGCATTACGCAGGAATGCTACCTGCCCAACGCGGCTTCGCGCTTAAAGGAAGGCGACGTTATTACAAATATCCAAAATAATTATACCAAGATAAGCTTTAACTTCGGCCCGACCGTATTGAGTTGGATGGAGCGCGAGATGCCTGACGCCTACGAGGCGATAATATCCAGCGACAAGGCCTCGATGGAGAACTTCGGAGGGCACGGCACGGCTCTTGCTCAGTGCTACAACCACATGATAATGCCGCTCGCCAACGACAGGGATAGGAAAACGCAAGTGATTTGGGGAATCGAGGACTTTAAGTATCGTTTCGGGCGCATGCCGGAGGGGATGTGGCTGCCCGAAACTGCCGTTAACACGCCCACGCTAGAAACTCTCGCGGAATTCGGCATTAAATTCACTGTGCTTTCCCCGTTCCAGGCCAAGGCCGTTCGCAAGATCGGCACGGAGAAGTGGTTCTCAGTCGAGGGCGGGCATGTCGATCCGCGAAGGCCATATCTATACAAGCTGCCCAGCGGCCGCTCGATCGCGCTTTTCTTCTACGACGGCAACATATCGCAGGAAGTAGGCTACGGCGAGATGCTCTCCGACGGGAAGGTATTCGCGGAAACGCTGCTTGGCGCTTTTGATAAGAATAATAAGAATCCGCAGATAGTTCATATCGCTACCGACGGCGAAACGTACGGCCATCACAAGGAGAACGCGGACATGGCTCTCGCCTACTGCATTCACCATATAGAGAACAGCGACTATGCGCAAATGACTATCTACGGGCAATACCTGGATATAGCGCCCCCCGACCATGAAGCGCAAATCCTTGAAAACACCGCCTGGAGCTGTTCGCACGGCGTTGGGCGCTGGATGGACGACTGCGGCTGCAACAGCGGGATGCATGGCGATTGGAAGCAAACCTGGCGCAAACCCCTGCGCGAGAGCCTCGATTGGCTGCGCGACGAGTTAATCCCTTTCTACGAGGAGCATATGAAGCCGTTCGGCTCCGAGCCGTGGCTCGTTCGGGATAATTATATAAAATTGATATTGAACAGGGAGCAGGACAACGAGGACAAGTTCTTCAAGGAAAATTTTAAGAAAGAATTGAGCATAGAGGATAGGATTGAAATACTTAAGCTACTAGAACTACAACGGCATGCGATGCTTATGTACACCAGTTGCGGTTGGTTCTTCGACGAGATTTCGGGACTTGAGACCTCGCAGGTGCTCCAATATGCAGCACGTTCCATACAGCTGGCTTACAACGTCGCAGGTATCGATCTCGAAACTGAATTTTTAAAACGTCTTGAATCGATACCAAGCAATATCCCCGAGTTCGGCAACGGCGCCTATGTCTATAATAATTTTATTAAGCCTACTATGCTCGACCTGGAGCGAGTCGCGGTGCACTATACGCTCTCTTCGCTGTTCAACGACCAACCGAAGGAACTCGACGTCTATCACTACCGCGCCGAGAGCAGCGAGTACCAAACGTACACGATGGGGGCCCATAAACTCGCTATCGGCAAGGTGACCATATCTTCGCGGGTAACGAAGAACTACGACGAATTTCTATTTGCCGCTATGCATTTAGGAGGTACGATCATGCACTGCTCGGTAAATAAAAACGGCAATTCTGATGCGGAGTTCGAAGAGCTTGCTAAGGAAGTCAGAACCCCGTTCCTGATTACGGATGTTGCCGGCACTATACGAATGATCGATAAAAAGTTCGGCGGAAAAAGTTATGGGCTCTTACACCTCTTCCGCGACGAACAGCGTCGCGTTGTAAATAAAATACTCGATAGCACCTACGAAGATATTGAATTTCACTTCCGCGAGGTTTTTCGCTCCAATTACTATACGCTTCGATCCATTCAGAATCTCCACATACCGATCCCTAAGGCGTTATTTACGCCGGGAGAGTTTATTATTACGGCGGATTTGGTAAAGGAACTCGAGGTCGAGGAAACTAATACCGAAAGATTGAGAAACCTAATCGGAGAATTTAAGAACTTGGGACTGACTCCCGATAGACCATTGCTTAACTTAAAGTCCGGCATTAAAATAAACGATATAATGGGGAAATTTGTCGCCGATACTGATAATATCGGGTACATGCAATCTATAATTGATCTAATTGAAAATTTAAAAGCATTGGCTGTCCAACCGGACTTTTGGAAAGCTCAAAATGAATTCGTAAAACTCTCGGAAACCGATTTAAATAAATACGAGGAAAAGGCGCAAGCCGGCGACGAGGCGGCGGGGAAGTGGGTGGAAACGTTTAAGAAACTTGGGCAATACCTAAAAGTAAGGATTTGACATGATCTATCCCATCGCAACGTATCGCATCCAGTTCCGAAAGGAGTTCAACTTCAAGAAGGCGGCCGAGGCGGCGAAGTACCTTCACGACCTCGGCATATCCCATATCTACGCATCGCCAATATTAAGGGCGAGGGAAGGATCCGCGCACGGCTACGACGGGATCGACGCGACCGTTATCAATCCCGAGCATGGCTCGCAGGAGGAATTTCGTGAGACAATAGTTCTCTGCCGTAAGTTCGGCATTGGTTGGATACAGGACATAGCGCCGAACCACCAGGCATACTGCCCCGATAACCCGTGGTTGTCCGACCTGCTGGAAAATGGGAGATGCTCGGAATATTATAAATTTTACGACGTTAACTGGGACCACTACAACGAATCCTTAAAGGGTAAGATACTCGCCCCGTTTTTGGGAGATTACTATGGTAACGCGCTTGAGTCGGGCGATATCAACCTTGAGTTTGAGGGCGGATCGTTCTTCTTGAACTATTTTAATACGCGGTTCCCCGTCAAGCCCGAGTCATACTATACAATTCTTTCAAAGGAACTGGAGCTATTCAAGGTATACTACAGCGAGGAAAATCTTGATTTCCTGAAGTTCCTCGGCGCTCTTTATTCGGCGAAGAATCTCCCTACAGATCCTGGAGAGCGGAAGCTGCACGTTAACTTCGTTAAGAAAATGCTTAGCGAGCTTGTCGAAACGAGCCCGATAATAAAAGAATACATCGACCGCTCGGTAGAGATTTATAACGGGGAAGCGGGCAAGCCCGAGAGTTTCGACCTGATAGACGAGCTGCACTCCGAGCAGAACTACAGGTTGAGCTTCTGGAAGGTGGCGAGCGAGGAGCTCAATTACCGGCGCTTCTTTACGGTGAACGACTTAATCTCGCTGAATATTAACGAGGAAGAAGTTTTTACGGCCGTCCATAAGTTTATCAGCGAGCTAATCAAGGACGGGCTCGTAGAGGGCTTGCGAATTGACCACGTCGACGGCTTGCTCGATCCTACCAGGTACCTGGATCAGTTGCGCTCCCGCTTTCCCGACCTTTACATCGTAGTGGAAAAGATACTGGAGCACGACGAGAATATGCCGGACTCGTGGCAAATCGAAGGCACAAGCGGCTATGAATTCCTTAATTACGCCAATTTCTTATTCGTTTGCAAAAAGAATGAGCGCGAATTCGACGAGATTTACACCGACTTTATCGGGGAAAAGTTTAAATATTACGATACGCTTTCCGACAAAAAGAAATTGATACTTAATAAGTATTTAGCGGGCGACATCGCCAACCTCGCTCATTTCGCCAATAAGATCTCCAATGAACGCAGGCACGGCGCCGATTTTACTATCTTCGGATTGCGTCGCGCGCTTTCCGAAATACTAATGAGAATGAACGTCTATCGCACGTACTTCAACGCCGAGGGCTGTCGAAAGGGCGATATAGAATACTTACTGAAAGCCTGCACGCTTGCTAAGCAGAATCAGCCTGACTTCCAGGCGGAGATCAGCTTTATAGAGGATATAATAAAGGGCGTACAGGAAATGCCCGAGGGCGACGAGAAGGACCGCCGGCTATACTTCGTAATGAGGTTCCAGCAATTGGCTTCTCCGCTAATGGCGAAGGGGTTCGAGGATACGTTCCTGTATATCTATTCAAGGTTTATTTCGCTAAACGAAGTCGGCGGCAACCCGAAGATATTTGGAATTGAGGACGAGAAATTCCACGAGTTTAATCGCTTCCGCGCCGGGCGTTACCCGCGCACAATGAACGCGACTTCCACCCACGACACAAAGCGGGGAGAGGACGTCCGTATGCGGCTCGACGTGCTCTCGGAAATTCCCAAGATATGGCGGGAAACCGTGCAAAACTGGCAAAAACTAAACTCAAGGTATAAGACTGAAACTGAGCAGGGCGCTTCCCCTGACGCGAACGACGAATACTTCCTCTACCAGAATATGCTTGGCTCGCTTCCCGTCGAGGAAGAGGCGTACGACGGGTGGAAGGAGCGCATGCGCGAGTATATTACCAAAGCCGTTCGCGAAGCTAAAGTTTATACCCATTGGCTAAAGCCCGACGAAGCGTACGAAGGAGCCTACCTATCCTTCTTCGATTCAATTTCGGGCGACGAGGGCTTCTTTAATATGCTAAAGGAATTTGCCGCCAAGCTGCATCACTTCGGCGCGCTAAATTCAATTTCCAATACGCTGATAAAGATATTTTCGCCGGGCGCGCCGGATTTTTACCAGGGGACGGAGCTATGGGACCTGACGCTCGTCGACCCGGACAATCGTCGACCGGTTGATTACGAGCTCCGGAAAAAATTGCTTGCCGAGATCGAGGAAACTCTCGTGCGCGGGGAAATTTCTTTCCCGGAAATGTTTACCCCAACCGATCCCGGTAAAGTCAAGTTGGCGGTTATAAAGAAGGGACTTCTCGCGAGGAACTCCGAGCCGGAGCTCTTCCAGCACGGCGAGTACGAGCCGCTTTACGCGGAAGGGGAATACGCCGACGGGGTTGTCGCTTTTAGCCGCGCGAAGGAAAATTCCGAATTGATCTGCGTAGCGGGGAGATATTGGACCCGGTTAGTCGATTTCAATTTCCCTGACTTTTCAACTGCCGATTGGAAAGGAACAAAGATTTCAATTCCTACGGGCAAGTGGCGCGACGCAATATCGGGCGCTCAGTTCGAGAGCGACGGCGCGCTTGAGCTAAACGATTTATTAGGGCGCATGCCGGCGGCCGCGCTCGTAAGGATGGCGTAAATTTACCGAAAGTATGAGATTGGTTAACTTAATAGGATAATGCAGCCATGATAGAGAGAAAAATGAACGAAACTTCGGGAGCTAACAAAAGCTACTGGGTCGAATCGACGGAACCGATGATCTACGACCGCCTGCAGGGAGACGCGCATGCCGACGCAGCTATAGTAGGCGCTGGCATAGCCGGCTTGACCGTTGGAGCCGAGCTTGCTCGCAGGGGGCATAAAGTAATAATTATCGACGACGGATTCGTGGGTTCTGGCGAATCCGGCCGGACGACGGCGCACCTTTCAAACGCGCTCGACGACAGGTATTATTACCTCGAAGGCATGGTCGGCGAGGACGGCGCAAAAGCGCTTGCGGAGAGCCATACCGCCGCGATCGACTATATTGAGCGAAACGTCCGGGAACTCGGCATCGAATGCGATTTCGTTCGCTTGCCCGGGTATTTGTTCCTGCATCGCTCCGATACGCGCGAAACGCTCGACAAGGAACTCGCGTCGACGCAGAAATTAGGCCTTCGAACGACGATGAAAAAGCGCGTGCCAGGCATTGAAATTGAATCGGGGGACTATATTGAATTTCCCAACCAGGCTACGTTCCATCCAATGAAGTACTACCGGGGCCTGGCGAAATTTATTACCGATAAAGGCGGCAAGATTTATACGGAGACCCGCGCCGAAGACATTACGAAGGACGGCGTGACGCTGCAGGGCGGCGGAGTTATCCACGCCGATCATTACGTCGTCGCAACGAACACGCCGGTTAATAATCGATTCGTTATCCACACTAAGCAAGCCCCATACCGAACGTACGTTATCGCCGCATACGTGCCGAAAGGCTCGCTGCCGACGGCTCTCTGGTGGGACACCGGCGACCATAATACCCCGTGGACGAATTACCCGTACCATTACGTTCGCTTGCAGGAGTTCGACAAGCAGAACGATTTGTTGATAATTGGCGGGGAGGACCACAAGACCGGGCAACCAATGGAAGAGGACTTACCGGAAAACGCCCGATATTTAGAGCTGGAAAAATGGGCGCGAAAGAGATTCCCCATGATGGGCGAAATCGTTCATACCTGGTCGGGGCAGGTGCAGGAGCCTGTCGACGGCGTCGCGTTTATCGGGAAGAATCCCGGCGACGAGAATATTTACGTCGTAACGGGCGACTCGGGCAACGGGATGACGCACTGCTCAATCGCTGGGATGCTAATCCCTGATTTGATAGAGAACAAAGAAAATCCATGGGCCAAGGTCTACGATCCGGATCGCGTCACCGCCTCCGCGGCAATGGACTTCATCAAGGAGCAAGTGAACGTAGCCAAGCAGTTCGGCGATTACTTCACAGGCAGCGAAATCAATAATTACAAGGAACTGCTAAAAGGCGAGGGCGCTATCGTTCGCTCAGGCCTGACTAAGGTAGCAGTTTATCGCGACGAGGACGGGACGCTGCGCGCTTATACTGCGATATGCCCGCACCTAAAGTGCGTCGTGCAATGGAATCGGACGGAGAAAACGTTCGATTGCCCCTGCCATGGGTCGCGATTTACGAGTTCGGGCAAGATGCTGAACGGCCCGGCGATTTCTGACCTCGAGCCGGTAGATATTCCCGATCTCCCGGGGAAGGATGGGTGATCAGCTCCGCGCTTGCAGCAGCGCCCGCTCAACCTCCGCCGGGACTAGATATTTAATCGATTTGCCGGCGGCTAAACGATTTCGGATCTCCGTTGCGGAAATCTCCAGCAGCGGGGATTCGATAATTATTGCGTCGAGCTCTTTCGGTATCACAGTATCGGGGCGGGCTGCCACGCAGAGTTTTGCAAGGCGGAGTATCTCGCGCCAGTCTTTCCATTTATCGAATTGGTAGGCCTGGTCGCCGCCGATTAACAGGAATAGCTCCGCGCCCGGGCGCTTGCCGGATAAGTATCGCAAAGTGTCGATAGTATAGCATTTTTTGCCGGAGTCCAGTTCAAAAGGTTCGAGCTCGAACGCCGGATTGCCCGCTATCGCCGCAAGCGCCAATCGCCGCCGCATCTGCGGCGTAAAAAGGCCTAAACTTTCGTCCGCGGAACGCAGGGGAGCGGAGTGCGCAGGCACAAAAAGGCATTTGTCCAGGCGCGCTTGCTCGCGGAAGCGCTCGGCGATTATCAAATGCGCAGTATGAAGCGGTGCGAACGTTCCGCCGAAAATTCCAAGTTTCATGTTTTTTCTTTAATACTAATATTGCGTTTAATTCGACAAATAGAAGAATTCCAAAAAGTGATAATAATCAAAAAAATTACCGGAGAATTTATGTCAGCTCTCACCGATTCGTTAGTGTGGAAAAAGCTCGAAAGCCAGGCAAGCGAGACCGCTATTTTAGACCTACGCGAACTCTTCGAATTCGATAAAAACCGATTTGAAAAATTCTCCCTGGAAATTAATGGAATCTTGTTCGATTATTCCAAAAACTTAATAACCGAGCAAACGATGGATTTATTATTGGAGCTGGCCGAATTCGCCGGGGTGGAGAAAGCGAGGGACGATATGTTCTCCGGGAAACACGTAAATATAACCGAGGATCGCCCAGCTCTTCACGTTGCTCTTCGCAACGTTAGCGACGAGTCAATTAGCGTGGACGGGAAAAACGTAATGCCGGACGTACAGCGCGAACTTGCAAAAATGCAGGCGTTTACCGAAGCGCTTCACGCCGGCTCGCATTTGGGAGCCTCGGGCAAGAAGCTGACAAACATAGTAAACATAGGCATCGGCGGCTCCGACCTCGGTCCCGCAATGGTTTGCGAAGCATTAAAGCATTATGCTAAAGAGGGCATGCGGGCTTGCTTCGTCTCCAACGTAGATCCCGCGGACATAGCCGGCACGCTGGAGGGATTGGACCCCGAGACGACAATTTTCATTATAGCCTCCAAGACGTTTACGACCCAGGAGACGCTCGCCAACGCGGAAGCGGCGAAGGAATGGTTTCTCGGCGCAGGATTCAAGGAAGAGGACATGGCGAGGCATTTCGCCGCAGTCTCCACAAACGTCCCGGCGTGTGAAAAATTCGGCATCCCGGAGGAAAATATCTTTACATTTTGGGATTGGGTGGGCGGCAGGTATTCTCTCTGGTCGTCCATCGGGCTCTCAATATCGCTCTACGTCGGCTACGATAATTTTATGAGACTACTGCTCGGCGCCCATCGGGTCGATAAGCGCTTCCGCACGGATCCGCTCGATAGGAATGTACCGGTGATTATGGCTATGCTTGGCATTTGGTATAGAAATTTTATCGACGCCGATAGCTACGCCGTTATACCTTATTCAGAAGAATTAAGGAAATTTCCGGCATTTTTGCAGCAGCTCGATATGGAGAGCAACGGAAAAAGAATTACCCTCGACGGGATGGAAACGGATTACTTAACCGGCCCGGCAGTTTGGGGCGCGGCGGGCACGAACGCGCAGCATTCATTCTTCCAGCTGCTGCACCAGGGTTGCCAAACCGTCCCCGTCGATTTTATCGGCGTAATTAAACCGCATAAAAATATTGGAACTCAACACGAAATTTTGCTTTCAAACTTCTTTGCGCAAACTGCCGCCTTAGCATTCGGAAAGAATGAATTCGAGGTCTACGACGAATTGAAAAATGAGAATATGAGCAAGGAAAGGATGGACGCGCTCGCCCCGCATAAGATCTTTACCGGGAACCGCCCGACGAATTCTTTCCTTTTAAAGGAACTTACTCCCTCGACTCTTGGTTCGCTCATAGCGCTTTACGAGCATAAGATATTCGTACAAGGAGTCGTTTGGAATATCAATTCGTTCGACCAATGGGGAGTGGAGCTGGGCAAGAGCCTCGCCAGGAAGCTGCTCCCGACGCTAACGGGCGCGCAAAAGGTCAAATCGCTCGATTCGTCTACTACTGGACTTATTGAGTATTATTGGAAAGAAAAAAATAAACGAGAATAGGATGGACGCGCAAGAGCTTAAAAATCAATTTAAATATAGAGATAGAACATTAAGAGTAATCTCGAAAGACGGGTTCTTCCGGGTAGCGCTTGTAAAAAATTCAGTTGCGGCGAGAGTCGCGCAGGAAAAGCATAAGTTGGACTATTTGCCGGCTTTTCTACTGGCAAGAACTCTATCCGCCGCTTCCCTAATTTCAACTTTCTTAAAAGGGGAGGAGCGGGTTTCGGTGGACGCGGAGGGCTCGGGGCCGATCTCGAGGGTGTACGCGGAAGCGATGCATATAGGCGAGACCCGCGGTTTCGTAAGGTTCGCGCCCGACGCTGAGAATCTGACATTAACAAAACTTAAGGACGCTCTGGGTACGGGACTATTCCGGGTGTCGAGAATTCTATATAATAGGTCGGAACCGATCCAGGGTATAGTTCCTTTGGTAACAGGGGATATATCGACGGACCTTGCGCGCTACTTCGTCCAGAGCGAGCAAATTCCCTCGAGCGTAGTATTGGACGTTTCATTCGACAACGACGGATTGATAGAGCATTCCGGCGGACTTATTGCGCAGGCAATGCCAGGCCACAGCGGACAAAGCCTTATTGAGCTGTATGCGAAATTAAGCGATATGGGGGACATGACGGAGTACTTCCGTAAGAATATGAATTTGGAAGAGATAGCCAAGGCGGTATTGCCATTTGAATTTACGACGCTAACCAGCTCCCCGCTTGACTTTTTCTGCCGATGCTCCAAGGAGCGCTTTATGGAAAAGCTCGTAACGCTGGGCCGCGAAGAATTGGAGGATATGCAGAGGACCGCCCCGGCGGAGCTCGTCTGCCAGTATTGCAATTCGAAGTATAACATTGAAAACGAAGATTTCGATAAGATGATTACGGAGCTTAAAATAAAGGAGAATTAAATGCTGAAAAGAAACGCTGAAAAGTTAGTTGAAAACATGCAGTTCTTCCTGCACGTACCAGCCTGGAAGCTATTCTTAGCTATCTATGGCTCAATAATAACTATTTTCCTATTAAACTCGGTCGTTCATAAAATAATCTACGCCAACGCTACGAATTTTCCATTCGACGTGAACTATCTCTTTTCGTTCTTTTATTATTTTTCACTGATATTGCTGGTCCAAGGGGTTGCCGTTTATTTCCTCTGGATCTCGACACTGTTCCGCGGATTGTACGAAAGGTTCGATAACAAGGATGCGATAAATACGCGGTATATGGAAGTAAATTTAGTAATAATACTCATTACCGTATTTATATTTATACCGCTTATCAATTTGATACCCAATCCCCACGGACCGATCATGCTGGTGTATTACTTCGCGATTACATATTCGTTCCTGACCCTGATCTACGGATTGTTCTTAATCGCAAAGATGCTGGCAAGAGTAAATGATCCCGATAGCTCCGGCGAGGAATCCATCGGGATTTTTCTTATGCTATTCTTTTCCTTTATAGGAATATTTAAGCTGCAGCCAAAGATCCAGGAAATATTTTCCAGGAAACCGTTACCGGAGACCGAAGAAGCTAAACTTCGCCGTGCCGAATATAAAGGCGATTAGTAAAAGCGCCAGCAGAACTGCCGCGCTCGCCGAGAGTACTATCTTAATCCACAGCGGAACGCGCAGGAAGCTTATGCCCCATAGTATTAATAGAATTGGCCAGTAGTCGACAACTTTTCCAAAGCGGAACGTTGCCATTCCAAAATTGTACATCAGCCAAAAGCCCCCGAAGCAGATAAGGAATACGGCCCAAAATACGCTCTGGGACGTTACAACGCTCTTGCGGTATACTACTTCGGTAGTGTATGGCTTTGGTTCGACCGCGTCCGATTCGGCTCCGTAGGCGCGGGTTTCGGTAGTAGCGCCTGAAGCTGCGTTAGGAGCATCCTCCCGGATTTCCCGACGTTCTTCATGAATAATCTCCTCCCCGCTGTCGTCTTCCGTTATATGCTGGCGCGTTTCGCGCGTTTCTTTCGGATCCATGTCAGACTCCTTATTTTATATTAAAATCCGTCAAATTAATATATATTCATTATGTATCGACGAAAATATTCGTTAATAAGTGCTTGCATTAGCGGGAGTTCAGCTTTGGCGCAAGCGCCTATCCCTGGTGACATTCCCTTAGCGCAGCGAGGAATCCAAATTGTCTGAACCGGGATTTATTGGATTATGCGGATTAACAGGATGAAGTTTTAGGGAATTGACGCGCAAACGCTTGGGAATAGAAGGCTTGGTTCTCGCCCCAGGAGGGGAGAGTTAGAGAGGGGGTTATAATTAAATATCCTCTTTTCAGCAGTATGCTGAGTTTAACGGCTACGCCGTTATTCGTTTTTTTAATATCCCTTGGGCTACTGACGTTCAACGGCTACGCCGTTTTAGATAGAATTTGAGGCATGATCATCCGTAAGCTGCGTTTCGCTTGCATACGGATTGTCATATCTATTTTTCCGGAATAAACTTATATAAAAAAATCGAGAAAGAGCGGACTCCAATGTCCGCTCTTAATGCTTAAACGCTACAAATCCAATACTCTATCCACCTTCACTAGCACGTCTACTTTAAACGGGACAGTCGATTGGTAGTTAATCGGATTTCCCTTTTTATCAAGCGGGATCGGCGGTTCTATCTCGAAGGAGAGGCTATTCTCGCGAATGCCGAGGCTCTTAGCGGCAGTCCGGAGTTCCTCGATCCTTTTGCGAATGAACTCCTCGCGCGCTTCGTTAGCGGGGATCTTTACCGTCTTCTTTTTTTCTTTCATCTTTCCCTTAACTTTTACCTGCTCGACTACCGTACGGGTAGTGGGGAGTTTCTTTACGTCCAGGGAACGGACGGAAATCTTGAAAGTAATATTGCCCTGGAAGAGAATGAGATCCTTTACCTGGCGGAGCAGCGCCAAGCCTCTATCGTTTAGTTTATATTCGTCGTTATTGAACGCGTCGTCGGAATAGATGGCAACCCCGGGATCGAGCTTTTGAACGGTAAAGTCGCGATTTATTTCCGTATAGGTTTTATACGGCGGGATCTCTACGTAGACCTCGCGCTCGATGGGTAGGTAGCCCTTAAACAATACGTCGTACGTCCTGCCTCCGAGCAGGGGCTGCTGGTACGAGCCGTCCTTGGAGTTGGACTTTACGTTAAATTTCTTCCCGTCCGTCCTATCGGTAAACTGCATAGTCGCTCCAACGGGAGCGCCGTACATATCCGTTACCGCCCCGCGCAGCAGCGTGATGGATTTTTCCTGGGACCGCGCAATGCCCGCCAGCGCGAGCATATAAATAGCCGTGAAGATAATCGCTTTTTTCATTTGTTTTTTGTTTAAATTTTAAAAATTAAATTATAATTTACGAAAAAAATATATATGATAAACGATAAGGAAGGGCGTTAATTGAGTAATCGATCGGACATACAAGCAATATACGGCCGGAGGGCGGAGCTTATCGCCGAAAGGCTCCGCGAATTCGCTCGCGTCCCGCGCGGGAAACGGTTCTACGAACTGGCTTTTTGCCTGATGACGCCTCAATCCCGCGCCGCGAACGCGTGGGCGATCCAGCAAAAGCTCGAAGCGATGAACTTCTTTGAGAATCCTCGCGATATATCTGGTTTATTGGGCTCCAGGGAGCATTACGTCCGTTTCCACAACCAGAAGTCGCGCAATATACTCGCCGCGGCGGAAAGATTTATGGAAATAGAAGCGCTGCTGGACTCTGATTTAATCAATATAGAAAAGCGCAGGGAATTAGTAAGGTTGGTGCGCGGTATGGGCTTCAAGGAGGCTTCGCATTTTCTGCGGAATATTGGTTACAGGGGGTTGGCCATTCTCGATCGCCACATACTCAAGCTTTTGTTGAGATACGGAGCTTTCGAAGCGATCCCGCCGGTCGCAACGGAAAAAAATTACCTCGCCGCGGAAGCGGAGTTTTTCCGGTTCGCGGGCGAGGTAAATATAGATCCTGACGAGCTTGATTTGCTCTTTTGGAGCGAGCAAACGGGCGAAATACTTAAATAGATTTGCCTTATAGACTAATCGACGATTATCGTGTCGTCGCGGTCCGGGCTTATCGAAACGTATTTAACGCGAGCCCCGACGAAGTCTTCAATAAATCTCAAGTAGACGCGCGCCGGTTCGGGGAGTTCATCGAGCGTCTTCGCGCCCTTGAGCGGCCGCTTCCAACCCTCGAAAGTAACGTAATGGCATTCGACCGCCTCGAGCGAGGGGATATCGACTGGGAAGCTTTTGAGCTCTTTTCCGCCGAGCGTATATTTCACGCAGACCTTTATCTCCTCAAGGCTGTCGAGCACGTCGAGCTTAGTGATGGCCATATCCGATATTCCGTTGATCATAACGGAATACTTCAGAGCGACGAGATCGAGCCAGCCGCAGCGGCGCGGGCGACCGGTGGTCGCGCCAAACTCAGCGCCGAGCTTGCGCAGTCTTTCGCCTTCTTCGCCGGAAATTTCCGTCGGGAAGGGGCCGTTGCCTACGCGCGTGCAATAGGCCTTAACTATGCCGGTAATATTATCGATAGCTGTCGGCGGGATGCCGAGCCCCGTGCAGGCTCCGCCCGATGTTGGGTTGGAGCTCGTTACGAACGGGTATGTACCGTGGTCGAGATCCAGCAAGGCTCCCTGGGCGCCCTCGGCGACAATTTTCTTGCCTTCGCGAATGGCGGTATTAAGCAGGAGGGAAGTGTCAGTAATATATTCGTCGATTATTTTGTCGAACTTCGAGTATTGCTCGACGATCGTTTCGACGTCCAGCTTTTCGTAACCGTAAATTTTATGGAGTATGTTGTTTTTTTCGTCTAAATTCTTCCTAAGCAATTTCGAGAAACCTTCCCTGTCGAGCAGATCGACGATGCGAACGCCGGCGCGGGTAGCTTTATCGATATAAGCGGGGCCGATGCCGCGGCCGGTCGTGCCGATAGCGCCTGCGGACTTGCTGGATTCGCTGGCCTGGTCGAGCATTTTATGGTAAGGCATAATGAGGTGCGCTTTGTGGCTGATGAAAAGCCTTCCGCGAACGTCGATGCCGTGGGAGCTCAGCATTTCAATTTCGTCCACCAGAGCGACGGGATCGATAACGACGCCGTTGCCGATGACGCATTTAACGCCGTCGCGCATTATTCCGCTGGGGATGAGGTGCAAAATATATTGTTTACCGTCGACGACGAGCGTGTGTCCGGCGTTAGCCCCGCCCTGGTAGCGGGCGACGATCTCGGCGTCCTTGCTGATAATATCGACTACTTTTCCCTTTCCTTCGTCGCCCCATTGCGAGCCGACGATAACAGTAACGCTCATAAAAAATCCAAATGACTTGTAAAATTGTGAAAAGGCGTAAATCAACTTAAAAAGAATAGGATTTCGAGGAGATTTACAAGCTAAATTACAGAATAAATTCTGATTTTGCAAATACAATAATAGCCCGGCTTGTCATAAATTCTTTGTATAATTGACTAAATAACTATAAATTTGCAGTTCAATTAAACCGCTATATCGGTAAAAGACAGAAAATAAGATAATTATAGTTATAAAGATTTTAATTGGAGGAATTTTCTTGAAACCAATTATTGGTAAACTTCTAATTGTGGCGCTCCCGCTTGTTGCGGTGATCACGCTGCTGTATCCCACCTATCGCGCTTATAACCTGGAAGGCATCCGAGCAGAATACATCGCCCGGGCACAAAAAGCGCATAACCCGCAGGACTCGCTGCAAGTAATGGACGAATTTAGTAACCGCTACGGCGAGAGCCTTAAGAGCGCAAAGAACAGCCAGCTGAAGCTCGGTCTCGACTTGCGCGGCGGTATGTACGTCACTATGGAAGTGGACGTTATTAGGTTGATCGAAGAATCCGCTATAAATGACGCCGTAGACGAGACGTTCAACGAAGTTATTAAGGCGACCCGCCAGGAAGCTTCTACTACGGACGAATCAGTTATCGATATCTTCCAGGCAAAATTCAATCAAATAGCCCGTCCAAAAGGCAAAACCCTCCTAAATTATTTTGAAACCGGCGACATGCGCGACCTCTCCGAGGAGAAGATCATCGAAATGCTGGACAAAAACTCCCGCGACGCTATCGACCAGGCCCAGGAAGTTATTCGCCAGCGTATAGACCAGTACGGCCTAACCGAGCCGAACATCCAGAAGCAGGGCGCCCGCCGTATACTTTTAGAGCTTCCCGGCGTTTCCAACCAGGCGGAAATGCGCCAATTGCTCGAAACTACCGCCCGGCTTGAGTTCAAGCTCGTTCGCAATAACGCCGACATCGTTCGCGCCTTCGCTAAAATGGATAAATTCCTCTCCAACGAATTAAAGCGTCGCAAGGGTATCGCAGTCGACACCGCTACTACGGCTCTCGCTCCCGATACGGCCGCGCAGAAGAACGTCGCTACGGCGAAGAACGAGAAAGGCGCCGCGGTTAAAAAAGATTCGACGAAGGCAAAAGCCGATTCCGCTAAAGTCGCCGCCGACAGCGGCGCTAAGAAGGGCGGCAAGGCTAATCCCTACGAAGGGCTCCCGAAGGAAGAGGCTCAGAGACGCTATGCGATGGACCACCCGTTCACTTCGCTCTTCGCGACTTACTTTGTGCCAGGCCGTCAACAGAGAATTCAACAGGTTGATTACGTATACGATCAATATCCCGACGGCGACTATATGTTCCGCATCGCGAAGGATTCTATCGCAAAATTCCGCGCTATCCTTGCGCGCCCCGAAATTCGCAGCTTAATCCCGATCGATCTTGAAGTTTCCATCGACGCTAAGCCAGATCAACAAATTTTCAAACAATCGAACGTTGAAATTTTTGACTTTTATTCGTTAAAGAAAGAATCGGAGCTAACCGGCGAAGTTATCACCGACGCCCGCGCTTCCTTCGACCAGACGACGAACCAACCGATGGTGCTCATGAGCATGAACACCGACGGCGCTGAACGTTGGGCGCGCATTACCGGCGCGAACATCAATAAGAGAATCGCCATAGTGCTCGACGAGCGCGTATACTCGGCTCCGAACGTACAAACCAAGATAACGGGCGGCGGCTCGCAGATCACCGGTATGGCGAACGCCGAGGAAGCTCGCCTTCTCGAGATCGTTCTTAAAGCCGGCGCGTTGAAAGCCCCGGTCCAGATCATCGAAGAGCGCGTCGTAGGCCCGTCGCTCGGCGAGGACTCTATCAGCAAAGGCTTGAACGCCAGCTGGGTTTCTATCGTAGTCGTGTTCCTGTTCATGTTCCTGTACTACCGCACGGGCGGACATATCGCGAACTTCGCGGTGCTTATGAACGTTCTGCTGGTAGTAGCCGTAATGGCTGCGCTTGGCGGCACGCTTACGCTTCCCGGTATCGCCGGCCTTATCCTAACGTTGGGTATGAGCGTGGACTGTAACGTGCTTATCTACGAACGTATCCGCGAAGAAATTTCCCGCGGCCGTTCGTTGCGCTCCTCCGTCGACGAGGGATTCAGCAAGGCTATGAGCGCGATCCTCGACTCTAACATCACGACGTTCATCACTGGCGTAATTCTTTATTACCTTGGCAGCGGTCCTATCCAGGGCTTCGCCTTAACGCTTATGCTCGGTATTCTTGGTTCGCTCTTTACCGGCGTTATCGTTTCGAAAGCGATCTTCGAAATATTCATCGCCCGCGGCGCCACGGCCGTAAACCTCGGTCAAAAGAAAGTCGTTCCGTCAACTTCAGTTGTTAAATAATAATCTTGGAAATAAAAGTAAAATGGAACTTATAAAGAAAACGAATTTTGATTTTGTCAGTAAGAGAAAGATATTTCTTTTATTGTCCGCCGCTTTAATTATAATTGGCGTTGGGACAACCTGGCTTGAAGGTATCGATTACGGTATCGATTTCCTCGGCGGAACGGAAATGGCCGTCGCATTTCAAAAGGATATAAAAACGGACGAAGTTCGCGGAGCCGTAGAAAAAGTAGCCGAGGAAGCGGAAATAAAGAGCTACGGCGCGCGCAATCAATTCCTAATCAGAATAAAAGAGGTTAACGCAGCATCTCAGAAAATTACCGAGAGCCTAAAGAAGCAATTCCCCGATAACGCTGTAACGCTGCTAAAAAGCGACAGGATCGGGCCGAAGATCGGTAGCGAGCTTCGTGCGCAAGCGTTCTGGGCGGTATTTTTATCGATTGTCGCAATGCTAATCTACGTGGCATTCCGTTTCGAATTTGCTTTCGGTATGGCGGCGATGGTCGCTACGTTCCACGACATTATTATCACATTTACGATCGGCGTAACTTTGCATCACTTAGGAGTGATCAACATCATTGTCGATCAAACGATCCTGGCGGCGATGCTGACTGTGGTCGGTTACTCAATCAACGACACGGTGGTTATCTTCGACCGTATCCGCGAGAACCGAGAACTTCATAAAGGAATGAACTTCGTAAAGATGGTAAACCTTTCTCTAAACGAAACGCTATCCAGGACGATCGTAACGGGTATGTGCACACTGTTCGTGCTCCTGATCCTCGTATTCATGGGCGGCCCCGTTCTGCAGGGCTTCGCATTCATGATGTTCCTCGGTATCGTTATCGGCACGTATTCGTCGGTTTATATCGCTTCGCCGTTCCTTATCTGGT
This sequence comes from Chloroflexota bacterium, assembly GCA_050260015.1. Classification (GTDB taxonomy): domain Bacteria; phylum Bacteroidota; class Ignavibacteria; order Kapaibacteriales; family UBA2268; genus JBLNBN01. Next base: position 9,519 of record JBLNBN010000059.1, on the reverse strand, counting down.
ATCTTGAAAAGTTCAAGAAGCACGATATGACGACCGGTACGCTTGCTCCTAAAGGCGTTAAAGCGTAAACCGCATAAATAAATCGAATTAATTTCAATTTCAAATACTCTCCGTGGAGACTCGTTCTCCCCGGAGAGCTGTTTATTAAAAAGGAACTGCAGTATGGAAAACGAAAACGCTTATGAAGTTAAGATGACTGAAAGCGGCGCGCTCGTGGAAATGCCCGCGAACGTATTAGGCGGGGCCGACGCTTTTACGTTTACTTCCCGTATCGCCGAGCTGAGCGCCGGGGATACTTCCGTTGTGACCCTGGACCTGAGCCGGGTCGAGGTAATGAATTCCTCCGGGCTTGGCATGCTGGTTTCAGCGCTTTCCGCATTACGTAAAGCGGGAAAACAATTACGGCTGCTGGGCGTGCCCCCAAAAGTCATGAAGCTGCTTGAAATGACCCACTTAGACGAGGTCTTTCAAATTCGTTAATAATGATCCTTTTAGCTCTTGAAATAGAATACGACGGCTCGGACTTTGCCGGATGGCAATTGCAAAGCGCCGGCAGAACTGTGCAGGGCGAGCTTGAACGGGCCGTCTCTTCGCTGTGCGGCGGAGCCTGCGTAAGGGTCCAGGGCGCGGGCAGGACGGACTCCGGCGTACACGCCGGCGGTCAAGTCGCCCATTGCTTAGTCCCGGATAGCTTTTCGGTACCTGCGGAGAAGATCCCCATCGCTCTTAACTCCAGGCTGCCGGACGACGTTAGGGCGCTCCGCGTCGCTATCCCCGGTAAACCCTTTCACGCGCGCTACGATGCCTGCGCGCGCGAATATTCCTACAAAATGTCGCGCGAAGTCGGCGTTTTCGCCCGGCGATTTGTCTCCCATATTAAATTTCCATTCGACGGTTCGCGCTTAAACGATTGTTCCCGCCTATTTCTTGGCGAGCACGATTTTACGGCATTTTCAAAATTCAATCCGGAACAGAAGAACCATGCCTCAACCATTGAAGCGGTCGAATGGACGGAACTGCGGCGCGACGTTTACAGCTTGACTATCCGGGCGAATAGATTTCTCTACGGCCAGGTTCGCCTGATGGTTGGAGCCATGCTCGACGTGGCCCGCGGGAAGAGATCGACCGACGACGTGGAGCAGGCATTAGCGACGGGGAAGGGCGGAATGATCTCCCCGGCGGCGCCCGCGCAAGGATTAACGCTCGAGCGGGTATACTACCCTAAGGATAAGGATCCCTTTGTAAATTTAGGTCAGATATGAAAGAAAACAACAAGAAAATAGCCGTCGTTTTGCTAAGCGGCGGCATGGATTCGGCCGTCGTAGCGGCGATCGTACGCTCCCAGGGCTGGGAGCTTGCGGCAATGCATTTAAACTACGGGCAGCGTACGGAAACGCGCGAAAAGAAGTGCTTCGAGCAGCTTTGCGAGCATTACGGCATTGAGCGCAGGCTGACGACCGACGTCGGCTACCTGACGCAAATAGGGGGCTCCAGCCTGACTGATAAAGGCATAGACGTGCCCGAGCCCAATTTAGAGTCTAAGGATATCCCGAACAGCTACGTGCCGTTCCGCAATGGGAACATACTCTGCATCGCGGCCAGCTGGGCGGAAACAATCGGCGCGGAAGCTATCGCGATAGGCGCTATGGAGCAGGACAGCTCGGGCTACCCAGATTGCCGCAAAATCTTTTTTGAAGCGATGGAGCGCGCGATCGACCTAGGGACTAAGCCCGAGACGAGAATTAAGATATTAACCCCTATAATCGATATGACTAAGCGGGACATAGTCGAAATTGGCCTCGAGCTTGGCGTTCCGTTTGAAAAGACCTGGAGCTGCTACAAGAGCGACGATATAGCCTGCGGCGGTTGCGAAAGTTGCGCCCTCAGGCTGCGCGGATTTGCAGGCGCTGGGGCCCGGGACCCTATAAAATATGCGTAAGCGCATATTTTATTTTGCAATTTCCGAAAATTCGCTTAAATTTGTAATTCTTTAGAAGCGCAATAAATATAAAAATTCAAAAAGTTAAATAAAAACTCAAAAGAGGAAAGATGAATTATACGGGACCTAAAGTAAAGATTTCCCGCAAACTAGGGATAAGCCTTACTGCAAAAGCCGGAAAAATCACGACCAGCAAGCCGTATCCTCCCGGTCAGCACGGCAATACAAAAAGACGCGCCAAGCAATCGGACTTTGGCAGACAGCTTTTGGAAAAGCAGCGCCTCCGCTTGCAATATAACATCTCCGAAAGCCAGATGGTTAATTATTACAAAAAAGCGACCAGGCTCGGCGGAAACACCGGAAGCGATTTGGTAATGCTTTTAGAAACCAGGCTTGACGCCGTAGTATTCCGCTCCGGTTTCGCCCGCTCCATTTATTCCGCTCGCCAGATCGTCGGCCACGGTCACGTGCTCGTCAACGGCAAGCGCCTTAATGTGCCCTCCTACAGGGTGCAGGTCAACGACGTTGTCCAAATAAAAGAAAAGAGCCGCAATATCGAAACCGTCCAGGACGCTATCCGTCACTCGGCGGCCCCGGCATACCTTACGGTATCGAAAGCGGATTTCTCTTCGAAGCTCAACTACGCTCCGGTTCGCGAAGACGTGCCGGTACAATGCGAAGTTCCGCTCGTAGTTGAATTCTACTCGCGATAAGCTCCTGACGGGCCTTCAACCGCCCCTGCTTCTAAATTGAAAGATAAAGATAATAGTTTAATAAAAGCCGCTTATAGAGCGGCTTTTTAATTCCTGCGCTATAAAATAAATAAATACACATCCGTTATTGAGATTAAATGCCAAGTTCCTTGTTGGATGTTTTTGCTTTTATTATGGAATGATTATTTTTGCATGTTTTGAATTTGCAAATTCAATCAAATTGTTAAAATAAGGGAATATATATGTTTTGGACACCTGAATTGGCCGCGACTCTTGAAGATGCGCCATGGCCCGCGACGAAAGAAGAATTATATGACTTCGCTAATCGTACCGGTTGCCCGCAACAAGTTTTGGATAACATTGCCGAACTCGAGGATACCGACGAATTGATCGAGGGTATCGAAGACCTCTGGCCCGAATACGAAGATGTTTCCAACGAAGAATACTTTTACAACGACGACGAAGAAGAACAATACCTCTAATACCCTTCTTAAGGCTGTTTTTTTATTTTTCTGGCATTTATTTTGCCCGGAAGTAAAATAAAAAAGCAGCCTTTCCTTTTATACAAAGGAAAAAAATTACACCGTTTTAACCAAGAATATGAAATATCCCAAAATCTATAGGGTTATACTATATATATCATTTTATTGCCTTTTTTGCCCAGTTAACGCTTTCACTCAACCGGGAGAGCAAGGGCAGGAAAACTATATATCTAAAAACCTGATTCGCGGGTGGCGGGATAAAAATCAGTTCGAAATAGGCCGAATTGAATTCGAGGGCAACAAAGCGTTCCCGGACCTCGTACTTGAGGGCGCCGTAGCCTCCCGCGCCACCTCGCGCACTTTTTGGCATAAGATTATTCTGGCTTACTACAATGAATTTAAGAAAGACGAATTCTGGCCCAATCGGATAGATACGGCTCTATGGAAGGCCCTGGGAACGATGCGCGAGGACATAGGCTACTTCAGCCAGGCCGTGGCCGACGCGGATTTGCGCTCGCTCTGGGACTTCTATAATACTCACGGGTTCCACTTCGTACAAATTCACTACAACTTCCGATCGGATTCCGCCAGCCACAGCAACGTCCTAACCTTTCACGTAAACGAAGGAGCGCGCTATACGATTGATACTATCGCTTACGTCTTTAAAGATTCGATAATACCGTCGGCGCACGAAAGAATTGAGAAACTCAAATTCCTGGATCGCGGCGAGAATTTCGACGAGACCAATATCCAGCTTGAAGCGGAGAATATTAAGGAAGAGCTGCGCAATTCGGGATATTTCTTTGCCGCATACCAAAAGCCCATCGTAATCCTCGATACGCTTTATAAACGCGACAGCATCGTAGTTATAGTAACGCCGGGAAAGCGACAAAAGATCGGCAAAATTACTTTTATCGATTCCACGATGGGGCAGAGCAAGATAATCCAGAAGGTAAAGGAAAAGCAACTCGACTTTAAAACAGGGGAATGGTACAGCCGGAAGCGTGTACAAACCTCGCGCGAGAATTACCTTACGCTCGGGGTGTTCGACATAGTAAACATCGATACCGTGCATGGAGCCGCGCCAAACGACACCGTGCTCGATTACAGGGTTTTTACTCAATACCGCAAGCAGCAGGAGGCCGGGCTGGGAATATTTGGGAATCAAACCCCGATGGATAACTTCTATAACGCCGGCGTCGAGTTGAGCTATATGCATAAGAATATTTTTAACGCCGTACAGACCATAAACCCATATATCAGCTTTTCAATTAAAGACTTAAAAAGATTAACGGAGGGCAGGCCGCTCGAGTGGGAGTACGCAATCGGGTTGAGATACTCGCAACCTATACTTTGGACTATTAGCAATACGCGTATCGGGCTAAACACCGGGCCCTTTTATTCGCTCAGAACTTTTAATAATTACTTTAAGATTGAAACCTGGGCTCTACCCGTAAAGTTCCCTGTTAATTTGCCAAGGCGCACTTTTTTCAGGAATTGGTCGCTGGACTTAACTTTAGAAAGGCAAAATCCTATAGATTACCCTGCGGCGTTAAACCGAGCGCTGGCTAGCGCGAAATCTGCCCTGGATACGGTGCGCGTTAACGAGGCTATAGCTCTATACAACAACCTCTTCGAATACACGCATACCGATTCGGTTCACATCAATAAAGACCATTGGGCGACGGCAAATTTGATCGGGGCGTCCGTAACGGGCGACAACAGGAATCATCCATTTTCGCCTACTGAGGGCTATTACTTTTATGGAGCCGTTGAGACGCAAAACAGGCTTTTCAGCTCTATCAAAAAGTTCGCCGGCCTGGCTCGCTACCTAAGGCTCCAGGCGGCCGCGTACGGCTTCTGGAAAGTTTCGGAAACCCTGACTTTAGCGGTGAAAGGCAGGGGCGGACATATATTTCAGTTCGAGAGCGAAAATGGATATGTCCCGGTGGACCGGCAATTCTTTGCTGGCGGAGCCTCGAGCGTGCGAGGATGGAATTCCCGCGAGCTACGCTACTCCTCGCTTACGGCGGATAGCCTTGGCGGAAGGAATTCTTATAGCTTCCTTCAAAACTTCATTGGCAGCCGCACTTTAATCGAGTCGAGCCTGGAACTGCGATACAGGTTTAATCGGCCGGCGGGATGGAACGACTTAGTCGCCTCGCAAATAGCCAACCTGGGAATTACTGGGTTTATCGACGCGGGAAACGCCTTTAACTGGCTTGTGGGCGGCGAACAAATTCATTTGAAATTTGGAGATTATTTCACAAAGCTGGCCTATGCCGCCGGCTTCGGGTTCAGATACGAAACCCCTGTCGGGCCTGCAAGGGTTGATTTTGCCTGGCCAATCCACGATCCCCGGGGTATGAGAAAACCTTCTTCAATGGTGTTTCACCTTGGCTTAGGTCATGCTTTTTAATTTTTTCGAAACTATTTCTGCTATTACTGCGTAAAATGATTGAAAAAACATTATAAATTGGAGAACTGAATGACAACGTTAACCCGTTACCTATTTTTAGCGCTCTTTGCAGCCGCCCCTCTGTTCGCGCAAACGGAAGAAGAACCAAACCCATTTGAAACAAGCGACACGACGATCGTTATCGAAGAAGATACGTCCGTCGTTAGCAGCTTTAGCGACGAAGGTTTCTTCCAGGGGTTATTAGTTACTCGCAGTTACATTTATGAGGACGTGCCTTTTATCGAATTTTCAATGGGTAATTCTTTGCCCTCTTACGATAAAACTTATATGCCGCGGTTCGGCGATTCTCCCCTTAGGGATGATTACGGGATGCACAATATAGCCGAAATCAAATTGGGATTTAAAGATATGTTCTCGCTTCAACCCGACGGCTATGTAACTGGAACTAACGGGCAGAGCTTTTACATCTCAACGGTGAATTTCAATATCCTGAAGGGAATGAACGACGAGATAATTCCGCCGGAACAACAATTGGAAGCATGGAGATTCGGCTTTTCAAATTTCGACGGGTACGGCTATAGAATAGCTGACGCCATTGACGTTCACTTAAATCACGCGCAGGGGATCAATTGGACGCGCGCCAGCTTTAGGGGCGAAACGCCGGATAGCGTAAATTACCTGGCTAAGGAGAGATTAGGCAATAGATTCCGCTTCGGCGAAAACTACGAATCCAGCATTTCTATCACGCCCTATAAGTACGTTACGCTCGGCGCAACGTTTGAGCAAGCTGTCGTTTATCCGCGCCATATGTTCTGGTACTGGACTGCAAGCAAATTGGTCGAAGCGAGCGCTTTCGGGCTTTTGGACTGGTTCGTGGACGAGGTGGAAGAAAGAGCTCCCGCAGTAGTCCCGGTGGTAAATTTCGCGCTTAAAACGGGCCTTTCGTACGGATACTACAAGCTGCTGAAGCGCGAGATGAACTGGCCCATCAACACGGAGCCCCCGTTCATGTACGATAACTTCAAAGTGACATTGGCAATAAACTTCAATTAAGATAAAGTGCAAGTTAACGGAATAGATTACACGACAATCTGGGAAGAAGGCGGCCGCGTTGAGATAATCGATCAGCGCGCGCTGCCTTTTCTTTTTAAGACGCTGCATTGCGAGCGCAGCGAGCAACTAATCGACGCAATAATAAATATGGCCGTCCGCGGCGCCCCATTGATCGGGGTTGCGGGCGCATACGCCTTCGCGATGGCCCTTGCGGAGTCGGACGAGGACCCTGGGCGGATCGCCCGGAGAATAAGCTCCGCGCGTCCTACGGCGGTAAATCTCTCATGGGCCGTCCAAGATAGCCTTGCCGCGGTTGAGCGCTCGCTCGATAGGGCCGCCGCCGCCGGGTCTGCCTGGGCCAACGCAAGAAAGATTCGCCAGGAGGATATGCTGCGATCCAGGAAAATAGGCGAAAACGGGTTCAATATAATTAAAAACATATCCGATCAAAAACGCGGAACCGTTAACATACTCACTCACTGCAACGCAGGATGGCTCGCCGCGGTTGATTACGGTACTGCCCTCGCTCCTATTTACGTAGCAAACGAAAGGGGAATCGATCTCCACGTCTGGGTGGACGAAACCCGCCCGCGCAACCAGGGATCCAAGCTCACAGCCTGGGAACTGGACTCGGCTGGCATAAAGCACACTATAATCGCCGATAACGTCGGCGGGCATTTAATGCAGCATGGTATGGTCGACGTCGCGATAGTTGGCGCCGATAGAGTAGCCGCTAACGGCGACGCCGCTAATAAAATTGGCACCTACCTGAAAGCTCTTGCGGCAAAGGATAACGGCGTACCTTTCTACGTGGCTCTTCCTGGTTCGACATTTGATTTTAATATAGAGGACGGCGTAAGGGACATACCCATAGAGACGCGCGACGAGTCGGAGGTAAAATTCTTCGAAGGCTCGGATGAGTCCGGCGTTATTAGAAGGGTATTCACTTGTCCGCCGGGAAGTCCCGCCGCTAATTACGGTTTTGACGTAACCCCGGCGAGACTTATAACTGGATTTATCTGCGAGAGCGGAATCATACCGCCCGATAAGATACAGACTGTTAAGAAATAATCTTTATGCTATTATTGGGATAATCAGCTCGGTTGTAACGCCGGGCTTGCCGTCCCGGCGATTGGTTATCCTACACTTTCCGCCAACGTCCCAAACGATATAGGCTATGCCCGGCAGCCCCAGGCCCATGCCCTGGACCTCGCCAGTAAAGTGCTTATCGCCCTGGTAATACGGGTTCCAGGCGTTCATCATTTGCTCCGGCGAGAGCTTAACGCCGTTATCCGTGACGGAGAGACATACGGAATTTTCATTCGAGATTTTTTCAAGCGTGAACTCCATGTGCGGCGAATTGTCCGGGTGGAACTTATACGCGTTCTCGGTAAGCTCGAAAATAATATAGTGAAACGCCGATTCGGAAATAGCCAGCTCGTAGTCCTCGGCGCCGGCGTCTACTTCGCATTCTACGCTGGTTATTGGGAATGAATTTGTGATTTCCCGGACTAAATCGCAGAATTTTGATACTTCGAAATTTGTTGCCCCGTCTTTTGCAATAGAAGGGATTTGAGTGAAATTTAATACTTTTTCAATCTCTTCCTTCAACCTGAAAATATCCTCCCGAAAGCTTTCCCGAATGTCGAAATCCATCTTAGTTTCCTTGGGAATGCTCTTTTCGAAGACTTCGAAGCTTAGCATAATATTGAGCAGCGGCGTACGAAGCTTATGCGAGACGAGCCCGGAAAACGTGCGGATGCTATAGGCGTTCTCAACTTCTTTCGAGGAATCGTGCAGGCGCACGACCGTTTCAGTGTTATCCAGGTTCTCGAACGTGAATATAGAAGCGCGCAGCCAGGTCTTTTTGGCCTGGGGCGTTTCGGGCATTATCATGAACAAAGGACTTTCCGTTTGGTTGGCGTAGTTCTTCCAGTCCTTCCAAAATTCGCTCGGTTCCAGGTTATAGAGTTCGCCCGCTCTTTCAAAAAAGTTAAATTGCGGCAGCGCTTCCTGGGCGTCGGGCAGGTTGAGGTAAACCTTTCCCTGGTGATTCGCGTAGGTAATGGCGCCTTCCCCGTCGAGCAGGTAGAAACCGTTATCGACCTGGTTTATGACCCAATCGAGCTTAGCCCTTTCCGCTACGAGCCGGCGGTACCGGTTGAGCTTTGTGATCGTCATCACCCTCGCTTCCAATTCATTGGAATTAAACGGCTTGGTAATGAAATCGTCGGCCCCGGCCTTGATACCTTCAAGACGGGATTCATAATCGTCGAGCATCGTCACCATAACGACGGGTATATCGGCGAGCTTCGGGGTCGCGCGTAACCGCCGGCAGACTTCAAAGCCGTCGATGCCAGGCATCATGATGTCCAATAGGATCAAATCCGGCAGAATTTCTTCCGCCTTTTCTAGGGCTTGAAACCCGTTTTCAGCGAATTCCAGGTTTAAGTTCAAGCCATACAGCAAATTATCCAGTGTTTTTCTGCCGGATTCATTGTCGTCTACTATTAGGATCGTGCTTTTAGAGTCCATTTTTTTAACCGTTTAATCTCGGATCCACCAGAAGAGGCCTAATTCAAGCCCCATGTAGCTGAAATCAGGATCCGTGTCGAAAATTTTATTATAACGCAAATTTAAGTCAAAATCCATTGCGTCGGTTATCGGTATCCTTAAGCCGGCTTTAGGAACCAACCCTGCGTGGGTCTCGGCGTCTCCGTACGCCTTTCCCTGGTATTCCGTGGAGAATATATAGCCGCCGAATTCCGCGCCGATATAGGGTTGGACGCCCGTCAGCTTAAAGTTATATCTCACCCCGACTAAGATAGGCACAGCGCTAATTGCCCAATCGGAACTTTCCGCCGTAGGAAAATTATGATAACCCACCGAGGCGGAAAGGAAAAGCTTAAGAGC
>JBLNBN010000058.1:0-59389 GCA_050260015.1 Chloroflexota bacterium | reverse complement strand
TTATATATTAACAGAATGGAATAATAAATTACAAGATTATCTCTTTTTGGATAATTCTTGTTTATTTAAAACCGATAAATCGCGAAACATCATATATTTTGAAAGAGGAAGACAATATATGAATATATTTTACAACAAAATCCAACATGAAAATATTTTCGATTTTGTTTATCCAGTAAGTTTTCAAATCCAAGATGGCAAAGAAATAATTGCATTGTACGAAAACACCAAAATATTAAGAATTTCTGTTGATGATATAGTGTTTTTAATGGATCATTTCAATAATCAGAAAAATGATTTCCTTGCAGTTATAAAAAAAATAATAGATCAAGGAATATGTGTTTTTCCCTATCAACAATTGTTGTTATGGTCGAATAAGTAACAGGAGTAAAATATGAATTTAACTAATTTTCAGAAAGAGTTGTGCATTAAGATTAGAGATAATCAAATCACGAATTTAGTAGATTTTATTATAGATTCCAAATTTTTTGGTGAACCAACGCCCGAATGCGATCAGCTAATCAACCTTTATTTATCATCAACTATTATAAATACCGATCTCCAAAAGTTAACCCCTGAATTGAATAATTTAGGGCAATGTGTTTTACGTAGTCTTAAATTTCCTTCTCATCAGATTCTATCAAAAATGAGTGAATTTGCGGCCCTTTGGGGCATTTTGGAGAATAATGGTTATATTATTTCTATTACGGCCAATTATTTAGCAGAGATTGAAGTACCTGATGAAATGAAAACTGTACCTCCAAACAGTAAATATGGTGAATTTCATGTAGTAACATTATTTAATCTAACTGAACTGTGTTTAATGTTCAAGTCTATTTTTAGTTACAACGGATTTAACAAAAAAGGTATACTAACTATGAGTTCTTTAAATGAATTTATTGAAAATGGTTATAAAACTAAAAACGAACTCGAAAGTGAAATAAATCACAATTATACAAAATGGGCTATTGGCATTTCAGGCTTATTAGCATTCGCTTCTTTAGTAGTCAGTCTATTCGCTGTATTTAAAGAACCTTCAAGGCAACCCGTCGAAATCATCAATCTCGACTCGGCGATGGAAAAATATTCCCGCGCGGCTGTAGTCCGCGCCCGCTACGAGGATTCCCTCTCCAAAGCGTACCGCGCCCCTCGCGACACCTCCTTCGCCCGAGTGGGGAAGAAGATAAGTAAATAACGCGCTAACTATATAATAATAGAAGGATTGGTCCCTTCTCCCCCGGAGGAGGAACCAATTGGGGGTATTGCAAGCGTGTGCGCGTCATTTCCCTCTGCAAATTCCTAGTAGCTCCCCGCGCAACTTCCTGCGGCCCGCCGCTGCTGGGAGGTCGAGAGGGGCAAGCGCTTTCTATAGACATGCGAATCCTTCGGATTCGTCGAAAGCGTTTTAGAATTTACGTCTTCCCGTCATTCCGGGCGCCAGACCCGGCATCCAAAGGAATTATGGGTCCCCGCCTTCGCGGGGACGACAAACTATTCTAATACCAAGCGCTTGCGCGTTATGCCCAATTATTCTATCCAGTTAATCATTTAAATCAGGTTAATCCCGGTTCAGACAATTGGGCCGGACTGTAGCGCGGGAATGCAATAAGCTTAGTTATACGCCCCGGACATAAATACTGTAAACAGGAATATGCCGCCGCTATTGTCGCCGGCGGGCAGCGTGTTTTCAACGGAGGCGTAGGATATGCCCAGGCCCCAGCCCAGGCTGTAGTTCTTGCTTATCCAGCTCTCCGTGCCCGCGCGGATGCTGATGGCAAATCCGGATTCGTCGGAAATCGCCGGTTTCGGATTTTTCTCGGTGGAAAGGTAGACGGCTCCCGCCGCCATGGAATAGTAATAATTAGTCTTCGGCATATAGTAAACGATGCCGCCGCCTAACGTAAAGGACCTCGTTACGAGATGCTCGGGCTGGTCGTAATTGCCGTCGTAGTCGTCGTCGTAGGGCTCGGTGAAGCCGTTTACGCCAGCGGTACAGAGATTGCCGAAGAAGATGACGTTTTTCTCTAAAACATACCCGGCCCGGGCGTCGATGTTGTAAGCCCCGCCCAAGTACGAGCTTTTATCGGAGTACGACGTAACGCCCAGCGAAGGGCCCGCCGCAAGCGACGCGTAAAACCCCTTGTACGTAGGGCCGTGAGCGCTCTTTTTTGCAGTAAGGATGGAACAGGAAAAAATAAATAACAGGAGAAAGAGAGGTAAGAATTTTTTCATAGATATCTCTGATTGTTAGATATAAGTTCTTTTATATTTTTAAATTAATATTCAGCCGATCGGTAAGACTCCGTTACGCAATCTAATTAATATCCTGGAATTCTCTCTCCATCTTAATTTTCTTCCAAAAGTACCGGCCCGGCAGCGCCGCGCAGAAGATTACGGCAGCGACGACGACGCCTAAGTTTGCAAGCGTTTGGTCTTGTATTACGATGAAGTAGGAGAACGCTCCCTGCGTATTGTTCATTACTATATGCGCGAAAGCGGTCACCCAGATGCTGCCCGTTTTTTCGAGGACGTAGGCGAGGTAGATGAACGTAGCAATGCTGCCGATCGGCATAGCAATAAAATTAATGATTGTTTGAGCTGTCGACATTTCCGGCGTCGGGACGACGAGCATTAGGGGTAGGTGCCATGCGAACCACAGTACGCCGCCTATCGTGAACGCTTTTATCAGCCCGAAATTTTTCAGGCGTTCGTACATAAAACCGCGGTGCCCGAACTCCTCGCCGAAGCCGGTAATTAAACCGGGCAAAATGTTCAATACGGTTAATTGACCCGCCATAAACGCGAACATCATCATTTTAGGCGTGAAGCCCGGGGGAAGATTGTCGGTTATGCTCTGGCCCGAAGCCGCGAACTGCTGCGAGAGCCTGGCCAGGAACGCGTCGCCGGTAAGGTCGATAGTAACCGAGCCGAAAGCGATATAGAGGGCGTAGGAGAGGATAGTCAATGAGAAGGAGAGCGCCCAGTACCTGAAGTAATCCTTTACCTTTCCCATCCGCAGCTTCGCGTCGGAGAACTTGCCTTCGTAGAAGAATATTCGAACAATTATCGCGGCGAGCGCGGGCGTCATCATATACCCCTGCGCGAGGTATCTCCCCGATTCGCCGAGCGCGAGCGCCCCGCCGACAAAGCCTGCGCAAAGCAGGGTTAGAATAGCGAGATATATCCAAAGAGAAGAATTAGAGTCGAACTTTTTCATGATCTTATTTTTTAATTAGGAATAACGCAAAATTAGCAAAATAATGAATAAAATAATCTCCGCGCCGGGAGTGAAGCGACGCGGAGATTTCTGAAATGCCGGATCTGGGATTGAGAGAGAATTACTTTATTATTATACGTTCCATGGCCGTGGCGCCGTTCTCGTCGCTGATGATAAGCAGGTAGACGCCGCTTTCCTGGGTTTTCAGCGGGAGGCCGATCGCGATTGAACCGGCATAATAGTCTTTTCCATCGACGATAACTTCTTTAACCGAACCGTTATAGTCGGCGAGGGAAATCGTTAATTTCGAGGGCTTCGCGAGCTCGAAACCTAAATTGATCCTTCCTTCCTTTACGGGGTTCGGGTAAATAGATTGAATTTTAATGCCGCCGTTCTGCAGGTTGCAAATTCCCAGGTAGGAAGTTTTATTATCGAGTTCGCCGCAAGCCGATTCCGGGTTTGCGCCGTTTTCGATCGCTTCGGCAAGCTCGAGTTCCCGCAGTATAGGTATGCCGTAGCGCATGGGCAGCTTCTCCGCCAGTTCCTTCGTCATGTAAAACCACAGGTTTACCTTGATCGTACCGGAGTTGTTGTTCTCGTCAAATTTGTAAACAACGGCAATTGGAAGCAGCCTGGATACCTTGGGCATTAATTTGTAATCGTTCGTTATATCGACAGGATTTTGCTCGCCCGTGATATTTATTATTTTGGGATTATAGAACAGCTCGCTGTTCGTAGTCGTATATATATGCCTATCCGCAGTGTCTTTTCCGTTGACGGTAGCTATCATTACGTTCGCTTTGTAGTCGATCCCGATGGGCAGCGAAAGCGACCAATCGTTATCGTTCCATCCCGTATACTTATTAACTTCGCCCCGACCTACGAGCCCGTCTATATCCCCGTTTCTAACGGCCGCGAAATTCATCCGAAAGGCGCCGCGAATTTGGGTTTGGGTTTTGCTCATATCGTATCCTAGATCTGCGAAATAGGTTTTCGCCCTCGTAGGCAGCTCGCTAAAATCAATCCTGTCGCGGATGGGGAAGCTAAGCCCTTCCTTGTCGAGCGCGATTCCAAGTTCTTTTAGCTCCGCCGGGGTAAGCTCGATGTTCGCTATGCCGGCGAATTGCTTTGGTTGGAAAGCGGGCTCGTTTTCGCGTTCCTTTTTTTCCGCAAACGTAATATCAGGATTGTTCCGAAGAAACTCGTTTTCACAGAGATTTTTGCTCAGGTCTTCGTCTTGGAGCAAGAGCTTACCCTGCGCTTTAGCTCGGTAGCGCTCGGGCAGCGCGGCGATAGTTCTTGAAGTGGCCGGGAACCACAGCAAAATATGCGCTTTTTGGCCTTCGGCGTTCTTCATCGAGATATAAACCGGGAAGAATTTGGAAACTATTTCCGGATCGTTAACTTTAACTTTCACGAAGCGCGTTGACGCGTCATTCCGCTTCGCGGCAAGCAGTTTCCTGCCAATATCGTCGAAATGCTGTTCGGAAACGGCTTCTTCAAGGTCGGGGGCGAAGGCCGGGATGCCCCCTTGCGTTCGGGAAATACCAAGCCTGTCGCCGTCGTAGGATTGGCTCATTATAGTCGTGGGGAACATACCAGCGGTTTTATCCATATCCCAACCCGCATATTTTCTCATCGCGCTGGACGACGAATACGATCCGAAGGGCTCGAGCAAGTCGACGTGGCGTTTAATGCCCTTTTCCGGGTAGCCGTTATCGTTTAATTCGGCGCGCTCCGTCATGCTCATTTTATGATAGATCTTATCTTCCAATTCGATAAGGTAGGCGTCCCCTCTTCGTAGCACGTTTAATTTCGCAAGTTCCTCGTCGGTTAGCTCGTAGAGTTCGGCTTCGTAGTTGTATTCTTCCGCTTCAATTACTCTTTTATCGGCTCTCTCATTTTTTGCGTAGCTCGCCGGTTGATTGATGTCTTGTTTAACCGGTCGCTTATCGGTTTCCGTGGAACCGGCTTTTAGAGCCGCTAAATTGGTTCTTTCGGTTATTTTCGCCTGGCGTTCCACCTTTTTGGCATTTATTTGCTTCTTTTCCGTTAAGGAATTATTTTCGTTGGGTTGCGAGAGGAACAATACCCCTAGCGAGGTTCCTACGATCGCGAGACTAATAAGGCTCATTTTAAAAGCTCCTAATTTCTTGAATATGTTGTTCTTTGGTCGGCTTTCGCCTGCCTCGTTTTCCTTTCTCAGAACGCTCCGGAGCTCTTCGTCGGAGAATGGAAATTCTGGCGTATCTATATTCTTTGCGCTATCGAATATTCTTTCTATAGTTTTCATTTTTCTGCTCCTTCATGTTGAAGGGTTGGAATTCTTTCTGTAAGAAGCTCGCGCAGCTTATTTTTAGCGCGGTACAGTCTCTTTTTCAATGTTTCTAAGTTAATTCCCTGGATTACGCATATCTCGGCTTGGGAGAATCCCATTAACTCCTGGAGAATTATCGCTTCGCCCTGGTCGTGCGGTAGCTCGGCAAGCGCCGCATGGAGTATCGCCGCGTCCGCAGCCTGCTCGGGCGAGGCCGTCGAAGCGGCTACATATTCGAAGTCCGCGGGATCGCAGGGCGTTTGCCGGCGGTTTCTTTCGCGGCTTCTCGCGTAGATCCGCGAAGCGATAGTGAATAAGTACGATAAGAAAGCCTGCTCGTTACGCATCGCGCCGAACTGCCGGTAAGCCGTTTCGATAGTCTCCTGAAGCAAATCCTTAGCGGAATCGCGGCTGTGCGAGACGCTTAAGCAGTACTTCCAGAGGCTCTGCTTTACCGGGTTGAATAGTTCCAGGAATTTGTCTTCTTTTTCTTTCATAACTTTTGCTGTTCAATTCGTAACGTATGTGCAATTTAAGCGAAAAAGGAGGACAAAAGACAATTAGCAATTAACAATGATCAATTAACAGGCGGATTGCAGGCATATTGCTATAGAATAACGCGCAGACGCTTGAAAACAGAAGACTTGGTTCTTTCCTCTTGGGGGAAGTTATATAGGGGGTCATGATTAAATATCCTTAAGACTGCCCCGCAGGGGCAAAATCATTCATAACCGTATGCGCAGCTTACGGCAAGCGATCCCGAAAAGCGCTTAAACCCCGCAGGGGTGAAATTATCAGTCAAGGTATGCTATAATGCCGCCCTTTCAGGGCTTGTCGTAGTAGGCGAGTTAATTCCGTAAGCTGCGCTTCGCTTGCATACGGTTACGAATAATGCCGTCCCTTCGGGACTTTATGGAATTATTTTTCTTAACCCCGGAGGGGTTACATATTGGTAGAAAACGCCGCCCTCAGCCTGCCTCCCCACTCGCGGCGCAGCCTGGGGCTCGTCCGGCTGAGAAAAGAACGCGGGGCGCTTCGCCTGCCGCTTCGACAGGCTCAGCGTCCGGCTAAAGAATAGTTAAACCAATATTAATATATGTTAATTCGTCGCTAATTCGACCAAATCGTATATATTTTAGGGGGGATTCATGAAAGCGTTAGTGTTCCATGGAACGAACAGCGTTTCTGTTGACAACGTGCCGGACCCGACTATTAAAGCGGACGACGATATTATTCTTAAAATTACTTCTACATCCATCTGCGGTTCGGACCTGCACCTCTACGACGGTTACGTGCCGACGACGGAGGACGGAGACATCCTTGGGCATGAGTTCATGGGAGAAATTGTCGAGAAAGGCAAGGGAGTTACTAAATTCAACGTGGGCGATAAAGTGGTTACACCTTTCACGATCTCCTGCGGGCATTGCTACTACTGCAATCACCAGCAATACTCGCTCTGCGACGTATCGAACCCGAACAAGGAGATGGCCGAGACGACATACGGCTACTCTCCCGCCGCAATTTTTGGATACTCCCACATCTTCGGCGGCATACCGGGCGGCCAGGCGCAGTACGTGCGCGTGCCCTACGCGAACGTCGGCCCGATAAAAGTTCCCAATGAAATCGACGACGAGAAAGTACTCTTCCTCAGCGACGTGCTGCCCACAGGCTACCAGGCCGCGGAGAACTGCGACATACAGCCGGGCGACACCGTCGCCGTTTGGGGTTGCGGGCCCGTCGGGCAATTCGCAATCGTAAGCGCGTATATGCTGGGAGCGGGGAAAGTTATAGCGATCGATCGTATCCCGGAGCGGCTCGAGATGGCCCGGAAATATGGCAGGGCGGAAATAATCAATTACGAGGAAGTAGATAATATGATAGACCGATTAAAAGAGATGACGGGCGGCCGCGGCCCCGACGCCTGCATCGACGCGGTCGGGATGGAGGCTCACGGTTCGGGCTTCCTGGGGTTTATGGATAAAGCGAAGCAGACATTAAGAATGGAAACGGATCGCCCGACAGCTCTGCGGGAAGTCATCCAGGCTTGCCGCAAGGGCGGAGTAGTGTCGATCCCCGGCGTATACGGCGGAATAGCCGACAAAATCCCCATGGGCGCCGCTTTTAATAAAGGTCTGACTTTCAAAATGGGGCAGACTCACGTCCAAAAGTATATGGAGCCGTTGCTGGAGAAGATACAGGAAGGCGCGCTCGATCCTTCGTTTATAATTACGCACAGGCTGGCGCTCGACGAAGCCCCCGACGGATACGAAATATTCAAGCATAAAGAGGACGAATGCATTAAGGTAGTTCTCAAGCCCTGGGAAAATTCCTTGCCCAATATTTAACAGTTACAAAGATTAGCAAACGCCCGGAGAGAGACTTCGGGCGTTTGCTGATTTGCTTTACGTTCCCAGGGTGGTCACGTCCTCGCCGAGCGTATCCTGCACGTAAAAGGTTTGAATGGAAATTATGATTACTACGGTGAGCGGCGTAGCGAGCGCGATGCCTGGAAGTCCTGCCATTAAACCGAACAGGAACTGAGCCGCTATTAAAAATGCCGGCGGAAGCGAGACGGCTCGCTGCTCGACGAGAGGCGTGATTAAATAGCTTTCAATGGCCTGGATAACTATGTAAATCGCAAGCACGGAAATCACCATGTCCCATCCCTGGTTGAACGCAACGAGCACAGCCGGTATGACTCCGAGTATCTGGCCGATAAATGGGATAAACTCGAAAATCGCAATAATTAACGCGAGAATAAGCGCAAGCGGCATGCCGATGATCCAATACCCGATGCCCACTAAAACGCCCATAATCAACATGGAAACTAGCCTGCCCAATAGCCACCGCCGAAGAGTGAGGTTCGTCAAGCCCAATACCTGAGTTATCCTTGGGCGGCGTTCGCGGGAAAATAATAACACAAAATTTCTTGAATACACTTCGGGATCGACTGCTATATAGATACCGATTATTAAAATTACGATAAAATCGATAGCCCCGGAAAAGACGCTGGAAAAGGCCCCGCCAATGCTCAAGAGGGCGGCGCTCGCCGACGGCATTAAATTGGAGCTCGTCGCTTTCGCCATAAGCGAGCGGCCTATCTCAGTTTGTGCGAGCAGGCCGCGCAACTTTTCGATCGACGCTTGTATGTTCGACCAAAGTTGGGAGGATTGCTCGGCAATCTGGGCCCCGCCAATCCATCCGATAGCTATAGGTATGCCGAGCAATAAAAAAATCGAAAGAACAATGCTTATCCCTCTCGGCATAAAGAGTCTTCTATTCGTTACTTCCGCTATTCCGCTCAGCCCTATCCCTAAGAGCGAGCCGGCAAAGATTAGGAACAGTACGCTGGCTATGGGTTGGATTAAATTCAGAGCCAACGTAATAATAAGCAAGAATCCGACAATAGCCCATATCTTTTTAAGGGCCGAACCGTCCGAAGTAGTTACTTGAGCCATAATTCCTCGCAATAGTTTTTGAGAAATATGACAACGCTATAATTATATTATTTTAAGAAGTAAAGCAAAAATAACGAAGCAAGTAATTTACCCTAATATTATGCTCCCGTCGGGCCTGAATCCATTAAGGAAATCGCGCGCAGAAATTGCCTTGCCTCCCTCGGGTTGGATCTCGAGGATTTCAATTGCGCCCTCGCCGCATTTAACGAATAGCTTTTTGGATTCCGCAAAGAGTTCTCCCGTTTCGCGGCCGTCGAAGTCGACTTCCGCTAAGCGGGAGCGATAAATCTTGAGCGTTTTCCCGTTGAGAGCGGTCCGCGCGCCTGGCGCGGGCGAGACGCCGCGTACGAGCCTATCTATGGCGACGGCGGTCATGGCCCAATCAATTATACAGTTCTCAGGGTAGAGCTTGGGGGCGGCGGTCGCTTGCTCGCCGGGCTGGGGAAGTTGGGCGTAATCGCCGGAAATTAGGGCGTCGCACGTCTTTACCGCAAGAGATTCGGAGAGCGGCATGAGGGCCTGGAATAGGTCGCCGGCGGTCATCTCCGAGGTTATTTCCACTTTCTCTACGAATAACATATCGCCCGTATCGACCTTGTCCTGGAGTAAAAAGCTCGTAAGCCCCGTTTCGCAGTCGCCGTTAATGATCGCCCAATTTATTGGAGCGGCTCCGCGGTACTTGGGTAGTATGCTGCCATGAATGTTAAAGGCGCCTAAACGCGCTTTAGTATAAATCGATCGGGGAAGAATTTTAAACGCGACGACGCAAATAATGTCGGGCGCTATCTCCGCTATTTGCGCTTCGAAATCCGCGCTTTTCAAGCTTTCGGGCTGAAGGATATCAATTCCCAGCTCCTGCGCGGCAAGCTTAACGGGGCTGGGCTGGGGCTTTCTGCCGCGTCCCGCGGGCTTATCGGGAACTGTGACGACGGTATGGACGCCAAATTCATTATGCAGCGCGCGAAGGCTCGCCGTTGCGAATTCGGGGGTTCCCATAAACACAATCTTCGGTTTGGCGGAGACGCCCGTGCTGCCGAAGCCGCTGGCGCCGCGTTCCGTTTCGGCCAACTCGTGCGTTTCGAGCCATTGAGCCGTCTCATAGCGCGCGATTACCATCTGCGCGACGCGATCGCCGCGGCTAATTGTAAAAGGATACTGCGAAAAATTCGAGAGAATGACCTTAACTTCGCCTCGGTAGTCGCTGTCGATGGTGCCGGGAGCGTTCAGGGCGAATATCCCGTTCTTTGCGGCCAGCCCGCTGCGGGAGCGCACCTGCGCTTCGTAGCTGGCGGGCAATTCGATAGCAATGCCCGTCGGGACGAGCGATGTGGCGCCAGGAACTATCTCCATAGGAGATTCGCAGTCGGCGTAAAGATCCATCCCGGCGGAGCCCTCCGTGGCGTATTCCGGCAGTCGGGCCGTTTCGGTAAGGCGTTTTATTTTAATTTTCATATTGTGTATGTTCTAAATTGATGAGTTTGAGAAATAGCTAGTTTAATTCTATATAGTATAGGTATAAATCATATTCTTAACTAACCCTTCTTGCATTGCTATCTCTGTATAACAAATATTGTAAATGACGCACAAACGCTTGATAATGGATAAAATGGGTCATTCCGAAGCGCAGCGAGGAATCCATAGGATTTATTGAAATCATTTACTGTCTGATAAATGCGTAAAAGCCTGCTTTGCGCCGCTTAAGACGAATCCGAAGGATTCGCATAATTTTTAGCGTAAGATTACCCCAATTCCTTCTTCCTGCGGCTTCGCCGCAGAGAGGTAGTGGATGGGGCGGGCGCTTCGCATTACAAAGCTGTAACCCCTCTGGGGTTAAGAATAATTGAATTTATATATGCAAACCAACATTTACTCATTCAAAAGATTCCATGGACTCTTCCTCGCTTCGCTTCGGAGTGACGGATCCATTACTCTTCAGCGCTTACGCATTACTCCCCAGGAAAAACGCCAGCAAAGAACCAGTTAGCTCTCTACGAATAAACCGGTAAATTCAAATTTTTCACCGTCGAAAAGACCGCGGTCGCTGAGCTTTAATTTAGGTATGACGAGCAACGCCATGAACGAAAGCGTCATGAACGGGGCTTTCAGCGCGCAGCCGGCGGTTTTAGCAAGCTCGTTTAGCTCGCGGTAGCTCTCCGCAACTTCCGCTGCCGAGCCGTCGCTCATGATTCCTGCGATAGGCAGCGGCAGCGATTTAACATCGTCGCCGTCGGCGAATGCAAGCCCGCCCTTGGAGGAAATAACTGCGTTGGCGGCGGCGGCCATAGAGTCGTCGTCGACCCCTACGACTATTATATTGTGCGAGTCGTGAGCGACGCTGCCGGCGAGCGCCCCGCGCTTCAGGCCGAAACCGCGCACGAGCCCGAGCGAGGGCGGGACGTCCTCGTACCTGTTAATTACCGCGAGCTTTAGCAAATCTACCCGCGCATCCTGCGAGCCATGGTACTCGGCAAGCTCCGATCCCGTGACGATTTCGCCGTCGACCGCCCTGATAACGCGCGCAGGAGAGCCGTTTGCAGGTAGCTCGAAGTCCGCGGGACGCTTCTCTCTCGCGAAAAATTTATTTACCGCCGGGGGCTTTGCAGCTTCTATGTAGCTTTCGCCCTTTCGCGCGACCAGGTTGCCGCAGACGTACGTCTCGGCTACGTTAAAATCCTTTAAATTATCGACTACAATGAAATCGGCCGGGTCGCCGACCAGCAGCAGCCCGCAATTCAGCCCGTAATGCTTTATCGGGTTGAGCGTAGCGGCGCGAATGGCCGCGAGCGGGGCTACGCCCTTAGCGACGGCGCGCCGAAGGAGCAAATTAACATGGCCGTTCAAAAGGTCGTCGGGGTGCAGGTCGTCCGAGCAGAGCATGCAGCTCTCCGGCGATTCGTTCAACAGCGGCCAGAGGGCTTCGAAATTCTTCGCCGCGCTGCCCTCGCGAAGGAGTATTTTCATACCGAGGCGGATCTTTTCGCGGGCTTCTTCTATAGTCGAGCATTCATGGTCGGTGGCGATCCCGGCCGCGGCGTACTTTTCAAGAAGCTCCCCGCTGAGCCCCGGCGCGTGCCCGTCTATCGGCTTGCCTAATTCGCGGGCTATCCTTATTTTTTCTAAAACTTCAGAGTCGCCGTAAACGACGCCCGGGTAATTCATCATTTCGCTCAAGTATTTAAGCTTAAAGCGCGAGAACAGTCCGGCGATATCCTGCGGCGAAATCGAGGCGCCGGAGGTTTCAAATCCCGTCGCGGGAACGCAAGGCGGAGCCCCGAAAAAAAATTTAAATGGTACGCGCGCGCCGTCCTCGATCATGAATTCGACGCCCTGAACGCCGAGCACGTTCGCTATCTCGTGCGGATCCGATACCGTGGCTGTCGTCCCGTGCCGCGCGGCGGCTTTTGCGAATTGCGACGGGGCGAGCATCGAGCTTTCAATATGGATATGCGCGTCGACCAGCCCCGGGAGCAGGTAGACGTCGCGGACAGATTCAGCCGGGCGTATGGCTGAAATGCGTCCGCCCGCCGCTTCTAAGATAGCGGGATAAATCTTTCCATTTACAACGTCGACAATTTTCCCGCTCAGTTCAAAACTGATCATATTTCCGGCTCCGTAAATTGTAATCAAGCAAAAATTAATCGTCGGTTTCGCCGAGCACGTTAATGTCCGGCAATTCCTTAAAGTACTGATGGTAGAATAGCAGCGAAAGAGTTTGCGCGGCGGCTTCCTCCATGTCCTCGTTCCAGACCGCGATAAGTTCGCCTTCGCGGGGTTCGTGCCCTTCTAGCGGATGCTCCTCGATTATTGGAGCTTTCTCGGCCAGATCAATAGCCGAGAGTTCGGCGATCTCTTCGGTTATGTTTTCGGGATGCTCGGCGGCGCGGCATACCCAAACTGCGTAGGGGAGCATAATCTCGTACGTCTCCTCCCAGTCCTCGGTTAAATCAATCGCGCATTCCTCGGGAGCAGCTTCGTTACTATAGTGCAATTTTGCGTCGTAATCGCCTGAGGTTACCAACTCCACTGCCATACCGTAGCGCTCCGCGAGCATAAGCTTAGCGATAACCGCCAAAAATTCGTTCGCGTCGCGGGCGAGCAAGCGCCACTTATGTCTGTCGCCACCCGATTCCGGATTAAAGGAGACGGAGCAGATACCGGAGTAACCCTTTGCCGCTAACGCGACGCCGGGCACGATACGCACTGCAACATGCTCGAGCGCCTGCGCGTAGCCCATCGGGGTCAGTAGCGCGGCTTCGCAACGGTTCGCGACGAGCCGCTCTACGCAGGCCGTCTCGCTCTCGCGGATTATTTCGTAATCTGTCTCCTGCGCGCGGGCGAACGCGGGCGCAAATATTTCATTGTTTGGTATGCTGAATCTTGATTTCATTATCTATTATTATTTGCGTTTTCATTATAAAGATTGTAAAGTCTCGCGGCTTCGTAAAGAGCGATTCCCGTCGAGACGGCGACGTTGAGCGAATGCTTTACGCCGCGCATCGGTATTTCTATAGCAAAGTCGCATAGCTCGAGAATATCGTCGTCGACGCCGGTAATTTCGTTTCCTAAGACGATCGCTAGGGGAAAATCGCGGGCTTCGAGCGAGGAGTAATCCCGGCTTTTGGCTGCGAGCTCGAGCGCGACGATCGTTTTGCCTGCGGCTCGTTCGCGGGCGATTGCGTCTTTTATCGATTTTTCATAGCGCCAGGGAACGGATTCGTCCGCCCCGAGGGCCGTCTTACGTATTTCCTCGCGCGGCGGGTGCGGGGTAAACCCGCAGAGAACGACCTCCGCCGCAAGCGCCGAATCGGCCGTGCGGAAGATCGAGCCCACGTTGTAAAGGCTGCGGATGTTATGCAAAATAAGCGTTACGGGCAAACGCTCGGCGGCGAGCGCCTGCTCCGTCGTAAGCCGGGCCGCCAACAGCTCGGAATGCGTTAGCTTGCGGCCGCCGCCGGAATTATCATGTCGATCTTTATTCATTTCGCAAAATTACGTATAAAGAAGAAATAAAAAATACTGATTGAACAGATAATTAATTGAAAATAAAATATTATTCCGCGGTAAGAGTATTTATTACGCTATGAAAGTATACATTATAATAATTATCGGACTCGCTTTCGGCGCTATCGGGTGCTCCAATGAAGGCGCGTCGCACCGGGAGGGAAAATCAATGAGCGCGGAAAGCACTGAGAGGGAATATAATAAGCTGACGCCGGAGGAGGAATACGTAATCGTCCGCAAGGGTACGGAAGCGCCTTTTACGGGGGAATACGATAAGTTTTACGAAAAAGGTACGTATATTTGTAGACGCTGCAACGCGCCGCTTTATAAATCAACGTCGAAGTTCGATTCCGGCTGCGGATGGCCCTCGTTCGACGAGGAGATCCCCGGGGCTGTCGAGCGCAAAACGGACGCCGACGGACGCCGCACGGAAATACTATGCGTAAATTGCGGAGCGCACCTTGGGCACGTATTTACAGGCGAGGGGTTCACGGAAAAGAACGCCCGCCACTGCGTTAACTCGATCTCGCTCAAGTTCGTTCCCGACTCTACCGGACGCTGACAGGCTTTATTGCTTATCCTCGGCGATGGAAGATTCGGGCGATTCAATGCCTCTATATAGATATAGATCCGGATTTTTAGAGAGCAGGCAGTCGTGGAGAAAGCTTTCCGCGCCCTGCCAATGCGTGGGGAGCGGCACGGTGCGCCTGATGTCCTCGAGCGCTACCCAGCGGTAGGCGGAGTGCTCGCCGGAGAGCTTAATCGCGCAATTGGCGTCGACGACGCAACCGAAGACGGGCGCGGCATGCACTTCGTCGCGTGCGGCGTCGAAAAACGTCGAGACGAAGGGCACGGTCCAAATTTTATCGCACGTCAGGCCGGTTTCCTCGAGTATCTCCCGGCGCGCCGCGTCGACGGCCGTTTCGCCGTTTTCAATTTTCCCGGTAACCGTTTGCCAAACGCCGGGGTAAATCGGGCTGTCCTGCGCGCGCTTAAGCAGCAGGAAAAGATATTCGCCGGCGATTTTATCGAAACAAGCGACGTGCGCCTGGACGGTTGTGGAAAGGAAAATAGGCATAAAATCTCCTTCAACAAAAACGCAAGATAAAAAATATTTTAGAAATAAAGACAAGTTGTTGAAAAATATTTGGAAGGAAAAGTATTTTTCCTTAATTTTGTCAGCTCTATAAGTAAACAAAGATAAAATAATTATAAAAATTGGAGACTAAAGAGTGCCGACAATTAGCCAATTAGTCAGAAAAGGCAGAAAGAAGATAACGGTGAAGAGCAAGTCGCCCGCTCTGGACTCGTGCCCTCAGAGGCGCGGAGTCTGCACGAGAGTGTACACGACTACGCCCAAGAAGCCGAATTCGGCATTGCGCAAAGTAGCGCGCGTGAGATTAACTTCGGGATTCGAAGTAACTGCATATATCCCGGGCGAGGGCCACAACCTTCAGGAGCACTCCATCGTATTCGTACGCGGCGGCAGAGTGAAAGACTTGCCGGGCGTACGCTACCATATCATCCGCGGAACGGCGGATTCCCAGGGAGTCGACGGACGCAGACAAGGCAGAAGCAAATACGGCAGCAAGAAAAAGAAAGCCGCAGCTCCGGCAGGCAAGAAAAAATAATTTTAAAAGCGACTAATTAAAAACCGAAGAACATGAGAAAAAGAAGAGCAGATAAGAGAAAGTTGATACCCGACGCAAAGTATAACGACATAATCGTATCGCGTTTTATCAACAACATAATGTTAGACGGCAAAAAGAACACCGCTCGCAGGATAATGTACGACGCGTTCGACATAATCGAAGACCGCGCGAAGCAAGCTCCCCTGGAAGTGTTTAAGAAGGCGCTTTCCAACGTCGCGCCCGTGCTCGAAGTGCGTTCCCGCAGGGTCGGCGGCGCAACTTACCAGGTGCCGGTAGAAGTCCGCGAAGAGCGCAGAATAGCTCTCGCTATCCGTTGGCTTAAGATGTACTCGCATCAGCGCCGCGATAAAAGCATGGCAGTCAAGCTCGCTAACGAACTTATGGCCGCCAGCAAAGGCGAAGGAAACTCCGTTAAGAAGCGCGACGACGTCCATAGAATGGCCGAAGCAAATAAAGCGTTCGCCCATTTCAAATGGTAATTGAAATTTTACATAAAGAATTTTTGTTCTTTGTCAATTAAATCGATCTCAAAATATGTCGCGTTCGGTAAATATTGAAAAGCTAAGGAATATAGGCGTCATTGCTCACATTGACGCCGGCAAGACTACGACAACCGAACGAATCCTCTTTTATTCGGGCTATCTGCATCGCATAGGCG
Source organism: Chloroflexota bacterium (assembly GCA_050260015.1). Classification (GTDB taxonomy): domain Bacteria; phylum Bacteroidota; class Ignavibacteria; order Kapaibacteriales; family UBA2268; genus JBLNBN01. Next base: position 43,086 of record JBLNBN010000058.1, on the reverse strand, counting down.
CAGTAGACGAAGGCACCGCGTTCATGGACTACATGGACCAGGAAAAAGAACGAGGGATAACGATAACAAGCGCGGCCACGACATGCCTTTGGAAGGGCTACCAGATTAATATAATCGACACGCCCGGACACGTGGACTTTACCGCCGAAGTGCAACGCTCGCTGAGAGCCTTGGACGGCGCGGTAGCTATCTTCGACGGAGTCGCCGGCGTTCAGCCGCAAAGCGAAACCGTATGGCGCCAGGCCGACGAATATCGGGTTCCCCGCATTGCTTTCGTAAACAAAATGGATAGGGTTGGGGCGGACTTCCTAAAAGCCGTCGAATCAATTCGGGTTAAGCTCGAAGCCAATCCAATTCCAGTGCAAATCCCGATGGGCGCCGAAGACGCCTTCCGCGGAGTAATCGACCTTATTGAAATGAAGGCTCTTTATTTCAATCAAGACTCGAACGGACTTGACGTTATAGTCGAGGACATCCCGGAAGAATATTTGGCCCAGGCCCGAGAGGAAAGGTCGCGCCTAACGGAATTTACCGCCGAACAAAACGATACTCTTCTTGAAAAGTATCTCGGCGGAGAAGATTTGACCCGTGAAGAAATTAAAGCTGCATTGCGGAAAGCGACGCTTAAGCTCCAAGCCATACCAGTATACTGCGGTAGTTCGCTGAAGAATACTGGTGTGCAGCCTCTGATTGACGGAGTAATCGACTACCTGCCCTCGCCGATAGATCTTGGCGAGACCGTTGGCTACGACCCGAGAGACGTCGAAGGCGAGATAAGCCGCAAGACGAGCGATGAAGAGTCATTTTCCGCGCTCGCCTTTAAGATACTTAGCGATCCGTTTGTCGGACGGCTTACCTTCCTGAGAGTTTATTCAGGCTCCGTCCATATTGGCGATTCCGTTGAAAACGCCGCCGAAGAGAAAAAAGAGAAAATTTTGAAATTGCTTAAGATTTACGCTTCCCGACGCGAGGAAGTGCAGGAAGCTTTCGCCGGCGATATAATCGCCGTGCCTAGCCTGCGCTTTACGCGCACCGGCGATACGCTCTGCGATCCTAAGCGACCGATAATTTACGAAAAGATAAGCTTCGCCGAACCCGTTATCCAACAGGCGGTCGAAGCGAAAACGCTAGCCGACCAGGACAAGCTTATTAAATCTCTTGAAAAACTCGCCGACGAAGACCCGACTTTCCGGTACAGAAACGACGAGGAAAGCGGTCAGATAATCATCTCCGGAGTCGGAGAGCTTCATTTGGAAATCATCGTCGACAGGCTGCTGCGCGAATTTAAGGCCCCCGTAAGGGTCGGAAAGCCGCAAGTAGCTTATCGCGAAACAGTCGGGGAGACGCTCGTTCACGAGTCGACCTTCGAGAAGCAAATGGGCGGAAAGAGCCAGTTCGGCAACGCGACTATAGAAATCGCGCCCGCCGGGCAGAGCACAGGGATAACGGTCGAGAACCGATTAGCGAAGGACGCGCTTCCCGCGCCTCTCGCTAAAGCTCTCGAATTAGGCGTTCGGGAGGCTCTCGCGGTCGGACCGCACGGCTACCAGATGATAGACACGCGCGTCGCGATAATCGCCGCGCGCTACGACGAGGAAAGCTCGACCGAGACGGCTTACAAAATCGCAGGCTCCATGGCTGTGAAGGAAGCGTCCCGATTGGCGAATCCATTGCTGCTTGAGCCGGTCTTTAAGCTGGAAATAATTTCTCCTGAAGAATATATAGGCGAAGTAATATCCGACTTGAACAGCCGCCGCGGTCGCGTCGAAGGCATAGCCCAAAAGGGCTCGCTCCAGACGGTCGCCGCGCAGGCGCCGCTTTCGCAGATGTTCGGCTACGTTACAAAATTGAGATCGATTACGCAAGGCAGGGCATCGTACACGATGACGTTTTCGCACTACGAGCCCGCTCAGCAAAATTTAAATAGATACTAATTAAAATAATACGTATTCCAACTAATACAAAACTAAGGAGCTACTAGTATGGCTAAAGAAAAATTTGATCGTTCAAAACCCCACGTGAACGTAGGCACCATCGGCCACGTTGATCACGGTAAAACCACTTTGACAGCGGCTATCACCATGGCGCTTGCGAAAAAATTGGGCGGAGAAATAAGAAGCTTCGACTCGATCGATAACGCGCCTGAAGAAAAGGCACGTGGTATAACGATCGCTACCGCTCACGTTGAATACCAAACCGAAAAACGTCACTACGCGCACGTAGACTGCCCCGGTCACGCAGATTATATCAAGAACATGATCACGGGCGCAGCGCAGATGGACGGCGCTATCCTCGTTTGCGCCGCTACCGACGGCCCTATGCCCCAAACCCGCGAGCACATCCTTTTGGCTCGCCAGGTAGGCGTTCCGCGTATGGTAGTATTCCTTAATAAAGTTGACATCGCAGATCCCGAACTTCTCGAACTCGTCGAGATGGAGCTTCGCGAGCTTCTCACAAGCTACGAATTCCCGGGCGACGAAATCCCGATAATTCGCGGTTCCGCACTCCATGCGCTCGACGCCGGCTCCGGCGACGCCCCGGCCGACGATCCGAGATTGGCTTGCATCTACGAGCTTATGGACGCGGTAGACGACTACATCCCGACCCCGATCCGCGACACTGATAAGCCGTTCCTTATGCCGGTCGAGGACGTATTCTCGATCACCGGTCGCGGCACGGTAGCGACGGGCAGGATCGAGCGCGGCATAGTAAAAGTAAACGAAGAAGTAGAAATCGTAGGCTTCGGCTTGCACAAAAAGACCACCTGCACGGGCATCGAAATGTTCCGTAAATTGCTCGACGAAGGTCGCGCAGGCGATAACGTAGGTCTTCTGCTTCGCGGCGTGGACAAGAACGAAATCGAACGCGGTATGGTTATCGCGAAGATGAATTCGATCAAACCTCACCACAAATTCAACGCTCAAGTACTCGTACTTAAGAAAGAAGAAGGCGGCCGTCATACTCCGTTCTTCAACGGCTACCGTCCTCAGTTCTACTTCCGCACGACGGACGTAACTGGCACGCTAAACTTACCTAGCGGCGTGGAAATGGTTATGCCTGGCGACAACCTTGACAACCTTGAGATCGAGCTTATCACTCCGGTCGCAATGGAAGAAGGACTTCGCTTCGCAATTCGCGAAGGCGGTCGTACGGTCGGCGCGGGCATCGTAACGAAAATCATTGAATAATTCTGAACTAAAACGGGGCTTTTGACTTACAAAAGTAAAGAAAAAGCCCCTTTACAGTTTTTTAAGCTGAGGAAAAAATCCCGTGGCAACACAAAGAATAAGAATTAAATTAAAATCATACGATCATATATTGATAGATAAATCATCGGAACGCATCGTCCGGACGGTCAAGCAAACGGGCGCAGTCGTATCGGGACCGATACCGCTGCCCACTCGTCGCTCGGTTTACACGGTAAACCGCTCGCCTCACGTGGACAAGAAGTCCCGCGAACAATTCGAGACAAGGATTCACAAGCGTTTGATCGACATATTCAGCTCGACTCAAAAGACGATTGACGCGCTCATGCGCTTAGAGATCCCTGCCGGCGTGGATGTGGAAGTAAAGGTGTAAAGGAGAAAAGATGCAAAAAGCAATAATCGGCAAGAAACTAGGCATGACGAGCATCTTTCGCGAAGACGGCGAAGCGATCCCATGCACGGTAATTGAAGCCGGTCCCTGCCCGGTGGTATTAGTTAGAACGCCCGAAAGGGACGGATACTCGGCGGTGCAGATCGGATTCGGCGAAGTTCCCGAACGGAAAGTAAACCGCCCCATGAAGGGACAATTCGAGAAAGCGGGCGTAGACGCGCGCAGACATTTAAAAGAATTCAGGGACATGGCGAACCCCTACAACGTAGGCGACGAAATACGCGTCGAAGCGTTTGAAATAGGCGACAAAGTCCGCGTCAGCGGAACTAGCAAAGGCCATGGCTTCCAGGGCGTAGTAAAGCGTCACCACTTCGGCGGCGTCGGCATGCAAACGCACGGCCAGAGCGATCGCCAACGCCATCCGGGTTCGGTCGGTTCATCCTCCTATCCGTCGCGCGTCTTTAAAGGCTTGCGCATGGCGGGCAGAATGGGCGGCAAGCGCGCCACGGTTCGCAACATGGAAGTCGTCGAAGTTATTCCCGAGCAAAACTTGATACTGCTCAGAGGCAGCGTGCCGGGAGCTACAAACTCGATTTTAGAAATTATAATGCAATAGGCAGGAAAATGCTGGTAGATATACATAAACAAGACGGATCGGTATTAAATCAAATAGAGCTTAGCGACGAAGTATTCGGCTGCGCGCCGAACGAGCACGCCATGCACCTCTCGGTCGTCGTTTACCTTGCGCATCAACGCCAAGGCACGCATAAGACGAAAGGCCGCGGCGAAGTTTCCGGCGGCGGCAAAAAGCCCTGGAAGCAAAAAGGGCGCGGCACGGCTCGCTCCGGTTCCTCCCGCTCGCCCGTATGGGTCGGCGGCGGCACGGTGCACGGACCGCATCCCCACAGATATAATTTAAAACTGCCGAGAAAGATCAATCGCTTGGCGAAAAAAAGCGCGCTTTCGCTCCGTCTCCAGGAAAAGAATCTGACGATAGTCGAGGACTTCCTCCTTACGACGATCAAGACTAAAGATATGGCGCAAATCCTTACGAATTTAAAACTCGACGGCAGAAAAATCCTAATAGTCGTGCCGGAGAAAAACGATATGGTTTATCTATCGGCGCGCAATATCCCGAATGTCGAAATCTACCCGGTCGATCAAATCTCGACTTACGATATACTAAAAAGTAAAAAGTTGCTTTTAACAAAAGGCGCCGTGGATAAATTAGTCGACGTATTAAGTAATTAAAATATCGGACAGAAAATGATTCAGGTACTAAGAAAGCCTATTATAACAGAAAAGGCAATGCGACTGACGACTCAAAACCAATACGTCTTTGAAGTAGAACCGAAGGCCAACAAGATTGAGATTCGGAAAGCGGTCGAAGAAATGTTCGAAGTAGACGTTAAGTCAATCCGCACGGCCAGAATTAAAGGCAAAAATAAAATGCGAATGACTCGCCGCGGCATGATGCGCGGTTCGACTCCGCTTCGCAAAAAAGCATACGTAACGCTTAAAGCGGGACAATCCATTGAACTGGTTACCGGCGCGTCCGGCGAATAGATTTGAAGAATAATCGGAAAATTTGAGAAATGGCAATAAGACAACTTAAACCAATCACGCCGGGCACGCGCTTCTACTCCGTCAGCAACTTCGATGACGTTACTACGGACAAGCCGTATAAGAAATTGGTCGTTTCGCTGAAAAAATCCGGCGGACGCAATAATACCGGCAGAATTACATCGAGACATCGCGGCGGCGGACACAAGAGAAAATACAGGATTATCGACTTTAAACGCAATAAATTCGATATGCCGGCTACGGTCGAAACTATAGAGTACGATCCGAACCGTACCGCCCGCATCGCGCTTGTCTCCTATCAGGACGGAGAGAAAAAATACATCCTCGCTCCGGATAAACTCAAAGTCGGCGACGTAATCGTTACGAGCGCGACAGCAGAATACAAAGACGGCAACACGCTTCCGCTGAAGAACATCCCCGTCGGGCTCTTCGTGCACAACGTAGAACTGAAACCCGGCAAAGGCGGCCAGATAGCCCGCTCGGCTGGATGCTCGATACAGCTCGTCGCAAACGACGAGAAGTTTGCTCAGCTCAAGATGCCCTCCGGCGAAATCCGTATGATACCGAACAATTGCCTGGCTACGCTCGGCATCGTTAGCAACGGGGAGCAGGAAAACATACTTTGGGGTAAAGCAGGCCGTTTGCGTTGGTTCGGCATCCGTCCGCAAACGCGCGGTATGGCGATGAACCCGATCGATCACCCGATGGGCGGCGGCGAAGGCACCTCCAAATCCGGCGGCGGTCGTTTGCACCCGCGTTCACCTTGGGGTCAAATCGCCAAGGGACTCAAGACGCGCAAAAAACGCAAGCTCTCGAGTAAATATATCGTTCGTTCCAGGAAATCGAAATAGCAAGGATAAAATAATATGTCTCGATCACTTAAAAAAGGTATTTTTATCCATTATAAACTGCTTCGTAAAGTCGAAGCTCTTAACGAAAGCAAAAAGAAAGCAGTAGTTAAGACATGGTCCCGCGCGTCCACCATAACTCCGGACTTCGTAGGCCATACGATCGCGGTTCATAACGGAAAGAATTTTATACCGGTTTACGTAACTGAAAACATGGTCGGCCACAAGCTTGGGGAATTCTCCCCGACCCGCACTTACCGCGGGCATGCAGGCCACCGTAAAGACGCTAAAAAGAAATAAGGCCAGAGGAAAAGATGCAAGCACAAGCTCTAAAAAAATATATAAGAAGCTCGCCGCTTAAAATGCGAATCACAATAGATATGATCCGCGGAAAAAAGGCTTCCGAGGCGCTCAGCATATTGAGATTCTCTAACAAAATGGCTGCGCGCGACGCCGAAAGAGTACTCCGCTCGGCTATATCGAATCTTTCCAATAAGCTGAAAGACGCCGAAGAAAGAGTAAATGAAAGCGAATTCTTCGTAAAAGAAGTCTTCGTCAACGAAGGTCCTTCGATGAAGAGAATCATGCCGGCTCCGATGGGAAGAGCCTTTCGCATTCGCAAGCGCTCGAATCATTTAACAATTGTTGTGGCAACGAAAGAGAACTAAAAGGAGAATATTTTTGGGACAGAAAACAAATCCTATCGGACTTCGGTTAGGAATCATCAGAAGCTGGGACGCCAATTGGTTCGATGAGAAAAACATCGCAGAGAAAATCAGCGAAGACATTAAAGTGCGCAACTATATCCGCAATCGAAAAAAGAAAGCGGGCATCTCGAGAATCCTCGTCGAGCGCACTGCAAAGCAGCTTCGGATAACGATAAACACGTCGCGTCCCGGCGTTATCATCGGCAGAAGCGGCAAGGACATCACTCAACTTGAGGAAGAGCTCAAGAAAGTAACGGGAAAGGAAGTAAAGATCCTTATAAGCGAAATAAAGCGACCGGAACTTGACGCGTTATTAGTCGCCGAGAACATAGCTCAACAATTGGAAGGCAGGATCTCTTTCCGCCGCGCAATGAAGCAATCGATCAGCTCGACTATGCGCATGGGCGGCCTAGGAATTAGAATAATGTGCGCAGGTCGTTTAGGCGGCGCCGAAATGGCTCGCACGGAACAGTATAAAGAGGGACGCATCCCGCTTCATACTCTTCGCGCAGATATCGATTACGGAACGGCGACCGCGCAGACTATCTACGGCTCCATCGGGGTTAAGGTCTGGATCTGCAAGGGCGAAATAATCGGTAAACAAAACCAATAGAAAATTAAACGGATAAATAGAAATGCTTTCACCAAAAAGAATAAAGTTTCGCAAGACGATGCGCGGCAGGATGACGGGTAAAGCCTACCGCGGCTCGATGGTCTCCTTCGGGTCCTATGCGTTAAAAGCTTTAGAACCGCACTGGATAACTAATCGCCAGATAGAAGCGGCTCGTATCGCGATTAACCGTTACTTGAAGCGCGACGGTCAGATTTGGATCAGGATATTCCCGGACAAGCCTTACACCAAGAAACCCGCCGAGACCCGCATGGGCTCCGGTAAAGGCAGCCCCGAGGGCTGGGTGGCGGTCGTAAAGCCGGGTAGGATTCTTTTCGAAGTTGACGGGGTCAGCAAAGAAGCGGCAAAGGAAGCTTTAAGGCTCGCTTCCTTCAAATTACCCATCAAAACAAAATTTGTAACACGTTACGACTTGCTAGAAAATGAAACCGAGGAAAACTAAAGACCTAATAGAGCTCACCGACGTTGAGCTCGGGCAGCTGCTCGACGAAAGTCGCGAGACGCTAGCCAAACAAAAGTTTCAGCACTCGCTCAAGCAGCTGAACGACACTACCTACCTGCATATACTCCGCAAGGATATAGCTCGTATGGAGACGTTAATAAACCAAAGGAAAAGTGAAATCTAACTTAGGTTACCTATAAAATGGCAGAAAACATAAACATAGAAAGCCGGCAGCCCCAAGCAGCGCCGGACGCAATTGCGCCGACTGCGGAAGCGCCGAAGAGCAAACGCTCGAACAAACGCGTGCTTCAGGGCGTAGTAAAATCCAACAAAACCGATAAGACTATCGTAGTCTCCATCGTCCGCCAGGTCGCTCACCCGCTCTATAAGAAATATTATAAGAGCACGAAGAACGTAATGGCGCACGACGAAGCGAACGAATGCAAAATCGGCGACACGGTAAAGATCGAAGAGTCAAGGCCTCTGAGCGCGCGCAAAAGATGGCGCTTGGCGGAAATAGTACAACGAGCGAAGTAATTAAAAGGGCATAAGTAATGGTACAAGAAGAAACCAATCTAACAGTAGCGGATAACAGCGGAGCTAAGAAAATCCGTTGCATCAGAATCTTAGGCGGACACGGTAAAAAGTACGCTTCGCTCGGCGATATAATTGTCGTAACCGTGAAAGCGGCGATACCGAACGGCGCCGTCAAAAAAGGCCAGGTCGTAAAAGCAGTGGTCGTGCGCACGGCTAAAGAAGTCAAGCGCCGCGACGGCAGCTATATCAGATTCGACGACAACGCGGCCGTTATCTTAAACGATAAAGGCGAACCGCGCGGCACGCGCATCTTCGGGCCGGTTGCCCGCGAATTGCGCGAAAAGAATTTCATGAAAATAGTATCCCTTGCTCCCGAAGTAATATAGGTGAAGAAATGAAATTAAGAATAAAGAAAAACGACATGGTGAAAGTTATCGCGGGCGACGACCGCGGCGAAATAGGTCGCGTGCTCGAAGTCGATCACAAGAAGATGAGAATCCTCGTCGAAGGCGTTAACATTCACACCAAACATGCGCGCCCATCGCAATCGAACCCGAAAGGCGGACGGCAGCAGAGGGAATTCCCGGTGCATTACTCTAACGTAATGCTAGTCGATTCCGATAAAAAGCAAACCAGAATCGGAATTCGCGAAGACAACCGCGGCGGCAAAACGGTAAAAATACGCGTCGCTCGCACTAACGGTAAAGATTTGTTATAAAAGGTAAACACAAAAGAATATGTCAAAGCAAGCAGCAAAACCGCAAGGCAAACAACCGGCTAAGAAAGGCGACTTCGTCCCCGAGGGTAAAAGGCTCGAGGACGTAAAGGACCAGGGCAAGCCGCCGGTTCCAAGATTAGAGACGTTTTACCATGAAGTGGTCACCCCTAATCTAGTAAAGAAATACGATTATAAATCGAAGATGCAGACCCCTAAATTACAAAAGATCTGCATTAACATGGGCGTCGGCGAAGCTACACAGGATTTAAAGCTGTTGCAGACGGCTGTAAACGAGCTTGAAATCATCAGCGGACAGCGCCCTGTAATCAAAAAAGCTAAAAAAGCTATTTCAAACTTCAAGCTTCGCGCAGGCCTTCCGATAGCTTGCATGGTAACGCTGCGCCGGGCTAGAATGTATGAATTCTTAGATAGATTTATTAATATCGCCTCGCCTCGCATCCGCGACTTCCGCGGGTTCTCCGACAAGAGCTTCGACGGGCGCGGCAATTATACGATTGGTATTAAAGAACAGATCATATTCCCTGAAATCGACGTCGACAAAGTAACTAAGATCGGCGGCATGGATATGACTTTCGTAACGACGGCCAAGACCGACGAGGAAGCCTACGCGCTTCTCGCCGAATTTGGATTCCCTTTCCGTAAAAAGGCAGAGTGAGGTTATGTCAAAAATCAGTGTAACAGCCAGAAACGAAAAAAGAAAACGCATGGCGGAACGCTACGCCGAACGCCGCGCAGAGCTTAAAGCCGCAGGCGATTGGACGGGCTTGCAAAAACTTCCCCGCAACAGCTCTCCGACCAGAGTGCGCTCCCGCTGCTCGGCTACGGGTCGCGGTCGCGGCGTCTATAAAAAATTCGGCTTGAGCAGGAACATGTTCCGTCAGTTAGCCCTGGAAGGAAAGATCCCGGGCATTCGTAAGGCAAGTTGGTAACATTAAATCATTGGTAAAAATATGCCGGTAACAGATTCAATATCAGATTTTTTAACGAGAATTAGAAACGCAGGCGCAGCCGGTCACAAAACCGTCGAAATACCGTATTCGAACATGAAGCGCGACCTTGCCGAAATACTTAAAGACCAAGGCTTTATAGCCGACTTCGAAGTAAATCGCGACGAGATCCAAGGCTCGATTACAATAACGCTTCGGTACTTCAACCGCCGCCCTGCGATCAAAGAAATGACCCGAGTCAGCACTCCGGGAAGAAGATTTTACACCCCGGCCGACAAATTGCCGCGCGTAAATAACGGACTCGGCGTCGCTATAATCTCCACTTCGAAAGGAGTGATGACGGACAAACAGGCCCGCAAATTTAACGTCGGCGGCGAAGTCCTTTGTACAATTTGGTAATTCAGGAGCAGAAAAGTGTCAAGAATAGGTAAAAGCCCTATAAGCATACCCGATAAAGTTCAGCTTAAGATAGAAGGCAAGAAGATCTCCGCAAAGGGACCGCTCGGCGAATTGAGCCATGAAGTCCCCGACGGCGTGGAATTTACGATTGAAAACAACGTGCTCACGTTTTCGCGCAATAGCGACGTAAAGCATGTACGCGCGCTTCACGGGCTTACCCGCGCGCTCGTTTTCAATATGATCACGGGCGTTAACACGGGCTTCGAACGCACGCTTAACATAGTCGGCGTCGGCTACAAAGCCGAAATGAAAGCAAATGGTTTGTTCCTCACGATGGGATTCTCCCATCCAATATTAATCATTCCTCCAAAAGGCGTGAAATTCGAGGCTCCAAACCCAACGACTATAAAAATAAGCGGAATAGACAAGCAATTAATCGGGCAAATATCGGCTAAGGTACGCGCCATTCGTCCGCCGGAACCGTACAAAGGCAAAGGCATCGCTTACGCAGGCGAATACATTCGTCGCAAGGCCGGCAAGACGGCTTCCAAGTAAAAGCCGTTAAAGCTCGTACTTTAGGAGGCGCGACGCGCGCGGAGTCAAAAAAAAATTGTAAATTTGTAAAACGAACAGTTGCATAAGAAAAAAAGCAATGAGAATACAAAAAATAAAGCTTAAACGCAGGTTGCGCAGGAAGGCGCATATAAGGAAGAGTATATTCGGCTCGGTAGAAAAGCCTCGCCTCAGCATCTTTAAGAGCGGCGAGAACTTATTCGCACAGATAATAAACGACGTCGAGGGCAAAACTCTTATATCCTCCTCCACGATCGCCAAGGATCTGCGCGCGGCTATTAAGCCCGGAATGAACAGAACCGAGCAAAGCAAGTTAGTCGGCGCCGACATTGCAAAAAAAGCGCTTGCCGCGTCGATTACTCACGTCGCCTTCGATAGGAACGGCAATTTGTATCACGGCAGGGTAAAGGCATTCGCCGACGCCGCCCGCAATGCCGGTTTGCAATTTTAATAAAGGAAATAAACGATGAGCAAAATAAAAGCTTCGGAATTGGATTTGCAGGATAAATTAGTCTACGTCGGCCGTACGGCAAAGGTCGTTAAGGGCGGTCGCAGATTTAACTTCTCCGCAATCGTAGTTGTCGGCGACAGGCGCGGCCACATCGGCTACGGCCTGGGTAAGGCTAGCGAAGTTGTCGACGCGGTAACGAAAGCGACCGACGCAGCAAAGAAAAATATAGTAGCCGTTCGCGTACAGGAGGGAACGATTCCTCACGCGGTTCTGGGTCGCTACGGCGCGGCCAAAGTTCTGCTGAAACCGGCGACTCCCGGTACGGGCGTCATCGCCGCCGGCGGCGTTCGCGCCGTGCTTGAACTTGCCGGCATTGAAAACGTCCTTACGAAGAGCTTGGGCAGCTCCAACCCTCACAACTCCGTTAAGGCGGCCGTCGAAGGACTGCTGGCGCTGGAAGACGCGGAAAGCGTCGCAGCGCGTAGAGGCGTGCCGGTTGAAAAGATTATACACGGTTAACCCAAATTGAAAAGGAAATAAATCGCAATGGGCAAGCTTAAAATTACGCAAGTGCGCAGCGTGATCAAACGAAAAGAAAAACAAAAACGCACTATTGAAGCTCTCGGGCTCGGCAGACCTAATTATTTCAATACGCTGCCCGACAACCCGCAAACGAGAGGGATGATTGAAGTCGTTAAGCATCTCGTACAAGTGGAAGAAGTTTCGGAATAACCTTTAAAGAAGAAAGAATATGAAACACATAGGCAATTTACAATACTCGGAAGGCGCTAAGCACAGCAAGAAGAGAATCGGACGCGGTCCGGGCTCCGGCCACGGCGGCACTTCTACGAGAGGACATAAAGGTCAAAAGTCGATTAGCGGCTACAACAGCAAGCCTCACTTCGAAGGCGGTCAAATGCCAATGAACCGTCGTCTGCCTAAATTCGGATTTACCAACCGATTCCGCGTTGAGTATCAAACGATCAACGTAGGAAGACTTCAGGAACTGGCCGACGAGAACCTCTTTGAAAACAACGTAGTCGATTTCGATACGCTTTGGAATCTTAGAATTATTAACAAAAAAAACATGCCCGTTAAAATCTTAGGCGTAGGCGAATTAACTGCCGCGCTTACCGTTAAGGCGGACGGTTTTTCCGGAACTGCAAAACAAAAAATAGAATCAGCCGGAGGCGCCGCGGAAATCAATGGCTAAGTTCGCTCAAACCTTTAGAAATATTTTCAAGATTGAAGAGCTGAAACAACGATTGATTTTTACCGCGTTGGTTTTAATCGTCGTTCGCATCGGCTCGCATATCACTCTGCCCGGCATCGACGTGGCCGCGCTAAAGCTTTCGATAGCTAACCAAGAAACTAATACGCTCTTCGGACTGTTTGATATGTTCGTGGGCGGCGCATTTTCCAACGCGGCGATCTTCGCCCTTGGCATTATGCCCTATATTACTTCTTCTATTATTTTCCAGTTAGCCGGCGTGGTTATCCCGGAAATTCAAAAAATGCAGAGAGAAGGCGAGGAAGGAAGGCGAAAGCTAAACCAATACACTCGCATGGGAACCGTAATTATTGCGGCTCTCCAAGGTTGGGGCCTCTCCATTAAGTTGAGCGCTCAACAGGCCTCGGCAGGCCTCCCGGTTGTGCCGGAAACAGGCATTTTGTTCACGATGACTACTATCTTCCTGCTTACTGCCGGATGCGTCTTCTTGATGTGGCTCGGCGAGCAAATTACGGATAGGGGTATCGGCAACGGTATCTCGCTGATAATTTTTATCGGCATTATCGCGCGATTCCCCGCTGCGCTTTGGCAGGAATGGACGCTGGTTATGGCCGGCTCGAGAGTCTGGATCATAGAGCTCGTAATGATTTTACTGCTGGTAGGCATTATCGCTATGGTTATCCTGATAACGCAGGGAGCCCGGCGAATACCGGTTCAATATGCAAAACGCCAGGTGGGCCGCAAAGTTTATGGCGGCACTACCCAATATATACCTTTAAGAATAAATACTGCGGGCGTAATGCCTATCATCTTCGCGCAGTCGCTCATGTTCATACCTAACACGGTTTTGAGCTTCTTCCCGGAGAACCCGACCATGATCTATCTCGCTGGATTGTTTAGCGAAAGATCATTTGTCTACGCAGGTATTTACGGCGCGATTATCGTATTCTTCACCTATTTCTACACTGCGATAGTTTTCAATCCGAAAGATATCGCGGACAATATGAAGAAGAATGGCGGCTTCGTACCGGGCATTCGCCCAGGAAAGCCAACAGCGGATTATATCGAGAACATTCTCACCCGCATAACGCTACCCGGATCGATTTTCCTGGCCTTAATCGCGATACTGCCGACGTTTGTTACGAACGTATTTAACTTAACTTCTTCGTTCGCGTCGTTCTTCGGCGGAACGAGCCTTCTAATCGTCATCGGCGTCGCGCTCGATACGCTTCAGCAAATTGAATCGTACTTGCTAATGCGCCACTACGACGGCTTTATGAAGAGCGGCAAGATTCGCGGCAGAGTAGGAGCAGGTTCTTATCAGTCATGATAAGTCCGAAAAGAAATGAAAAGACACGGCGATAATGATCAAGATGTATATATTGCGATAAAAAGCTCGGAAGAAATCGAGAAAATGCGCAAAGCCGGCGAAGTAGTCGCCGGGGCTCTTCAAATGCTGGGGCAGTACGTTAAGCCGGGTATTACTACCGGCGAACTCGACCGCATAGCGGAGGAGTTCGTTCTTTCCTATAATGCTTTGCCCGCCTTCAAGGGGTACGAAGTGGATGGGAGAATATTCCCGGCTACGCTTTGCATCTCGATTGACGAGCAGGTAGTGCATGGCATACCAGGCGATCGCGAACTGAAGGAAGGCGAAATAGTCTCCTTCGATTGCGGCGCGAGCATAGACGGGTACTTCGCCGATTCGGCCTACACTTACGGCGTAGGCGAAATCAGCGAAGGCAAGTCGAAGCTCCTGAAAATAACTGAAGAAGCATTATATCTTGGGATTGCTAAAGCAATTGTCGGGAATAAACTCTACGACATATCAAAAGCGATACAGACGCATTGCGAATCGAACGGATTTTCTTTAACGAGGGAATTAGTAGGTCATGGAATTGGAACTCATTTACATGAGGAACCGCCAGTTCCGAACTTCGTTCCTCCGTTACTAAGACGCGACCAATACCCGAACGTAAAATTACGCGCAGGAATGGCGATTGCAATAGAACCCATGGTTCATCTTGGGAAAAAAGAAGTTATTACTAAGCGGGACGGCTGGACGGTCGTCACGGCTGACAACAGCCCCGCCGCTCATTTTGAACATACGGTAATAATTCAGGAAAACGAACCAATAATTATTACCAAATGGAAATAAAGAACAGATGGCGAAACAGGATCTAATAAGATTAGACGGGATAATAGAGGAAACGTTGCCGAACACTCAATTTGTCGTTCGATTCGAGAACGGCCATAAAGTGCTCGCGCATATTTCCGGTAAGATGAGGATGAATTTTATTAAGATATTACAGGGCGACAAAGTAACTGTAGAGCTTTCGCCTTACGATCTGACAAAAGGAAGAATAGTTTACAGATATAAATAGTGAGAAGAACAAATGAAAGTTCAGGCATCCGTAAAGAAGAGAAACCCTGACGATAAGATAGTAAAGCGCAAGGGTCGGATTTACATAATCAACAAAAAGAATCCACGTTTCAAACAGAGACAAGGTTAATAAAAGGAGATAATTAAGTGGCAAGAATAGCCGGAATCGACCTGCCAAAGAACAAGCGCGGAGTTATCGGATTGACGTATATCTTCGGCATCGGAAGAACGACGAGCTCAGAAATTCTCTTAAAAGCAGGCATTGACGAAACAAAGAAAGTCTCCGAATGGTCGGACGACGAAGTGGCGCGCCTTCGCCATACTATAGACGAATACAAGACCGAAGGACAGCTCCGCTCGGAGATACAGATGAACATAAAAAGACTTATGGACATCGGCTGCTACCGCGGTTTGCGCCATAGACGCGGGCTTCCCGCTCGCGGCCAACGCACGAGAACTAACGCGCGCACCCGCAAAGGTCGTAAAAAGACAGTTGCAGGAAAGAAGAAAGCCGCAGGCAAGAAATAATATAAATAGTAAATTAAATGTTTTACCAGTCATCAGGCAAGTAAAGTGGCTAAAAAGAAGACCAAAAAAAAGGTTGTATCCGATATACACGGTAAAGCTTATATTCGGGCTACTTTTAACAACGTACAAGTAACAATCACGGATATGTACGGAAACGTACTCTCCTGGAGCAGCGCCGGCAAGAACGGTTTCCGCGGCTCCAAGAAGAACACGCCCTACGCGGCGCAAGTATCCGCTGAAAAATCGGCAAAGGAAGCTTACGACATGGGCTTACGCAAAGTCGACTGCGTTGTTAAAGGTCCGGGTAGCGGTCGCGAAGCGGCAATCAGAGCGCTTACGCAATCCGGCTTGGAAATTCATTCCATAGTCGACCGCACTCCTATACCTCATAACGGCTGCCGCCCGCCGAAAAGGCGAAGAGTATAAGCGGTGAGATATTACTCAAACTAATAAAAGAAAAATAGAAAACATGAATACTCAAATGCAAATGCCCGAGAGGGTGCATATCGAGGAATCATCTTCGGAAAATCACGGACGATTTATTCTTCAGCCGCTCGAACACGGCTACGGCTCTACAATCGGCAATTCGCTCCGAAGAGTTCTACTCAGCTCTATTCCGGGCGTCGCAATTATCGGCGTTAAGATAACGGATGTGTTGCATGAGTTCCAAACCGTGCGCGGCGTCATTGAAGACGTTTCCGAAATAATTTTGAATTTGAAAGAAGTTAGATTAAAGACGAACGACAAGAAGCTCACTCGCGTTATGTTCCACTTAAAAGGTCCCGGCGAGTGGACCGCTCGCGACATCCAGAACGCAGGCGCTTTGCTTGAGGTAATGGACCCGAACCAGCACATCGCCACGATCGGCGACGACGCTGACTTCGAAGTCGAATTGCGAATCGGCCGCGGCAAGGGCTACGTCCCCGCGGAAGAGCACTCATTAGTGGACTTCCCTCTCGGTATGCTTCCGATCGACGCGATCTATACTCCAATTAAAAACGTTATTTACAACATCGAGCCTTATCGCGTCGGCCAAAAGATCGACTACGAAAAGCTAATCTTAGACGTCCGCACAGACGGCACGCTAACGGCCCAAGAAGCCGTACACAACGCGGCTAAGATACTTAAAGAACACATTAAATTCTTTATCGGCTTCGAAGAAGTCGAGGAAGAAGAAGAAGAAGTTCTGCCGCCAGAACCGGTTGAGGAAGAAGTTAAAACTTCCGAAAAGAACAAAATTAAAAAATTACTTTTGACGCCGGTCGAAGAATTAGAGCTAAGCGTGCGCGCGCACAATTGCCTGAAGGCCGCCAGCATCAAGACGCTCAGCGAACTCGTTCAATTGCAAGAGCCCGAATTGCTGAAATTCCGCAACTTTGGTAAGAAATCTTTAACCGAACTCTTAGAAGTTGTTAAGAATTACGGTCTGGATTTCGGCATGAACGTAGATCAATACTTAAAGGACGATAAGCCCGCCCCGGCTGAACAAGATTAATGAAGATTATAAAGGAATTGAGATAAAAAATGAGACACCAAGTCAGAGGCAGAAAATTACACCGTACGAGCAGCCACAAGAAAGCTCTACTGAAGAACTTGGCAACGGCTCTTTTCGAACACAAAAGAGTTAAAACTACCGAAGCCAAAGCAAAAGAATTGCGCCCCTACGCCGAAAGCCTTATAACTAAAGCAAAGGTAGCTTTAGCTCGCGAAAAGCAAGGTATGCTTCCTGAAGGACAGAAAATCGACGTCCATAGCCGCAGGGTTGTCGGCAAGCACATCGCTAGCAAGGCCGTGCTTCAAGAGCTTTTCGACACGATAGCTCCTAAAGTTGAATCTCGTCCCGGCGGCTACACGCGCATCACTAAATTGGGCTTGCGTCGCGGCGACGGCGGTATGTCCGCTATTATCGAGCTCGTCGATTGGTCCGCTCCGCAGGACGGCGCTTCTTCGCTTCGAAAGAAGAAAAAGAAAGCTCCGGCGGCGCCCAAAGCAGCTAAACCCGCCCCGGCCCCGGTAGCCGCTCAGGAAATGGCTCCTGAAGCTCCCGTTACGGCGGAAGAAGCTCTACAGGAAGTCGAAGTAATCGACGTTCCCGCTGTTGAAGAACCGCAAACCGAAGGCGAAAATATCGACGCCCCAATCGAAGAGCCCCCGGCCTTAGAAAACCCGGCTCCCGAAGGCGAACAGCCCCGCATGAAGTTCGACGACACAACAGAAGAAGAAAGCAAATAAGTTTCTTTTGAGAAAAATATAAAAGCCCGCTCCGAAATGAAGCGGGCTTTTTGTTTACGGGTTCAGAATATGACCAAGCTAGTCTAATATCAGAAAAATACAAAGTAAATTAAAAAGGCGGCCTTTTGGCCGCCTTTTATATTTATTCTCGAAATGAAGTTTAGCTGCAGCCGGTCGTGGAGCCGCAGTCCTCGCAGACCGTGCAGCTGCCGTTGCGCTTGACGCGCATTGAGCCGCAGTTGGCGCACTGCTCTCCGGTGTAACCAAATTTCTGCGCATCCTCGAAGTAGCTCTCAGCAACGGCGATTGTCTTCTTAGCGGAAGCCTTCCCGTTAGCGGTAGCGCCTTTTTGCCTTGTTTTTGCAATCGGCGTAGTAGGCAATTCCTCCGACGCGGGTGCGGCTTCGGCTACCGGCGCTTTTTGGGCGGGGGCAAGGTCGCCGGCAGCCTCCCTGTTGAGTTCCGGCGATGCGTCCGCTTGCGGGGAGTCCTCCTGCTGATCGTTAAGCGATTCGTCTACGGCCTTTACGTGGACGAAATCCGTCCTGTGCAGGTAATCGTAGCCGAGGGAACGGAAGACATAGTCGAGTATTGAAGTTGCGTTCTTTATCGCCTCATGCCCCATAACGGGCCCTGCAGGCTCGAAACGGGTGAAGGTGAAGGAATCCACGAGCTCTTCCAAAGGGATGCCGTATTGCAGAGCTTTGGAGGCTAAAATAGCGAAGCTGTTCAGCAGGCCCTTGAAGGAAGCGCCTTCCTTGTACATATCAATGAATATCTCGCCAAGCGACCCGTCCGCGTATTCGCCCGTGCGAAGGAACACTTTGTGCCCGCCGACGTAGCCTTCGCGGATATGCCCGTCGCGCTTAGGAGGCAACTTATGGCGGATTAGCTTCTGGTGAATCCTGTCGGAAATAATTTCCTGCACTTCCTTCGGCCCTTTAGTCTCGTCAAGAGTATTTTCGTCGCCGAGCGTTACTACCTCGTTCAGGTCGCGGTAGTTCGAAGAGCTTAATGGCTGCGATAGCTTTGATCCGTCGCGGTAAATAGCGATAGCTTTTAAGCCCATTTTCCAGGATTTTGTGTGGACCTCGGCAATTTCGCTTACTGAGGCTGCGGCCGTCATATTAACGGTCTTGGAAATTGCTCCCGTTATGAAGGGCTGCGCGGCAGCCATTATATTTACATGCGCCATGTGGCGAATAAAGCGTGTTCCTTTTGCGCCGCATTTATTTGCGGTGTCGAAGACTGGATAATGCTCAAGTTTCAGATGGGGCGCGCCTTCAATCGTCATTGTGCCGCAAACGTAATCGTTCGCCGCGTCGATTTGATCTTCCGAAAAGCCCAATTCCTTGAGCAAGTCAAAATCTTTGGCGTTATACTTCGCTTCGTCGAATCCGATCTTCTTTAGGAAATCCTCGCCAAGAGTCCATTTATTAAAAGCGAAACGGATATCGAAAACGCTTTCAAGGCTGGATTCTATCGTCGATATTTTATCGTCGGTGAACCCCTTTTCCTTTAAAGATTTCTTATTTATAGCGGGGCAGCCTGCAAGCGTTCCTGCGCCGCGGGAGTACTTCTCGATCTCCTCGATCTGGCGTTCGCCGTAGCCCAGGCGCCCGAGAGCTTTTCGCACGGATTGATTGACTATTTTGAAATAGCCGCCGCCTGCGAGTTTTTTGTATTTTATAATAGCGAAGTCGGGTTCTATGCCGGTCGTATCGCAATCCATAACGAGGCCGATCGTACCGGTTGGAGCTATAACAGTAACCTGGGCGTTGCGGTAGCCCCATTGGCTTCCAAAGTCGAGAGCGCGGTCCCAGCTTTCGCGCGCCGCATTGATCAAGTATTTGGGCGCACGGCGCGGATCGACTCCAATGGGCTTAATGCTTAAGTTTTCGTACTCGTTCGCTTGCGCGTTATAGGCGGCGCGGCGATGGTTGCGGATTACCCGCAGCATCGCGTCGGCGTTTTCTTCGTATTTGGGAAATGGGCCTAATTGCTTCGCCATTTCCGCGGAGGCTGAGTATGCTCCGCCGGTCATAATTGCGGAGATGCAGCCGGTCCATGCGAGCGCCTCGGGCGAATCGTACGGAATGCCGTTCACCATAAGCAGCGCGCCAAGATTGGCGAAACCAAGCCCGAGGGTGCGGAAGTCATAGCTGCGTTGCGCGATCGTCGGCGCCGGGAATTGCGCCATTAGTACGGAGATCTCAAGAACTACCGTCCAAAGCCTTACTGCATGGCGGAACAGATCCACGTCGAACTCCCCGGTCTCCTCGTTGAAGAACTTCATTAAGTTCAAGCTGGCAAGGTTGCAGGCCGTATCGTCGAGGAACATGTACTCCGAGCAGGGGTTGCTGGCATTTATTCTACCCGAGGTTGGGCAGGTGTGCCATTCGTTTATAGTGGTGTCGAATTGCAGGCCGGGATCGGCGGACTTCCACGAGCAAACGTTAATTTTTTCCCAGAGAGCGCGGGCGCGCACTTTCTTAACCGTGCCCGAAGAAGTTCTTCCGCGGAGTTCCCACTCGTCGTCGAGCTCGACGGCGCGCATAAATTCGTTCGTTACTCGTATAGAATTATTGGAATTCTGCCCGCTGACGGTTAAGTACGCTTCTCCCTCGTAGTGCGTATCGAAAGCTCTAAAGTCGAGATTCGTAAATCCCTGGCCGACGAGCTCAAGCGTGCGTTGAATGTGGTTGAGGGGCAGGCCGCGATTGAGCGCGCGCTGGATAAGCGCGTTTAGCTTAGGATTGGTAAGCCTATCGGCGCCGCCGGTCAGGGCTTCGTCGACTATGGCCTGCATAAAGACTTTATTTACTTTGGACCCGGCCACGAGAGCCGCAACTTTTTCTTCTTCCTTCGCTTTCCATTCGATGAAGGCCTCTACGTCGGGATGATCGATATCGACTATAACCATTTTAGCCGCGCGTCGGGTCGTGCCGCCGGACTTAATAGCGCCGGCCGCCCGGTCGAATATCTTCAGGAAGCTCATTAGGCCGGAGCTTACTCCGCCGCCCGAGAGCTTTTCGCCTTCCCCGCGCAGAGCGGAAAAATTCGTGCCCGTGCCGCTGCCGTACTTGAAGATGCGTGCTTCGCGAACCGCGAGATCGAATATGCCGCCCGGGCTTAGCAGGTCGTCGCCGACCGACTGAATAAAGCAGGCGTGGGGCTGGGGCCGTGTATAGGCGTCGTCGGATTCCAATAATTGTTCGGTTTTCGGATCGACGTAGTAATGCCCCTGCTTGCTGCCCTTGATGTCGTATACGTGGGCGAGCCCGGTGTTGAACCACTGGGGGGAGTTCGGGGCGCACATCTGCGCGAGCAGCATGTAGGCCGTCTCGTCGTAAAACGCCTGAGCGTCCGCTTCCGTATCGAAGTAGCCCGCCGATTCGCCCCAATGCCGCCATGTGGCCGAGAGGCGATGCGCCACCTGTTTAATTGAATTTTCGCCGCCGAGCGCGGGCCTGCCGTCAGGCCCGAGGGCGAGCTTGCCGTCCTTATCCGTCTGGGGGACGCCCGTCTTGCGGAAGTACTTTTGCGCCAATATATCGGTCGCCATTTGCGACCAATGCGCCGGAACTTCCACGTTGTTCATCTCGAAAACGACCGAGCCGTCCGGGTTGCGGAGCACGCTCGAGCGGATCGAGTAGTTGAACATCGCGTAGGGGCTTACTCCCTCCTTCGTTAGATACCTGTTGATTTTCATTTATTCCCTAACCATAATTATATTATTTTCCCTTTAAGATAAAATTACCTTTGGAGTTCAGAGCCCCAAAGGTAGTTATTCGATTCGGAAATCGACCGAAACGACTGACTTAATCACTTTAACGATCGAAGTCATATCGTTAATTCCATAGTCGGAGACCTCCGTAGAGTTTTCAGGCGTTATCTGGAAGACGCCTTGCCGGGCGGAAATTATCGAACCGATATCGTCGCCCGAGTTCCTGGCAATTTGCTCCGCGCGCTGCTTGGCGTTCCGTACCGCTTCGCCGAGCATGTCCACCTTCAGATCGTTTATCTTCGAGTAGTAGTACTGCGGCGCCTGCGAATTAATCGTCACGCCCTGCCGAAGCAATTCGGCTGCCTGCACGGCCAGATCCTTTATCTTATAAATATCTTTCGAATTAACGGTAAAAGTCTGGTCAAGCTGGTACCCGTCTATTATTCCCGTGGGGTTCCCGTTCTCGGAAATTCGAAAAACGGGCATTGTGATCACGGAACCGCTCTGGATCAGATCGGAACTAATTCCTTTGCTCGCCAGGTACTGCATAGCCTTTCCCTTATCAGATTGCAGCAAGTCGTAAGCCGAGCTTTGGTCGCCGGAGCGCGCGCTTATTGTAAAGCTCCATGAAGCTTTATCGCTCTTGATCGTACGCTCGGCGTAACCGGTGACTGAGACAGTTTGGTCGGAACGCTTTAGCGTACGGACCGCCCCCGAGATAAGGAATGCCGAAACGACAAACGCAAAAGCAAGAATTATGCCTAAGGCTAGCAAATTTGAATTACGCTGACTCTCCATGAGCTTTCTCCCGTATCGAACTTTTTATTATTTTTGATCTTATACTTTTTACAAACGATTTACTGACGTTTTACCATTGTTATAACGTTCTACACTTTAAGAGAATTGTTTGAAAAGAACCCCCTCAAATATAATGATTATTGACTTGCGCTGCGTGAAGCGATAATGAAAGTTGGTTCTTTTGTTTGATTAAAATGAGACATGATAGAAGAAGGGCATTTGAAAAGTTATAAATTGATAATAATAAAACCTAATAACTTATGTTATCGGACAACGATTAAAATAAATATTCCATTAATAGTGGCGACGAGTTTTCAACAATCGTATTCATAAATTAAAATATATATAACAAGCCGGCGAAAGCGCTCCGAAAAAAGTTTTCCACAGCGCCGCTTGTATTTTTCCACAATTTGTAAACAGCTATGCCTGACTTCCTGTATCAACTTGATAAAACAGTGTTTTACGCTATAAACCTGGGCTGGGCGAATCCCGTTTTCGATTGGCTAATGCCATTTATCACAAACCTGAAGAATCTGTTGCCGCTCTACCTGTTTATGTTTGGATTTATCATTTACGACAAAGGCAAGGGCTCCGTATTTATAATACTTGCGATAGTAGTAGCGGTTGGGATGAACGACCAGCTTTCGAGCGGACTCTTTAAGCATCTCTTCGAGCGGGCGCGGCCATGCCGTGAATTGGAGATTATTCGCCGTTTGGTCGGCTGCGGCCCGGGCTTTTCCTTCCCGAGCTCCCACGCCTCGAACAGCTTCGCGCTGGCTACCGTGCTGACGTACTACTACCGGCGCGGCTCAAAATGGTTTTACTCGGCTGCTGCGCTAATAGCTCTTTCGCGCGTTTACGTCGGCGTGCACTATCCGATAGATATTTTTGGCGGGACTTTGATCGGCCTTCTGGACGGCGGCTTCGTAGTTTTAGCTCTTAAGACGTTTCGACGGGAGCATCCCGCAAATAGAAAATTGAGATTTCCGGCGTGATTAGAATTAAGGAAATTACGCTTAAACTTCCGTAAGAAAGAGGGCCAGGTACGGATCCTAAGGGAAACGTCCTTGACCCTCCTTCAATGCCTCCGGGGCGGAGGCGCAACTCATTAAGCCCGGGCGCTTACCGAGCAACGATAATTTGCCGGGCCGTTAGCCTGCCCGCGTTATTGAATATGATAGAGTATGAGCCCGAGGCCACGGGCGAGCCCGCTTCGTCGCGGAGGTCCCATTCGAACGGGTAGACCCCCTCGAAGAGCGCCCGCTCCGAAAATTTCTTGATTATCCCGCCGTTGGGCGAAACTACGTAAGCCGAGAATAGGCCCGTACGGGGCATGGTTACGTAGAATTTTGCAGCGAAGACTGCCGGGTTGGGCGAAATAGCCGATATGCTATAGTCGTATTTCGCGAAGTAACCGTCGTATACGCCCGTATTGGGGAAGCTCGAGCCGTCGCCTGGATTATAGACGTTGGCGGGTTCGCCGGGGTTGGGGTCGCCCGTCTTCCAAACGCCGTTGGGATCGAGTAATTCTTCGCCGTTCGTCACCCCGTCGGCGTCGGAATCGAGCCCGGCAAGTTGCGCGTTCCAGATTACGTTGCGCGAGGCGTCGTAGAACCCGTTCTTTATTTCCTGTCCGAACGAATTTAGAGCAGGAACCGAGGAGGCGTGGCAGGTTTGGCAGCTGAACTTGGAGCCGTTTGGAACCTGGTTTACGTTTTTGTTTACCGCGCTCGCTTCCTGCAGGGAAAGCGTTAAGAAAATCGCCGCGGCAAAAAGGGTCAAAGTTTTCATCAAATAGCTACTCCTTAAAACTGCAATGAAACGCTTCCCGATATACACGTAAGACGCGGGAGTTTAATGCCGCTCCAAGAAACGCTTCAAGCAATGCGGGCGCTAAATAAAAAAGGCGGCCTCTTTGCGAAGCCGCCTCTGTTAATTCAATTTATCTGAAGAATTATCTTCTAGTGGGCTGAACGGGTTGCGCTGCCTGGGGGCCTGCCGGGGGAACTGCTCCGCCCTTCATTATGTCCAGTACTTCTATTTCGAAGATCAGGGTTGCGTTCGGGGGGATGATCTGGCCTGCGCCCTTATCGCCGAAGGCTAAGTTCGCCGGGAATACGAAGCGGTATTTGCCGCCCTTTTGCATGTACTTAGCAGCCTCCGCCCAACCGGGGAAGAATCCCTGAGCCGGCAAATTGATCGGCTGGTTCTTGTCGTAGGTCTGGTCGAAAACTTGTCCGTTCGGGAAGCTTGCCTTGTAGTGCATACGGATGGCGTCCGACTTGCCGGGAGCGTCGCCCGAGCCGGCTGCGAGCACTTCGTACTGCAAGCCGCTGGGAGTAGTCTTTACGCCGGCTTTCTTCTTGTTTTCTTCGAGGAACTTCGGCCCGATAGCCTTCATCTCTTCGCCCAATTTCTTTAGCTTATCGATCTGGGCGTTCATTATCTCGTTTTGCTTAGCTTGCATCTTCGATTGGAATTCGGTCATCGTTTTTTCGACTTCGGCGTCGGTCAGAAGGAAATTCGCGGAGTCCAAACCGTCCTGCAATCCGCGCAAATAGTAATTTGTCTGGATCTTTAAAGAATCGCGGCGCATCGTCTTGCCGGTGTTCAAACCGATTGCGTAGGAAACCTTATCCTCGTAGCTTGTCGGTTTTTCTAAAGATTTGTCGGCTTCCCCGGCTTTTTTGCCGCAAGAAGCGAGCATTCCAACAGCCAGTAATGCCGTAAGAATTTTTAATTTCATCTGTTCGCTCCAATTACTTTATAAAATTGTTTCAATTCTTTCACACGCAAAAAAAACAAATTAGCAGTTTTAATGTATTATTCAAAGAAAAATTATTAAATTTGGCGATGATAGAAATAAAGTTAAAAAATAAACGGGACTCCAGGCTGCTCGCGGGTCATTTATGGGCGTTCAGCAACGAGCTTGCCGAGCTTCCCGAAACGCAGGCCGGCGAGTTGGTCAGGGTCCGCAGGGCCAACGGCGAAGACCTCGGCCTGGCATTTTACAATCGGTCCAGCCTAATCTCTTTACGATTGCTCGGCGAGTACAACCGGTTCGGGGCGGAGGAAATCGCCGCACGAATTAAGAGCGCGGCGCGCCTTCGCGACCTCGTCTTCGACGCCCGGGAAAGCCGCCGACTCGTCTTCGGGGAAAGCGATTCGATGCCGGGGCTCGTGCTCGACCGCTATAATGACGTTATAGCGCTGCAAATCCTTTCAGCGGGATTCGAGAGGTTGCTGCCCGAGCTGCTTCAAGCGATAAAAGAGACGTTCCCGGAAGTTACATGCATTTACGAGAAGAACGAGAGCCGCGCCCGGCTGCTGGAGGGGCTCGAGGAGCGCGAAGGAACGCTCTTCGGCGAAGCGCCGAAAGAATTAATAATTGAGGAGAACGGATTAAAGTACTCGATCTCGCTCGAGGGGGGGCAAAAGACAGGGTACTTCCTGGACCAGAGATTTAATAGGCTTTTCCTCAGAAAGATCTCCCGCGGATCGCGCGTGCTTGATTGCTTCTGCAACCAGGGAGGTTTCGCGCTAAACGCGGCGGCGGCGGGAGCGGTCAAAGTCGTCGGAATAGATGTCTCCGCGGACGCTATCGAGGCCTCGAAAGTTAACGCAAATCTAAACGGCCTAACGAACGCTTCGTTCGAGCGCGCCGACGTATTCGATTTCCTTAAGTCTGCGAGCCCGGATTGGGACGTTATCGTACTCGATCCGCCGGCGTTCGCCAAAAGCAAGAAAAACGTTCCCGAGGCCCTGCGCGGGTACGCGGCGATAAACCGCCACGCGCTGCGGCTATTGAATAAAGGCGGTTTTTTAGCGACGTCAAGCTGCTCGCATCATATCGGCGAGCATGAACTTTACGCGCTAATCCTCCGCGAAGCCGCCCGGTTGGGCAAGTCGTTGCGGCTCGTCTTCCGCGGCTCGCAACCGCCCGATCACCCCATACTGGCCTCGATGCCCGAGACGGAATACCTGAAATTCTTCGTTTTCCAGGTCGTGTAAGTGAGCGATTATCCGAATATCGCCGCCGCGATCCTAACGCGCGATTCCGCAGAATCCGTGGAGCGCGCCATCGTTTCCGCCGCGCGCTTCTGCAGCCAAATCGTCGCGGTCGACACCGGCTCGCGCGACGGGACTCCGGAGATACTCTCGCGGCTCGGGGCGGAGACTCATTACTTCGAATGGCGGGACGATTTTGCCGCCGCGCGCAATTACTCCTTAAAATTTTTACGCGCCGATTGGGCCCTCGTGCTGGACTCCGACGAAGAGCTCGACGAAAGCTCGATGCGAGAGAACCTGGGTTTATTCGATGATCCGGGATTGGGGGGAATAAACGTTTTGCTTGAGAACGCGCTCGCCCAGGGAGCTAAGACTCGCCACCGCTATACGCGACTCTTTAGGCTTCTCCCCGGTATAAAATTTGAGGGGAGGATCCACGAGCAAGTGCGCCCCTCGATAGAAGCCGCCGGGATGCGAATAGTCGAAAGCTCGATATTAATAAGGCACTACGGCTACGAGAACGTAACCCCGGAGAAGATCGCCCGTAACATAGAACTATTGGAGCGCGAACTCGACGAGGCGCCTACTGACGATTGGCTGAAGTACCACTTAGCGACGACTGCTCACTCCGCGGGCGACGCAAAACGCGCGGAACCGCTCCTAAGGGAAATAATTAATTCCGCGCGCTTGACTCGAACGCAGATAGAGACGGCCAGGATTAAGCTTGCCCAGATACTGCTCGCCTCGGACGACTACGCTGCCGTTCCCGAAGCGTTGAACTTTACGAGCGGCGACGCCGACCTCGAGGGATTGCGAATTTCCGTGCTCGCGGCCGCGGCCCTTTGCATGGGCGACGTAGCCTCGGCGCGCGCGCTCTACGCATCTAAAGCCCTCGATGCGTCCGCTTCCGTAGATAAAAATGCCATTGAAACCGCCCGCAAAATTTTACAAATTCGCTGATAATAGCTAATTTGCATTTTTAACTACGTCAATTTCAATAAGATATTTAATTCCCGGAGGAATTTTGAAGAACATTCGCCAAATGTCTGAAGAGACTAAATGCGTCCACGCCGGCACAAAAGAAAACGCCGAAGGCGCAGTAGTAACGCCTATTTACCAGACGTCAACCTTTAAATTTGATAGCGCCGATCAAGGCGCCCGCCTATTTAAGGGCGAGGAAGAAGGATACATTTACACCCGAATGCGCAACCCGACAGTAGAAGCTATGGAGGACGCCGTAGCTATTCTTGAAGGCGGGGCGAAAGCTCTCGGCTGCGCGACCGGCATGGCCGCCGTGCATACCCTTTTCGCCGCTGCTCTTAAAACGGGCGACCACGTCGTAGCAAGCGAATCCGTTTACGGCGCGACCGCGACCCTATTGAAGACAGTTCTCGTCGACTTCGGCATTGAAACTTCGTTCGTCGATAGCTCCGACCTCAAAGCGGTCGAATCCGCCATTCGCGACAACACCAAATTGCTATATATCGAATCGCCGGGCAACCCGACGCTCGTTATGAGCGATATCGAAGCTATTTGCAAGATCGCCAAAGCGCGCGGCATTAAAGTAGCGGTGGACAACACGTTCTGCAGCCCCATTTTCCAGAAGCCGTTCGATCTCGGCGCCGATTACATTGTCCACTCGATGACGAAATTCCTCAACGGTCACGCCGACGTCGTCGCCGGCGCCGTCGTAATCAAGGACGCCGCCGAGTACCCGCACTTCCGCCGCATACTCAATCATATGGGCGGCACGATCGATCCGTTCAACGCGTTCCTCGTGCACCGCGGCATTAAAACTCTCAAGCTCAGGATCGAGCGCCAGGCGCAGAGCGCTTTGAAAGTCGCTAAATTCCTCGAAGCTCACCCCAAAGTCACTTGGGTAATCTATCCCGGCCTTCCCTCGCATCCGCAGTACGAGCTCGGCAAACGCCAGATGAAGGGCGACGGCGCGATGATCGCGTTCGAGCTTAAGGGCGGTTTGGAAGCCGGCAAAGCCTTAATGGACAACGTAGAAGTTTGGCAGCTCGCGGTCAGCCTCGGCGGCGTCGAGAGCCTCATTTCGCATCCAGCGTCGACCACGCACGCAGGCATGGGCAAGGAAGCACGCGAGCAAGCCAAGATAACCGACGGCCTGGTTCGCATCTCCGTCGGCATCGAAGCGGTCGAAGACTTAATCAAGGGCCTCGAGGCAGGCTTGGACATGATCAAATAATTTCGCGCCGGCTTACCGCCAGGCGTAAGCTACAAGGACGCCGCTCCCGACGCCAAGTCGCGGGCGGCGTTCCATATTTAATTCGATTGTCAAATTTTCCCAAGGGTTGAGCTCCGCTCCGAGGCGCAGCCCGCCGTCCGTCGCGTAAACGCCTCTTAACGCTAAAAATTCCGCGGCCCGCCAATAGGCCCCTGCCCGACCAAGCGTTTTCCCGTCTATCTCGATAACGCTTTCCGCTTCGATCGCAAATTCCTCCGACGCATGGTACGCCGCCGCAAATGCCGACGTTTGCCGCGCGCGGCGCTCACCGCCTTTGAAATACGCGCGGTTTAGATTTGTAACCAGGGTTGAAAATGAGAGAGATTCAGTTAGTTCAATTGCGGCCGCTAGGTTGGCAGTTACAATAGTCTCGCTCCCGTAATTTTCAATTACGCTCGTTCGGGTTTCAATTTCCCCGGCGAGGCGGAACCCTGTTTGGGCGTCCCAGGCGAGAGCCCCGCGGGCGGAATAATCCGAAAAGATGCCTTCCGCGAACGTCCCTTCGAAAGCCGTTTGCAAGGCGAAGCTTCTACCGACCATGTAGTTAAGCGCCGCGCCTCCGGCGTTCAGTCCCGCGATCTGCCATCGCAAGGGCAGCGCGTAAACGGCTGCGTAATTTCTTTCGAATTGCTCGCGAGCGACGGGCGAAGCTTCGCGAAGCCCCGCGCATTCTGAAAAAGCCGTTGCCCGAGGTTCGGCCCGCGCATACCCGTAAACCGTAATTATGACTGCCGTAATCGCCGCAAATAATTTCATACTGCCTTTGCTTTAACTGAAATTTTCGTTAATTTGCGAATGACTGTAACTAATTTAAGCTTAAAGATGTTATTTTCAAAAAGAATAATTTGGAACGCATAATGAAATATATATTTTTGTTCGCAGCCGTTTTGCTCTCAACCTTCAATTTGGCTTTTTCCCAGGAAATTATCGCCAACGTGACCGTCGATATGGAGCAACTCGATCAAGAGAATCGCGTCAGCGTCTCTTCGCTCGAGTACGACCTTGAGAATTATATAAACAATCAAAAGTTTATGGACGAGGCATGGGAAGGCGAGCGCATCCCCGTCGATATTAACATATACCTGACGGGCGGCGCGCGCAACGTATACTCCGCGCGTCTCTTCGTCATTTCCCGCAGGCATATCGCAGGGGCTGACGGCGGAGCTTCTATGGCCCTCCGGCTAATTGAGAACAATTGGACGTTCGAGTACAACCGAGGCGCGATGCTCTCCTATAACCCGCTTAGATTTAATCCCTTTTCCAGCCTGATAGATTATTATATGCTGCTCGCTATTGGAACCGATATGGACACCTACGTCGAGCTCTCCGGCACGAAAGCTTTCGAAAAAGCTAAGCAGATAGTCTCGCTCGGGTCGGGGCAAAACGCGGAAGGATATACCACGATAGCGAATCCCGGCGAAGTTACTAAGTTCACTATAGTTTCCGAATTGACCGATCCGCGGTACGAGGACCTTCGTAGAGACTACTTTTCCTATTACGTCGACGGGTTGGACATGATGGCTGAAAACAGGGAGCAAGGATTAAAGAGCCTGGCAGCCGCGATAGGGTCTATAGCAGATTTTAAAAAGAATCGTATCACTTCCGCCAGCGCCGCAATTACTATTTTCTTTGAGACCAAATACGACGAGCTTGCCGCCACTTTCAAGGGCTACGACGACGCTCAACTATTTGAGGATTTAATGTATCTCGATCCGCTTCACTCCCAAAAATATCTTGACGCGAAGGAAAGCAGATAGCTTTATGCGCTGAAATCGCTTGCTACATTTCGCAAATATGTTTATTTTGTAAGGCTAACCGGGGAATTTTTGTAATCGTTTACTAAAAATAGATCAACGCATAATGAATTTCTTTACGTACTAAGGAGATACTCGATTTGGAAGACAAAAAGTTTGTCTCATTTGTGTCCGCGGATTCAAACATGGCTGAAATGACGGTCCCAGCTCTTGTGCTGGGTTTGATCATGGCAGTCGTGCTTGGCGCGGCAAACGCCTATTTAGGCTTAAAGGCCGGCATGACGATCGCAGCCACTTACCCGGCGGCGGTTATCGGCATGGCCGTGTTGAAAGTAATGAAAGGCACGATACTTGAAGAGAATATCGCACGTACCGTAGGCTCCATCGGCGAGTCCGTGGCGGCCGGCGCTATCTTCACTATCCCAGCCTTTATGATAGCCGGCATCTGGGACGGCTCTAATTTCGGCACGTTCAGCAACTGGGCCGAAACCTCCGCGATCTTGCTCGTCGGCGGTATTATCGGCATCCTGTTCGTCACGATCCTCCGCCGCGTTATGGTCGAGGACCGCGAACTGCCGTTCCCGGAATCCGTAGCGGCTTCCGAAATCCATAAAGCGGGCCGCAGCGGCAAGTCCGGCGCGAAATTCCTCTTTACGGCTATGGGACTTGGCGCGCTCATCCAGGCGCTCAAGCAAATCCAGTTCTTCGCCGCAGGTTGGGAAAAATTCGTATATTTCAAAGCGAAAACTATCGAGCTAATCGGCGGCGTATCCGTCCCCGTTAGCGGCGGCGCCGTGCTCTCGACTCCAGGCGTTTCGCCCGCTTACATGGGCGTCGGCTACATCATCGGCCCGCAGCTCGCGGCGCTCAACTTCACCGGCGGCTTGCTCGCATGGGGTTTGTTCGTGCCGCTGTTGCTCTACTTCCTCGGCCCCGAGCTCTATAACATGCTCCCGAAGGACGCCGCAGGCGTAGTTTCCGACGAGAGCTGGATCGGCGCGGCAGTAGGCGTTTGGCGCTCTATCGTTCGCCCCGTCGCTATCGGCGGCATGCTTATGAGCGCGGCCTACACGCTCTACAAAATGCGCAAAAGCCTGGGTACCGGCCTTAAGCGCGCTATCGGCGACATCTCCCGCGCGGCTACCGGCGGAACCGCCGAAAAACGCACTGAAAAGGACCTTCCCTTTAAGTGGGTATTCATCGGCATCCTCATAGCAGGCGTAGCTACTTTCTTCATCTATAACTACTACGCTCAAAACGTTTTCGCGGCGCTCGTCGCCACCGTAGTTATGGTTATCGCGGGCTTCTTCTTCGCCGCAGTTTCAGGTTACCTCGTCGGCCTCATCGGCTCGTCGAATAATCCTATCTCCGGCCTTACGATCTCGACGCTTATTATTGCCGCCATTCTAATGGTCGTGCTCGGCATGCACGGGCAGCAGGGCATAGCGGCCGTTCTTGGCGTAGCTGCAGTAGTTTGCGTGGCCGCTGCGGTAGCGGGCGAAATGCTCCAGGACTTAAAGGTCGGGCACATCCTCGGCGGTACGCCCTGGAAGATGCAGTTCGGCGATATACTCGGCATCATCGTCTCCGCGGCGGTTATGTTCTTCCCGCTTTTGATCCTGCACCAGGGCGATATCCTCGCTCACGGCGGCGTATTTACGCCCGGCGTAACGGGTCTTGGCGGCGCTCAGTACCCCGCCCCGCAGGCGTCCTTAATGGCTATCCTGGCTAAGGGCATCGTCGGCGGCGACATGGCCTGGCCGCTTATTATCGTCGGCATTCTTATGGCCGTCGGCTTTATCCTGCTCCGCGTTAAGAGCCCGATGCTCGTTTGCGTCGGTATGTACCTCCCGCTCGAGACTTCCTTCGCAATCTTCATCGGCGGCCTTATTAAAGGCATCCTCGAGAAGTTCGCAGCTCGTCGCGGCTTGAACGACGCCCAGCAGGCGCGCATGAACAACAACGGCGTGCTAATCGCCGCCGGATTAATAGCGGGCGAAGCCCTCATAGGCTTGCTCTTCGCCGGTATGGCAGTTATGGAATGGAAGACCCCGATGATCTTCGAGCATCCTTCGTTCCTTATCAGCATGGTCGTGTTCCTCGTCGTCGGATGGATGCTCGTATCCATCCCGTTGAAGAACGCAGGCAGCCCGGACGAACCGGCTCCGCCGCAGGCAATGTAATTAATATTTCTTATGAAATAGAAAAAGGCGATTCCTTAATTGGAATCGCCTTTTTTCATTTCTATTTAGAGCTCCCGGCTTTCGCCGGGACGACGCGTGCGTAATATTAATAATTATCGATTTGCGCGCGTTGGAGCTTATCGGAATAGTCGATGTAAACGGTTTTCCACTCGGTGAAGATATCGAATACCGTCCAGCCGCCCTCGCGATGGCCGTTGCCGGTGCCTTTAACGCCGCCGAAGGGCATGTGCGCCTCGGCGCCGATAGTCGGGGCGTTGATATAAGTAATGCCAGCTTCGATTTCGCGCATAGCGAAGAACGCCGCGTTTACATCGCGAGTGTAGATCGAGCTGGAGAGGCCGAAGTCGACCGAATTCTGGAGCTCGATGGCGTGCTCGAGGTTTTTGGCTTTAGTAACGGAAAGCACCGGGCCGAACACTTCTTCCTGGAAGAGGCGATGATGCTTTTCGACATCGGCGATGATAGTCGGCTTGAAGAAATTGCCTTTAGCGAGGTCGCCTTCGGTGGCCGGCTCGCCGCCGGTAACTAAGCGTCCGCCGTCTTCGAGCGCGATCTTGACGTAGTTAACGCAGTTTTGGAGCGATTTCTCGTGGATAACCGGGCCTACGTCCGTGCCTTTTACGAGGCCGTCGCCGAGGCGCAATTTTTCGGCGCGTTCTTTAAGCATTTCAATAACTTTGTCGTAAACGCCTTCCTGGACAATCAGGCGGGAAGTGGCCGTGCAGCGTTGGCCGGTAGTGCCGAAAGCGCCCCATAGCGCGCCTTCGATAGCGAGATCGAGATTTGCGTCGTCCATTACTATCTGGGCGTTCTTGCCGCCCATTTCGAGCGATATTCTCTTGTTTTCGCGTCCGCAAATTTCGCCGAGCTTCACGCCGATCTCGGTGGAACCCGTGAAACCGATGACTTTTACGTCCTTATGCTCTACGAGCATATTACCCATGGAGCCCTGGCCCAAGAGCAAGTTGAAAACGCCTTTGGGAAGCCCTGCTTCCTCGAAAATTTCGGCGAAGATAACGCCCGAGTGCGGGGCGTCCTTCGAGGGCTTGAAGACGACGGTGTTGCCGGCTGCGATAGCGGGCAATATCTTCCACGAGGGCACCGCTACGGGGAAGTTCCAGGCGGTAATAACGCCCACTACGCCGATGGGCGTGCGGAAGGAGAGGTTCATCTTGTTTTCCATCTCGCTGGGAACGGTGTGCCCGAAGAGGCGTCGCGTTTCCGAAGCGGAGTAAAAAGCGGTGTCGATAGCTTCCTGGACGTCGCCCTCGGTCTCGAAGGTCGGCTTGCCCATTTCGCGGGTCATAATGCGGGCGAGCTCCTGTTTGCGGCGAACGAAAATCTCGCCGGCGCGGCGTACTATGTCGCCGCGTTTAGGCGCGGGAACGTTCTTCCACGTTTTATAGGCTGCGAGCGCGGCGGCTACCGCGTCGTTAACGTCGTCCTGGCCCGAGAGGGGGAATTCGCCGATAATATCCTCGCGATTGGCGGGATTGATATTATTGAAGTACTTACCCGAACGGGGCTCGACCCATTGACCATTGATGTAATTTTTAAATTTTTCCATTGAAGGCTCCGGATTATTTAGAATTTTATTAAATTAAGGTCAGTTTAAATCGCAATATACGAAAAATAATGCGAGAGAATTTCGAAGCCGGGTACATTAATTTTGTTAATTTGCTTTTTTATCCAGAATAATCGGAGACAAGATGAAGACACGCATTGAACGGGATTCAATGGGCGAAATACAGGTGCCGGAGAACGTTTACTACGGGGCTCAATCCGCCAGATCTTTAATTCATTTTGATATAGGAATTGAAAAAATGCCCCGCGAGCTAATCCGCGCGATGGGTATCTTAAAGAAATCGGCCGCGCTGGCAAATAAAGAATTAGGCGTCCTACGGGGCGACATAGCCGACCTTATAGTTCGCGCCGCCGACGAAGTTATCGCCGGCAAGCTCGACGAGCACTTCCCTCTCTCGGTTTGGCAGACGGGTTCGGGCACGCAATCGAACATGAACTCAAACGAAGTAATAGCCAACCGCGCTATCGAGATGGCCGGCGGAACGCTTGGCAGCAAGACCCCCGTGCACCCGAACGACCACGTCAACGCTTCGCAGAGCTCCAACGACACGTTCCCGACGGCGATGCACATTGCGGCCGCCCAGGAGATCGTGCATAAGCTAATTCCTGCCGTAAAGGCTTTAAGGGTAACTTTAAACAAGAAGAGCGAGCGCTTCGCCGATATAATTAAAGTAGGGCGCACGCACCTGCAGGACGCGGTGCCGTTGACGCTCGGGCAGGAGTTCTCCGCATACGTTACGCAGCTCGATTACGACATGGGCCGCATCGAGATGACGCTTCCCGGCATTTATAAATTAGCGCTCGGCGGAACGGCCGTCGGAACTGGCCTGAACTCGCATGCGGACTTCGCTCGTCTTGCCGCCAGGAAGATAGCGGAACTAACGGAGCTCCCGTTCGAGAGCGCGCCGAACAAATTCGAGGCTCTCGCCAGCCACGACGCTCTCGTCTTCGCGCACGGCGCATTGAAGACGCTCGCCGCTTCGCTGATGAAGATAGCCAACGACATTCGATGGCTCGCGTCCGGCCCGCGTTGCGGCCTGGGCGAGCTCGTCATACCCGAGAACGAGCCGGGCAGCTCAATAATGCCCGGGAAGGTAAACCCGACGCAATCGGAAGCGATGACGATGGTCGCCGTCCAGGTGTTCGGCAACGACGCCGCGATAAACTTCGGCGGCTCCCAGGGCAATTTCGAGCTAAACGTGTTTAAGCCGGTGATCATCTATAATTTCCTGCAGAGCGTGCGCTTGCTCGCCGACACCTGCAATATGTTCAACGTGCACTGCGCTATGGGCATCACCGCGAACGAGGAAAAGATCAAGCATTACCTCGACGACACTCTTATGCTCGTAACGGCGCTAAACCCCTATATAGGATACGATAACGCGGCTAAGATCGCCAAGCACGCGCACAAGATGAACCTGACGCTTAGGCAGGCGGCGGTCGAGCTCGGCATCCTCACCGAGGAGAGATTCGACAAGCTCGTGAGGCCCGACAAGATGACCTCCCCGAACTGGGAAGACGTCAACGGCCAATAATCGGAATTACTTAAAAATGAAAAAGGCAGCCCCTCGAGAGGCTGCCTTTTCTATTAATATCTTACTTTAGCGATTTAAATAAAGAAAACGTAGATCAGGTACGCCGTGAGCGAATATCGGAATAGATCGTTCGCGCGGCGCGAGGTCTTCTGGTAATAATCTAGAGCGAACGTAATCCCGAGCGTAGCCGAAATAACGATAGCGGCGGCGGCGAAAGATTGCGGGACCGTTAGGTTGCGGAAGTAGAAGTCCTCGAAACCCGGGAAGACCGGCGTGCCGTAGATCAGCAGCAGGTGAATTACGTAAATATAGAGAGCCTTTTTGCCGAGTATTGAATAGTACTCGCCCATCTTAGGAGTTTGCGAATAAACGACGGCCGCAAACCAAATAGCCATAAGCACGAGACCGAGGCGCATAAATACCAATCCCGGATCGACCTTTAGAGCGTCGAAGTAGAGGAAGGGGTTATTGCTGAAAATGAGCGAAATAGGGTAGCCAATCGCAAATATGGCAATTCCGGCGAGCCCGCCCCATTTAATAATAAGCGCGTTCCTTTTGGCCGGTTCAACGTTTTTAAGAAATATACCCAGCGCCGCGCCATAGAACAAGAACGCAGTGAACGGGAAGATAACGAATATCGAGCCGCGCTCAAGCGAGAAATAGGAAGCTATCGGGTTGGGCAAAATAGAGAACCAATCGATAGCGTGGACGGCCGGCGTAAGCATAGTTATAGCGCTCGCAATGATAAGCGAGCCGACGGCCACCTGCCTGTCCGAGCGGGTGAAGTAAAACAGTAGGGTCAGCATAAACAGCGAAACGCCGAAGAGCTGGAGTATATTAACGCTGAAGAACGGCTGGAAGTACGACGGATCGATAAACGGGAGGTCGTAGATCTTCTCGGCCGGGAAGACGAGGATGTAGCCGACGGCCATAAGCATTAAGGACATGCGGACGCGGCGCTTGAACGTCGCCATGGGCAAAGAGCCGTCCGGCGCCCGCTTATTTGCAAAAACATGCGACGCGCCGGAAACCAGCAAGAATATTGGAGCGGTAACTCCGCGCAGAAAGTTCCATACGTTCCACGGGAATTGGGAGATGTCTATTGCCTCCGGCGATACCAAAGCGAAGACCGTGTGCCCCTGGATCATCATGATCATTGCAAGGCAGCGAGCAAGGTCCAGCGCAACAATTCTTTTTGAGTTTTTTGAATCCACTTTATCAATTCATATCAAATTCATACAGCTATAAACGGATACAAAATTACAAAATTATAGCGTTCGGAGACAATTAAATTTTAATAAGCTTACGCAAGTATTGCAACGACTTGCCGCTGCACGGCGCCGCTAACTTCGACCTTGCCCTCGGGGGTAACGAAGACGTCGATTTCCGTGCGGAAACCTATTTTTTCTTCTTCCATATATATGCCCGGCTCAATCGAGAAGCAGGAACCGGGTATTATTTCCCGTTCATCTTTGGTCTCAAGATTGTCGATATGAGTCCCGTTGCCATGAACTTCCTCGCCGATGTTATGGCCGGTGCGGTGAGTAAAATACTCTCCATAACCGGCGTCGTCGATTACCTTGCGGCAGACGTCGTCGACTTCCCAGCCATGGACGGGAGTTTTCGATTCGAATCGCGAAGCGACGAATTGATGAGCCGCGTCGCGCGCTTTTGCCGCAATCTGGAATATTTCTTCTATGCGGGCCGGAACTTCCTTGCCTATGAAGCCCATCCAGGTAATGTCGTAGTAAATGGCTCCCGGCTGCGCTTTTTTAGCCCAGAGATCGAGCAACACGAGGTCGCCTTCCTTCATCTCGAAGCTGTTTTCGGGGGTGGGCTCGAAGTGCGGGTCCGCCGCGTGCTCGTTAATTGCGACGATTGGGCCGTCGTCCCAATGCATGCCGCGCTCGCGCATCAGGTCGTGCATGAAGGACTGTATCTCGAATTCCTTCGGGCGTTCGCCGTTCTTAATGCGTCGGCCGATCTCGCGGAAGGTTTCGTCCTTTACGAATTGCATGATTTCGCCGGCCTCGAAGTGGCTCTTCTTATCGTCGTCGGAGAGGTACGATTCAAAGCGGCTGACGAGATTAGCCGAGCTGACGACTTCGACGCCGAAGCTCTCGACGAGTTCGACCGTGCCCGCGTCCACGATCGAGACGTAGGGAATGGCGTTATTGGGCGAGTACTGCATAGCCACCTTCTTCGCCGAGCCGAGCGATTCGCGGAGCAGGGCGTGCTGCTGCTGCCAGGGCAGGTAGACGCGCTTATCCCCGGGGAGATGATCCAGGCGCCACGGCTCTATGCGATGCACGAGCTTCTGGGGAGCGCCCTCGGCGGGGATAAAGTAAAACCACCTGCGCGAGGCGAACCGCGCGCGGTCGATGGAGAGAATGCGCGCCGCTATCTGGTCGCGATTGTGGAAGTCGTAGAATAGCCAGCCGTCCAAGCCGGCTTCCTTTAAAGCTTGTTGAATTTCGTCGAGTTTCATATTGTGTGTCCTACTTGAGAAAGTAAATGCGCTGTTTAAAGAAAGAATAAAAGATCAGGACGTGAAATTATTTTACGGTAAAATCTTTTTTAAAGCGCGATTTTAGATTTTTTGCCGCTTCGAGCGCTTCGTCCTGCGTGGCGTAGCCCCACAGCTTTACGCCGTAAGTAGGCTTGGCGCCGCGTATTATGGGGGCGTAATAAGCGCGAAGCCCCTCGTTTTCGTAAAACTTAACCCGGGCGGCGGCTTCGTCCTCGCTGTCATAGAGCGATTCGACGAGCTCGTACGGAAGCAGGGAGGGATCGAGCCAACGCACTTCCACTCGGCGCTCGAGCTCCGCGCTCCAGGGACTGGCAATAAGCGGAGTCGCATTCGGCGAGAGAAATCGGTAATCGGAAAATCGCACCTGCGCGGCGGGAACTCCCATGCCGACGAGCTTTTGCTTAACGGATTGGGCGCGTTCCGCCGCGAGGAAGCCGCGGGAATCGCCGCCAAGCAATTCTGCGCCGCAATAGCCCGTTAATTCTATGACCTTAGTAGGATTATCGATCAATACCTCCGCCAGCGAGCGCAGGCTTTCGTCGTACCGGGCAGAAATCGCCGCGGATTCGAAATCAAACAGGGCGGCGACCTGTGGGGCGGCCACCAGGCGTTCCTCCGCGCGGAAAGGTATGGCCTGCGCTATTGAAGAATCGCATCTGCAGCGTAGCGATATGGCGCTTTCGGCCTTAGCGGCCGGCAGTTCGATCTCGTCGGCGAACTTTTCAAAAAGATATATTTCCTTTAGAGTTTCGCTAAGCTCGGAGCTGTCGGCGCTTTCGAGGGCGAAGAACTCGCCGCCCGTCTTGCGGGTTATGTCCATCAGGCATGGATCGCTGGCCGCCTCGTCGAATGCGACTACGTACACCGGGGCGCCAAGCTCTACGGCTTTTTTCTCGACGTCCTCGGGCATAAACGTCATGGAGGCGTTATCGGGGCAGTAGGAAATAATTATGATTACGGGCTTATTCCCGTTGCCGCGACCTTTTAAATAATTTAGCGCGCCGACGGCGGCCCTGTCCGGGGCTGAAAGTCCCTCCGACTTATCGAATTTTATTCTTTCCGAGGCAAGCTTGACGGCGCCGGCTTCGGATAGCTCGAGCTTAAACCTGGGGGTCTGGTTAAAAGTTGCGAGGCAAGCTCTATCCTGGTTATTCAATACAGTAAAGAAATCGGCTATCTCTCTTTCCGCGTACGCGCCTTCCCGCGAGCAGAGGCTGCGCTCCACGAGCAGCGCCGCGTCAAGTCCGCGCATAGGATCGGCTTTGCCGATACGGGGGGCGTCCTCGCCGCTTAAACCGACGATTCTCCAATCGGAGCCGTCGATCCTAACGACGTTCAAAAAACTATCGAGCGCGACCGCTCTCGCGACTGTCTTCCCGTCGGCGGAGCGTTTCAGAAGAATTTTAAATCTCTTGACGGGCGCGTTATCCGCAACCCCGGAGACGCGCTTTCCGGCCCGACCCGCAATGGGGAATACGGCCGTGGGCGCAGGGCGATCGGCTCCGGTCTTTATTTGAACTACGCCGGCTTCGCCAGCGCTCGGCTCCTGCCCGTAGGCGAGCAGCCCTACGGTTCCAATTATGACGCTGGCAATAAACGTCGCGGCGCTCTTAATCATTGTTGTTCTCCAAAAAAGTCGCAGTAAGCAAGCGGTAAAATAAGTTTCGGAAATTATGTAAAAAAATTGAGTTATAAAGCCTTTAAAACGACGATGGTCATATCGTCCGACTGCGAATCGGCGAAATCGCGCACGGCGGCAATACAGGAGAGCGCCACGTCTCGGGCGGTCGCATGCGGGGCGCGCGCTATCGCTTCGCGAGCTTCGTCGAACAATCTTTCCGCGCCGAAATCCTCTTTGCCCTCGCCGGTAGCTTCGGTAATGCCGTCGGTATAGAGCAGTGCGAAGTCGCCGCTTCGCAGCGTCGCACGGCCAGTTTTATAGTCGTAGGGAGCGTCGTCGAAACCCAGTATAATGCCGCCTTCGCGGAGCAAATGCGGGCGCTCGCCCGGACGCAATAGGGCCGGGGGATTATGCCCCGCGTTGAGGTAGATCAATTCGCCTGCGACGGGATCGAATTCGGCCAGGAAGAGCGTTATAAACTGGTCCGCTGAGGTATTGCTGTAAACCAATTCGTTTAATCTGCGCGCTAATTCGCGCAATTCTATCTTGAGCGGGGCCAGCGCGCGAAGCGCCGCTTGCACGTTCGCCATTAGAAGCGCGGCGGGCATACCCTTGCCGGAGACGTCGCCTATCGCGATTAGCTGGCGGTCGCCGCACTTAATGAAGTCGAAGTAGTCCCCACCGACAAGCCGCGAGGGCTGGCTCTCGCCGTAGATCTCAAAGCGGCCGAGCTCGGGCGGCGCTTTCGGAAGGAGATTGCGTTGGATCTCGAGCGCCAGAGCGAGTTCGCTCTCGAGGCGCTTTTTCGTAATTTCTTCCTTGAACAGTCTTTCGTTCTCCAAAGCGGAAATCGCTATATTGCCCAGGATCTCGATAAACCGAATGTCTTCCTCGCTGAACGGCTCGCCGTTCATCTTTGCTCCGACGAGCAACAATCCCCGCGCTTCGCCGCCGACCTTCATTGGGAAAATAACGCTTGCGCCCGATTCAGTAAGAAATCTCCGGGCTTCATCGGAAAATCCTCCCGCGCCCGCCAGGCGAAGATCGCCCGAGAGCAATTCGCGGAGCGCCCCGGGGGAAGGTTCAAACCGTAGACGATTGACGACGCAGGCGAAACGCCCTTCCTCCGGCATAAAGAGCGAAAACCTGCTTACGAGCAACTGCCCCATCAAATGAAGCGAGAGCGTCTTTACGATTTGCTCGCGCAGCAGCAAGCCGCTAAAATCCCGCCCTATTTCAAAAAGGGTACGAAGCAGGTGGTTGGCTATATTTCTTTCAAGTTCTTCCGAAGGAAAGGCAGGCATATTCGCGCGTTATCCGAGTATAATGCTGAAGAAATAAAAGAAGGCTGCGATTCAGCAAAGAAATCGCAGCCGTATTAATTAGTAGGGCAAGAACAGCCGAACGGGACGATTCAATTTCCAGTCGGCCACGCTCGTGCCGGTCAAAACGTTACGGGCAGTAATGGTCGAGCTGTTGTCCGTATTTGAAACGGTTATTATCCTATCGTACGATTTATCGTAGAAAGCAAGGTCCGTTTTTTTGTTGACGACGGAAAAGAATTTATTGCGATTCTTGGCGTCGATCCTGAGGAGCCTGTTCTGAAGAGGAATAAATATCCAATCCTTCGACGAAATAGCCAAACCCGTCGGCATATAGCTTGCGGCGTCGTCCTTGGAGAAAGCGAGGGGCACGGCCGCCGTTATAGCTCTCGAATCGACGTTGATAAAATAGAGCGCAGGCGCAGTCTTGCCTTCTTCCTTGATCTTCCCGGCGCCGATCGCGAGAACGACCGCTTCCCTCCCGTCGGGACGTACGTCGATGAACGAAGGCGCCGTACCCACTGGGATAACGGCTTCTTGATTATGAGTGCGCGAGTCGATAATTGAAACGGTGCCGTCGCCGCGGTTAGCGGTAAAAATCTGATTTCCCCGGCAGGTTATTGCAACGGGATCGGAACCTACTTTAATCTTTCTTGCTATTGTAAAATTAGTCATATCGACCAGGGCGACGATATCGCTACCCATGCAGCTGACGTAAGCGTCGGTAGCGTTGGGGAAGCAGATGTCGGAAGGTTCAAGAGAACCTTCGGAGAAGTCGATAGTAGCTTGCTTTACGAACGTATTGCGATCCACTACCGTAATTCGATGGCTCTTAGACTGGAAAATAAAGATCGAGCTGCGGTAGGCGGCTATTTTAGTGATTTCGCCTTCCGGTAGCGCTTCGGAGTTGGCTTCGAGGTAAACATCCTCGCTTATTATCCCGCCGTCGGGCATTAACGTCTTAGATACTTTCGCGCCGTCGCTGACTAATAAAGTCGCGCTTTTATCCGTGCGGTCAACTACTTTTATCTCGGGGTCGCATGCCGAGAGCAATGAAATAAGCGCCAGAAGCGTAACAAGTCTTTTCATGGTCGTAATCGCTTTTGAATATTTACTATAATCTAATTTATATTAATAAATCGTATTATCAAAGGATTAATTTTATTTCTTATCCAAAATACTTAAAATTTCGACGATTGAAATTGGAGAATACGCGCGCGCAGAATTTTAACTAATTTTGCCTTTTAGATTAGATAGAAAATTAATAAACTACTTACAAAAAAACATAAAAGGGGCTAAGTGAAATCCTGGCAGGCTGAATTATATTTATTTCTTGTTACGTTCATTTGGGGCGGCACGTTCGTTTTTACGAAAATCGGATTGGGGTTCTGCCCGCCTTCGTTATATATCATTATTCGTTTTACAACCGCGCTACTACTGTCGCTTATATTCTTTGGAAAGCATCTTCGTAAGCTCGATAAAACGACGGCGCTGCATGGCATCGTCTTAGGCCTGCTTTTCGGGGGCGGATTTTTGCTGCAAACTTACGGGCTTAAGATGACGACCGTATCGAAGTCGGCGTTCATTACCGGCATTACTGTCGTTTTGACTCCTTTCGTCTACTGGTTAGTAGAGAGGAAGCCGATTTCGCTTTTTAATAAGATCGGCGTCGCGATAGTTGCAGTAGGTCTGTGGCTCTTTACTAATCCTGACTTTGACAATATAAATTACGGCGACGTATTAACGCTATTCTCGACTCTTTTTTGGGCGTTTTACATAACGTACATGGACGTCTTTACGCGCGGACGGCAGGACCGCGGGGAAACTTCTCTGCTTGTCATGATGCAGTTCGTCGCGGCATTTCCGCCGGCGGCGCTGGCATACTTCGCCTTCGAAGGCGGCGGGCCGGGCCTCATCCTATCC